>NC_007794.1:712500-1425000 GCF_000013325.1 Novosphingobium aromaticivorans DSM 12444
TCATCGTGCGCGGATGCTATCGCCGGATACGAAAAAGGCCACCGTTTCCGGTGGCCTTTGTTCGTTTCGCTTCTGTAGAACTCAGTGCTTGTCGGCCCAGACGTTCTTCTTGGCGAGGTAGGCGAGGACCGTGGCGACCAGGAGGAAGCCGAGGACGGCCCAGCCGGTCTGCTTCCGCTTGTCCAGCTTGGGTTCCGCGGTCCAGACGAGGAACGCCGAGACGTCCTTTGCCATCTGGTCGACGGAGGCCTTGGTGCCGTCCGAGTAGGTCACCTGACCATCGGTGGTCAGCGGTGCCGGCATCGCGAGGTTGAGGTTCGCGAAGTACGGGTTGTAGTGCAGGCCGTCCGGCGTCTTGGCATCCGGGAACTGCTTGAGCAGTTCGGCGGGCTGTTCCGCGTAGCCGGTCAGCAGCGAATAGACGTAGGCGCCGCCGTCGTGACGGGCCTTGGTCATCAGCGAGAGGTCGGGCGGCACGCCCTGGCCTGCATAGTAGACCGCGGGGATGCGGTCGGACGGGATGTTGTCACGCTCGCCACGGTCTCCGGTGACCGGGTTGAACGTGGCGGCCTTGGTCGGCCAGCCCTTGGCGATCGCCTTCACTTCGGCTTCGGAATACCCGAGCGCCGCCAGATCGCGGAAAGCGATCTGCTTGAGCGAGTGGCAGGTGGCGCAGACTTCCTTGTAGACCTGGAAGCCGCGCTGGAGCTGCTGCTTGTCAAAACGGCCAAAGGCGCCGTTGCTGGCAAGATCCAGCTCCTTGGGATGCTTGTGGAACACGCTTTCCGCGGTGGGAGCGGCGGGTTCCGTGATCGCGACATAGGCGCCGTTACCGAACGACCAGAGCAGCGCGACCGCGAAGAAGAGGCCGACGAGGGGGCCAAAAAGACGGACCATAGGGTTCTCTTTCTCTTACGCTTCGTGCTGTCAGGCGGCAGCGGGGTTGGCGTTGAGCACCGCGCTCTCATCCTTGCCCAGGACGGCTTCGGTGATCGAGAACGGAAGCGGTTCCGGCTTCTCGATCGACGAAACGATCGGGAGAATGACGAGGAAGTGCAGGAAGTAGTACATCGACGCGATCTGCGAGATCATCACGTAGGGTTCCGCAGCCGGCGCACCGCCGCAGTAACCGAGGATCAGCACGTCGATAAGCAGGACGTAGAAGAACTTGCGGAACAGCGGACGGTAGTGCCCCGAGCGGACCGGCGAGGTGTCCAGCCAGGGCAGGAAGAACCACACCAGGATTGCCGAGAACATCGCGAGGACGCCCATCAGCTTGGCCGGGATGAAGAAGAAGTCCGACGTGAAGGCGCGCAGGATCGCGTAGAAGGGCCAGAAGTACCATTCGGGAACGATGTGCGCCGGGGTCGAGAGCGGGTTCGCCGGGATGTAGTTGTCCGGGTGACCGAGCATGTTCGGCGCGAAGAACAGCACCGCGCAGTACAGGATCAGGAACACGCCCAGGCCGAAGCCGTCCTTCGCCGTGTAGTACGGGTGGAACGGAACGGTGTCGCTCTCGGTCTTCACTTCCACGCCGGTCGGGTTCGACGAGCCGGGGATGTGCAGCGCCCAGATGTGCAGGATGATGACACCCGCGATCACGAAGGGCAGCAGGAAGTGCAGCGAGAAGAAGCGGTTCAGCGCGGCATTGTCGGGGGCGAAGCCACCGAGCAGCCACTGCTGGAGAGGTTCGCCGACGACCGGGATCGCGCCGAACAGGCCGGTGATGACCTTTGCGCCCCAGAACGACATCTGGCCCCAGGGAAGCACGTACCCCATGAAGGCAGTGGCCATCATCAGCAGGAAGATGACGACGCCCAGCAGCCAGATCATCTCGCGCGGGGCCTTGTACGAGGAGTAGAAGAAGCCGCGGAAGATGTGGAGATAGACGACGACGAAGAACGCCGAGGCGCCGTTGGCGTGCGCATAGCGCAGCATCCAGCCCCAGTTCACGTCGCGCATGATGTGCTCGACGCTGTCGAAGGCGACGCCCGCGTTGGCCGCGTAGTGCATTGCCAGGATAACGCCGGTGACGATCTGGAGAACCAAGCAGAAGCCGGCGAGAACGCCGAAGTTCCACATGTAGTTCAGGTTGCGGGGAACCGGGTATCCGGCACCGACCGCGTTGTAGACGAAGCGCGGCAGCGGCAGCTTCTCGTCAAGCCACTGCATGAGCGGGTGGCTCGGCTTGTATTCATTCGCCCAGGGAAAGCTCATCGGGTCAGTCCTCAGCCGATCTTCACGACAGTGTCGGAAGCGAATTCATAGGGGGGCACTTCGAGGTTCTTCGGTGCCGGGCCCTTGCGGATGCGTGCGGCGGTGTCATACGACGAACCGTGGCACGGGCAGAAATAGCCGCCGAACTCGCCCTTCACTTCACCTTCGCCGGCGCCCAGCGGCACGCAGCCGAGGTGGGTGCAGACGCCCATGGTGATGAGCCAGTTGGTCTTGCCTTCCTTGGTGCGTTCTTCCAGCGACTGCGGGTCGCGCAGCGAGGAGACGTCCACCTTCTCGGCCGAGGCGATTTCTTCCTTGGTCAGATTGCGGATGAACACCGGCTGCTTGCGGAAGACCGCCTTGATCGCCTGGCCCGGCTGGATCGCCGAAATGTCGATCTCCGTCGAGCTTTCCGCCAGGACGTCCGCCGAGGGCGCCATCTGACTCACCAGCGGGAGAAGGACGGCCACGCCGCCCACACCCGCAAAACTCACCGCCGCGATATTGATGAAATCGCGCCGGCGCACGCCTTCCCCGGTCACGTCCGGTCCGGACATGCCCTGAGTGTCGATGCTCGCCTCATCAGCCATTGAAATTCCCTGCCTGCTGCCGCCGCACGCGCGGATCGCGCGCGGTCCAACTTGCCCCTTTTGGAGCGGCCCGGCGTCTTTCCGGATGGAAAAGGCCCCGAACCGCACGGGAACCGGGCGCGCGCGAACGCACCGCGCCGGCCCCCACTTGGCGCGCCTGATAGACGCAAAGCGGCGGCTTTGCCAACAGGCATTTTGGTATGGGAAAAGGCACGGAATCCTGCGGCTTCGCAAGGAAGACTCGGGGTTACGCGGCCGATCAGGAGATTCGCTGGAATCCCGAGCCGTCGGGCCAGGTGGGCCCGGCGAGTCCCATGACCTTGAACAGCGAGCCCATCTGGCCCTCGTCGATCAGCCGGTCGCGTGCGGCGTGGATCGCCTGCGCATGAGGCGGTGAGAACGTCGCCAGCGCTTCCGCGCGGGCCTCGATCCCCAGCGCCCGCAACCAGTCGCCCTGCTCGACCGTGCCCAGCCAGCGCACTTCGCGCGATTGCGCGATGGGTGCCAGCGCCGAAAAGTCGACATGTGCCGTCAGATCGGCCTCGCCGGGGGCGGCAAAGACATCGACCTTGCGGTGCGCTCGGACCGCCTGGAGCGAGGAGCCAAGGCGCGGCTCGGCATGTCCATAGTCGATGAACAGCGCCGTGCCTCCTTGCGCGGCCAGCCGTCCGGCCACTTCGTAGATTACGGCGGCGCAGGCCGGCGAAGTCTCGAGGATCGCGCCTTCGGGCGCTTCCTGCCGACCCGCAGGAACGGCCGCATCCATCGGCGCACTGCCCGAGACCGGCACGAGGCGCCCGTCGTCGAGCCCGACCATGCGCTCGCGCCACCCGGCTGCGGTCTTCACCATCTGGCGGACCGGCAGCGCATCGAGGAATTCGTTGGCCACTATCAGCAGCGGCCCGTCGACGGGAAGCGTCGAAAGGTCGGCGTGCCAGCGCGCATCCGGATGCATGTCTAGCTGGAGCGCCTTGAGCGCCGTGCTGGTTTCCACGAAGTGCGTGCGCGGAACGAGACCGTAGCGTCGCGCAGCGCGCAGCGCATCGCGTGCCAGCGTGCCCCGGCCCGGTCCAAGCTCGACATAGTGGACCGGCTCCGGACGTCCGGCGCGGATCCAGATGTCGGCCAGGTACAGGCCTATCAGTTCGCCGAACATCTGGCTGATCTCGGGCGCGGTGATGAAATCGCCGGCGACCCCGAACGGGTCCTGGGCGGCGTAGTACCGTGCATTCGATTCGGCCATGTAGTGCGCCATGCTGATCGGCCCGGTATTGGCGATCAGCCGGACGAACGTGTCCAGCAGCGAAGTGGTCACGCGGGCGCGGCTCCCGTCGTCGACAGCGGCTTGCGCACGACCGCGTTGAGCAGGAAGCCTAGGCCGATGGCCATCATCGGTATGGTCAGCCACTGGCCCATCGAAAGGCCCGAGCGCTGCGCGAACTCGAGAAGCTGGGCATCGGGTTCGCGGAAGAACTCGACCGTGAAGCGCGCCAGCCCATACCCGAGCGCGAACGTGCCGACGAGGAGGCCCGGCCGCCAGCGCGCTCTGGACTTCCAGAACAGGAGGAGCAGGACGACCATCAGCACAAGCCCTTCGAGCCCGGCCTCGTAGAGCTGGCTTGGGTGCCGCGCGATCGGGCCGCCGCCGGGAAAGACCATCGCCCACGGCACGTCCGGACCCGCTTCGCGGCCCCAAAGCTCGCCGTTCATGAAATTGGCGAGGCGCCCGAAGAGCAGGCCGAAGGGCACGCAGACCGCGATGTAGTCGCACACTCGCACGAAGTTGAGCCGGCCCCGCCATGCCACCCACGCGATTGCCAGCACAGTGCCCATCAGGCCCCCGTGGAAGCTCATGCCGCCTTCCCACAGCTTGACCAGGTTCTGCGGGTGGCTGAGCAGTTCGGGGGCATAGAAGATCGCATAGCCGAGCCGCCCGCCCAGGATGATGCCGAGCGTCGCGTAGAAGAACAGGTCGTCCGCGTGGCGTTGTGCCATCGGCGCGCCCGGCTGGCGGATCATCTTTGACAGGTGCCAGTAGCCGAGGATGATGCCGGCAAGGTAGGCGAGCGAGTACCATTTCAGGGCGAAGAAGCCGAGGTCGAGCGCGATCGGGGAAACGCCCAGGTCTTCCCAGCGAATCGGCCCGCCAGCGCCCGCCGCAGACGCGGACGTTACGGCAAGCGCGGTTGCTGTTGACAGTAGTGACAGCAAGTTGCGAACTCCCTACATCTTTCCGGAAAGGGCAGGATTCCGGCCTTGACGGCACGCCCTCGAGGGCGCCGTATTGGCACAGGGCAAAGCCCCCAGGCAAACCCGAAAACGGTCCGCGTACGACGGACGTTTCGGACCGGGAGATCGAAAGGACGCCATGAAAACCGAGCTGGACCTTGCAATGGACCGCGCATTTGCCGCGCTGACGGCCGAAGGCGGCATGTTCCAAACGGTTCCGATCCGGCGTTTCGGCCGCGACTTGCCGATGATTGCCGCTGCGCCTCCGCATCTTCCGGCCTATTTTGCCTATTTCTCAGCCACTCACGGCGACAAGACCTTTATTGTCGACGGCGACCTGCGGCTGTCCTTTGCCGACGTCTACAAGGCCGCGCGCCACGTTGCGGGCGGACTGGTCGAAGGCATCGAGCTGCAGAAAGGCGAGCGTGTCGGTATCGCGGCGCGCAATTCCGCCAACTGGATCATCGCCTACATGGCCGTGCTCATGGCCGGCGGCTGTGCGACCCTGCTCAATGGCTGGTGGCAGGGTGAGGAACTTGCACACGGCATCGAGCTGGTCAGTTGCCGCTACGTGATTGCCGACAGCGCGCGCGCGGCCCGGCTCGAAGGTCATGCCCATGGTGCCACCGTGCTCCCGATGTCGCACGACTGCGGCTATGAGCAGGGCCTTGCCGCGCTGCTCGCCAGGGGCGGAGGCATGGAAACGCTCTTGCCGGACCTGACCGGGGACGATCTGGCGACGGTCCTGTTCACCTCGGGTTCGACTGGCACGGCCAAGGGGGCCTATTCCGACCATCGTGGCGTCGTACAGGGGACGATGAACTACGTCTGCCAGTCGGCCGCTATGCTCGCCATCCTCACCGCCCGGGGCGAGGCGCCGGCTCCCGATGCGCAGCCGACCACGCTGGTCAACGTGCCCCTGTTCCACGTGACCGGCGAAGTCCCGGTATTCCTTCAGTCGTTCGCGCTCGGTCGCAAGCTGGTGCTCATGGCCAAGTGGGATGCGGTCGACGCTATGCGATTGATCGAAAAGGAAAAAGTCTCCTATTTCGTCGGCGTACCGCTGATGAGCTTCGAGATCGCCACCCACCCCGATCGCGACAAATACGACCTGTCGACCTGCGTTTCCTTCGCAGCCGGCGGGGCGCCGCGCCCCGTCGAACACGTCGACCGGTTGCGCAAGGCCTTGCCACACGCCTTCCCGCTCCTGGGCTACGGCCTGACCGAGACCAACGGAGTGGGCTGCGGCAACCTGAACGAAAACTACCTCGCAAAGCCGGGTAGCACCGGCACCGCATCGCGGCCGCTGGTCGACCTCGCGATCCTCGACGATGCCGGCAATCCGCTGCCGACCGGCGAAGTCGGGGAAGTCTCGATCCGTTCGATCGCCAATTTCCTGGGCTACTGGGATAACGAGAAGGCCACGCGCGAGGCGATCACCCCCGATGGTTACTTCCGCAGCGGGGACCTCGGTTATCTCGATCCCGAGGGCTACCTGTTCATCGTCGACCGCAAGAAGGACATCATCATCCGTGGCGGCGAGAATATCTCGTGCATCGAGGTGGAAAGCGCGATCTACGCCCACCCTTGCATCGCGGAAGCCAGCGTGTTCGGCCTGCCCGACGAAAAGTTCGGCGAAGTGCCGGCGGCGGTCTATCTTGCCAAGGAAGGCTGTTCGGCCACCGATGACGAGTTGCGCACCTTCCTTGCCGAACATATCGCCCCGTTCAAGATTCCGGTGCGTTTCTGGGAGGTCCACGAGGCGCTGCCCCGCCTTGGCACCGAGAAAGTCGACAAGCGCACTTTGCGCGAGCGCTACACGCGGGAATGGCTCGCGAGCGCGACCGCCTGAGCAATGCACCTGAACGCAACAGTTGTTGGCCGGTAACATCGCAAGGTCTAAAGGGGGAGGCATGATGCTTCCCCGGATCGCCAACCAGCGTGCCATCGTCGACCGGCGCGCCCTTGCCGACGCCGTCTCTGCTGCCTTTGCGGAGCAGGGCGACAGGTCCCGTCCGGCGGTGGTGGAACTCCTGCGCGGCGCGCTCGATTCAGGGCGCGCGGAACTTGCCCGCCGGCTCGAGGCGCGCCCTTCGGCCGGCACCGAATGCGCGCATGGGCAGGCGTTCCTCGTCGACCAGCTCGTTCGCGTGATCCACGATCATGTCGTGGGCAAGGTCTATCGCGCCAGCAACCGTTCGACGGGCGAGCGCATCGCGATCATCGCCGTGGGCGGCTACGGTCGCGGAGAGATGGCGCCGCATTCCGACGTCGACATTGCCTTCGTCACGCCGATCAAGCCGACCTCGTGGTGCGAACAGGTGATCGAGGCGATTCTCTATTTCCTGTGGGACCTCGGCCTCAAGGTCGGTCATTCCAGCCGCTCGCTCGACGAGGTCGTGCGCATGGCCAAGAGCGACCTGACGATCCGTACCGCGCTGCTTGAAGGGCGCTACGTCTGGGGTGACCGCGACTTGTTCGATGCCGCTTCTGCCCGGTTCTGGAACGAAGTGGTCAACGGCACCGAAAAGCAGTTCGTCGCCGAAAAACTGCAGGAGCGCAACGAGCGTCACAAGCGGCTGGGCGACAGCCGCTATGTCGTGGAACCCAACGTCAAGGAGGGCAAGGGCGGGTTGCGTGACCTGCACACGCTCTACTGGATCGGCAAATATATTCACAAGGTGCGCGATGCCTCGGAACTGGTCGACGTCGGCCTGTTGACGGCAGAGGAATATCGCGCGTTCCGCCGCGCCGAGAATTTCTTCTGGGCGGTGCGCTGTCACCTCCACGCGATCACTCGCCGTGCCGAGGATCGCCTGACCTTCGACCTCCAGCGCGAGGTCGCGATGCGCATGAACTTTGCGGACCGGCCGGGAAAGAGCGCGGTCGAGCGGTTCATGCAGTATTTCTTTCTCCAGGCGAAGCAGGTCGGTTCGCTTACCGGCGTCTTCCTCGCCCAGCTCGACGGGCAGTTCGCGCGCCAGAAGCGCAGCTTCTTCGCCTCGCTGCGCAGCCGTCGCAAGAAAGTGGGCCCGTTCTTCATCGAAGGCGGGAAGCTCGGCGTCCCAGCGGAAGATACCTTCCAGCAGGACCCGGTGCGCCTCGTCGAACTCTTCGCGGTGGCGGCCAGCGAAAAGGTCGAGATCCACCCGGAGGCCATGCGCCTGGCGCGGCGCGATGCTGGCCTGATCGATGCCGCGGTGCGCAAGGATCAGCGCGCGAACGCCCTGTTCCTCGATGTTCTGACCAGCCGCAACGATCCCGAGACGGTCCTGCGCTGGATGAACGAGGCAGGGGTGTTTGGCCGCTTCGTGCCCGATTTCGGCCGCGTCGTCGCGCAGATGCAGTTTGACATGTACCACCACTACACGGTGGACGAACACACGATCCGCGCCATCGGCCTGCTCGCCAGCATCGAGAAGGGCGAAGCCAAGGCCGACCATCCGCTGGCAAGCGAAGTCGTGGGCAAGGTCGCCTCGCGCCGGGTGCTCTACGTGGCCACGCTGCTCCACGACATCGCCAAGGGTCGGCGCGGGGACCATTCAGTTCTTGGCGCGGAAGTCGCGATGAAGCTCTGCCCGAGGCTCGGCCTCTCGGCGGCGGAGACCGAACTGGTCGCATGGCTCGTGCGCTGGCACCTGCTGATGAGCGCGACCGCGTTCAAGCGCGATCTTGCCGACTACAAGACCATCGCCGATTTCGTGAACACTGTGCAGAGCCAGGAACGCCTGCGCCTCCTGCTGCTTCTGACCATCGTGGATATCCGGGCGGTGGGGCCCGGGGTGTGGAACTCCTGGAAGCGCCAACTCCTGGGCGATCTCTTCGTCTCGGCCGAGGAAGTCCTGCGCCTTGGCCACAAGCAGCACGGCCGGGCTGAGCGGATCATTGCCAAGAAGAAGGCGGTGGGCGCCATCCTCAAGGAGCGCGACAACCTCATCGGCACGGTTGGTCGCCAGCTTGGCGACGCCTACTGGATCGCCGAGCCGGAGGACATCATCGCGCTCAATCTCCAGCAGATGGACCAGGCGCTGGGCGAGTTGCTCTCGGTCGAGGCGCACTGGTATCCCGCGCGCGGTGCCACGCTCGTCACGGTCCTCGCCGCGGACCATCCGGGCCTGTTCTATCGTATCGCGGGCGGCATCCACCTTGCGGGCGGCAACATCATCGATGCGCGCATCCACACTGCGCGCAACGGCACCGCTGTCGACAATTTCCTGGTGCAGGACCCGCTCGGGCGCCCGCTCAACGAGGCCAGCCAGATCGAGCGACTGAAGAACGCCATCGCCGATGCGCTTGCCAACCGGGTCAAGCTGGTGCCGCAGCTCGCCGCGCGGCCGCTTGCCCGTCCGCGAGCCGACGCATTCGACGTGCGGCCGATCGTGATCTTCGACAACAAGGCCTCGAACCGCTTCACCGTGATCGAGGTCGGTGCGCGCGACCGTCCCGCGCTGCTCAACCGGCTTGCCCGCGCTTTGTTCGAGGCCCGCCTGATCGTTCATTCCGCCCACATCGCCACATATGGCGAACGCGCGGTGGACACCTTCTACGTCACCGACGTGCTGGGCGAGAAGGTTGACAGCGAGGCGCGGATGAAGGCGGTCGAGAAGCGGTTGCTGGAAGCGGCGGAGGACCGCAAGGTGAAGGACGCGGCGTGAGCGTCCACACCTTGCGCCATCTCGCAATCCCACCTCGTGCTTCCTATCTCACGCTGCATGAGTGAAGCCGAATACCTTGGCGGCCGCCTGCTGCTTGCCATGCCCGGAATGGGCGATCCGCGATTCGACCACGCCGTGATCGCGATGTGCGTACACGACGAACATGGCGCGCTGGGTATCGGCGTCGGCCACGTCCGCGAAGGCATCACGCTGCACGGCCTCCTCGAGGATGTCGGGATCGACCCCGGCCTTGCCCCCGACATGCCCGTCCTCAACGGAGGCCCGGTCGAGACCGCACGTGGCTTCGTTCTCCATTCCGACGACTGGGGCGGCGAGGGCAGCGTTACCGTCAATGGGCTGTGCTGCCTGTCTGCATCGCTCGACATCCTTCGCGCGATAGCCGAAGGCCGGGGGCCGAGCCGCTTCGTCATCGCGCTCGGCTATGCCGGATGGGGCGGCGGCCAGCTCGAGGGCGAGATGCGCCGCCACGGCTGGTATGCGGCGCAGGGCCGTCCGGAAATCCTGTTCGAGACACCCACAGGTCGCCGCTGGACCCAGGCATGGAAGCGTGAGGGCATCGACCCCGCCCACCTCGTCGGCCAGACGGGTAGCGCCTGAGGAACAGGGAAGGCCCGCAGTTGCAAGGCCGCTCAAAGCCCTCTACATAACCCCCAACATCGAGAGTTGGGGTGACGCTCCAACGCCAACCTGCCGTTCCGGGCAAGGTGGTACCCGATCCGCAAGGCGGCCCCGGCCGAATTGCGAAAGGGGATGTGGCCGATCCGGCAACCAAACGGACACGGACACCTTGCAGCGTCTTCCCCACCAGATTGCAGGAAGACGCAGAAGTGCCGATCAGGATTGCCGACAATCTCCCCGCCCGCCGCACGCTGGAAGCCGAGGGCGTGATCGTGATGAGCGAGACCGAGGCCGCACGCCAGGACATCCGGCCGATGCGCATCGCCCTTCTCAACCTGATGCCCGACAAGATCACCACCGAAACGCAGATCGCCCGTCTTCTCGGCGCGACGCCGCTGCAGGTGGATCTCGAACTGGTCCGCATTTCCGACCACGTCAGCAAGAACACCTCGGCGGGGCACATCTCGGCCTTCTACCGTCCGTGGGATGACGTCCGCGCCGAGAAGTATGACGGCCTGATCGTCACCGGCGCGCCGGTCGAGACGATCCCATACGAGGAAGTGAGCTACTGGGACGAGTTGCGGCGCATTTTCGACTGGTCGCAGAGCAACGTTCACCGCACTCTGTCGGTCTGCTGGGGCGCCATGGCTGCGCTCTATCACTTCCATGGCATCGAAAAGCACGGCCTGCCGACCAAGGCGTCCGGCGTGTTCCGTCATGTCAATCATGCCCCCGCGAGCCCGTGGATGCGGGGTTTGCCCGACGTGTTCGACGTGCCCGTCTCGCGCTGGAGCGAGGTCCGCCGCGAGGACCTGCCCGAAGGGCGGGGCTTGTCGGTGCTGGCCGACAGCGCCGAGACCGGGCTGTGCCTGATTGACGATCCGGCCATGCGCACGCTGCATATGTTCAACCATCTCGAGTACGACACGCTCACCCTTGCAGGCGAATATGCGCGGGATGAAGGCAAGTATCTTCCGCGCAACTATTTCCCCGGCGATGACCCGCAGGCGATGCCTGCCAACACGTGGCGTGGCCACGGGCACCTGCTGTACGGCAACTGGATCAACGAGACGTATCAGACGACGCCATACGATCTCGCAGACATTGGAAGGTAACCGAACGGGGGGAACATAAGGGGCCGGGCCGGAGCGACACCTCCGACAAGGACTCTCTTCCCTTGCCTTTCCGCGCCGCTTCGCCTAACGGCCCCACCTTCAACCGACACGGATTCGATGATCGGCCTGGCCACAAGGGCTGCCAAGGCAGATCGGACGCGTCGAAACACAGGAGACGAAAATGCCCAAGCTCAAGACCAAGAGCGGCGTGAAGAAGCGCTTCAAGCTCACGGCTTCCGGCAAGGTGAAGCACGGCGTTGCCGGCAAGCGCCACCGCCTGATCAGCCATAACGCCAAGTACATCCGCCAGAACCGCGGCACTGAAGTGATCTCCGACGCCGATGCGAAGGTGATCAAGAAGTGGGCGCCCTACGGGCTGAACTGAGGAGCGCTGACTTATGAGCCGTATCAAGCGTGGTGTTACCACCCGTGCAAAGCACAAGCGGATTCTGGATCAGGCGAAGGGCTACCGTGGCCGTCGCAAGAACACCATCCGCGTCGCCCGCCAGGCCGTCGAAAAGGCCGGCCAGTATGCCTATCGTGACCGCAAGGTTAAGAAGCGCAGCTTCCGCGCCCTGTGGATTCAGCGCATCAACGCCGCTGTCCGCGCCGAAGGCCTTACCTACTCGCAGTTCATCCATGGCGCCAAGCTCGCCGGTATCGAACTCGACCGCAAGGCGATGGCTGACCTGGCGATGAACGAGGGTGCGATCTTCAATGCGGTGATCGCGCAGGCCAAGGCAGCTCTTCCGGCTGCCTGAACCGGCTGCCGCATCGCCGGCACGAAATAAGAGGGCGGGTTCTTTCGAGAACCCGCCCTTTTCGGTTGCGTCGCGTGCAAGCGGGGAGCAGTATAAATCCCAAGCAGGCATGATTTATAAGAAGCGGGGCGCACATTGATCGAGGACTGTTCAGTCCGGGTCCGTTTTCATCAGCCGCCGCCGCGGCTCGCCCGCTATTTCACTACGTTCTATCTTACCGAGCTCGATGTCCCGGGTGGTGGTCGCGTTACCGACCATCTTCATCCAGAATGGGCAAACCTGCGCTTCTGCCAGGGCGACCTTCCCGAATCAGAGCTGCCCGGCGCTCCGCCAATGAGCGGCGTTTCGACAATCGCGACCGGCCCCACCAGCACGACCTTGCGCTTTACCGTCGGCACGACCCGGATTTGGGGCGTCGGCCTCCTGCCGCTCGGCTGGGCGCGCTTCGTCCAGGCTGACGCCCACCTTCATGCCGACCGCGTGTACGATGTGGAGGCGGAACCTTTCCTGTCGTCTTTCCGTAAGCTTGGGCGAGGCGTCTTTGCAGGCAATCCCGACGAAGCAGGGGAATTGGATCGCATCACCGCGTTTTTCGAGCGCGCGCTCGATAATCTCCTCGACGACGACCCGCGCATCCTCGCCTGCCACGCGGCGCTGGTGGATGCGGAAGTATCGACCGTGAGTGAAATGGCCGAGGCCGCGCGCTTGCCAGCGCACACGCTGGAGCGGATCTGCCGCCGCAACTTCGGCTTCACGCCGCGCCTGTTGCTGCGCCGCCAGCGCTTCATGCGCAGCCTCGTCCAGTACATGATGGACCCGTCGCTGCGCTGGATCGGCGCGATCGACAGCCATTACCATGACCAGGCCCAATTCGTGCGCGACTTCCATCGCTTCATGGGTATGAGCCCGCGCGAATATGCCGGCCAGCCCAAGCCGGTGTTGCAGGAAGTCATGCGCGCGCGGCAGGCGTTCGTCGGCGCGGCGGTCCAGGCGCTCCATGCGCCGGGGCGCGGATAAGTCCACACTTTGATTCTCTCGCGTTTGCGGCTAGCGGCTGCGCGCATGGAACAGCTCGATCAACAGCAGGCCGAAACGCTTTCGGCCATCGCGCAAGCGGCCACGCCCGAAGCAGTGGAGGCGATCCGCGTCTCGGCGCTCGGCAAGCAGGGGTGGGTCAGCGCCCTGCTCAAGTCGCTGGGCGGAATGACCCCGGAACAGCGCCAGAGCGAAGGCCCGAAAATCCACGCCGCGCGTGAGGCCGTGACAACAGCCTTGGCCGAACGCAAGTCTGCGCTCGAAGGGGCAGCGCTCGAAGCGCGCCTCGCTGCCGAAACGGTGGACCTCTCGCTCCCCGCGCCCGACCTGGCGAAAGGGTCGGTCCACCCCGTGTCGCAGGTCATGGACGAGCTGGCCGAGATCTTCGCGGACATGGGCTTCGCCGTGGCCAGCGGGCCGGAGATCGAGGACGACTGGCACAACTTCACCGCGCTCAACATGCCGGAAACCCACCCGGCGCGGGCGATGCACGATACCTTCTACTTCCCCGACAAGGACGCGGAAGGCCGCTCGATGCTGTTGCGCACGCACACCTCGCCGGTGCAGATCCGCTCGATGCTGAAAGCGGGCGCGCCCTTGCGCATCATTGCGCCCGGCCGTGTCTACCGCTCGGATTCCGACGCGACGCACACGCCGATGTTCCACCAGATCGAAGGTCTCGTCATCGACAAGGGCATTCACCTCGGTCACCTCAAGTGGACGCTGGAGACCTTCCTCAAGGCCTTCTTCGAACGTGACGACATCGTCCTGCGCCTGCGACCCAGCTACTTCCCCTTCACCGAACCATCGGTCGAAGTCGACGTCGGCTACACACTGGTGAACGGAAAGCGAGTCGTCGGCGGCAGTGGCGATGCGGACAACGGCGGCTGGATGGAAGTTCTGGGCTCCGGCATGGTCAACCGCAAGGTCATCGAATTCGGCGGCCTCGATCCCGATGAATGGCAGGGCTTCGCTTTCGGCACCGGTGTCGATCGCCTTGCCATGCTCAAGTACGGCATGGACGACCTTCGCGCCTTCTTCGATGGCGATGCGCGGTGGCTCGGCCACTACGGTTTCGGCGCACTCGACGTGCCGACCCTTTCCGGCGGTGTTGGAGTACGCTCGTGAAGTTCTCGTTCTCGTGGTTGAAGTCGGTCCTCGATACCAAGGCCGATGCGAAGCTGATCGCGGAAAAGCTGACCTCGCTGGGTCTGGAGATCGAAAGCGTCGAAGACGCTTCGGCCGCGCTCAAGAGCTTCCGTGTCGCCCGCGTGTTGACGGCGGAAAAACACCCGCAGGCCGACAAGCTGCAGGTTCTTTCCGTTGATCTGGGGGATGGCAATCCCCTCCAGGTGGTGTGCGGCGCGCCAAATGCGCGGGCTGGCTTAGTCGGCGTGCTGGGCCTGCCCGGGGCGGTGGTGCCCGCCAACGGCATGGAACTGCGCAAGTCCGCGATCCGCGGCGTCGAATCCAACGGCATGATGTGCTCGACGCGCGAGCTGGGCCTTGGCGAAGAGCATGATGGCATCATCGAACTGCCCGGCGACGCTCCGCTTGGCACGACCTTCGCTGACTATCTCGGGTCGGACCCGGTGTTCGACGTGGCGATCACGCCCAACCGCCCGGACTGCATGGGCGTGTACGGCATCGCCCGCGATCTTGCTGCAGCTGGCCTCGGCGTGCTCAAGCCCATCGCCGCCCAGTCTGTCGCGGGCAGCTTCCCGTGCCCGGTCGAAGTGCGCACCGACGATCCCGAAGGCTGCCCCGCGTTCTACGGCCGGGTCATTCGCGGCGTCCGCAACGGTCCGAGCCCGAAGTGGCTCCAGGACTACCTGAAGAGCGCCGGACAGCGTCCGATCTCGGCATTGGTCGACATCACCAACTACGTCATGCTCGGCTATGGCCGCCCGGCCCACGCCTATGACGTGGCGAAGCTTTCGGGTGCGGTGGTTGCCCGCAAGGCGCGCGAAGGCGAAACCTGCCTTGCCCTCAACGGCAAGGAATACGGGCTTCAGCCGTGGATGACGGTCATCGCCGACGATGCCGGCGTGCACGACATCGCCGGGATCATGGGCGGCGAGCATTCGGGCTGTTCAGATGAGACGACTGACGTCCTGCTCGAAGTTGCCTATTTCACCCCCGCCAATATCGCCCGCACCGGACAGGCGCTCGCGCTCACGTCCGACGCGCGCGGGCGGTTCGAGCGCGGTGTCGACCCGGCGTTTCTGGACACGGGCCTCGATCTGCTCACCAGCCTGATTCTCGAGATCTGCGGTGGCGAGGCCAGCGAGGTCGTCCGCGCGGGCGAACCGCCGCTGGCACGCAAGGCCTTGGCCTACGATCCCGATCTTGCCGGCAATCTCGGCGGCATCGATGTCGCCGCTGCCGAACAGAAGCGGATTCTCGGCGCGCTCGGCTTCGACGTGGCCGATGACTGGACCGTCGCGGTCCCGACGTGGCGTCCCGACGTCGCCGGCCCGCCTGACATCGTCGAGGAAGTGATCCGCGTCCATGGGCTCGATGCTGTGCCCTCGACCCCGCTACCCCGGGCCGATGGCGTGGCCAAGCCGACGGCGACGCCGGCGCAGATGCTCGAACGCCGCGTCCGCCGTGCGGCTGCCTCGCGCGGGCTGCACGAAGCCGTCACCTGGTCCTTCCTGCCTGAGGCCGAAGCCGCGCGGTTCGCCGACGGCGAAGCGTTGTGGTCTCTGGCAAACCCGATCTCCGAAGACCTCAAGGTCATGCGGCCTTCGCTCCTGCCCGGCCTGTTGTCGGCCGCCCAGCGCAACCTTCACCGCGGCGCGACCTCGATCCGCCTGTTCGAGATCGGCCGTCGCTACCTGCGCGGTGCGGGTGGGGCGAGTGACGAGAAGTTGAGCCTTGCCGTCGTCCTCGCTGGCGATCGCATCGCCCGGGGTTGGGCCTCGGGCAAGGCGCAGCCCTTCGACGCCTTCGACGCCAAGGCAGAAGCGCTGGCTTTGCTCGCCGAAGCGGGCGCGCCGGTCGACAACCTCCAGGTCATGGGCGAGGCGGGACCGCAGTTCCATCCCGGCCAGTCGGCCACGCTGCGCCTCGGCCCCAAGCAGGTTCTGGCGCGCTTCGGCATGCTTCATCCGGCCACGGCCCGGGCCTTCGACCTCGATGGTCCGGTCGCGGTGGTAGAACTCTTCCTCGACCGGATTCCGGCGAAGAAGGGGGCGGGCCAGTTCGCCCGCCCGCACTATGCCCCGCCCGCGCTCCAGGCCGTCACCCGTGACTTCGCATTCCTCGTGGATGCCTCAGTCCCGGCCGGCGATCTGCTGCGTGCGGTGAAGGGTGCGGACAAGCAGGCCATCGTCGCCGCGCGTGTGTTCGACGACTTCCGGGGCCAGGGTGTTGCGGAAGGTCAAAAGAGCCTCGCCATCGAAGTAACCTTGCAACCGGTGGACAAGTCCTTCGACGAAGCCGCGCTCAAGGCGATTGCCGACAAGGTCGTCGCTGCTGCGGGCAAACTGGGAGCGGAACTGCGCCGATAGCTCGGCGCAGAGCCGCCTTCCCGGCGACGGCCACCGTGGCCGCCAGCCTGCGCTCCTTGTCTGAACCGAGTACCCGATGACTTCCAACCGCCGCACCTTCGCCATCATCTCGCACCCTGACGCCGGTAAGACCACGCTTACCGAAAAGCTGCTGCTTCAGGGCGGCGCGATCCATCTGGCCGGCGAGGTCAAGGCGCGCGGTGCGGCCCGTCGCGCCCGTTCCGACTGGATGAAGATCGAGCAGCAGCGCGGCATCTCCGTCACTTCCTCGGTGATGACCTTCCAGAAGGACGGCATCGTCTTCAACCTGCTCGATACCCCGGGCCACGAAGACTTTTCGGAAGACACCTACCGCACGCTGACCGCCGTCGACTCCGCCATCATGGTGATCGACGCGGCCAAGGGTATCGAGCCGCAGACGCGCAAGCTGTTCGAGGTCTGCCGCATGCGGTCGGTTCCGATCATCACTTTCGTCAACAAGGTCGACCGCGAGGGGCGTTCGGTGTTCGAAACGCTGGACGAGGTGGCCGACGCGCTCGCGCTCGATGTCGTTCCGATGTCCTGGCCCATCGGCATGGGCGGCGTCTTCCAGGGCGTGATGAACTTCGCGGACGAGACCATCGCCCGTCCCGAAGGCGACAGCCGCGAGTTTCTCGGCAAGCGCGAACCGGCAATCGACATCCCTGATGACGTCGCCGAGGAAATCGAGCTTGCCCGCGCCGGCTATCCCGAATTCGATCTCGAAGCCTATCGCCACGGCGACCTGACGCCGGTCTACTTCGGCTCCGCGCTCAAGAATTTCGGCGTGGCCGAGCTGATCGATGCCATTGCCAAGTACGCACCGCCGCCGCGCCCGCAATCGTCCGACATTGGCACGGTCGACCCGGAACGGCCCGACGTCACGGGGTTCATCTTCAAGGTCCAGGCCAACATGGACCCCCAGCACCGCGACCGCATTGCCTTCATGCGCATGGTCTCGGGCACGTTCCGGCGCGGCATGAAGCTTACGCCTTCGGGGCTGGGCAAGCCGATCGCGATCCATTCGCCGATCCTGTTCTTCGCGCAGGACCGCGAGATCGCCGATACTGCCGAGGCCGGCGACATCATCGGCATTCCGAACCACGGCACCCTGCGCGTGGGCGATACCCTGTCGGAAAAGAACGACCTGCGCTTCACGGGCCTGCCCAACTTTGCGCCGGAAATCCTGCGCCGCGTGGTGCTCAAGGATCCGACCAAGACCAAGCAGCTAAGGAAGGCGCTCGACGACCTGTCCGAGGAAGGGGTCATCCAGGTGTTCTATCCGGAGATCGGCAGCCAGTGGATCGTGGGCGTGGTCGGCCAGCTCCAGCTCGACGTGCTCGTCTCGCGTCTTGAGGCGGAATACAAGGTCGAGGCCGTGCTGGAACCCTCGCCATTCGACACTGCGCGCTGGCTCAAGGGGAGCGAAGCTGCGCTCAAGTCCTTTGCCGATTTCAACGTGTCGAACCTTGCCAAGGATCGCGACGGCGACCCGGTGTTCATGGCTCGCTCGGCCTGGGACGTGGGCTACCAGCAGGAACGCAACCCCGAACTCACCTTCTCTGCGACCAAGGAAAGGTAGTTCCGCCTTAGTCGGCCCGGGGGGTTGAAACCGCAGGGCGAAGGGCGCAGTTAGCCTCCCATGCAGTTACTCGGTCCGACCTCGAACACCTTCATCTCCCAGCGCTTGCGCCTCCACTACGTGGACTGGGGCAATGCCGACAAGCCGCCGCTCCTGCTGGTGCATGGCGGGCGCGACCATTGCCGTTCGTGGGACTGGACGGCAGAGGCGCTGCGCGAGGACTGGCACATCATCGCGCTCGACCATCGCGGTCATGGCGATAGCCAGTGGACCCAGGACGGCAACTACCGCACGATGGACCTCGTCTATGACGTGGCCCAGCTTATCCACCAGCTAGACCTGGCACCGGTGACGATCGTCTCGCACTCGTGGGGCGCCAACACCAGCCTGCGCTATGCCGGCCTGTTCCCCGAGAACGTGCGCAAGATCGTGGCGATCGAGGGCCTGTTCCCCACGCCCGAGCGCGAGGCTCTGATGAAGGACGTGCCCTTCGCTCGCCGCGTGCGCGAATTCATCGTCGAGAAGCGCAAGGCCGCCGGTCGCCTGCCCCGCCGCTACGCGACGCTGGAAGACGCTTACGCGCGCATGAAGGGTGAAAACCCCTACCTGACCGACGCCCAGGCCCGGCACCTGACGCTCCATGGCATCAACCGCAACGAGGACGGCACCTTCAGTTGGAAGTTCGACCCGCATCTCAATGTCGATGGCGCGCCCTATGACATCAGCACCGACCAGCGCAACGAACTGTGGGGCGCGATCACCTGCCCGACGCTGCTGCTGAACGGCGCGGATTCGTGGGCCGGAAATCCGGACAGGAACGGCATGGCGCAACATTTCCGCAATGCCCAAGTGGTCGAATTCGAGAATGCCGGCCACTGGCTCCACCATGACCAGTTCGACCGGTTCATCGCCACGCTCAGGGATTTCCTCTGAGTGTCGGCGTGAAACTGAAGGTCGCCAGCTACAACATCCACAAGGGCGTCGGGCTTGACCGCCGCCGCGATCCGGACCGCATCCTGACTGTCCTGCGCGAGATCGACGCCGACGTCATCGCGCTTCAGGAAGCCGACCGCCGCTTCGGCCTGCGCGAGGCGGTGATCCCCCGCGCCATGCTCGATGACCACAGCCCCTGGCGGGTCGTCGAACCCGGTCACTACGATCGCGCCCGTACCAGCAGCAGCATGGGCTGGCACGGCAATGCCCTGCTCGTCCGGCGAGACATCGAAGTCATCGATGCCTGCGCCGTGCCGCTGCCCACGCTTGAGCCGCGCGGGGCGGTCTGTGCCAGCCTTCGTCTTGCCGGCCATGTCGTGCGGGTACTCGGCATGCACCTCGACCTTTCGGGCCTGCGTCGCCGCCAGCAGATAGAAACGATCTGCGGCCATATCGAGGACCATCCCGAGCGCGGTCATGCAGTACTCATGGGCGATTTCAACGAATGGTCGCCATCTGGCGGCGCGCTTTCGGCTTTCGCCGATCACCTGCGAGTCCTCGCGCCGGGCCGCAGCTTTCCCTCGCGACGGCCAGTGGCGCAACTGGACCGGATCGTCGTCAGCGACGGGCTGCATGTCGACGCGGCGGGCGTCCACCACAGCCCGCTGGCGGCAGTCGGCTCGGATCATCTGCCCGTCTGGGCTGAACTCCGGCTGCCCGGAAACGAAGCAGACTGCCCTGCTTAAAATTTAGGCAGCAAATAGGGCCTGCACAAGATTCGAGCGGCCCAAACGCCGCCGACAGGGAAAATCGTTCCCCCGCATGACTGTTTCTCAGCGATTTTCGGATTTGGCACACCCCTTGCTTAAATGATCCTGCCGGCAGGTCGCCCGGCGCGAAGGGCCATGAAAGGGGGCATGAATGAAATTCATCATCGCCATCATCAAGCCGTTCAAGCTCGACGAAGTGCGTGAAGCGCTGTCGGGTCTGGGCGTTGCTGGGATGACGGTGTCGGAGGTGAAGGGCTTCGGTCGGCAGAAAGGCCAGACCGAGATCTACCGAGGCGCCGAATATTCGACCAACATGCTGCCGAAGGTGAAGATCGAGATCGCCGCCAGCGACGATCTCGCGCCGCAGATCGTCGAGACGATCCAGCAGGCCGCCAGCACCGAGGCGATTGGCGACGGCAAGGTGTTCGTCCTCGATCTCGCGTCCGCGACCCGTATCCGCACCGGCGAAACCGGGGACACCGCGCTTTGAGCGTGCCTTCCATTTCCGACCTTAGGGGAACCAACATGATCCGCAAGATGATCGGTGGCTTGGCGGGAACGGGCGCTTCGCTCTTCGCTGCCACGGCTGCTCACGCGCAGGAGGCCGCAGCGGCCACTGTCGACAAGGGCGATACCGCCTGGATGCTGACTTCGACAATTCTCGTGCTGATGATGATCCTGCCGGGCCTGGCGCTGTTCTACGGCGGCCTGACCCGGACCAAGAACATGCTCTCCACGATGACCCAGATCGGCGCCGTCGCGTGCTTCGCGATGCTGCTGTGGGTCATGTACGGCTATGGCCTTGCATTCGGCCCCGAAGGCAACGCCTTCATCAGTTGGGGCAAGTGGTTCCTTGCGGGCGTTACCCCGGCAAGCCAGGCCGCGACCTTCACTGCGGGTGTCGAAATCCCGGAATACGTGTTCATCTGCTTCCAGATGACGTTTGCGGCGATCACAATCGCGCTGGTTCTCGGCTCGGTCGTCGAACGCATGAAGTTTTCGGCGGTGATGGCGTTCGCGGCCGTGTGGCTGACCATCGTCTACTTCCCGATCGCACACATGGTCTGGGCGGCGGGCGGCCTGTTCTTCGACATGGGCGCTCTGGATTTCGCCGGCGGTACGGTCGTTCACATCAACGCTGGCGTCTCGGCACTGGTGGCCTGCCTTATCCTCGGCAAGCGCATCGGTTTCCAGAAGGACATCATGGCGCCTCACTCGCTGACCATGACCGGCATCGGCACCGGCCTGCTGTGGGTGGGTTGGTTCGGCTTCAACGCCGGTTCGGCGCTTGAAGCAAACGGCTCGGCTGCGCTTGCCATGATCAACACTTTCGTCGCCACCGCTTCGGCCGGTCTGTTCTGGATGCTTGCCGAGCGTCTTTCGGGCCACAAGGGTTCGGCACTCGGCTTCTGCTCGGGCATCATCGCCGGCCTCGTCGCCGTGACGCCTGCCGCCGGCAACTCTGGTCCTTTCGGCGCGATCGTTCTCGGTGGCCTCGCCTCGGTCGTCTGCTTCTACATGGTCACCGTGGTGAAGCCCAAGCTTGGCTATGACGACGCTCTCGATGCTTTCGGCATCCATGGCGTCGGCGGCATGATCGGCGCGGTCGGTACCGCAGTCGTCTATGCGCCCTCGCTGGGTGGTCCGGGCGCCGCCGACTACGACATGGGCGCCAAGCTCGTCGTCCAGATCATGGCGGTCGGCACCACCATCGTCTGGGCCGCGATTGGCACGGTCGTCGCCATGTACGTCGCCAAGGCTCTGACCGGCCTGCGGGTCACCGAAGAAGTCGAACGCGAAGGCCTCGACCTCGGTGAGCATGGCGAGCGCGCCTACAACTACTGATTAACCGAATTGGCGGGGTGGGGGAGACAGATCCTCTCCCTCTCATCTCCCACCCCGCCAAGCCTTGTTCCTCCTGCGAACAGACTGAAGGCCGGAAGCGCTAGCCCGCTTCCGGCCCTTTTTTGGTGAGGCCGGTGCCATTGCCTTGCCGGGAACCCCCACAAACTCTAAGGCGCGGGCCATGGCAAACGCTCCGCAACTCCCGGCATCTCCTCAGCCCAAGGACTGGATCCTCGGCATTCACGCCTATGTCCCCGGCAAGTCGACCGGCAAGGACGGGCAGGTGCTGACCAAGCTGTCGGCGAACGAAAATCCGCTCGGGACAAGCGCCGCCGCGCTCGAAGCGCGGGCACATGCGGGCGATCCGGCGCGCTATCCTGATCCTGACAGCAAGGATCTTCGCGCCGCCATCGGCGAAGTCCACGGCATCGATCCATCCCGGATCGTCATGGGCACCGGTTCTGACGAACTGCTCAACCTGGCCGCGCAGGCCTATGCCGGCCCCGGCGATGAAGTGCTCTACGTGCGCTACGGCTTCTCGGTCTACGACATCGCCGCGCGCCGCTGCGGGGCAGTGCCTGTCGTTGCGCCCGACGCCGATTACGGCACCGATGTCGATGCGCTGCTCGCCTGCGTGACCGAGCGTACGCGCGTCGTCTTCCTTGCCAATCCGAACAACCCGACTGGAAGCTGGTTGCCCCGCGAAGAGGTTGCGCGGCTCCACGCGGGTCTGCGCTCCGACATCCTGCTGGTACTCGACGGTGCCTACGCCGAGTACCTTGATCCGGCGAACGATGATGGCGCCCTCGACCTGGCGGTCACCGCCTGCAACGTTCTGGTCACGCGCACGTTTTCAAAGATATACGGCCTTGCCGGGGAGCGTATTGGCTGGGGCACCGGCCATCCGGCCATTGTCGATATGCTCAATCGGATTCGCGGTCCTTTCAACATCTCGCTGACCGGACAGGCTGCAGGCCTTGCCGCTGTTCGCGATCAGGCCTTTGTTGAAGCCTCGCGCCGCCACAACGCACATCAGCGCACGCGGTTCGTCGGCAAGCTCGAAGCCCTCGGCAATCACGGCGTCCGCCCGTTGCCCAGCCAGGCGAACTTCGTGCTGATCCTGTTCGAGGGCAAGGTGACTGCCGAAGACGTTTACCTCGGCCTCATGGACTACGGCTACATCACCCGCTGGCTGCCGGGGCAGGGCCTGCCCCAGGCGCTGCGCATCACCATAGGCACCGAGGCGCAGATGGACGAGATCGCCGATGCCATCCGCCGGATGTGCGAGGCTGCACGGTGACGGGCGCTTCGTTCGGACAGGTTACCATCGTGGGCCTGGGCCTGCTTGGCGGGTCGATCGGACATGCGGTGCAGGCTTACCTGCCAGGCACGACGGTAGTTGGCTATGACGCCGATCCCGACGTGCGCGAGGCCGCGCGCGGGCTGGGTCTTGCCCACCGCATTGCCGACGAAGCGGGCGAAGCGGCGATCGGATCCGACCTCGTGATCTTCTGCGTGCCGGTGGGCGCGATGGGCGCTGCCGCGGCCGCGATAGCGCCCGGCCTGTCGGTCGAAGCGCTGGTGAGCGACGTGGGCTCTTCGAAGGCGACTGTCGCCGCCGCGCTGGCTCAGGCGCTGCCGGGACATCACGTGATTCCCGCCCACCCCGTCGCGGGGACCGAGCGGAGCGGGCCGGAGGCCGGCTTTGCCGCGCTGTTCCGCAACCGCTGGTGCATCATCACTCCGCCCGCAGACGCCGACCCTGTGCTGTTGGCGCGGCTTGTGGCTTTCTGGGAAGCGCTCGGCGCGCGGGTCGAGACGATGGACGCGGACCATCACGACAAGGTCCTTGCGGTCACCAGTCACCTGCCGCACCTTATTGCCTATACCATCGTCGGCACGGCCTCGGACCTCGAGCAGGTGACCCAGAGCGAGGTCATCAAGTACTCGGCCGGCGGCTTCCGCGACTTCACCCGCATCGCCGCTTCGGACCCGACGATGTGGCGCGACGTGTTCCTGACGAACCGCGAAGCGGTGCTGGAGATGCTCCAGCGCTTCACCGAGGACCTGACCGAACTGCAGAAGGCCATCCGCAAGGGCGATGGTGCGTTCCTGTTCGATCACTTCACCCGCACCCGTGCGATCCGCCGTGGCATCATCGAGATGGGCCAGGACGATGCGCGGCCCGACTTCGGCCGCAGCGACCATAATGGAGACGGCCAGGGAAGCGGCGGCGGGGAACCTGCCTAGACAGCGATGAACAGCAGGGCGACGAAGGTCATCACGGCCGTCGACGCCCAGCCGCCAAAAGCGAGGCCGCCGGAAATCGTGAGGTCGCCCATGATCTTGCGGTTCGATGCGATCAGCATGGTCACGATCATCAGCGGCGGGGCCAGCAGCCCGTTGACGACCGCCGACCAGTAGAGCGCGCGCATCGGATTGATGTCGAGGAAGTTCATGGCGACGCCCGCCAGGGTGGCCAGCGCTATGACTGCGTAGAAGGCCTTGGCCTCCTGCGGGCGGCGGTTCAGCCCCTCGTTCCAGCCGAATGTCTCGGCGACGGCATAGGCAGCCGAGCCGGCGAGAATGGGTACTGCGAGCAGTCCGGTACTTACGATGCCGAGCGCGAAGAGGGCGAAGGCCAGTTCCCCGGCAAGCGGGCGCAAGGCGGCTGCGGCCTGAACAGCGCTGTCGATCTGGGTGATCCCTGCCTGGTGGAGCGTTGCCGCCGTCGCGATGACGATCATGATGGCGGTGAGGTTGGAGAAGGTCATGCCGACCAGCGTGTCGGTGCGGATGCGTCGCAGTTCCGCGCCGGCGGTCCGGGGCGAGATCATGAGCGGCTTGACGTGGCGGCGATGCTGCTCCTCCACTTCCTGCCCGGCTTGCCAGAAGAACAGGTAGGGACTGATCGTCGTGCCCAGCACGGCGACAAGCGCCATGACGTTGTCCTTGTTGACGTGGAAACTTGGGGCCATCGTGCCGATGATCGCGGACCGCCAGTCGACTTCCGCCAGGATCACCACCGCGAAGTAGGAGAACAGCGAGAGCGTGGTCCACTTTAGGACCGAGGCATAGCGTTCGTAGGAAACGAAGACTTCCAGCAGGATGCTGGCCACGCCGAACGCGATCGTCGCGGGCAGGACCGGACCCGGCAGGATCAGGGCAAGCGCGGCGCCCATCGCGCCGAGATCCGCGCCGAGGTTGAAGATGTTTGCGACGAGAAGCAGGATGACCATGAAGCGCAGCAGCGCGGGCGGGTAGTGCTCCTTGAGATTCTGCGCGATGCCGACGCCGGTGCTGGCGCCCACGCGGGCGCAGATTTCCTGGATCGCGGCCATGAGCGGCAGGCTGAACAGGAGCGCCCAGGACAAGGTATAGCCGAACTGCGCGCCGACCTGGCTGTATGTGCCGATGCCCGAGGGATCGTCGTCCGCCGCACCCGTGACAAGGCCCGGGCCGAGAACGGATAGAGCCGACCGTGGTTCGTTGTCCTGCTCCTGTTCCCCGTCGGGCAAAAGGTTATCGGTTGAGGGCATTGATCGCCGCCTCGACGCGGGTCTCCACCTCGTCACGCGGAAGACCGGGGGGGATCTCCTCGCCAAAGCGATAGCGGATGGTCCCGGACAGCTTCCAGCGACGGTGGTACAGCGGCCCGCTGTCGACCGCCACGGGGATCACAGGCAGGCCGAGCAGCTTGTAGATCCCGGCAAATCCGGCCTGCAACTTGCGCCGCTCGCCATGCGGAACGCGGGTGCCTTCGGGGAAGATGACGAGCGGGCGGCCCTCGGCGATGAGGCGGCGCGCTTCGGTCAGCATGATCCGCAGGGCCTTTGCCCCGGCCTCGCGCTCGACCCCGATGAGGCCGTAGTTGCGCCCGGCGGCCCCCCAACCCGGAATGCGCAGAAGCTCTGCCTTGGCGAAGACGACGGGTAGCTGGAAAAGCCACGGAAGGTCGATCGCTTCGAAGAACGATTCGTGCCGGATCGCGTAGAGGACGTTCGGCTTGAAGACCGGATTTTCCAGGTTCACACGAATGCCCAGCAGATAGCGACAACACAGGCGATGCCACCCACTCCAGCCGCTGACGACCACCCGGAACGTCGGACGCGAAACGCGCATGGACAGGATCGAACCCAGCACGAACAGCACCGAGCCGACATAGAAGGCGACGTAGAAAGCTAGACTGCGCAAGGCCGAGATCATGAACCGCAAGACCGTCACCATCCGATCAGCCATGCCGCGAGCCGAGCGACCAGCTTGTTGTATTCGATGAAGAGGATGCGGAAACTGGGGCGGGATACCACCGCGTCCTCGACGATGACGAGATCCTTCGGCGCTTCCTGGGCGAGGTCGAACGCCGCCCGGCGCATGTGCCAGTCGGTGGTGACCAGACGGACCGAGCGAATGCGGTTCGTCTGCATCCACCTTGCGGATTCCACCGCGTTGGACCGGGTATCGACCGCATCGTAGCCCAGCACGATGCAGCAGGTCATGAGCCTTGAGGGCACGTCGTACTCGACCGCGAATTCGCGCGGCCGGACTTCCCGATCGACGCCCGAGACGAGCAGCTTGCGGCCAGCGCCGGTTTGAAGCAGTCGCAGAGCATGGGGGATGCGGCCGCTGCCTCCGGTGAGGACGACGATCCCGTCGGTGCGCGCGGGTTCCGCCGCAGGGCGCGGAAGGAACACGGCGAACCAGATGAAGCCGAGCGCCCAGGCGATCATAAGCAGCGACAGGAGTCGCCGGAAGATGCCGTGCCGGGTCATAACATGCGCCTTAGCGCGCCGAGCACGGACAGGCGCGCAGTAAGCACCGCAAGCAGGACGCCGCCGACCGGGATGCAGCAGATCGTCAGCCAGTCGAGTGCCCCGAGGCCGCCCGCAGTCATCATGCCGGAACCAAGGGCGGCGAACTGGCTTCCCAGCAGCCCGGTGACCGCGACGCCGAGCAGCAACCCGCCGATGCCGCCCGCAGCCGCATCCACGGCCATCGACCGCTGGAAGATGCGGGCGATCTGGGCATCCGTTGCGCCAAGCATGTGGACGATCTCGATCGTGCTGCGGTGGTTTCCAAGGGCATTGCGCGAGGCGAGCAGCACGGTGGCGATGGTCGCGAATGCGAGCAGTGCGATAAGCCCTCCCGCCAGCCATTGCAGGGCGGCGATGGCTTCGAACACGGGGGCCAGCCAGCTTGCCTGCGCATCCACCCTGGCGGCGGGGGCAACCGGGCGAAGGCGCGCGCGCAGGGCTTCGACGCGCGCCGGATCGGCATTGCCTTCAAGTCGCAGGTCGATGAGCGCGGGGACGGGCAGGTCGTTGACATCGTCGCCGGCCCTGGTTCCGAGCCAGGGCTCGACCAGTGCATCCAGTTCCTGCTGCGGGACGAGGCGGACAGAGCCGACGCCGGGTGTCTTTCCCAGCACGCCCAACGCAGCGCGAGCCTGGCGGTCGCGCTCTGCCGGGGCGCCGTGAACGATCTGTACAGTGACCCCACCCGAGACGTCGGCACTGGCTGCACGCGCCGTGTTCCGCAGAGCGAGGCCGCTTGCGGTGGCGACCACGGTGAGGCCGATCATTATGCCGATGACCCACGGCATCGGGCCGGAAATCCGGCTTTGCGGAAGGAGGCGGTTTTCCGCGCTTGCCCGGTCGCGCCAATCGCCGCGCAGGCCGTCCACAATTGCGGGAAGACCGCTCATGCGCCCAGAACACCGGGCTGCGCCATTTCCGGGCGGGGCGAGGCGGCGCTGCGCCGGGGCGGATAGCGCAGCGCGCCGGTCGGGTCGAACAGGCGTCCCTTGTCGAGCCGCATGATCAGCGATTCCGGCACCTTCTG
The DNA here is from genome assembly GCF_000013325.1 of Novosphingobium aromaticivorans DSM 12444. Taxonomy (GTDB): domain Bacteria; phylum Pseudomonadota; class Alphaproteobacteria; order Sphingomonadales; family Sphingomonadaceae; genus Novosphingobium; species Novosphingobium aromaticivorans. Next base: position 740,243 of record NC_007794.1, read on the forward strand.
GATAAGGTGCACGTCGTGGGTGGCGACCACCACCGTCGTGCCAAGCCGGTTCAGCGCTTCGAACAGGCGCAGCAGCTTGACCGCCATCTCCGGATCGACGTTGCCGGTGGGCTCGTCGGCCACAAGCAGATCGGGCCGGCCGATTACCGCGCGGGCGATGGCGACGCGCTGCTGTTCCCCGCCGGAAAGGGTTGCAGGGCGTGCATGGCTGCGGTCGCCCAGGCCGACCCAGTCGAGCATGTCCGTCACTGGCCGGACGATGTCCCTTTCCGCGACCCCGGCAACGCGAAGTGGCAGCGCCACGTTGTCGAACGCGGAGAGGTGCGGGACGAGGCGGAAATCCTGGAACACCACGCCCAGCCTTCGGCGGAAGCCGGGCAGGCGTTCGCGCGGCAGGGTGATCGCATCGGTGCCGAACATGCGGATCAGCCCCCGCGAGGGGCGCTGTGCGAGGTAAAGCAGCTTCAGCAGGCTGGTCTTGCCGGCGCCCGAGGCACCCGTGAGAAAGTAGAAGCGGCCGGGGTAAAGCGTGAACCCGACATCTGTCAGCACTTCCTTCCCCGTGCCGTAGCGCAGGCCGACGTTGTCGAAATGGACAATCTCCGCGTCGTCTTGCTGGCTCATGAGGAGGAGACTGTACCCGATTGCTACGCACGGTTTGTTACGCACAAAGGGCTATAGGCCGCAATCCATGTGGAAAAAAGGCCGTTGGAGCGTTTCTTCCATACACGGCCTATTGTTTCGACAGGCACGGCCATGCTTAACCCGAAGCATGATCATTGCGTGCCCAGCCTGCTCGACGCGCTATGTCGTTCCCGACAGTGCGATCGGCGTGGACGGCAGGACCGTGCGGTGCGCGCGGTGCCGCCATTCGTGGTTTCAGAACGGACCTGAACTGCCTCCGCGAGCCGAAGCTGCTCCGCTTGCAGATGTGCCGCCGGCTGCGCAGCCTGCCGATAGTGGGGCGCAAACGGTTCAGGCAGCGGTGGCGGAGCCTGCCCCGGCACCGGCCTCGTCCCCGTCCCCAAGGGAGCCGGAACCTGCCGCTCCCATCCGGGCGGTCGCGACCGAGGCGGAAGGCGCGCCTGCCTATGCTGCAGCCGCTCAGGCGGCCGAACAGGAACCGCCGACCCCTCCACCGCTGCCGCACGCAATGCGGCGCACTGCGGCGCCTGTCGCACCGGTCGAGGATGCGTCGCCCTTCGATCATCAGCCGCCTTTCCGGCCGCGCCGCAATCCGACGAAGATGTGGACGATCGCCGCCGTGGCTTTCGCGCTGACGCTTGCCGGGCTCGGCGGTGCGGCATGGTACTTCGGCCTGCCCCAATGGTTGCCCGGTGCCGGCCAGACCTTCGGGGCGGATCGCCCGGATCTGGAGCTGTCGTTCCCGCCCGAGAAGCAGGATCGTCGCCAGTTGCCCAATGGCACCGAGTATTTCGGCGCCAGCGGCATGGTCACCAATACCGGCAAGGCCGTGCGCGCGTTGCCTGCGATCCTGATCGTGCTGCGCGATTCGCGCGACAAGGTGGTGAAGACCTGGGAAGTGCCGCCGCCGCAGGACGAACTGGCCCCGGGCGAGAGCGTGACGATCAACGCTGCTGTGACCGACGTCCCTAGGTCGGCGAAGGTTGCGGAGATCGGCTGGAAGCCGGATTGATCCCGTAAACTTTCAAGGCATCGAGAAAAAAGTCTCGATCCTTGTTGCGCCCCGCAAACTCCTTTGCTAGGGGCGCGCTCCTACCCCCCACGGGGAGCCTTTCTTCGGTTTGGCACCCCGTCTGATTTTGCGGTCGTGGCGGAATTGGTAGACGCGCAACGTTGAGGTCGTTGTGGGCGAAAGCCCGTGGAAGTTCGAGTCTTCTCGACCGCACCATCACCAGTAGAGACGAGTGATCCTGCCCTCGGGCAGGTCCTTGCTAAACCCATTCGAAACTTTTTTCAGGACTGGCGGAACCCGCGCGGCAACGGCCGAGTTGTTGCTGCAGGATGAGACGCATGACCCTATCGGGGGGCGCCGGGCACAGCACCCGGTGCCCCCTTTTTCTGTGGTGCGTCAGGTGAGGTCGGCAAGGCCGATCTGCTGCCCTTCTGCTGCCGCCTTGTTGGCCGCGCGGCGCAAGGCTTCGATGTGCAGGCGCCCCTCGGGGATAACCTCCTGCGGTAGTGCCGCGAGCGACGTGCGATAGATCTCCTCGAAGTCGTCGGCGAATTCGCCGTGGGTCAGGATGAGGCCACGGTTCTCGATCATGCCGGCGAGCGTCTTTTGCCCGACCTCAAACGGGTCCATGCCCAGCTCGAATGCGGTGCCGAACTGTTCCAGCTCGGTGGCGTCTGCGGGCTTGAAGCCCGATTCGGCGAAACTGTCCGGGCGCTTGAGCGCGCTGGTCCAGGCGTTGGTGCGGGTCAGGCCGGGGCACATCAGGGAAACGCCGATGCCGTGCGGGGCGAGGTTGTAGCGCAGGCATTCTGTCAGGCCGCGCACCGCGAACTTGCTGGCGGTGTAGATGCCTGCCTGTGGCCCCGAAAGGTAGGCCGCCATCGAGGCGACGTTTACCACGTGGCCACCCTCGCCATGGGCCTTCATGCCCGGCAGGAAGGAGACGAGGCCGTTGACCACGCCACCGAAGTTCACCCCCATGATCCAGTCGTAGTCGTCATAGCTGGCCTCGTCGGTGGGACCGAAGACGCTGACGCCTGCGTTGTTGACGAGAACGTGGACCTTTCCAACTTCGGCGGCGACTTGCGCGAACCGGGCGCGGTCGGTCACGTCGAGACGGACGAAGCGGGCGGGGGCAAGGCCGTTGTCAGCCAGCCAACGGGCGGCGTCGTCGCGGTCCTCGTCCTTGCGGTAGGTGAGGATGAGATCCATGCCCGCGAGCGCGAAAGCCCGCGCAATGCCGAAGCCTATGCCGTTGACGCCGCCGGTAATGAACGCGGTCTTGCCTGTGAAATCACGTGTACTGCCAGTCATGTGTCATTCCTCTTCCGTTTGGCAGCCTAACAATTGGGAGGAATGCGGGCAACCGGCGCAAGTGAAACGGCATCAGGCCATGGCCATCAGGCTGGCGTTGCCGCCAGCGGCGGTGGTGTTGATCGAGAGCGACACCTCGGCCACCAGCATCGTGTCGTCGTCCGCAGAGGCAAGGACAGGTGCGATGGGCCCGTCGAGGGCCGCCACGGCCTGCTGGAAAGAGAGGATGAACGCCGCGTCGCCTTCGACAAGGGCGCGGGCGAAGGGGCCTTGCGCCTGCCAGCCATCGTCGGCCGCGATGGGTGTGCCGCCGAGCCGTTCGACGCGGCTGGTGAGGGCGGCAAGGCGCTCTGGCGACTGGGCGGCGACAAGGACCCGGCCTACGGGGCGCAGGGCGTAGATGTTGCGTTCGCCGACGGGGCCAGGCAGTTCGCGCTCAGTCAACTCCAGTGCGGGTGCGGCAGGGGCGCTGGCGACAAGGCGGCGCAGGTAAAGCGGGCCGCCTGCTTTCGGGCCCGTGCCGGACAGGCCGTGGCCGCCGAACGGCTGGACGCCGACCACCGCGCCAATGACGTTCCGGTTGACGTAGATGTTGCCAGCATGGGCCTTCGCCGTAACGCGGGCGACCGTCTCGTCGAGGCGGGTGTGGAGGCCGAAGGTCAGGCCATAGCCCCAGGCATTGATGCGCTCGACCATGGCGTCCATGTCGGCTCGGCGGAAGCGGATGACGTGGAGGACCGGCCCGAAGACCTCGCGCGTGAGGAGATCGGGGGCGGACAGTTCGATGATCGTCGGGGCAACGAAAGTGCCCTCGTTGGTGGCGGTGCCGAGCGGCAGGCGGTGGACTGGGCAACCGGCAGCTTCCATGCGGGCGACGTGCGCCTCGATCGCTTCGCGCGCCTCGGCGGCGATGACGGGGCCAATGTCGGCGCTGAGGCGGTCGGTCGGACCGACCGTGAGTTCCGCCAGCGCGCCGCGCAGCATGGCGAGGACGTGATCCGCAACGTCCTCCTGGAGGCACAGGACGCGCAGGGCCGAACAGCGTTGGCCCGCGCTGTCGAAGGCAGATGCGATCACATCGGCCACGACCTGTTCGGCAAGCGCGGAACTGTCGACGATCATCGCGTTCTGGCCGCCGGTTTCGGCAATCAGAGGGATCGGGCGGCCCTCCGCGGAAAGCCGGGTGGCGAGCTGGCGCTGGATCAAACGGCCGACTTCCGTCGATCCGGTGAAAAGCACGGCGGCGATTTCCGGCGCAGCGACCAGTGCGGCTCCGATGGCGCCGTCTCCCGGCAGGAATACGAGGGCATCGTCGGGTACGCCCGCTTCATGGAGGATGCGCACGGCTTCAGAGGCAATGAGCGGCGTTTCTTCGGCAGGCTTGGCGAGGACCGGGTTGCCCGCCATGAGCGCGGCCGCCACCTGGCCGGTGAAGATGGCGAGGGGGAAGTTCCACGGGCTGATGCACAAGGCGACCCCGAGAGGCCGCGAACCGGACATGGCAGGCGCCTGGCTGGCGTAATAGCGCAGGAAATCCACAGCCTCGCGCACTTCGGCAATGGCGTTGGACACGGACTTTCCAGCCTCGCGCACGATCAGCGCGATGAGTTCGGGCATAGCCGCCTGCATGGCGTCTGCCGCGCGTTCCAGGATCATGGCGCGGGCGGCTACGGGCGTCGCGCTCCAGCGCGAGGCTGCGGCGAGGCTGGCTGCCATGCCAGCAGCCGCTGGTGCGGCCTCGCTGACGTGGCCAACTACATCCCTGTGGTTCGCCGGATTCAGAACCGGGCGCGGATTGACGTGGGGCAGGTCGGCGGACGGGTGGGCGTGACGCGAATGGGCGGAAATCGCCTGGAATCGGTCCGTGAGGGCGGCGAGGGTGCTTTCGTCCGCAAGGTCGAGACCGCTGCTGTTGCGGCGGTCGGGATAAAGCGCGGCGGGAAGGGCGATCAGGGGATGGGGCGCGCCGGGATCGGCATCAGCGGCAACCTGCGCCACGGGATCGGCAACGATTTCATCGACCGGCACGTCCGGGTTGGCGATGCGGTTGACGAATGAAGAGTTCGCGCCGTTTTCCAGCAAGCGGCGGACGAGGTAGGCCAGCAGCGTTTCGTGCGTGCCGACCGGCGCGTAGATGCGGCAGGGGCGGTCCAGCTTGTCCTTGCCGACAACCTCGTCATAGAGCGGTTCGCCCATGCCGTGGAGGCACTGGAACTCGTAACGGCCAACAGCAAAGTCCGGGCCTGCCATCTCGTGGATGGTGGCGAGTGTCTGGGCGTTGTGGGTGGCGAACTGGGGGAACACGACGTCGGTCGCGGCGAGCAGCCGGCGGGCACAGGCGATATAGGCGACATCGGTGTGGGCCTTGCGGGTGTAGACCGGGAAGCCGGACTGCCCGTCGACCTGCGCACGCTTGATCTCTGCGTCCCAATAGGCGCCCTTGACGAGGCGGACCATGATCCTGCGGCCCGACCTGCGGGCAAGATCGACAATCCAGTCGATTACGAAGGGGCAGCGCTTGCCGTAGGCCTGGACGACGAAGCCCAGTCCGTTCCAGCCTGCAAGCTCCGGGTCCATCGCCAGCTCTTCGAGCAGGTCGAGCGAGAGTTCGAGGCGGTCGGCCTCTTCGGCATCGATGTTGAGGCCGATGTCGTAGCGCAACGCGAGATAAGCCAGCGCCTTGAGACGGGGCAGGAGTTCGGCGAACACGCGGTCCTGCTGCGCGCGCGCGTAACGCGGGTGCAGCGCGGAGAGCTTGATCGAGATGCCGGGGCCTTCGTAGACGCCGCGACGTGCGGCGGCCTTGCCGATTGCGTGGATGGCGGCCTGGTAATCTGCATGGTAGCGGGCGGCGTCGCTTGCAGTCATGGCCGCCTCGCCCAGCATGTCATAGCTGTAGCGGAAGCCACGATCCTCGAGCGGACGGGCGCGCTTCAGCGCCTCGTCGATGGTCTCGCCGGTGACGAACTGTTCGCCCATCATGCGCATGGCGAGGTCGACGCCGCGGCGGATGACAGGTTCGCCCGCACGGGCGATGAGGCGGGTGAGGGCCGCGCCAAGGCCGGTGTCGTCGACGCTGGAGGCAAGCTTCCCGGTGACGACGAGGCCCCACGTCGCGGCGTTGACGAAGAGCGAACGGTCGCCGCCGAGGTGCGCCAGCCAGTCGCCTCCCGCGATCTTGTCGCGGATGAGATCGTCGCGCGTATCGTTATCGGGAATGCGCAACAACGCCTCGGCAAGACACATCAGGGCGACGCCTTCGTGCGTCGAGAGGGCATACTCCTGCACGAGTTGCTCCACCCCGTTCCCGCGCGGCTTGGCGCGCAGGGCCTCGACCAGCTTGCGTGCCAGCGCCTGTGCCGAAGCCCGGGTTGCCTGTGGCAAGGTTGCTTCCGGCAGGAGCATGACCATGCACTCGCGTTCCGCGCGGCGGGTGGCGGCGGTAATCGCCCGGCGCAGGTCGGAGGGCACGGAATGGCGGGGCGCGAATGCGGCGAAGGGCGCGGTCTGGGTCATGGCGCGATCATATCATCCAGATGCAAGGCGTTCCGACCTATCCGGCGCCCCCGGTGAGGTGAAATGTCTTTTGATTGGCCAGTCAAAGGTCTAAAGTCCGGACATGGGCAATCATGATAGGCAACTAGACCCCTTCGACCGGAAGATCATCGATCTGCTGTCCCGCGATGGCCGGATGCCAGTCACCGAACTTGCCGAAAGGGTGGGGCTTTCGAAGACCCCCTGTCAGGTGCGGCTAAAGCGCCTTGTCGACGATGGGGTGATCAAGGGGTTTCGGGCAGTAGTGGACATGGCGCGGCTGGGGCTGGAGCATGTGGCCTTCACCGAAGTGAAGCTGTCGGACACGCGCGAACAGTCGCTGGCGGAGTTCAACCGCGCCGTGATGGCGATCCCCGAGATCGAGGAATGCCACATGATCGCGGGGAATTTCGATTACCTGCTGAAAGTGCGCACTGCGGACATCCGGCGGTTCCGCACGGTCCTCGGCGAAAAGATATCGACCCTGCCCAATGTCGCGAACACATCGACCTTCGTGGTGATGGAGCCCATCAAGGAGCAGTCGGCAAAGGCCTGAGCCGGCATCCGTCGAGGAACAGGCGGGCGCAGCGGCGCGCGTGTTCGGCGATGGCCGCTTCGTCGAATCCAGCCTCGACTCGGTAGAGCCGCCGACTGACCATTCCGGCCAGCGTCAGGTCGAAGAACGACAGCGCATCGCGGTCCGGTTCCATGCAGGACAGAATGCCTGCCTGAGTCCATGCATCGAGCCGCGCGGCCACCAGCGCGTTCAGGGGATCGACGGCGAGCCTGCGGTAGGTGTCGCCCACTTCTGGAAACAGGTGCCCTTCGGCAATCGCCATGCGCCCCACGAAGATACTCTCGTCGGTCAGTATCCAGGACAGTGCACGCTGGGCGAAGCGTTCGAGCCAGCCTTGCGGGTCGTCGGCATGTGCATCGTCCATGACTACCGCATCGCGCCAGCGTTCGGCGATGCGACCGACGACAGCCTCGAACAGGGCGCGTTTGGTGGGGAAATGGCGGAACATGGTCGGTTTCGAACCGCCGAAGCGTTCGAGAATGCGGTTCGTGCTCGCGGCGGCAAAGCCTTCGGCCATGAACTCGGCCTGCGCTGCATCGAGGATACGCGCGCGCACGACTTCCGGATTTCGGCTCACAGGGCTTTTCAACTTCGTGGCCATCGCTATAAAGAAACCAACTGGTTTGTTTGATTCGACATACGGGGAGAATGGCGATGAGCGTGTTCCTTCGCAATGCCTGGTACATGGCGTGCTGGTCGCACGAGGTGCCGGAGGGGGGATTTCTCGCCCGCCGCCTGCTGGACAAGCCCTGGGTGATCTGGCGCAAGGCAGACGGGACGCCGGTGATCATGGCCGATCGTTGCCCGCACCGGTTCGTCCCGCTTAGCCGTGGGCAGCGCGATGGCGACATGATGCGGTGCGGCTATCACGGGCTGGCCTTCAGCAGCAGCGGCGGCTGCGTGCACAACCCCTTTACCGATGAAGCACTGCCGCTGGCGCGGGTCGAGGTGCTGCCGGTGGTAGAGAAGCACACTGGCCTGTGGTTCTGGCCGGGGGATGCCGACCGAGCAGATCCGGCGCTGATCCCCGATTTCGGTTTCCTTGACGTCGAACGCCCGCTCCATCGCGGACACCTCAAAATGGATGCCGGCTACGAGCTGGTGACCGACAATCTGATGGACCTCAGCCACGCCGAATTCATTCACCGCGACAGTTTCGGCGTGAACGGCTCCTTGCTGACTTGCGGCCAGCACGAAGTGGTGCAGGACGAGGGCGGGGCAATCTGGAACAACTGGACGATGCCGGATTCCGAGCCGCCATCCTGGGCCGTGGCAATGCTGCCCGAAGGAGCCCGGACCGACCAATGGCTCCATATGCGCTGGAATGCGCCTTCGTGTCTTGCGTTGTTCCTCGGTCTTGCTCGGTCGGGAACCGATCGCAAGGACATGGTCGTGCCGCCGATGGCAGACCCGCACATCCTGACGCCGGAGACGGTGACATCGACGCACTACTTCTACACCCACGAGCCGACGCCTGAAGCACATGCGCTGCTGGAGAAGGCCTTCCTCGAGGAGGATCACCCGATGCTCCACGCACAGCAGGAGGCTATGGGCAGCGCCGATTTCTGGGACTTGCGCCCGGTGGTCCTGCCTTCCGATGCGGGTGCAATCCGCGTTCGGCGGCGGATGATGCAGCTGCGACGGGCTGAAGCGGGTCTGGAGGAGGAGGCTGCCGCCTGATTGGCAGGCAGCATCTCGGCCTCGCTCGATGCAAACGGTTCTAGGCAATCGACCCAGTCAGGCCGACTGCCTAGAACATCGGGTGTGGATTGGCCGACTTTTCCGGGATTGGCTGGATCACGTCCCAGTGCTCGACGATCTTGCCGTCCTTGAGACGGTAGAAGTCCGCGACCGCAGCGCCACGCGCCTCGGGGTTTGGCCGGGCGAAGATGTGGATCGCGGCGAGATCGCCGTCGACCAGGATCTTGCGAACCTCGAAGCTTCGGGTGTGGTCGGAGAACATCGGCTGAAGCAGCGCAATCGCGGCGTCGCGCCCGTCGGGAACGCCCGGGTTGTGCTGGATGTAGTCCGGCGCGACGTAGGCCTCGAACGCCTTCTTTACATCGCGTTCGACGTAGAACAGTCGAGCGAAATCCTCGACGATGCGGCGGTTGTCCGGAGCAGCGGGGCCGTTGCCCAGAAGCGCCAGAAGGGCGAGGGCAACGGCGCGGCGCATCAGGCGACCTTCACCGTCTTCTCGTCGTTGTTGAACGACGGGAAGGGCAGATAGGAAACGCGCAGCTTCTGCTGGAGCGTGAGCGTGTGCTCGCCCGCCGGGAAGCCGCCGGGCAGGTCGACGAGGATCGTTGCCGGAGTGCCGAATGCCCAGCGGCGGTCGAAAGCGGTCTCCATCTCGTCGAGGGTAAGCGGACCGGGGCCTTCGTCGAAGCGGATGGCGGCACGCGGGAGAACCTCGCCGTCGATGCCGACGTTGAGCTCCTCGATCATCGATAGGCCGAGGCCGCGATAATAGCCGAGCTTGGCCTGGAACGAGAAACCGGTGGGTGCGTCTACCGGGCCGGTGTTGTGCACGGTGGCTGCGTCGATCAGGTACTTGTCGAACATAAGGCGGCTTCCTTCCCGGCGTGTCTTGCTTCGGATTGGACGATCAGGCGTTCGAACATCACGTGCTGGCGACGCACCTGTTCGCGGCTGTCCACCTCGTGGACGTCCTGGATCCAGCGGTTGCCTTCATACTCGCTCGACAGGGTTCCTTCCCATCCGCAGCCGACCAGAGCGTCGATCACTTCGTCGTAGGCGATCGACGGGTCTGTGCAGTCCTCGTCCATTTCGTAGAACTTGGCCTGGATGTGGTGGAAATAGGGCGCGTAGTCGGCGATCCGCTTCGGATTGGCGTAGGGCGCGTGGCGCAGGGTTTCGGCCATGGCAACCTCGGCCTTGTTGCCCCCCATCTTCACCGCGACTTCGTAGATCGTGTACTCGGCCATGATCTTGGCCTCGTGCTGGTCGACGATGAACTGCGTAACTTCGGGGCGGGCGCCCTGCCGCTCGAAGCGCGCGCGGAATGCGGGCGGGTAGTGCTTCATGAAGATGCCCATGTCGGGCAGGATGCCGAGGTGCTTCGTGCCGAGGCGGTCCGCTTCTTCGATCGTGCGCAGGATCCATGCGTGCTCGAGGTGCCACGGGGCGTGAACCTCGACGCCCATGTGGACGTCCAGCTCTTCGGCATAGGGCACGCAGCGACCAAGGATGTCGGGACGCACGAAGACCAGGACGCGCATGTTGCGGATGCCCAGCCGGTTGCAGAGCCTGAGGTCGCGAACGATGCTTTCGACCTGCTCGTCGTCCGACATGAGCCGGTCCTTGCGCAGCTTGGTGTCGAGGAACATGTCATAGGCGGTGAAGTGGCAGCCGTGGCGGGCGACCATGGCCTTCCATTCCTCCACCTGCGCGTCGGACAGGTTCGGGAATGTCGGCATGTTCTGTTCGGGCAGGATCTCGATCCCTGTCGCGCCGATGGATGCGGCGAAGGACACGCAGTCCTCCACGTTCATGCGGCCGAGGAACAGCTCCTCCTGGAAGGAATAGAGGCTGACGCCCCGCTTGATCTTGGACATTGGAGACTTTCCGGTTTGGACAGACTTGGCCGGTTTGGACAGACTTGGCCGGTTCGGACGGACTTGGCCGGCTTGGACGGACGTGGGAATGTCAGGCCGTGGCCAACTGCGGTTGGCGCGGGGTGACGATGAACCAGGTGACGGCAGCGATCACGAGGCCGAGCAATCCGGCAATCACGAACGCGCCCTGCATCGAGCCCGCCGAAGTCCGCGCGACGCTGACGAGCAGCGGCGAGACGAACTGGCCGAAGAAGAATGTCGAGGTCCAGACGCCCATGCCGCGGCCCCGGTGCTCGAACGGCAGGTAGCTCTGCGCCCAGGCGATCAAGGTCGGGACGGCCATGCCCGCACCGGTCTGCTGCAGCGCCATGCCCGCGACCATGCCTTTCCAGTCGCTTGCGGAGCCGATGACCGCAAGGCCTGACCCAAGGAGGCAGAGGAATACGGTCAGCTGGATGCGCGGGCCGAAGCGGCCGGTGGCCCAGAAGATAAGCGCGCCGACGATCACGAACATGCTCGGGATGGTCGTAAGGCGGCCGATTTCCGCCGGGTCGGACACGCCCAGTTCCTGCCAGACGATTCCGCCATTGATGATGAAGACATAGTAGAGCGCGCCGCCGAACAGGGTGACGACGCTGAACAGCAGCACACCCTTCCACGGGAACGGGGTGCTCGCCGCCGCGCCGATGCCAAGCATCTTGCGGGCGGTCTCGTCGTTCTCGGGCTCGTAGATGAAGGCAAACATCGCGAGGAACGCGACAAAGCCGACGCTGTAGATCAGGAACACCGAGTCCCAGCTCATCGACGCGAGGTAGCCGGAGGTGAAAATGACCGCACTGCCGAAGAACGGACCGATGATTCCCTGCAGGGACAGCCAGCGGTGGCGCCCCGCCTCGTCCCAATAGTCGCCGATGAGGGTGTTGGCCGTGGTCAGGATGGCGGCCTCGGCCACGCCCAGCAGAAGGCGCGACGCATAGATCTGGTCGAGGTCCTGAAGGAACATCGGCGCCATGCCGATGAAGCCGTAGAGCCCGGTTGACAGCAGCAGAAGGCGACGACGTCCGAACTTGTCGACCATCAAGCCCGCGAAGAGCGCGAGAATCGCCACGGTGAGTCCTGGAGCAGATACCATCGCCGGAACCTTGGTCGGGGCGGAGGGATCGCTGGCGAAGTGCGAAATCATGGCCGGAACGGCCGGGAACATCGAGACGATCGCGATGATAGGCAGGAAGCCGGTGAGAACGATGGTGAGGCCCTGTGCGACACCGGGCCTCCGATGGCCACCGGTTTCAATCCCGGTCCCGCCTGTGGTCTGACTGGTCATCGAATCTCCCTCGGCACGCAGGCGCGCACCTTATTAGAACCATTATTCTTAAATCGTATCCTGCCCGCACGCGCCGGAGTCAAGCGAAAGCGATGGATGAAATTCCATAGATTTTAGGCATGCATGGGCATAAAAATTACTTGCTTTATTGATTGGTGTTGCAGCCCTAAGCATCGCCGCATCAGAAATCCGCAGAAGGGAGGGGCCCGCAATCCGTCAGCGCGGTTGCGGGCTGTATGTCATGAACAAGCTCGAAGCCCTGATCATAGGTGCCGGTATCGGAGGACTTTCCGCCGCAATAGCACTTGCCCGAAAGGGATTTTCCGTGACCGCGATCGAGCGTGACCCTTCGTGGTCGGTCTATGGCGTCGGCATCATCCAGCAGTCGAACGTCGTGCGCGCGATGGAGCAGCTTGGCGTACTCGACAGCTTCCTTGATGCGGCCTGCGGCTTCGACGCGGTCGAGATCTTTGCTCCTGACGGCACCAAGGTTGCCCGCGTTCCGTCGCCGCGGCTGGTGGAGGGCAAGCCCGCCAACGTCGGCATCGGCCGCCGTGCGCTTCAGAAGGTGCTGGGCGACAGCGCCAAGGCGCTGGGCACCGACTTGAGGCTCGGCCTGACTGCCGAAAGGATCGACGATGACGGGGAGAAGGTTGCCGTTACCTTCTCCGACGGTTCAACCGGCAGCTATGACGTGGTGATCGGCGCGGATGGGGTCTATTCGCAGACCCGCTCGATGATCCTGCCCGACGCGGAAAAGCCGCAGTTCACCGGACAGGCTGTGTGGCGCTACAACTTCCCGCGTGCGGAGGGCCTCGACGCGCTGCAGGTCTACAACGGGCCGACCGGAGTCGGGCTCGTGCCGATGAGCGCGGACGTCATGTACATGTACGTGACAACCCCCGAGCCCGACAATCCGCGCTACCCCACCGAAGGCATTGCCGCCGCGATGCGCGGCAAGCTTGCCAATTGCAGCCCGCAGATCCGTGCGCTGGGCGAACAGATCACCGACGACGAGGGCGTGGTCTACCGTCCCCTCGAAGGCATGATGGTGCATGGGCCCTGGAGCAAGGGTCGCGTCGGGCTGCTCGGCGATGCGGTCCACGCCACAACGCCACACCTTGGACAGGGCGCCGGCATGGCGATCGAGGATGCACTCGTCCTGGCAGAGGAGCTTGAACGCCACGACGACGTCGAGGCCGCGCTCAAGGCCTATCGCGACCGCCGTTACGAGCGCTGCCGCTACATCGTGGAATCCAGCCTCGCGATCTGCCTCGGCCAGCTCGGCAAGGCGCCGCCGGTCGACAATCACAAGGCGACTGCCGAAATGTTCGGCGTCGTCTCGCAACCCATCTGATCCCAGCTTCAAGGAAGATCTCAATGAGCCGCGTGACCGAAATCCGCTATGTCGGATATGGCGTGAAGGACTTTGACGCCGAAAAGGCGTTCTATGCCGATGTCTGGGGCCTGGAACCAGTGGGCGAGGATGCAAACAACGCCTGGTTCAAGGCACAGGGCGCCGATGAGCATCACGTCGTCCAGTTGCGGCGCGCCGACGAGAACCGCATCGACGTCATCGCGCTTGCCGCCGACAGCCGTTCCGATGTCGATGCCCTGCGTGCCAGCGTGGAAGCGGCCGGGTGCAAGGTCGCGAGCGAGCCGGCCGTGCTGGCCACGCCCGGCGGCGGCTACGGCTTCCGCTTCTTCTCGCCCGATGGCTTGCTGTTCGAAGTGTCGAGCGACGTGGCCAAGGGGGCAAAGCGCGATCTGGCACGCTGGGAAGGCGTACCGGTAAAGATCAGCCACATCGTGTTGCATTCGCCCAACCATCAGGACATGGTGAAGTTCTTTACCGATGTGCTGGGCTTCAAGGTTTCCGACTGGCTCGGCGACTTCATGTGCTTCCTGCGCTGCAATTCGGCGCACCACCGCATCGCCATCCTGCCCGGGCCGCCGTGCCTGAACCATGTGGCCTACGACATGCTCTCGGTCGACGACATGATGCGCGGGGCGCACCGCCTGAAGGTCAAGGGCATCGACATCGGCTGGGGCCCGGGACGCCACACTGCGGGCAACAACACCTTCAGCTATTTCGTGACGCCTGGCGGTTTCGTCACCGAGTACACTTCGGAGCTGGAAGAGGTCGATTTCGACACGCACCAGTACAAGGTGCACGTGCCCGCGCCGATGGTCATGGACCAGTGGGGCATCGGCACCGGCGGCCCGCAGACGTTGCCGCACCCGCACGCCAACCCCGGCCTGTTCCAGACGGCAGAGGCCTGATCCATGGCGCTCTACGAACCGTTCCCGAACTACATCTGGAATCTCTCGGTTTCGATCGCGATGGAGAGCGGCGGGCAGATCGGCGAAATCGTCGACATGTGCCAGCCGATTATCGATGCCGCCTCCAACGGCGGCGATGCCGGCACGCCGCAGTTCATGAAGCAGTGGGCCGCCTATGGCGACAAGCTGATCGCGCTTGCCGCCGAGGACGAGGCTAGGGGGCGCATGTTCTCCGCCTCGAACAAGCTCGAGCGGGCTTCGCTCTACCTGCTGGTGGCAGAGCGCATGCAGGGTCATGGCGCACCGGGCCGCAAGGAGAGCTATGCGAAGGCGCGCGATGCCTTCGACAAGTCCACCGCGCTCGGCAAGATCAACCGCGAGCGGGTGGAGATCCCGCTCGGCAAAGGCACGATGCCCGCGCTCTACACTCGCGCGCCGGGCAACGGCCCACATCCGGTTGTCGTTTATTGCAACGGCCTCGATAGCTGCAAGGAGCTGCTCTACTGGAGCCGCCTGCCCGAAGCGCTGGCCCGGCGCGGCATTTCGACAATCTGCGTCGACCAGCCCGGTTCGGGCGAGGCCCTGCGCCTCCAGGACCTGCCGGTAGACCCGCATTCGGAGAACTGGGCCTCGAAGGCGGTGGACTGGCTGGAGCAGCAGCCCGACGTCGACCCCAAGCGCATCGGCATGACCGGCATCAGCCTCGGCGGCCACTTCGCCCCCCGCGCCGTTGCCTACGAGCCGCGCTTTGCCTCGGGCGCGGTATGGGGTGCCAACCACAACTGGCGGGAGGTGCAGGACAAGCGCCTCAAGCGCGAAGGCGAAAACCCGGTGCCCCACTATTGGGCGCATGTGATGTGGGCGTTCGGTGCCAGCGACATGGACGATTTCATGGTCAAGTCAGAGGACATGAACCTGAATGGCCACATGGACCGGATCAAGGTGCCGTTCCTCGTCACCCATGGGGCCGACGACCGCCAGATCAGCGTTTCCTACGCCGACGACCTCTATGACCAGCTCGTCAATTCGCCGCGCCGCGAGAAGGTGATCTTCACCGCCCGCGAAGGTGGCGTCGAACACGTCGGCGCCGACAACATGGCCTATGGCCGCGACTGCATTGCCGACTGGTTCGCCGAGACGTTGGGCGGTACGACTGCCTGAATGCAGCCATCAGCCTACATCCGCCGCGAGACCGCCGTCAGCATCGTCATCAACCTGGTGTTGAGTGCGCTGTTTTTCATGGCGGTTTTCGGGCGGAGCGGGTCGGTGCCGGTCTGGGGTGTAGGGAGCTATGTCTTCGACTTCGGCCCGCAAGGGTTCATGATCGCGCTGATGGCGACGCTTGTGCCTGGCCTGCTGGCGCGCAAGGCGCGGACGAGCGGAAAGGTCGTCGCGATGGGCGGTGCGGCGCGGCTGCCAGCGAACATTGCCGTGCGGGCCATGTTCTGCGGATTGCTGGGTGCCGCAACCGGTATGGCCGGCAGCGCCCTGGTCGTTGCCCCATGGGGCGTCACGCACCTCGACTGGCTGACAGCCCTGCTGGCAAAGCTGGCGTTCGGTGGCACCCTTGCCGCTATCGTCACGCCTGCCGGGCTTCGTGCCGAATTGATCAAGCGCTGAAGGGCGCAAGGGAGAACATGCCATGACCCGCCGTTTCGTCGACCTTTCGATCATGCTGGAGAACGAGGTCGTCACCGATCCGCCATTCATGCGCCCGCATATCGAGTACCAGAAGCATGGCGACACGCTTGGCGAACTGGGCTTCTTCTTTCCCGGCGTGACGGCTGAGGACACACCCGATGCAGCCGGGTTCGCGGCGGCGGAGAAGGTGACGCTGACCACGCACAACGGCACGCACCTTGATGCGCCGTGGCATTTCCATCCGACGCAGGATGGTGGCAAGCCGGCGATGACGATTGACGAAGTGCCGCTGGAATGGTGCTTCCAGCCCGGCGTGAAGCTTGATTTCCGTCACTTCCCGGATGGTTATGTGGTCACGGCGCAGGACGTCGAGGACGAACTCAAGCGCATCGGGCATGAGCTGACGCCGCTGGAGATCGTTCTGGTCAACACCGCAGCGGGCAAGGCTGTGGGCAATCCGAACTTCGTCAACATTGGTTGCGGGATGGGCTACGAGGCCACGATGTACCTCACCTCGCGCGGGGTCCGAGTGACCGGGACCGACGCATGGAGCTGGGACGCGCCGTTCAGCTATACGGCTGAAAAGGTCAAGGAAACCGGTGATAAGTCGCTGATTTGGGAAGGCCACAAGGCCGGTCGCGACATCGGCTACTGCCATCTCGAGAAGCTGCACAACCTGGAAGTCCTGCCTGCCAGCGGCTTCACGGTCAGTTGCTTCCCCCACAAGATCAAGGGTGCATCCGCCGGCTGGACCCGGGCCGTGGCGATCTTCGAGGATTGAGCGGGCGGGGCCCGTCCTAGGCGAAATCTTCTACCCGGAAGCCTTCGGCAAAGGCCTGTGCGAGCGCGGGCCGGTCGAGCTGGCCGAGCATCGGCAGGCGGCCTAACCGCCTGACTTCGCCCATGGCGCAGATCGTGGCCTCGCTGTCCTCCACTGCGTCGCCGACGAAGGCTACGCCGTGGATCGGCACCCCGCGCGCGCGCAGCGCCTCGATCGTCAGGAGCGAGTGATTGATCGTACCAAGCCCGGTGCGGGCAACGATCACGACCGGCAGGTTCCACCAGGCGAAGACGTCCGCATAGGTCGTGTTGCGGGTGACGGGAACGAGCGCGCCGCCCGCACCTTCGACTACCAGTGGCCGGACGTCCGGAAGTGCGATGCGGGCCAGGTCCAGCACCACGCCGTCAAGCTCCGCCGCGCGGTGGGGAGAGCAAGGCGTGTTGAGGCGGTAGGATTCGGGCAGGACATGGCTGGCGGGAACCCCGGCGAGCCGTGCCACGTGATCGCGGTCTGCGCCGTCTTCGAGCCCGGCCTGGACAGGCTTCCAGTAATGCGCGTTAAGCGCGCCTGTCAGCGCGGCGGAAAAGATCGTCTTGCCGACGCCCGTGTCTGTGCCGGTGACGACGAAAGCGGTCATCGCAGCGCCTCTTCCAGTGCTGTGCCAAGCGCATCGACGTCGTCGCGCGTGGCGTT
Organism: Novosphingobium aromaticivorans DSM 12444; assembly: GCF_000013325.1. GTDB lineage: Bacteria > Pseudomonadota > Alphaproteobacteria > Sphingomonadales > Sphingomonadaceae > Novosphingobium > Novosphingobium aromaticivorans. The sequence continues at coordinate 757,625 of NC_007794.1, forward strand.
GAGCGTCAGCGAGATGCGCAGGCGGCTGGTGCCTTGCGGCACTGTGGGTGGGCGGATGCCGCGCACGTCGAAACCGCTTGCCTGGAGAGAAGCGGCGACTGCCATGGTGCGCGCGTCTTCGCCCAGGATTAGCGGAAGGATCTGCGAACCTGTTGGTTCGGCGCCGTGGCGGACGAGTGCACGTTCGGCGTGGGCTACGAGCGTACGCAAGTTCTCGCGGCGCTCGGGCTCGTCTGCCATCATGCGCATCGCCTCGCGCACTGCGGCGCATACGAGCGGTGAAGGAGCGGTCGAGAAGATGAAAGGACGGCCCCGATTGACGAGGAAGTCGCGGACGACACGCGGCGCCAGGACGAGGGCACCTTCACAGCCCATGGCTTTGCCGCAAGTGCGCAGAACAATGGTATCGGCCCGCCCGTCAAGGCTGGCGGCAAGGCCGCGTCCATCGACGCCGAACACGCCCGTCGCGTGGGCTTCGTCGATCAGCATGACCGCGTCGTGGCGTTCCGCGATCTGCGCCATCTCGGCAACCGGTGCCATGTCGCCGTCCATGGAATAGAGCGTCTCGAACGCGAGCCAGACGCGGCCGGTGTTGCCCTTGGCGCGCCAGTCAAGCGCAGCATCGTCGAAGCTCTGCGGATCGTTGTGGGCGGCACTGACGCTGGTGGCGCGCGTCAGGCGCAGGCCCTCGTGCATTGAGGCATGGACCAGTTCGTCATAGATAATCAGGTCACCGCGCTGCGGAAGAGTGGAAAGCAGTGCAACATTGGCGGCGTAGCCTGACGAGAAGAACAGGGCGCTTTCCGAGCCGAAGAAGCGGGCGGCTTCCGTCTCCAGCAACTCGTGTTCGGGATCATTGCCTCGCAGCAGCCTCGATCCACCCGAACCCAACGGCACACCCCGCGTCACGGCTTCCTGCACTGCCCCTGCCAGTCGGGGCGAGGAGGACATGGCGAGGTAGTCGTTCGATGCGAAGTCCACCCCGCGCCGCGGAGCGAGCGAGCGCAGGCGCGCCTTTTCGCCAAGCGCTGCAAGGTCGGCGGTGTGCGCCGACCACAGGTTGCCGGTGCGGGTGGTGCTTTCGGCCATTACGCCGCGCAGCCTCCGGAGCAGCCTCCGACGGACTTCATCGCCCGCATGGGTTCCTCGCCTTCCATCGGCTTGAGACCGAGGCGCTTGAACATGGCGGCATCGGCATCGTCGCCGGCGTTGGCAGCGGTAAGCAGCTTGTCGCCGGTGAAGATCGAGTTGGCGCCTGCCATGAAGCACAGCGCCTGCGTGGCCTCCGACATCGATTCGCGTCCGGCGGACAGGCGAACCATAGAGAGCGGCATGGTGATGCGCGCGACGGCCACGGTGCGAACGAACTCGATGTCGTCGATCTTCGCGAGCGGGGTATCGGCCAGCATGTCGCCCAGCACGGTGCCCTTGATCGGGACGAGGGCGTTCACGGGAACGCTTTCCGGATGCTGTTCAAGCGTGGCGAGGGCGTGAACGAAGCCGACGCGGTCGGCGCGAGTCTCGCCCATGCCGACGATGCCGCCCGAGCACACGTTGATCCCGGCGTTGCGCACGTTGTCGAGCGTCTGCAGGCGGTCCGCAAAAGTGCGGGTGGTGATGACTTCCTCGTAGCGTTCGGGCGAGGTGTCGATGTTATGGTTGTAGTAGTCGAGACCCGCGTCGGCGAGCTGCGCTGCCTGCGAAGGCGTCAGCATGCCAAGCGTCATGCAGGTTTCCATGCCCATCTCGCGCACGCCCTTGATCATGGAGATGATCGCCGGCATGTCTCGGTCCTTGGGGTTGCGCCAGGCGGCGCCCATGCAGAAGCGCTTGGAGCCATTGTCCTTGGCCTGCGCGGCGGATTGCAGGACCTTCTGCACTTCCATCAGTTTCGTCGCCTCGACGCCGCTGTCTGCCTTCACCGATTGCGAACAGTAGCCGCAATCTTCAGGGCACCCGCCGGTCTTGATCGACAGCAGCGTGCAGAGCTGCACCTCGCCTGCGCGATGGTGCGCGCGGTGTACCTCGGCAGCCCGGAACAGGAGTTCGGTGAATGGCAGGTCGAACAGCGCGGCGATTTCCTCGCGCGTCCAGTCGGTGCGGACGGGGGCGTTGCCGGTTCCAGCCGATTCTCGCTCAAGAAGCGCGGTTTCCTGCACGTTCGGAATCCTTCCAGTGAATACGTAGGCGGGGCCCATAGCGTAAAACTTTGGCCAGCGCGCCTGCGAATTCAAGCGGGAACCGCGTGACGAAATCTTGCCAGGGTCCAAGTTGCGGTTACAGCGCCTCGTAGTGACGAAGGGCAAGGTCTATGTCGTCGTGCATCGTACCCCGCCCATCGTGCAGGACCATGGCGCGCGTGCAATGCTCGCGGATCAGGGCGGCGTTGTGCGAGGCAAGGATCAGTGCTCGGTCGGACCGCTTGCCGAACAACTCGAGCCTGCATTTCTCGTGGAAACGGTGGTCCCCCACGAGAATAACTTCGTCGACAAGATAGCAGTCGAACTCGATCGCCATGGAAAGGGCGAAGGCAAGACGCGCGCGCATGCCTTGCGAGTAGGTCTTGACCGGGGCCCGCAACTGGCGGCCAAGTTCGGTGAAGTCCTCGACGAAGTCGGCGATGTCGCGGTAGGACATGCCATAGATGCGGGCGATGAAGCGCGCGTTATCGTAGCCGGTCAGGCTGCCCTGAAAGCCGCCGCCAAAGCCGAGGGGCCACGACACCGTCATGCGCCGCCGGATCGTGCCCGCCGTCGGAAACTCCACGCCGCCAAGCAGTTTGATCAGCGTCGTCTTGCCCGCGCCGTTGCGACCGAGAAAGCCCACATGCTCGCCTCTCGAGATGGCGAAATCGAGCCCGCGCAGGACCTTGCGTTCTCCGTGCCCGGCGGCGTACGTCTTGTGGATCATCTGGCAGGTGATCATTCGACCGCCATGGTCCTGCGTACGCGGCGTGAGAGAGCCAGCCCGAGGCAGGTCAGCCCGATCGCCCCGGCCAGCGGGTAGCCGGGACTGTAGTGCGGCCACACCAGATGACCGAACATTCCGAAGCGCATCATTTCCATGCCATGGACGAGCGGCGACCACGCCAGCCAGACGCGCGCACCGGGCGTGAGCCAGGCCATGAGGTGGAAAGCCCCCGAAAGCGGTACCATCACGTAGGTCGTGACGGGAATCAGCTTCTCCACCAGTTCATGCATCTGGCTCAGCGGCGCGATCACCAAGGCTACGGCAAAGCTGATAAATGACCAGTAGCCCCATCCCAGCATGAACAGTCCGAGGTCGTGCGGCATCGGGAACAGCCCTGCCAGGAACAGCACTGTGGCAACCAACACGTAAGCCATCATCGCGCCGACCAGTTCGATGAGAAAGCGGGCCAGCACAAGGTCGAGGATTTTGACTTGCCGATGGTACAGCAGGCCGTGATTGGCGCTCAGCACCCCCGTCGCTCGGTTCACCGCATGGCGGAACAGCACGAGCGGTATGTACCCGCTGACCGTGAACGCGATGATCCCGATACCGTGCTCTTCCGGACCTCGCACAAAGCGCCACAGCAGCGCGACCAGCACGGCAAACAGGGCGGGCTCGGCCATCATCCATAGGAATCCGATGTTTTCGCGGCCGAACCGTGTCGTAAGCTCTCTGATCAGGAGGGCCTTGATGACGCGGATCTGGATCTTCCAACCGGCAGACAGGCTTGGAGTGTCGAGGCTGGGCATGTCAGTCCTCCGGAGCGTGTTCGAGAATGCCTACGACGAACATCCAACCGATGAACCAGAGACAAAGGATGCCAGCGGCAATCGTCAGCGTGGATTTCAGGCGTCTCGGATAGGCTGCCTTGTCGGGCCGGTTCGGTTCGACCACGCGTTCGAGGTAGTACTGCTGGCGCGTGGCCGAATTGCGGGCCTGTTCCAGCGCGGCCTGGGCGGCAGCAAGAGTCTGCGTGGCAAATTCCTGCTCGGCCAGAAGGGTTTCGTAGGGTGGCAGCTTCGATGCAATGGCGCCGTCGGCCCCCGCTATGCGCTGCGCCAGCGCATCGATCTCGGTACCAAGCGCGGCGATGCGTCCGCGCAGGCCCGGGATGGCGGGATTTCCCGGAGTTGCACCCCGCATCTGGTCAAGGCGCGCCTGAAGCGCTGCCCGCTCGGACGTGAGTGCCGTCATCACGGTAAAGACGCCGCCCGCTTGCCGTTCCGGGTCCATCAGTTGCTGGCGATTGCGATAGGACATGAGATTGTGGCGCGCTGCCGCCACCCGCGCTTCCGCTTCCGCAACGCGCCGCCGGGCCTCTCGAACCGCCTGCCCATGCGCGCGCTCGTTCAGGGCATTCACAAGCCTTTCGCCCAGGGCAAGGAGGTTACGGTTCATTGCCTCTGCCTGCGCGGGGTCGAACGCCCGCACCCTCAGCACCGCAAGCCCGCTCTCGGGGTCTGCATAGGCTTCGACCTTGTCGCTGTAGAATTCGTAGAGGTTCTCGAAGTTCAGGGGGTCCTCGAAAGGACGCGGGAAACGTGACAGGCGGTCCGTCCCCGGACGCGCGTAGGCTGCTCGTACGTCGACACTGCCCAGCAGGGCCTGCAAGGCGTTGCGCGAACGGAGATAGTCGAGAACCGCGCTTGTCTCTTCCTGCCCGCGCGAGATGCCGCTGGTCTGGATCAGGTTGGCAAGGGTAGATACCTGCGGTCCGCGGCCTTCGCTGCTTTTGACCACGAAGCGCGATTGTGAAACGAATTCGTCCGATGCGATGGCGGAATAATAAAGCGTCGCCAGCATGATCGGCACCGCGACCAGTAAAGCGAACCATCGATGCCTGAGCGGGATGCCCGCGAGCCAAGCGCGGATGCGGCCAGGGCCTGCGGGTTGCCGGGCAGCCGTCACGGCCAGCAATGCCCGGCGCTTTCGATGATCGGCACGACCGGCAATTTCATGTCGAGCCGTCGCAGGAGCGCGCGCCGATTGGCGTCGCTTTCGGCCCCCCGGACGACGGCGATATCCACGAGGATCTCTGCAAAAACAGGTATTTCGAAGCCGACCGCCGGCTTGGGGCCCAGCGTTTCAACGTATTTCTGGCTGTCGAATGGCGCATCGACGGGTATCACCATCTCACTTTCGGAATCCGCAATCGGACCGCGTCCGTAGATGCCGAACGAGGCGATTTCGCCTTTCGCCAGCAGGTCACGGCAAATCTTGTGAAAGTCGAGCGATGTCATCGCATTGCGGTGGCCTCGCCAGTCGGACCAATAGAATTTCAACCCCTTCGACAGCAGATAGCCATCGGCATCGAACCAGGGCTGGCGGACGTGGACGAAGGATCGCGCGATGCGAGCCGCCTTGCGAAGGAACATGCCGGCGGCCTGCGTGGAAAGCAGGTGCTCAAGGAAATGCGCCATGGTGACGAAATCCACCTGCTTGCTTTCCGGCATCTTCAGGATGTCGCGGACGATCGCCTCTTGCCCGCGATTTTGGGCGAGTGCGACCTTGGCCTCGTTTATATCTATGCCGACACCCTTCAGTTCGGGCAGGAATCCGGCGATGAACGCCAGGTTCCCGCCTGAACTGCAGCCGAAGTCATAGTAGTCCGGCGAAGTGGCGCCTTCGGCATCAGGCAGGAACAGGTCTGCGAATTCGTTCATGCAGGTGTCTCCGGTGTGGTGACGGCGAACAGGCGGGCCGCGGCAGTGCGCAGGCGGCCCAGGTGCGGGTTCTGCTGCATGGAGCGAACCGCGCGAGCGACACGCTCGTCGCCGTGCAACTCGCGGATCTTTCCGTTGCCTCTCTTCATGAGGGATATCCGGCGATCGCTTTGGTAGCTCTGCGACTTCTCGTGGAAGACGTACGTGTGCGTGGCGATTGCCAGCCCGACACCGGCGTCGGTGGCGCGCAAGCAGTAGTCGTTTTCCTCGCCGTACCCGTCCGGAAAGCTGTCTTCGTCGAGGTATCCAATCCGCTCAACGGCTTCTCGGGTTACGGCGAAGCAGAACCCGTGCACGAGCGGAACCCGGGGCAGGAAGTCGGCGGGCGCCATGCGTTCGCACCAGGCGTCCATGTCGGCGGCGGACCAACCGGGCGGCAAATCGTTGATCGCCGTCTGGTCGTGCCGGCTCTGGTGTTCGGGAATGGATTGATGACTTGCGGCACTGGACATCGGACCGACAATACCGACGCCCGGATTGGAGAACGCGGCGTCGAGCAGCTTTTCGATCCAGCCGGGTGCCACCACGGTATCGCTGTTCAAAAGGATTGCCATGTCGGCATCCATGGCTTTCAGGCCCTGGTTGGCGGCACGGGTGTAGCCTCCCGCCACAGCGTTGCGGATCAGCACGGTGTTCGGGGTATCCGCCGCAAAGCGCGAAACGAGTTCCGCGGTGTCCCGGCCTGAACCGTCGTCGATTATTATGATGCGATGACGGTCGGGGTTCTGGCCGGTGCGCACGGAATCAAGGCAGCGTGCCACCATCTCGGGAGCGTTGTGCACGCAGACGATGACATCGGCCCGGCGCGCCGATTGTGCAGCGATCCGCTCCGCGCGCACTTCGGCGAACGTCCGTTCCCGCGGGCGAGGGAGGCAGACGCCAGGCTCGGCCGGATTGAACTGGGACCGGTGATGCATCAAGGCGAGCGCCGGGTGGTCGCGGACGCTGTGCGGGCGCTGGGTCAGCGCGAGCCACTCGACGCCTGTCTTGTGCAGGGCATAGTTCAGAGACAACTGATCCCGGCGCGATCCACTCTCGATCTGCGCCCACCAGGTATCGAGCAGCGGTGCGAGTGATGGGTGGCCGAGCCGGAACATCAGGAGATTGCTCTCGATCAGGTCCTCGCAGTCGAATTCTTCGCGGCGGTAACGCTGCATCTGGCGGCGGATCGTCGCTTCGTCATCCTTGCCGCGTTTCATGCACTCGACCGCTTCGGCGTAGACCGATTGGCGCAACGGGTGCGGCACCGCTCCGAACGCGAGCCCGGACTCCTCGAAACGCTGAACGAGCGGAAGGAGATCTCCCCTGATCAGGATGTTGCCATCGATCCACACGGCGATGCGATAGCCGCCCAGCAGCATGTGTGGGTGCGTCTTGATGAAGCGTGCCGCCCGGACGGTGTCGCAATCGAACCAGGGGGCCTGTCGCGGTTGGTACACATACCGAGGCTTGGGCGCGTCGCTGAACAGCAGGTAGTCCGCCCCGGGAATCAGGTGCTCGTGGTGGTTGATGCTGTCGTAACTGCCAGTGATCGCACTGAAGATGGCGATGCCCCGGCCCTGGGCGTCGGGACGCGCGCTGTCCTTCGACCATTGCGCTGCGATGCGATCGAGATCGGCGGGCGGGAGGAAAACATAGGGCCGATGTTCGCCAAAGGTGCTGGCGTTGACGTCGGTCTCTGTCGAACCTCTGGACGGCGCGGCGAGTATCGTGCCTGACCGCCCTTCGTCGCGTCCTGCCAGGAGGAAGTGAAGCAGCGGATTGATGCCGGCCTGCGCGACATCCGGATTAGCATCAAGGTAGCTGCGCGTACTGAAGCGCGGAGACGGGTTGCGGCCAAGCCGCGCTCCCAGCCACAGGTAGTGGACCGCTGGCGGCATCTGCAGGCTTTGCACGTCGGGGTATTCGGCAAGATACCAATCGGCGTCGAACAGATCGCTGGCTTCCAGACTGGCGGCATTCGCGTGCGCCTGATCCATGGCCAAAAGCCCCTGATCGAGAGGTGACGCCGCTTCCGTCAATGTCCGTCTCCCGTTGCGCTCGAGCCGAACAGGCGTCCTTCCTTCAGACCATGTATCAGGTAGTGATGCAGCGCATCCTGCCCGGCCGCTGCGACATCGGGATTGGCGCGGAGATAAGCCTCTGCGTCGAACAAGCCCTTCTGGCGCAAGGTCGTGCGCAGCCGGGAGCTGACGTTCCGGCGAACGAAAGGCAGTCCGATACGAGGCTGGGTCGCCATCAGGGCTTCTCCGACCACTTCGGCCAGCATCGTTGCCACTGTCGGCAATTGCGGTGGCGGTGCGGCAGGCCGTTCAGCGTTGGCAAGAAGCTTGGTCAGCGCGACGATCTCCTCGCTTCGAGCGGCAAGGATCCGGGCGGCCGTCGCCTGCTCACCCTTGATGCGGCTTGTCTCCGCAAGAGCGTCCTCGCGCACCTTCGCCAGCGACTGCCGAACGGTCGAAAGCTGGGCCTCGGTTTCCCGGATAGTTGCCTCTGCGGCGCGCCGCGTTTCTCTTTCCTTGGACAATTCTGCTTGTTGCAGGGTCAGTTCGCGTTGCCTGCGGTGCACTTCTTCCTCCAGTTGGCGAGCAAGTGACAGGCGCGCTTCGCGCTCGGCCTCCGTCTTGCCCTGCGCTGATCGCAACTGAGCGGCGCGTTCTTCCTTGAGATGGGTGAGCGCGGTCGTCGCATCGGCCAGGGCCTGCTCCAGCCGGGCCTGTGCCTGCCGGGAACTGTCTTCCACCTCGACGAGACGTTCGGACAGGCGCTGCGCGTCGTGCGCCAGGGTTGTCCATAACCAGTCCGCCCGTGCCCGTTCCTTGCGTTCCCGTCGCAGCGCACGTTCCGCCACGGCCATTTCCCGCTCCCGTGCGGTCCTCTCGGCCGCCAGCCGGAACACCCAGCCTTCGGCCTCCGAGAGCTTCTCTTCCATCCTTCGGGCCGCCGTATCCATTTTCGCAAGCCGATCGAGAAGGCAGTCTCGCTCGGCCAGCGAACGCTGCAGCTCTGCCAGGAGTTGCGAGAGTTCTTCTTCCCGCTGGCGCAGCGTACTTCGCGTTGCGGAAAGTTCGTGTTCCGTGTTGCCCAGTTCTGCCCTGATGCAAGCGAGGTTGCCCTCAATCTCGGCCTGTTCTTCCGCACTCTTCGCCAGCTGTTCACGTAGCAACGCCTTTTCGGCTTGCGCGGTCTCGACCGCGGCAGCCAGGGCCCTGCGCTCTGCCCGTTCGGCGCTCAACAATGTTTCCGCGCTAGCGCGGCTCTTTTCGGCAGCGCGAAACTGCGCTTCGATCTGCGCTACCTTGGCTTCCAGTCCACCGATTGCCAAGGCAGCCCTCGCATCGCTTTCGCTTGCGGCGGACTTGGCGTGAGCGCATTCGCTTCGGGCTTCGTCGAGGAGCTGCATGTCTTCGGTGATCGCCACGGGGCGGACCAGCCCCGGTTCGCTCCACGTCGAGACGTTCACGCAGTCGACCTGCGTGTGAAGCAGGCGCATGGCGTGGTCGGGGGCCGGTTGTCCCCGGCGGAACACGGCAACGAAGTCGTTCCACTCCTTCTGTCCGCGCGCGGCCACGAAGCTTTCGACCAGGCTGATGTCGCGGCCCTTGCGCTGTGCCCAGGCGGCAAGCGCCCGACCGCTATCCGGGTAGAAGCGCCAGTTGTCCTGGGGGTAGCGATGGATGCCGCCGTTCGAGGGAGCGTTGATGTAGACGTAGCCTCCTGGCCGGACCTTGTCGGCCATTTCCAGGAACGTTTCCCAGAATGCAGGATCGTGCTCGAAGACAGAACTGGCCACGACCGCGTCGAACGCACTGTCGGGGACGGGCAGGGCCTCTCCCGGTTGCGCGACGATGTCCACCCCTGGACCTGGCACGAGATCGATGCCGACCCACCGCGTGGTCGGAAGGGCATGGTCGCGCAATGTGCCATTCACGATTAGGGCGCCGATCTCGAGCACGTCGCAATCGGCCAGGTCGAGGTAGCTTTCGAGGAACCGGCCGCCGACGCGGTACGCTGTGTCATGCATCGGTCAATTCCTTGCGCTCAGCCCGTCTGGCGGCGTCGATTTCGACGAGGACGCGCATCAGCGGTCCCACATCGGCGAGCGCGAGGCTGTTCGGTCCATCCGAAAGCGCCCGGTCGGGATCAGGATGACATTCCAGGAAAAGACCGTCGACGCCCACCGCAACCGCGGCGCGGGCCAATGTCGGCACATGGCGCCGCTGCCCACCCGAACAGGAACCGAGCGCCCCCGGCAACTGGACCGAATGGGTCGCGTCGAAGATCACCGGACAACCGGTCGCCCGCAGTTCGTCCAGTGAACGCATGTCGACCACCAGGTTGCCGTAGCCGAAGGCGGTCCCTCGCTCGCATACCGCAAGGCTCCCCGCGCCATGCCCGGCGCGCTGCGATGCCATGCGCGCCTTGTCTACGACCGCCAGCATGTCGGCTGGAGCCATGAACTGTGCCTTCTTGAGATTCACCGGGCGCCCCGTCGCCGCTGCTGCTTCGATCAGGTCGGTTTGCCGCGCCAGAAACGCCGGCGTCTGCAGGAAGTCGACCACCTCCGCCACCTCGGCGCAATGGCCCGCCTCGTGCACGTCGGTCAGCACCGGAAGGCCGCTTTCCCGCTTCACGCTTTCGAGGATGCGCAGGCCGCGCTCCAGGCCCGGTCCGCGAAAAGATGCCGCCGAGGTCCGGTTGGCCTTGTCGAAGCTTGCCTTGAACACGATCGCGATGTCGAGCTTGTCTGCCAGGCGGGCAAGCGCCTCCGCCATGCCAAGACACAGGTCCAGCCCCTCTATGACGCAGGGGCCCGAAATGAGGAAGGGCCGCCGCCGCCGCTTCATTCGTTCGAATCCCGCGTTCATGCCGGCCACGCTCCCGACGTGCCGAGGTTCCGAGCGCTGACGACGCCGATCGGCCTGCGATCGTTCTCGCCCGCAATCACGAGGGCCGCATCGCTCCCGCCGACACCCAGGTTCCGGGCGATTTCGTCCAAGGGCGTTTCCCGCCTTGCGACCCAGGCGTGGCGGTTCATCAAAAACCCGGCCCGCTCCCCGGCGAGGTCGCGGGCCACGGCTGGCAGCCTGTCCGCCTCGATCACGCCGACCAGTCCTCCACCCAAGGCGACCACGCCCGCGATTCCGAGGCCTGATCGCGCCATGCACAACAGCACTTCGGGCATCGGGTCCTCGACCCCCACCAGCGGCAGGGCGTCGGTTCGCATCACGTCCTCCGCGACGCGGAGCCGCTCTCCGATCGGGCCTCCCGGGTGGAGCAGCCTGATGCGCTCTACCCCGATGCCGCGCGCGCTCATCACAGCCACGGCAAGCGCATCGCCCAGTGCCAGCATCATCGTGGTCGATGTGGTTGGCGCAATGTTGACCGGGCATGCTTCGGGGCCATCGGGAATGACGAGCGCGATGTCCGCCACCCGCATCAGCGGAGAGTCCGGCCGGGCCCCGATCGCCACGATCCTTGCCGAAAGACGCTGCGCATGGTCGACTAGGCCGCGCAGTTCCATCGACGCTCCCGAATTGGACAGCACGATCAGCACGTCCCCGGGGCACAGCATTCCAAGATCGCCATGCATGGCCTCCACCGGATGAATGAAGCACGCCGGACGACCGGTGGACGATAAGGTGCTGGCTATCTTTCGGGCGACGTGGCCCGATTTGCCCACCCCGCTCACGAACACGCGACCGCCGCCGGAATGCAGTAGACTCACCGCAGCGTCGAACGAGGCATCCAGCGCCTCGGCAAGTGCAGCAAGCCCTGCGCTTTCCGCGATCACGACCTCACGACCGATCTTGCGGGGCGGAATCGATCGGGTGACCGCCTCTGTCGCGACCGGCTCGAAGGGATCGCTGTCGAACCTTGTTTTCATTTGTTGTTCCGTTCCAAGCTGCACCCAAACTGATGTGAGGCTTCACCCCTTCCTTTCGGCAAGCACCGGCTGTTCGGAAACGGGCGCATATCCAGTTGCACGCGCTGGCTGCCCTTCGGTTTCTGCCATTGAGGCCGGACCGCGCCCCCGCCAGCCAAGGTCGCTGGTGCGAGCACCTTGTCGCGGCTCCCGCTTGTCAGGCCCCAATCCGGATTGCTCGAAAATCGAGCAGACTTGAGCGCTGTGGAATGTTTCATCGGGCCAATCGCTCTACCGTGACGACCGGCGCGAAGAGCTGGCTGATGAGCTGGATCAGCTTGCCCGGCTGGTTGGCCCGGGCATTGCCGATATACAGCACGTCCCTGTCCGTCATCGCGAACCGTTGCGAGATGAAGACGGCACCTGGGCGCAGCATGTCGAGATGGAAGACGACCGGTTCCTCCGAGCCATCCTCGCGTCTCTCGAAGCGGAATACGAACACGGCGGCGGCATCGCCCAGATCGGGATTGGCACCGCCTGCCAGTGCAACCGCTTCCGCCAGCGACATGGAAGACCGGGGGAAGCGGAAATGGTCTACCTTGTTCGGTGCGCCCATGACCGCGAAGGTCAGCGGCTGGCTGACGAGCGTGATACGGTCGCCGGGGTAGACGGGAATGTCTTGGCGATCATCGGCCAGAAGGTCGTTCAACCGGATTTCCCAGGTGCGGTCCTTCCTCGATAGCCGTGCGACTATGTCCTTCGCATCGCCCTTCTGCCCGCCGGCAAGGGCAATCGTCTCGGCCAGAGTCTCGCGGTTCGTGGCGAGGACCAGTCGTCCCGGCCGGGCGACCTCCCCGCTCAGGATCACGCTGTTGGTGATCGATTGCTGGACCGACACCATGACCTGCGGGTCCTGCGACATCGGTTGCAGCGCTTTGCGGATGATGGCCTGCAGTTCTGCCGTGGTGTGGCCCATGGCGCGGACTTGCCCCACGAAGGGCAGGCTGATCCTGCCTTCGTCATCCACGCGAACGGGAGGGAGACGGGTAGATCTGGCGGCAGCCTCCGCTCCTCCAGCAGCCATCGGGTTCCCGCCGCCTTCATTTGAGAACAGGGCCACGCCTGCTTCGTAGATCGCGATGTCGAGTACGTCGGCCGGTCCTACGAGGTCGGTCGGGGGAGGCGCCAATCGCATGGGCATGCCGGGCGCGAAGGCACTAGGTGCAGGCAGTGCGGAAAGGCTGTCGAGCGTGACCAGGCGGTATGGCATTGCCGCGCCGGGCGCCTTTGCCGACCTGACGATTGCTTGCCCGGTTGGCCCGCTTGCCGGCAGCGCGGCGCAACCGCCTGTCGCGCTGCCGGCAAGCAGGGCGAGAATGGCCGCATGGCAGCTGCGCGCCCCGCTCCCGCCATCTCCTCGGCCGCCCCGATATCTGCTGTTCCGGTACATCGTTCGTAACGTAACAGTGACGATTGCGTTGCGGTGCCGAACCAACTCCGAACCCGACCAACTTGGCCATTGTCCGCTCCGATCCCGATGCAACGCAGTCAATAATCGAGGATATAGGTTTCGCTGGAGCGCTTCAGGCGCGGGTGGTGCAGCGGGTCCTGATACCGGGCTGTGCCCCACCGGCCTTGCAGTACCGACAACTCCCGCATGTAGCGGTCACGCTGGTCCGGCGCGAAATCCTTGCCACGGGACTTCGATTCATGGTGTACCATCACCGCCTGCGGACAATAAAGGTTGCGCCACCCCTCCCGCTGCAGCTTCAGGCAGAGGTCGACGTCGTTGAAGGCGATCGGCAGCCCCTCCTCGTCCAGCCCGTCGACCGCGAGGAACTTCTCGCGCTTGACCACGAGGCAGGCGGCGGTGACGGCGCTCACGTATCTCTGGACATGGGCCTGGGCGAAGAAGCCCGCGCCATCTGCGCTTTGGAAGCGATGCGCATGGCCTGCTGCCTCTCCCATTCCGACCACGACGCCTGCATGCTGGATCGTGTGGTCCGGATAGAGCAGCATGGCACCTACAGCGCCCGCTTCCGGTCGGGATGCCTGCCGCATCATCTCATGCAGCCATGTCCCCTTGATGACTTGCGTATCGTTGTTCAGCAGGCAGACGTACTCTCCCGCAGCTTCTCGGACCGCCCGGTTGTTCAACCTGGAATAATTGTAGGGGCCCGGTGCCGACAGGACCCTCACTCGCGGGTCGGCACTGTGTTCGCGGATTAGTGCCAGCGCTTGCCGATCGGTGGTCCCGTTGTCGACCACGAGGATTTCCATGGGCGCGTAGAGCGTGTCGCGCAAAAGGCCGTCCATGCAGGCACGAAGAAGCCTCGGCTGGTCCCGCGTAGGCACGATCACGCTCACCAGTGGCAAGGGATCGGGCAACGGCCAGGCGACGCGGACCGTGCCGAACGGGCCTGCCGTTGCGATCCCGGCTCGATGCGCGACGTGCTGCGCGACAATCGCCCGGATGGCGGAAGCATCCGGAGCGTGATCGTCGACGACGTGGGCAAGGATATGGGGAACGCGTACTGCCGTGAAACCCGGCGTTCGGCTCAGTTCAAGGAGAAGGGCATAGGCAGCGCAAGACCCGCCGTCGAGCCGCAGCGCCTGTGCCTCGTCCTCACGGATTGCCAGGACTTGCGTCACATAGTCCTGGGCGAGGATCATTTCCGCGTTCCATTGCGGCTTGAACCATGGCGTGTGCCTGCGGTTCAGACCCGCGAGATGGTCGTGGTCGCCAAAGATGATCGTGGGATTGCCGCTTCCACGAATGGCATCGGCCATGCGCTGGAGGGCGCTGCCGGAAAGGATCGCGCCCTGGTGATGGGGCACGACGTAACCGCCCTTTGTCTCCAAGGCAGGGTACGTCTCCTTGAGGGTCTCGCCGTCCCCCATCGAAGGCAGCAAGCGAATGCGGGGATCATCCGGCAAGTCGGGCATGGTCACGTCTGCGCCCACGAAGATGTTCGCGGTCCAGTACGGCCAACCCTGTGCGATCAGCGCTTCGATTTGTCGGCGGATAATCCGGGCGGCGTCGTCGTCAGGCACGCAGATCAGCACGTTGAAGCGCGGCGATGCCTGCCCCGAAGCCCGGTCGGCCGGGCGATCCTCGGGAAGATCCGCCCCCTCCACTTCCGCGATCCACCGATCGTAGGCCGTCCCCGGCATGGTCAGCACCAGGTGCAGCCGATTGCGCGCCCGCACTCGCTTGCCGGTTGCGAACCAGAACGCTGCCACCAGCGCCCGGACGGGATCGCGGAAAAAGGCGATGCAGAACCCGCCCAGAAAGCTGCGCGCGCTCATGCCGCCAGAACCTCGATCCAGAACTCGCGCTGGTGAACTGGATCAAAGAGGAGCCGCAGCGTGCTGGCGGCCGAGCCGACAATGTCTGCGGCGCGCGCCCGATCGCGCACGAGATCCCGGATCGCGCGTTCCCACGCGCCTTCCGCGTCGCCCACGCAAATGCCTGCGTCGTCCAGTTTTCCCATCGGCCCCCAAGCGCCGCTGCAGATGCCGGCCGCTCCCACGATGGCATGTTCCGCAAGCTTGTTCGCGGATCGGGCCGCATCGAATGGACTGTCCGTCAGCGGGTACAGTGCAATGTGGAAACGCTGGCGCGCGATCCAGCGCCGATAGCGCCACCAGCGCATCGGGCGCAGCATCGAAACGCGAGGGTGCTGCTCCAGCGCCGGATGCTCGCCAGGGCGACCGAAGCAGGTGAGGCGGACGTTGGGCTCCGCATCCAGCGTGGTGAGCAGGGCGGGTGTGATTTGCATCAGTCCCCCGCGATGACTGCCGCTCCCCAGATGGACCATGCGGGTTTCGCCCTGCGAGAAATGATCCAGGCCTGCGGGTTGATGGGGCCAGAAAGGATGGAGCAGGCGCGTTCCGTTTGCTATCGGATCCAGTACGCTGCGAAGGGCCGGCGAAGTCGCGACCACGAGGTCTGCCCGCTCGATCAGGGGCACTTGCCAATCTGCGTGGAACCGGGCCAGTCGCCCGCGATAATCGGCGGGGAGGTGGCGGCAGGTGCTGCCCGCCGCGATGTCGTCGTCCACCAGATAGACCACCCTGCCGCGCCAGTTCAGCGCATCATGCATCCTCGCGGGCGTATCGCGCCGGATCAGAAGGAGCGTGTCGGCGATGGTGAACGTGTTGGAACCGATCCGGCGGACCGGGCCGCGCCTCCAGGGGCGGTGTAGCCAGTCGGCGCACGCATTCCGGAAATAGAGATCGGTGGTCGGCAGCCCCATGCGCTAGCCCGTCAGAGCGTGGCGGGCACCGACCGGAGCGGGAATCGCGGCGGCGGTGTCGTTGTGGGAGGCGCTCCAGTTCGCGAGATGCGTCATGGCGTCCTCGATCTCCCACTTGTCCCCCGTGGAGGGATCGACGTATCGCGGCGCCCCGACCAGCGCTCCGTAAACGAGTTGCTCGAGCGAGACCGGCCGGCGGCGCCGGGGCGGGGGAAGTTCGTCGTGGGTCAGGCCCCATCCAGCATAGAAGGGCATGCCGAAGCACCGCACCGGCTTGCCCCATAGCAGCGCTTCAAAGCCAAGCTGCGAGGTGACGGCATAGACCGCGACCGAACGCTGGAGCAGCGGAACAGGATCACAGGCTTCGGTTACCGCAATGACTTGCGGGTTCTCCATTAGTTCGGCGTACTGGCTGCCGGGGCCAAAATGGCCGCTGCGCCCTGCCTGCGATACGTCCGGATGAGTCTTCACGATGACGGGGCGTCCGGGATTTTCGCGCAGGGCAGCGCGTAGCATCGCCCCGAACTCTGCTTCCCCGGCCCCGCCGTGGCGAATGGAGAGATCGCCTGCGGTCTGGTCGGCCACCAGAATGAAATGGTCCGGCAACGGACGCTGCAGGTTTGTCCGGTCGTTGTACTTCGAAAGTCCGCCGGCCTGCCAGGCGGCGATGATGCGACGGGCGCGTTCTGCCTGGCGCGAGGAAATCGGTCGGCTGATGTGGTGCTCTACGAGCGAAGGCACCGAGGCATCGTAATACACACCGGTATCGTCGACGATCAGCGAGATCGGCGGGGCGTGCCGTCCGGCCGAACGCAGGAAGCCGTCCTCGATGAGGACGCAGGGCCTGCCGAGAAGGCGTCCGAGCAGGCTTGCCCTGCGGCCCGAGGCCTTGCGCCCCCAACCGGCAAAGCCCCGCCCCTGGCCGCGCAGAAAGGCGTGGATGTGTCTTATGTGCCGGATGGGCCGGCTCATGATCGTCGCCATCGTGACAGGTTATGCCGGGCCGGGGTGACAGGTCATCGGGAAGCACCTCGGTCCCGGACCTTTCTTGGATGCAGTTTGCTTGCGTTGCGGGGGCGGGATGCAATGTTGCAGTCGCACCTGCTGGCACTCTCGGGCAGACTGGTTCACACACGGTGGCAGGAGTGAAACATCTCCCATTTGTATGTGTTGCTTACAAAACCGCTTGGGAGTATCCTGCGCCAATGGAGAGGTTGGAACAGATCATCGCGTCCCACGCAGGCCGCCAAGGCGCATTGCTGCCGATCCTGCACGATGTGCAGGCGGCGTTCGGGCACGTATCGGAAGATGCGATCCGCGCGGTTGCGTCCGCGCTGAACCTGAGTCGCGCGGATGTGTTCGGCGTGGTCAGCTTCTACCATGATTTCAGGCAGTCGCCCGAGCCGCGCGCCGTGCTCAAGCTCTGCCGCGCCGAAGCCTGCCAGGCGCGTGGCGTCGAAGCGCTGGCCGCGCAATTGCCAGACAATCCCCACGTCAAGATTGAGGCCGTCTACTGTCTCGGGCTGTGCTCGGTGGGGCCGAACGCGATGGCGGAGGGCAAGGTCCACGCGCGGCTGGATGCGTCAAAGCTGGGCGCGCTGGTGGAGTCGCTGGCATGACTGTTGTCCGAATTTCCGATGATGCGCTGGCGCTCGCCTGCGGGGCCGACGAAGTCGCGCAAGCCTTTGTCGCCGCGGGCTGCACGGTGGAGCGTGTCTCTTCCTGGGGGATGCATTGGCTGGAGCCTCTGGCCGAAATCGACGGCCAGGGTTTCGGTCCGCTCGAACCGGCGGACGTGGCGGCGGTGCTCGCTGGAACCTCGGAGAAGGCGGTGGGCCGGATCGAGGATCACCCCTTCATTGCGCGCCAGCAGCGCTTCACTTTTGTGCGGGCGGGCCGGACCCGGCCGCTGAGCCTTGACGACTATGCCGCCAGCGGCGGGTGGCAAGGTCTTGCCAGGGCGCGGGAAATCGGCCCGGTCTCGACGATCGCGCAGGTCACCGAATCCGGCCTTCGCGGGCGCGGGGGCGCGGGGTTTCCGGCGGGGATCAAGTGGACCACGGTTGCAAATGCCTCTGGCGGAACGAAATACATCGTCTGCAACGCCGACGAAGGCGACAGCGCGACCTTCGCCGACCGCATGGTGATGGAAGGCGATCCCTTCATGCTGATCGAGGGCATGGCGATCGCCGGCTTCGCGGTGGGTGCGGGCAAGAGCTATGTCTACATCCGCAGCGAATATCCGCATGCCATTGAAAAGATGGAAAAAGCGGTAAGACTGAGCGCTGCACTGGTCGCCCCTTTCGAAGTCGAGGTGCGGGTCGGCGCTGGGGCCTATGTCTGCGGCGAGGAGACTTCGCTGCTCAATTCGCTGGAGGGCAAGCGCGGCGAAGTGCGGGCCAAGCCGCCGCTTCCGGCGCTTGAGGGACTGTTCGGCAAGCCGACCGTCGTCAACAACGTTCTCACGCTCGCGGCGGTGCCGTTCATCCTCGCCCAGGGCGCCCAAGAGTACGCCAATGTCGGTTTAGGTCGCTCTCGGGGCACGATGCCGATCCAGCTTGCCGGCAACGTCAGGCACGGCGGTTTGTTCGAGGTGGGCTTCGGGATCACGCTGGGCGAACTGGTGAACGAGATCGGGGGCGGGACGGCTTCGGGGCGGCCTGTCCGGGCGGTCCAGGTCGGCGGTCCCCTGGGCGCCTACCATCCGCCATCGGACTTCCACCTGCCGTTCGACTACGAAGCTTTCGCGGCGGCCGACGGCTTGATCGGCCATGCCGGCATCACGGTATTTGACGACACCGCCGACATGAGCGCGCAGGCGCGCTTCGCGATGGAATTCTGCGCGGCGGAATCGTGCGGGAAATGCACGCCCTGCCGCATCGGATCGACGCGCGGCGTCGAGCTGATCGACCGGATCCGCGCCCGCTCCGGCCGCCGCCCCGACCGGGTCGAGGCGCTGCCGCAGATGCACAATGCCCGCAAGGCCGAACGCTCGCTCGCCGACGAGATCACCCTGCTCGAAGATTTGTGCGAGACGATGAAGTTCGGTTCGCTTTGCGCGCTCGGAGGGTTCACGCCCTATCCGGTGCTGTCCGCGCTCAGGAACTTTCCCGAGGATTTTGGCGCCGCTCCGGGCAAGGAAGCCGCCGAGTGATCCTTGGTGCCGTCCTTGCCGGTGGGCGGTCCACCCGCTTCGGCAGCGACAAGGCGCTGGCGGAGCTGGGTGGGCGCACGTTGCTGGCGCGGGCCGTGGAAGCGCTGGAGACGCAGTGCGATGCGGTGGTCGTCGTCGGCCGGGAGACCGCACCCGCGCGGACACTGCCGGACTGGCCGCGCGCCGACATGGGGCCGCTTGGTGGCATTGCCGCGGCGCTCCATCATGCGGCCGATGCGGGGTATGAGGCTGTGCTGACCTGTGCGGTCGACAGCGTCGGACTGGGGGACGACCTGCTGGAACAGCTCGGCCCCGCGCCCTGCTATTGCGAGGACCAGCCGGTCATCGGCCTGTGGCCTGCCAATGCCTCGACCACGCTCGATGCGTTGCTCGAAGGCGAGGGGCGGCATTCGATGCGGGCCTTCGCCGAGACGCTGGGCGCGCGTCCGGTGCGACTCAAGCAATTACCTGCTAATATCAATACACCGGCGGACCTCAGTGCCGCCGAGGAGCGATCCCATGGGTTATGAACGCCAGGCCGATTTCGGCACACCGGAAGTTCGCAGCGAGACCGAGGTCACCTGCTTCATTGACGGACGCGAGGTCACTGTCCCGGCGGGCACGACGGTCATGCGCGCGGCGGCGCTGACCGGGGGCTCGATCCCCAAGCTCTGCGCGACGGACAATCTCAAGCAATTCGGCTCGTGCCGCCTTTGCCTGGTCGAGATCGACGGGATGCGCGGGACGCCGGCAAGCTGCACCACGCCGGTGGCATCGGGCATGAAGGTCCACACCCAGACCCCGCGCCTCGAAAAGCTGCGGCGCGGGGTGATGGAGCTGTACATCTCCGACCACCCGCTCGACTGCCTGACCTGCAGCGCCAACAACGATTGCGAACTGCAGGACCAGGCGGCAGCGGTGGGCTTGCGCGACGTGCGCTTCGGCTATGAGGGCGAGAACCACCTTGGCGCCGCGACCGACACCTCCAACCCGTATTTCGACTTCGACCCTTCCAAGTGCATCGTGTGTTCGCGCTGCGTGCGCGCCTGCGACGAGGTGCAGGGGACATTCGCGCTGACGATCGACGGGCGCGGCTTTGCATCGAAGGTCTCGGCAGGGCTTGGTTCGGACGACTATCTCTCGTCCGAATGTGTAAGCTGCGGCGCCTGCGTCCAGGCTTGCCCGACTGCCACGTTGCAGGAAAAGGCGGTCAAGGAAATCGGGAAGCCCGAGCGCGCGGTGGTCACGACTTGCGCCTATTGCGGCGTGGGCTGCACTTTCCGCGCCGAGATGCGCGGTGAGCAGCTCGTGCGCATGGTGCCGTGGAAGGACGGCAAGGCCAATCGCGGGCATTCCTGCGTCAAGGGTCGTTTCGCCTGGGGCTATGCCCAGCACCAGGAGCGCGTGCTTTCGCCGATGATCCGCGAGTCCATCGACCAGCCCTGGCGCGAAGTTTCGTGGGAAGAGGCGCTTTCCCATACCGCGCGCGAGATCAACCGCATCCGCGAGACCTACGGGCGCAACGCCCTGGGCGGGATAACGTCGAGCCGCTGCACCAACGAGGAGACGTTCCTCGTCCAGAAGCTGATCCGCGCCGGTTTCGGCACCAACAACGTCGATACCTGCGCGCGCGTTTGCCATTCGCCCACCGGCTATGGCCTGAAGACGACCTTCGGCACATCTGCGGGGACGCAGGACTTCGACAGCGTCGAGGACACCGACGTGATCCTTGTGATCGGCGCGAACCCGACCGACGGGCATCCGGTCTTCGCCAGCCGCATGAAGCGGCGGCTGCGCCAGGGTGCGAAGCTGATCGTGATCGATCCGCGCCGGACCGATCTGGTGCGTTCGCCGCATGTCGAGGCGGACTTCCACCTGCCGCTGCGCCCGGGCACCAATGTCGCCGTGCTGACCGCGATGGCCCACGTTATCGTGACCGAGGGACTTGCCGACGAGGCCTTCATCCGCGAGCGTTGCGACTGGGACGAATACCAGCATTGGGCCGAGTTCGTCTCGGCGGCACGCAACAGCCCCGAGTTCCTTTCGCCGGTGATCGGTGTAGGCGCCGACGCCATTCGTGGCGCGGCGCGGCTTTATGCGACCGGCGGCAACGGTGCGATCTACTATGGGCTGGGCGTGACCGAGCACAGTCAGGGTTCCTCGACCGTCATGGCCATCGCCAACCTGGCCATGGCGACCGGCAACATCGGTCGGCGCGGCGTGGGCGTGAACCCGTTGCGCGGTCAGAACAACGTGCAGGGCGCCTGTGACATGGGGTCGTTCCCGCACGAGCTTTCGGGCTATCGCCATGTCTCGGACGCCGAGACGCGCGCCCTGTTCGAGGCAGAATGGGGCGTGCCGATCGACCCCGAACCGGGCCTGCGCATCCCCAACATGCTCGATGCGGCGACCGACGGGGTCTTCAAGGCGATCTACATCCAGGGCGAGGACATTCTCCAGTCTGACCCCGACACCCGCCACGTCGCGGCCGGCCTTGCCGCGATGGAATGCGTGATCGTCCACGACTTGTTCCTGAACGAGACCGCCAACTACGCGCACGTCTTCCTGCCGGGCTCCACCTTCCTCGAAAAGAACGGCACGTTCACGAACGCGGAGCGCCGTATCCAGCCGGTGCGCAAGGTGATGGAGCCGTTGAACGGGTATGAAGACTGGCAGGTGACGCAGGAGCTGGCCCGCGCGATTGGGCTTGACTGGAACTATACCCACCCGTCCGAGATCATGGACGAGATCGCACGGCTGACGCCCACTTTCGCGGGCGTGAACTACAAGCGGCTCGATGCCGAAGGCTCCCTGCAATGGCCCGTCAATGACAAGGCGCCCGATGGCAGTCCGATCATGCACATCGACGGCTTCGTGCGCGGGCGCGGCAAGTTCGTGGTCACCGACTACGTGCCGACCGATGAACGCACCGGCCCGCGCTTCCCGTTGTTGCTGACCACGGGGCGCATCCTGTCGCAGTACAACGTCGGAGCGCAGACCCGGCGCACCGCGAACACGGTGTGGCATCCCGAGGACGTGCTGGAAATGCACCCGACCGATGCCGAGAACCGTGGCGTGAAAACCGGTGACTGGGTGCGCCTTGCCAGCCGCTCGGGCGAGACGACCTTGCGTGCGCTGGTGACCGACCGCGTGGCACCCGGTGTGGTCTATACGACGTTCCACCACCCTGCGACGCAGGCCAATGTCGTGACGACCGACTATTCCGACTGGGCCACCAATTGCCCGGAATACAAGGTGACCGCAGTGCAGGTCACGCCCAGCAACGGGCCGAGCGACTGGCAGGAGGACTACGAGGCGCAAGCAGCCCGTTCGCGCCGCATCGCGGGCCACGAGGGCGCGATGGAGCCCGCCGAATGAGTGCGCATACGGTCGAAAAGCTTGCCTACATGGCCAACCAGATCGCGCGGAACCTCGTCCACGATGACAAGCCGGTGGCGGCGGTTGCCGATCACATCATCGCGTTCTGGACGCCCAGAATGATCGACCAGCTCATCGCGCAGGGCAGCGCGGGCCTCGATTCGGTGGCTGCAGAAGCGATGGCGCGGGTGGCCGACGGTCGTATTCCCGCGCCGCAGACCAGGGCGACCGATCCGGAAGTCCATGGTTCCGATGCCGGTTGACGGCGCACGCCCCTTCGTCCTGCGCGAACATTTCGCCGATGGTGCGGAACCCCGGGCGATAGAGCGCGCCCTGATCGAGGAGGCGCCCGTAGCCGTCGAGATAAACGGGATAGGCTATGCGGTGATGATGGCGACGCCAGTCGACCTCGAGGATTACGCGCTCGGCTTCTGCCTTTCGGAACAGTTGATCGCCTCGCCCGAGGAGTTTCTCTCGGCAGACGCAAGCAGTGTGGATGCGGGGGGCTGGATGCTGAGGATCCAGCTTTCCGCGTCCGGCGCCGGGCCCTTGCTGGAACGTGCACGCCTGCGCCTGTCGGAAGGGAGCTGCGGACTGTGTGGCATCGAGAGCCTGGAGCAGGTCATGCGTCCGCTACCGAGGATCGCGGCGGAGCTTGATGTCGCGCCTGAGGCGATGTTCCGGGCCGTGGAAGCGCTTGGCGGGCACCAGATACTCGGTCGCGAGACGAGAGCGGCCCACGCGGCCGCGCTGTGCGCCACCGATGGCCAAATCGTGCTCGTTCGCGAGGACGTGGGCCGGCACAATGCCTTCGACAAGTTGCTGGGAGCAGCGGCCCGACGTGGGCTGGCGATTGAAGATCACTTCATCCTGCTGACCGCACGATGCAGTTTCGAGCTGGTCCAGAAGGCTGTGGTGGCGGGGTGTCCGCTGCTGGTGACCATCTCTGCGGCTTCGACGCTGGCGGTCGAGCAGGCGCGGTCGCATGGTCTCAGGCTTGCAAGCCTTGCCCGGAGCGACAGTTTGCTCGAAGCCTGAGGCGGTCCATGTTTTCAAGCGCCTGGACGAGGGCAGAAGTATTGACGGGCTTTGCCAGCATGGGGGCTCGTGGCGCGTCGACCTGGTCGTCCAGCGATGAGTGCCCGCTCAGATAGCAGAATGGCACGCCGGCGTGGATGAGGTGCCGTGCCACCGGCACCGAAGTGTCGGCACCACCCAGTGAATAGTCGAGCAGGGCGCAGTCGACGTCGATCTCCTTGATCAGCGCCATTGCCTGCGCGACGGTTGCCGCAGCACCCACGGGTTCGTGACCGAGGTCGACGAGATTTTCCTCAAGAAGCATGGCGAGCAAGGGCTCGTCCTCGACCAGAAGGACACGCATTATCAGTCCTTTGCGCGGCGTTGGTGCGCCCGGAAGGGCGACGGGAACCGGATTGCCGCATCGGTCCGCAGAATACAGCATTCGAACCCTGTCCACCACGCCATGGTCGCAGGCGGGGTGCAGTTCGTCGCGTTTTGGGGCACGGTGGCAGCAGCTTTCCCCGCGCGCAGAGGTTCATGACGGCGATGACGACGCATGATTCGGACGATACGGCGCTCCGTGCCAACCAGCAGGCATTCTCCCGCGACCGTTTCGTGGCCACGGGCCTTGCCCTGGCCCTTCATCTGGGCGTTCTGTGGGTGGTCGTGCTCGGCTTTGGCGGCGTTCCCGCGCTCCTCCCCGAGGTCAAGGACCGGTTCGTCACCCAAACCTTTGACGTACCGCTCGAGAAGCCGCAGCCTTCGCCAAGCCCGACCGCTCCGGAGCCGGCGGGCGCCTCGGGCGAGGAGGGGCGCAAGGCAGTGGCTCGGCCGGTGATCGCCAAGGCACGTGTCCCATCGCGCAAGGAGCTGGCGCCGCCGGTGGCGTCGACCGGCAGGGACAATGCCTCCGGTTCGTCCGACAAGGGCGCTGGCACGGGTGGCGGAGGTGAGGGCCAGGGTACCGGAAGTGGCCTCAGCGGTACCGGTTCGGGAGGCGGGCTCGCCCGCAAGGCAGAGAAGATCGCCGGCGATATCCGCTCGACCCGCGACTATCCGGTCGGCAGCCAGGAGGAGCGCATTGGCAAACGGGTGGTCATCCTGCTGACCGTGGCCGCCGATGGACGGGTTTCCGACTGCCGGATCTATCGTCCGAGTGGCGTGCCAGAAGCCGATGCCGTGACCTGCCGGCTTGCCAGGGAGCGCTTCCGTTTCCGTCCCGCGACTGACGCTTCCGGCAATCCGATCGTCTCCACCTATGGGTGGGAGCAGAGATGGTTCGCACCGTGATGTTGCGGTGCGGCAAGTCACTGTGGGTCAAGAAGAACTGATCTCCTGTCAGGCCTTCTGCCGGCCTTTGAGACGAATGGTGGCGCGACTCGGGACGGAATGCTGCGGCGCGGTGCAACCCTATCGCCGGACGTGCGTTTGTTCATTGATCGTACAGGTTCCGGCACCGGCCGACCTGCTCAGCATTCGGAACACCACAAAGCCATGAAATCCAGCAGCACGACCTATCGACATGCCGACGCCGTGCCTCCCGGTTCGGTTCTTTCGTTCCTGCGTCGCGCCGACGCCGCGGTGTGTCGCCGCATTGCCCTGATCGGCGGCTTCCGTCCCCGCAAATGCGGGATCGCGACCTTCACGACCGACATCTACGAACAACTCGGCGCCCACCATCCCGACGTGGCGGTGGATCTTCATGTGGTGGACGATCCGCTCGCGGTTCATGTCTACGAAGGCGTGCGAGGCATCATCAGGTCGGACCGCCCCGAGGACTATCGCGCCGCTGCGCGGCGGATCAACGAGGATGCGGTGGATGCGGTCTGGCTGCAGCACGAGTACGGCATCTTCGGCGGCGAGGCCGGGGAAATGGTACTCGAACTTGTCGACCGCATAGCTGCACCGCTGATCGTGACGCTGCACACCGTTCTGGCAGAACCCTCGGACAAGCAGCGGGCGGTGCTGGAACACCTGCTACGTCGCGCATCCGGCGTGATGGTCATGTCCGATCATTCCCGGAAGCTGCTTCGGCAGATCTATCGCGTTGACGCCGACCGTATTGCCGTCATCGCGCATGGCGCGCCGGACCGCCCGTTTGGCCGTGAGGAGGAGCACAAGCGTCAGTTCGGGCTGGAAGGGCGTCGCGTGATGATGACGTTCGGCCTTCTCGGTCCGGGCAAGGGGCTCGAAACCGTCATCGAGGCGCTTCCCGCAATTGCCGAGAACCACCCCGACGTGGTCTATCGCATCGTCGGCGCGACGCATCCCAACCTTGTCGCTCGCGACGGCGAGCGTTATCGCGAAGGCCTCATGGAACTTGCCGAACGGCTGGGCGTTGCGGCGAATGTGCAGTGGGATAATCGCTTCCTTGATACCGAAGAGCTGCTCGACCAGCTCGAGGCCTGCGACATCTACCTCACGCCTTACCCCAACATGCAGCAGTCGACGTCAGGCACGCTGAGCTATGCCGTTGCGCTCGGCAAGGCCGTGGTCTCGACGCCGTATGTCCATGCGCGGGAGCTGCTTGCCGAAGGCGTCGGCGTTCTGGTCGAGCCTCGCCAGGCGGATGTCATCGCGGCCGCCGTCAACCGGCTGCTAGACGATCCGCAGGAACTGCGCGCGGTCAAGCGGCGGGCATGGGAAAAGGGCCGAGAGACGATCTGGCCTTGTTTTGCGAGGGGCGCGCGCGATCTGGTCGAGAGCGTAGCGGTGCAGCCGTGTCGTCCCATGCCTCTGCTTGCGACGCCTGGCTTCGCGGGCGTTGCCGCGATGGGCGATGCGACCGGCATCATGCAGCATTCCATCGGAACCGTGCCCGACCGCCGACATGGCTATTGCCTGGACGACAACGTCCGCGCCCTGATGCTCATGGGCGTTGCCGATGCCGTGCCGGTTGCCGAGCGCCAGCGCTGGGCCATGATCTATGCCTCGTTCATCCAGCACGCCTGGAATCCCGACCGGCAGGCCTTCCGCAATTTCATGAACTTCGACCGCACTTGGTGCGAGGACGTCGGCTCGGACGACAGCAACGGGCGCACCGTCTGGGCCCTGGGCGGGGCAATGCGCAACGCACCGGACGAGGGCTTGAGGGCATGGGCGAGCCAGTGGTTCGACATCGCGCTTGCCCCGGTGGCTGCGATGGAGCCGCCCCGTACGGTCGCCTTCGTCATGCTCGGCTGCGCGCAGGCCTTGAAGGCCAATCCCGACCACGCTGCCGCACGGACCAGTCTGGAGCATGGCGCTAACCTGCTTCACGCCCTTCTCGCGTCGTCGCGCAGGCCCGACTGGGCGTGGTTCGAGGCAGTGCTGGGCTATGACAACCCACGCCTGTCGCAGGCTCTGATCGAGGCGGGGACGTTGCTTGGCCGTGAGGACTGGCTGGAAAGCGGCTTGTCCAGCCTGCGCTTCATTTCGTGCCAGCAGGTGTCGGCACAAGGTCACTTTCGCCCCGTGGGCTCCGAAACCTTCGGCCGGGCTTACGAGAACCTGCCCTTCGACCAGCAACCTCTGGAAGCATGGGCTGCGATCGACGCTGCGACAGCAGCGTTCGAGGCGACGGGCGATGAGAACTGGCTGCATCATGCCGAAACGGCCTATCGCTGGTTCTTCGGCGGCAACGATCGCGGGGTTGTGCTTGCAGACATCGCGAGCGGGCGATGCCGGGACGGCGTCACGCCGCAGGGCGTGAATCTCAATTGCGGTGCGGAGTCCATCCTCGCGTTCCAGCTGGCGCATTATTCGATCTGTGCCGTGGCCGGCCGGACTGCCGAAGGGCGTGCAATTCTGGCTGGGCGCACCAGCGAGAAGATTGCGGAACGCATCAATAGCAGGGGTGCTCAACAGCTTGCGGGTGCTTGATCAAAGACTTCACGCCGACCCTTCGCGGGTCGTCCTCAGACCGTTCCACCTTGGTTGGCAGGGGCCGGGCGGGCACGGCGCGCGTGCGGCAAAGCTCGTGGCGGATGTCGTCGCGCTTAGCGAGGACGAGGCGGCCGAGGAATACACGCGCGTTCTCCACGACTTCGAGGAACGCCATTGGCAGACTGAGCAACTGTTCGAGGAGCGCTATGCCGAGATCGAGACCATGCTCGACTTCGATGGCTCGTCGCTGTCGGAGCGTCGCAAGCGCCTGATCGGCGCATACTTCTGCCATGAATATACTTACGCCGCCGCCGCGCTGATGAATCCAAGCATCGTCCAGCATCCGGATCAGTCGGGCATGGGGGAGGGGGCGGTTCGCTTCGTCATGAGCCTGCGGGCAGTGGGTGAGGGGCATATCAGTTCCATCGTGTTTCGCGAGGGAATCGCCTTGCCCGACGGGCAGTTCGAGCTCTGGCCGCAGAGCCACTTTGCAACCGCGATGCAGGCGGATGACAGCATGGCCGCGTGCATTGGCGATGACTGCCCGGTGACCGTTCACCGCCATGCCGAAAGCACCCTTTCGAACAGCGTGATCTTCCCGATCACCGAACAGCAGCGTGGAGGCCTCGAGGACCTGCGTCTTGTGCGGTTCGATCACGGCGGTGGGAATTATGAATGGGTCGGGACCTATACGGCCTATTCCGGCGCCTCGATCCGGTCGGAACTGATGCTCACCCGCGATTTCCGGCGCTTCGTACTTGAACCGATCAAGGGCAAGGCCGGCCGCAACAAGGGCATGGCGCTTTTCCCGCAGAAGATAGGTGGCCAGTTCTGCATGGTCGGTCGCCAGGACGGCAAGAACCTCTTTCTCTTGCGGTCGGATCGGCTGGACTGCTGGGACGACGACGGGACTCTCCTGATGGAGCCGAAGTACCCTTGGGAGTTCGTGCAAATCGGCAATTGCGGCAGTCCGATCCTGACCGAGCATGGCTGGCTTCTGTTCACCCACGGGGTGGGGGCCATGCGCAAGTATGCCCTGGGTTGCGCGCTGCTTGACCGCGACGATCCGTCGCGCGTCATAGCCCGCTCCGCCAAGCCGATCCTTACCGCGATCGACGCCGATCGCTTCGGTTACGTCCCGAATGTGGTCTATACTTGCGGTGCGCTTTTGGTCGGAGAGCAACTCCTTGTGCCCTATGGCATTTCCGACAGCGCAGTGGGTTTCGCTACCACTTCGGTCGCCGATCTGCTGGCAATGATGGTGGATTGTCCCTAGAAGCCGGCCAAAACGGGCGCGCGGCAAAACTCAGATCAAGGCAGCAAATGACCGATACAGTTCCTGTCGTACTATGTGGGGGCAGCGGCACCCGCCTCTGGCCCCGGTCGCGCAAGCAGAAGCCCAAGCCTTTTCTTCCCCTCGTCGGCGAAAACACGCTTTTCGCCCAGACCGTGCTGCGTTGCGGGCGGGATGCCGGCTTTTCGCCGCCTGTCGTGGTAACCGGGGCGGCGCATCTTGCGCATGTCGAGGAGCAGCTTCCGGATCGCGCCAGCACACGGATCATCGTCGAACCGGAAGGCCGCAACACGGCGGCGGCCATCGCCCTGGCGGCACTGTCCTTGCCCGAGGACGCGGTGATGCTGGTCTGTCCGAGCGACCATCACATCGGCGATTGCGAAGCGTTCCAGGCAGCGGCTCGCGAAGCAGTTGCACTGGCGGTCGAGGGCTGGCTGGTCTCCTTCGGCATCGTGCCGACTGCGCCCGAGACAGGGTTCGGCTATCTCAAGCAGGGTGAGCCGATTGCAGGCACTGTCGGGCGAAGGGTCCAGCGCTTTGTCGAGAAGCCCGATCTTGCACGTGCCATGGAATTTCTCGCGAGCGGAGAATATGCCTGGAACGGCGGTATTTTCGCCTTCCGCGCGGGCACCTTCATCGACGAACTCGGCAAGTACCGCCCGGCCATCCTCGCCGCAGTCCGCGACGCGGTAGGCCGGGGCAAGTGGGACGGCATGCGGTTCCACCCCGATGCGGCCGCCTTCTCGCGGGTTGAAAGCGAGTCCGTCGACTATGCGGTCATGGAGAATACCGACAAGGCCGCCATGGTGCCTGCGGTCATGGCGTGGTCGGATATCGGCAACTGGCAGGCGCTCCACGAGGCGCTCGACCGCGACGAACACGGCAACGCCGTTCGCGGTCCGGCGGAACTTCGCGACTGTTCGAACGTCCTGGTGATGAGCGACGGTCCTCGGGTGTCGGTGGTCGGTGCATCCAATCTCGTCGTCGTGGTCGATGGCGACGAAGTGCTGGTGTGCACGCCCGAAGGTGCTCAGTCCGTGGGCAAGTTGTCCGGAGCCGCCAATCAATGACCAAGTTGACCAAGCGTCTGGTGGAGAAGCCGTGGGGCAAGGATACGCTGCCTGCCCCCTTCACCGCGCCCGCAGGAAGCCGGATCGGCGAGGTTTGGTTCGAACCACCCGCAGAACTGCCCTCGGTTCTGGTCAAGTACATCTTCACCAGCGACAAGCTTTCGGTCCAGGTTCATCCATCCGACGCCGAAGCCCGGCAACTGGGCGAGCATGATCGCGGAAAGGAAGAATGCTGGCTGGTGATCGACGCGGAACCCCGGGCAGCGCTCGGCGTGGGGTTTCACAAGCCTGTCGGCATCGATGAGATGCGGCAGGCCGCCCTTGATGGAAGCATCGAGGATCTGCTCGTCTGGCACCCTGTCGTTGCTGGCGATTTCTTCTATATTCCCGCCGGGACGGTCCATGCGATCGGCGCGGGCGTAAGCCTGATCGAGATCCAGCAGAACAGCGACATCACCTACCGCCTCTACGATTATGGTCGTCCGCGCGAACTGCACCTCGATCGGGGCTCCGCCGTGGCCAAGGGCGAGCCTTACGATCCTGCGCTGCGCTTTCACCTGCCGGCCAGCGGCACAGTCGAACTCGCGCGGGGGCCGTACTTCCTGGCACACCGTGTAGATGGCGTCCCCGACGATGCGCTGCTTTCGAAGTATTCCGCCCCGTGTCTCGTCATTCCGCGCGCGGGTACGGTTACCATCGGCGCCGATACCGTCGAAGTGGGGGAATGCGCGGTGGCCGGGGCCGTCACCGACGTCCATTTCGACCCCCAGGGGGCGTGCATACTGGTACGGGCGGCCTGAAGCCGCGCCAGTAGCTTATCCGTTCTGGACGTGATTTCTGTGTAGCGAGGCACTGACCTGCGCCACGCGACATTGTTCTGCAGGGCGCGGCGTCTAAACCGGACCGTCGGTGCCTTGATGTGGCGACGCCCCATGGTCTGGAATGTCGATGTTCGCGCATGCCAACAGTTTGTATTGATTGCAGGTATATAGGTCCTAGGCCCAGCGGTATCGCAAAGGTCGAGGCGGCATTGGTCGAGTTTGCGCCGGAGTTGGCGCCTGAACTTGAATTTCTTTTGCTGAAGAGTCCTTCGGCGCCCCGGCGCCTCAGCCATGCGGCCAATGTGACCGAAGTGGTGGTCGGCGCAGCGGCCAATAGTCCCGCGACCATGTGGTGGTTGCCGAGGATCGTCGATCTCTCAAGGGTCGACTTGTTTCATGCGACCTTCAACATCTTGCCGGCGGGCCTTGCCATGCCCTGCGTGACGACGGTCCACGACATCATGTGGCTGACCCGCCAGGAATGGTGCAATGCTCGTCTTTCGCGTCCGCTCGAACGCCGATTCTACCGGCACGGCATCGCACGCGCGCTCCGGAATTCGGCGGCGGTTGCCACTGTCAGTGAAGCGAGCCGCTCAGAAATTGCGACGCATTTTCCGGACGTTATTTCGCGTCTCCGCGTGACGTCGCCTGGCGTCGGGCCTGCCTATAGCCCTGGGCAGGTAACCAAGGAGCAGCTTGCGGGCCTGGGAATACCCGAGGGCCGCAAGGTGGTGCTCACCGTCGGTCAGTACGTGCCCTACAAGAACCATGAAGGCGCATTGCGCATCTTCGCCAAGGCTTTCGCCGGTCGTGACGATGTCGTGATGGTCTTCGTGCAGCGGTTGTCCCGCAACGCGGAGCGACTGCGGGCGCAGGCGCGTCATCTTGGAATTGCCGATCGCGTGCATTTCCTCGGTGCGCTCGACGACGACGAACTCACTGCGTTTTACCGCAGCGCTTCGGTTTTGTTGCATCCCTCGTTCTGCGAGGGCTTCGGCCTGCCCCTCGCCGAAGCGATGGCCTGCGGTTGTCCCGTTGTTGCCTCCGATTGCTCCGCGATGCCCGAAGTGCTTGGCGACGCGGGTATGCTGGCGCCGGTCAATGATGAGGGCGCTCTGGCGCAGGCATTGCGGCGCGTGGTGGATGACGCGGTCCTTGCCCGACGCCTCGGTCGCGCAGGCATGGCCCGCGCCGCGAACATGCGTTGGCGCGAATTCGCGCGTGCGAACGTGGACATCTACCGCGAAGTGCTCAGGAACGCTCAGCGGAGTTCCGAATTTGCGCGGCCTTAATGAATTGCAGTAGAAGTTTACCTCAATAAAATAATATCCATTTTGGAAGAAAAATTCCATCCAAAGTTAAGTTCAATGCGGAGCTAAAAGTACGGATTCGCGTCAAAGACTCCAGTGGACGTTCATGTCATTGTATGGCTTTAGAGTTCTTCAATGAACGATGTGGTCTATTCAATGGATGAACGAGGATCGCAGGTGCTGGATCGGTATGAATACCAAGGGTCACTGAAGGTCGATCTTGCGGTCCAGTACCCCCACCTCGCTGATGCGGCAGCAGGATGATCTCGCGCGAGTTTTTGCTGGACGTCAGTCGTCTCGTCTGGCGCAACTGGTCGCATCGTCTGGCTACCGGGATCGACCGGGTCTGCTATGCCTATCTACGCAACTTCGGTCCTCGATCCCAGGCGGTCGTGCAGTACCGCGGCGTTGCCCGCATCCTGACCGAGCGGCATTCCGACGAACTGTTCGAAACGCTGCTCGAGCCGGACGAGGTGTTCCGGCGCAGGCTTTCCCTGCTGGCGCCCCGCGCGCTTGCCGCCTCGGCTCGCGCTGTCGATGGCCGGGGTACGTTCTACATCAACGTCGGGCACACGGACATCGACCTGTCACGCCTGCTCGGATGGACCAGGCGTTCGCGCGTCAACCCGATCTATCTGATTCATGATCTGATCCCTCTCACGCATTCGGAGTTCTGCCGCTCGGAAGCGATCGAGCGTCATCGTGGGCGCGTGGTCAATGCCCTGTTCTCTGCTGCGGGCGTGATCGCCAATTCACGTGCCACTGCTGCCGAGTTGGAGTTGTACGGCCGCAGTCACGGCATTCCGCTGCCGCCGATCACGTCGGCATGGCTTGCGGGAGCGCGCCTTGCGCAGGACGACGTTGTCCCCCTCAAGAGCGGGCGGCACTTCGTCTGCGTGGGAACGATCGAGGGGCGCAAGAACCACTTCATGCTGCTCCAGGTCTGGCAGCGGCTGGTCGAACGTCTCGGACCGGCCGCGCCCAAGCTCGTTCTCATCGGCCAGAAGGGCGCCGAGGCCGCACACGTCGAGAGCATGCTCGAACGCGGCCGGGGCATGAGCGACCACGTAGTGATCCTTTCGCATTGCCCCGACGAGGAACTGGGGCGCTGGATACGTACCGCACGGGCGCTCTTGCTGCCTTCATTCGCCGAGGGGTTCGGGCTCCCGGTGATCGAGGCCATGGAACTCGGCACTCCGGTCATTGCCAGCGATCTTCCCTGTTTTCGGGAGATCGGCGTCGGCATTCCCACTCTTCTCGATCCGCTCGACGCTGTCGCTTGGGAGCGCACGATCCTATCCTTCCTCGACCTCTGCCCCGAGCGTGCGCGCCAATTGCGTATGCTGAAGGAATATAGCGCGCCGACGTGGGGCGGCCATTTCGCCCAGGTGGAGTCATGGCTTGAGGAACTGAGGACGGTACGGCGTCCTTTCATGTTCCATCCTGGCCCGGACAGACGGTCCACGCCCGTGGTCGTTCGGCGTGACGGCGCAGAGCGTCATGCCCCAGACCGCCTGCAAACCTCCCGGCCCGAACGATGAAGGCCAAGGCACGACGCAAAGCCGTCGGTCCGGCCTGCCGCGAACGTAATCCTTGAAAGAGCCGAACATCAACGTGTCAAACCGAATTCCTGCCGCTGGACGCCTGTTCTGGGCAGTGGTCGTCCTGCCCACGCTGCTGGCGGTTCTCTACTTCGGCCTGCTCGCCTCCGACCTCTACACATCGGAGGCCAGTTTCGTCGTCCGGAGTCCGGACAAGCCCGCTGCCTCGGCCCTCGGCGCCGTCCTCGGGGCGGGGGGCATCGCAACGTCGGGCGACAAGAGTTACGCGGTCGTGGAATACGTCCGCTCGCGCGATGCCTTGCGCGACGTAAACCATGATGGGGCAGTGATCCGTGCCTATGGCGGCGACGGTGTGTCGATCTTCGACCGCTTTGGCGGGCTGATGCGCGGCAGGACGTCCGAGCATCTCCACGAATACTTCGCTGGCAAGGTGACGGTCGAGTTCGACACTGCGACGCAGGTTACCCGGCTTGCGGTAAGGGCCTTCTCTCCTCGTGATGCGCAGTTGATCGGCCAGCGTCTGCTCAACGGCGCCGAGCAACTGGTGAACCGCCTGAACGAGCGGGCGCAGCGCGATATGGTCCGCTTCGCGCAGGCCGAAGTCGAAGAGGCCAAGGTTCGCGCCCGTGCTGCGGCCGATGCTCTCTCCCGCTTTCGCAACGCCCGCCGCATCCTTGATCCGGAGAAGGAAGCTGCAGTCCGTCTGCAGATGATCTCCAAGTTGCAGGACCAGCTCATCGCCTCGCGGACGCAGCTTGCCCAGATCGCGCGATATACGCCGGACAATTCTCAGATTCCGGCCCTGAGTGTCCAGGTCAGTGCGCTCGAGGCCGAAATCGCGGACCAGACTGGAAAGATCGCCGGCCAGCCCGGTTCACTTTCTGCAGACGCCGCCCGTTACCAGGCACTCAGGCTCGATGCGGATGTGGCGGACAAGCAACTGGCTGTGGCGCTGGCCGGCCTTCAGGATGCCGTCAACGACGCGAGGAAGAAGCAGACCTATGTCGAGCGTATCGCGGCGCCGAGTTTGCCCGACTATCCGCTGGAACCTCACCGCCTGAAGGCGATCCTCGCGACCTTCGTGCTGGCGCTCGTTGCCTGGGGCGTGTTGCGGACGCTTATCGCGGGTATCCGCGAGCACCACGACTGATGATGCCGGCAGTGGCCCCCCCTTCCTCGTTTGCACATAGCCTGCACGTGCAGGGGCGCATCCTGCGTGCGCTTTTCATGCGCGAGGTGCTGACGCGGTACGGGCGGCACAATATCGGGTTCCTCTGGCTCTTCGTGGAACCGATGATCTTCACGCTGGGCGTCACCGCGCTGTGGACGGCGACCAAGTCCGTGCATGGCAGCGACCTGCCGATCGTCGCCTTTGCCCTGACCGGCTATTCCAGCGTATTGCTCTGGCGCAACATGCCCGGGCGATGCATCGGTGCGCTGCAAGGAAGCCTGTCGCTCCTCTACCATCGCAACATCAGGGTCCTCGACGTCTACGTCGCGCGCCTCATGCTCGAGTTCGGCGGCGCGACCATCTCGTTCGTGACGCTTGGAATGCTGTTCATTTCGCTCGGCTGGCTCGAGCCTCCGCAGGATGTGCTCGAAGTCGTCTGCGGCTGGCTGATGATCGCATGGTTCGGTTCTGCCCTGGCAATCTGGCTTGGCGCGCTCTCGCACGAGAACGAGATCGTCGACAAGCTGTGGCACCCCGCCTCATACCTGATCTTCCCGCTGTCAGGGTCGGCATTCATGGTCGACGCCTTGCCCAGGGTGGCGCAGGAAATCGTGCTCTACATCCCGATGGTCCACGGGGTGGAGATTGTGCGCGAGGGCTACTTCGGGGCTCGCGCCCGGGCGCATTACGACCTGGGCTATGTACTACCTCTCAGCCTCCTGCTGACCGGCCTTGCTCTGCTCGAGATCCGCAAGCTTGCGGCGCGGGTGGTGCCCGAATGATCAGCGTGCGCGATCTCCGCAAGGTGTACACGACGCGGTTCGGCAAGAAGCTCGTGCTCGACGGCGTCAGCTTCGACCTGAACAAGGGAGAGCGCCTTGGCGTCCTCGGGCGAAACGGGGCAGGCAAGTCCACCATGGTCCGCCTGGTCAGCGGGGCTGAGCGGCCGACCTCGGGTTCGATCGACCGGCGCATGTCGGTGTCGTGGCCGCTCGCCTTTGGCGGGGCGTTCCAGTACAACCTCACCGGGCTGGACAACATCCGTTTCATCAGCCGCATCTATGATCAGGATTTCGAGCGCAACCTCGCCTACGTCGAGGAGTTCGCCGAGCTTGGTCCCTACATGCGCGAGCCGCTTAGGTCCTATTCTTCGGGAATGAAGGCGCGGTTGGCGTTCGCGATCTCCATGATCATCGAGTTCGATTGCTTCCTGATCGATGAGATCGCCTCGGTTGGCGATGCCCGTTTTCACGACAAGTGCAATCACGAGCTGTTCGAGCGGCGGGGCGACCGGGCGATGATCATCATCTCGCACGACGCGGCTTACGTCCGCGACCACTGCACGCGCTGGGGCGTGCTCCATGACGGGAGGCTCGAACTCTACGGCGATTTCGAGGTCGCATACGCCGACTTCAAGGAACTCATCGGCTGGAAGCCCCCGCCGGGCTGGCCCTTTGTGGAACCGACAACTGCATGACCTTGCTGCCGCTGTATCCCTTTTGGCGTATTTTTGCCGGCGCTCGCGTAGCTCGCGGCGCTCCCTCGTTCGCGCGACCGGTTTCGCAGGCCTGTACCCAGGCTCAGATGAACGATCCGGCCTACCTGCGTTGGTGCGAGGCCATGCACGAGCAGCCGAGTACCCACCGCAAGCAGTGGGAGTTCTGCTATATCCTTCAGGCACTGGCGACGCACGGAGGGATGACTCCGGGCATGCGAGGTCTCGGGTTTGGCGTAGGGGACGAGCCGCTTACCGGCCTCTTCGCATCGCGCGGGATCGAGATCGTCGCGACTGACCTCGACCTCCAGAGTGCGGCGGAGCAGGGCTGGGTCGACACGGACCAGCATGCCCGCAACAAGGAAGCGCTGAACGGGCGCGGCCTGTGCGAGCCTGCCGCATTCGACAGGCTGGTCCAGTTCCGCTTCATGGACATGACGGCGATTGACGAGGATCTTCGCGATTTCGACTTCTGCTGGTCGGCCTGTGCGCTGGAGCATCTTGGCTCGATCGGGCAGGGCCTGCGCTTCATCGAGGATTCGCTGGAGTGCCTGAAACCGGGCGGCGTCGCCGTGCACACCACCGAATACAACTGCGGGTCCGACATCGAGACGCTGGACAATGCGTCGACCGTTCTTTTCCGCAAGCGCGACTTCATCCGCCTTGCGCGGAGATTGCGCCGCCGCGGCCATGATGTGGTTCTGAACTTCGACACCGGGGACCAGCCGCTCGACCTGCACATCGATGTCCCGCCCTACAGTCAGGACAAGCACCTGAAGCTCCAGATCGCCCAATGGGTGACCACGTCGTTCGGGATGATCGTCAGGAAAAGGGGCCGGAATCCGCTGGCTTCGAAGTTCGGAGCCTGATGCCGATGGTTCTGCCCGACATCCTGAACCCGGACTACCAACGAGCGCGAGGGGACGCAGCCCGCGATGCCGGCGACTGGTTGGCCGCAGCGAAGTGTTACTCCCGCTACCTGCGCTTTCGGCGGCGGGATGCCGGGATATGGGTTCAGCTTGGCAATGTGCTCAAGGAATGTGGCCGTTTTCAGCAAAGCGAACGGGCATACCTCCGGGCGATGCGGCTGGGGCTCAATGATTCCGATCTGCATTTGCAGTTGGGGCACCTGTCCAAGGTGCGCGGCCAGGCGGGTTCTGCCCGGCACCACTACCTGACAGCCATTCGCCGCCAACCGATGAGCGTCGATGCCTTCGAGGAACTTGTGAAGATGGGACTTGAGGCTGAAGCCAACACGATCCTCCTGACCGAGCGGAAGACCGGGGAGGAGCCGGGGGAGATGCTGATCTTCGATGTGTCAGACCTGATCTATTACGTCGGGCATCACGACAACCTTTCCGGCATACAGCGGGTCCAGTGCTGCATAATCCAGGCGATCGTGAAGTATGGGTTGAAACCGCTCGATCAAATCGGTTTCATTTCATTCAACAGGCGATCGAACGGGTTCATGATGCTCGACCGTACGAGGTTCCTCGCCTGGCTTGACGATTTGTCGTTGCCGCCGGAGCAGCGCTGCGTTCCGTTCGATGTCGCCGAGGCGCGGGAGGGTCGAATTTTTCCGATGGGGCCGCTGGCTGCGTTCATCCAGCCTGAGCGCACCACCCTGGTCCTGCTGGGCGCCGCATGGGTGACACCCGATTACCCCACCAAGATCGCCAATTTAAAGCGCTTGTTTTCAGCGCGCTTTGTCATGGTGTTCCATGACTTCATACCGATCTTCGCAAAGGAGACTTGCGACCAGGGGACGGTCGAAGTCTTCAAGGAGTTCATCGATCAGATACTGCCGATCACGGACGTGGCGCTGTGTGTTTCGCGGAACACACGGGATGACCTGCACCGCTATTGCGCCAACGCTGGAATATGCGCGCCGCCGGCATTGGTGACGCGCCTCGGGTCCGGATTTCATGAATTCTTCCCCGAAGTTTCCGACCGGTCTGCACTGCCCGTGCCGGCAGGCCGCAGGGGAACGCCCTACGTCCTGTTCGTCTCGACCATCGAAGGGCGCAAGAACCACCAATACCTGTTCGATGTCTGGGACGAACTCGCCAGGCGAGGCGTCGACACGCCCCGGATACTGTGTGTCGGCAGGCTCGGCTGGCGGGCTGAACCCGCCATCATCAAGCTCATTGAGACGGACTATCTGGGCGGAAAGGTCGAAATCCGGGAGGACGTCAGCGATATCGAGCTCAAGGCCCTCTACGAAGGTGCGCTGTTCACCGTCTACCCAAGCATTTATGAGGGTTGGGGGCTCCCCGTCAGCGAAAGTCTCGCGAACGGCAAGGTCTGCGTTCTGGCGGATCGCACCTCTCTTCCGGAAGTCGCGGGAGAATTCGGGGTCTATGTTCCCCTTGATGATCCTGCCGCCGCGGCAGACGTTGTTGCGGAGCTTTTGTCCCGCCCTGGCGAACTTGCGCGGCGCGAGGAGGCAATCCGCGAGAAATTCCAGCATACGAGCTGGCGCATCGTGGCCGAGGTGGCCTTGCAGGGCTGCACGCTGGCGCGAACCAATCCCGTCCGGTCGGCGTTGCCCACCGTCAGGGCCGCGGTCGAATACCCGGTTCGCAGTTTGCGGATGTCGACGCAGGGGTTGATGGGTAGCGCAATGATGGATGCGCTTGAGCAGGCGCATGCCGCATTGATTTTACCCGGTAGCGTCAAGTCGGCGCACAAGGTCTCCGGGCTGCTGTGTCGCAACTCGGACTGGTACGCGCCTGAAGATTGGGGAAGCTGGGCAAGGGCGCGAAAGGCTCGCGTCCAGTTCGCGGTCGAAGCGTCCGAATTCGATGGCGAGGATGAAGTCCTCATCTACCTGGCGCTGCGCTTCCTTGAGCCGGCATTGCCTGCGACCGTGCGTATCACCTTGAGTGGTTGCGGTCGATCGCACCGCCAACAGGTGCGTACGGAAGAGGCCATGATGGTCTGGCCGGTCCATGCTCGGGATTTTGGCAGTGCCATCGCCTCAGACAGCGACAGGCTCGCCTTGGAATTGCAGCTCGAAATCGTCGGGATGGACGCTTCTGTCGAGGCCGCGTGCCGCACCATGGATTCGCGGGAACTGGTGTTCGGGCTGCGCAGCTTCTGCATAGTGAAAGGCAGCGACACCGTGCAGCGGCTGAGAATTGCCGAAAGGCAGGGCTACCGGTCGACAGTTGGCATGGGAGAGGCTTAATGCTCAGTCGAGACTGCGTAGAGTGGGGTTATCGACTGATACTTGGTCGTGACCCGGAGTCCGAGGGCGTCATTTCGGAAAAGATGACGTGCGAAGACTATCGTGATTTGTCAGGTCAGCTCATCTATTCGGACGAGTTCATCTCGAAGCAGCCAAGTTTCATGCCCCCACTCAACAAGTGGGTCATGGCTGAGAGCGAACTGGGCTTCAAGATCTGGGTCAACCTCGCCGACACCGCGATATCCTGGGAAATTCTCAGAAACCGGTTCGAGAGCGCAGAAGTTGCCTTCGTGAAATCCCACATCCGCGAGGGGGATGTCATCATCGACATCGGAGCCAACATCGGCTTCTTTTCGATGCTGTTTTCCAAGCTCGTTGGCCCGACCGGCCGCGTCATCGGATTTGAACCGATGCCCTTCCTGTTCGAGCGCGCTGCCATGTCCGCGCGCGAGAACAACTTTGACCGGTGTGAAATCCACAACGTTGCCCTCGCCAGCGAAGCGGGCATCGCTCATCTCGTCTACGCCCCCGGTTCACCGAACTGGGGCGGGTCGTTCCTCTCTTTCGGCGGTTCCATTCTCCCTGACCACGCGGCAGTTCCCGTGTCGGTCCAGCCGCTGGCGAAATATGTCGGCGATCTGGACGTCAAACTGGTGAAGATCGATGTCGAGGGAGGGGAGTTTTTCGTAATTTCGAGCGCTCTGGATTTCTTCAGGCGTGCCAGGCCGATCATTCTGTCGGAAATCCATTCAGACCAGCTTCGTCGTGTAAGCGGCGTATCTGCGAAGCAATACGTCACGCTGATCGCGAGTGCCGGTTACGATTGCTTCGAGTTGAAGGACGAGGGAGGCCTGGGGAAGCAGTTGACAGGCGACGAAGAGATAACGGTGACGAACGTGGTGTTCCTGCCCAATGGCTGAAGCCTCTATCGCCAACAGCCACAACTCTCGCCCCCCGGCTTTCCTGCGGTGCAGGCGGCACGGTCGATGAGGGTCGCCATCGACGCATTCAACATCGCGCTTGCGCACGGGACCGGGGTTGCAACCTATGGGCGCACCCTGGCGTCCGCTGCCGCCGGACTGGGGCATGAGGTGAACGTCCTGTTCGGTGCCGGTGCCGGGTACTCGAAGGTTCCGCTCCTCAACGAGATTGCGCTTGCCGAAGTTGGTGCGGTTTCAGCACGGGGCCCTTCACGCGCGGCATTGGCTCGCGGGATCGCGCGCGGTCTTGCCGGTGCGCGTCCGGCGCACGACTTGCCAATTTCTGGGCAGGTCATTCTGCCTCCAGGCCTCAGGCTGGATGCCAGGCGTCACTCGAACGTACCGAACCTCTTCAAGGCCGCAGATCTCGGGTTTCGTGCGGCAGGCGCTTTCTCCAAGGTGAAGGTGCCCGGCACCGATCTGGCGCACTGGACGTATCCGCTGCCGCTGAAAATGGTCGGTGCCCGCAACGTGTATACGCTGCACGACCTTGTCCCGCTGCGTCTGCCCTACACCACAGCGGATGTGAAACACGCCTATTACCGCTTGTGCCGACGGATCGCGCGCGACGCGGATCATATCCTTACCGTGTCGGAATGCTCGCGCCGCGACATCGTCCGGTTGCTGGGCGTCGATGAAGATCGCGTTACCAACCTCTACCAGACGAGCGATATCGCCGATGCCATCGCTGGTGTGAGCGAAGACTTCGTTGCTCGCTACGTCGAGGGTCTGCTTGGTGTCGGCATGCGCGAATACTTCCTCTTCTTCGGCGCAATCGAACCAAAGAAGAACGTGGCACGCCTGATCGAGGCATTTTTGGCAAGCGCAGTGCAATCCCCGCTGGTGATCGTTGGCGGGGCGGGATGGGGCGGCGAACAGGACGTGAAGCTGCTCAAATCCTTGGCCGGGATGGACACGCGCAAGCGCATCGTCTGGCTGGGGTATCTCCCGCGTCAGATGCTGGCCATGTTGATCGCAGGCGCAAGAGCCACGGTGTTCCCGTCGCTCTACGAAGGCTTCGGGCTGCCCGTTCTTGAATCGATGGAACTGGGCACACCTGTCATCACGAGCAATGTCTCGTCCCTGCCCGAAGTTGCCCAGGATGCGGGATTGCTTGTCGATCCGTACGATGTTCGCTCGCTCGCGACGGCTTTCCTGCAACTGGATGCCGACCCGGGCCTGCGCAGTCAAATGTCCATGCGTGGGCGCGAAGTGGCTGCCGGCTTCAGTGCCGAAGCCTATCGGGGGCGGCTCGCGGACTTCTATGCCAAGTTCTGATGGTGAAATGACGATGACCATGTGCTCCGGCCTCTCCCGCTGGTCCGTTCTTTTGGCCGCTGGCTCCACCTTGCTAGCGGCACTGTCCGGATGCAGCTCGCTCGGTTCTTCCGGCCCAAGCGCGCGGAAGATCAATTCCGTAGAGAATGCGCAGGAACACGGCATTGCCGTCGTCACGCTCGACGGCGCTCAGCTTTCCAGGCTCGACGCGCTTGCCGCCAGCCAGTCGTTTTTGGACGTTCTCGGCGATTTTCCTGCCGATCCCACGGTTATCGGTCCGGGCGATTCCGTCGATGTCTCGATGTGGGAGGCACCGCCGGCGGTTCTGTTCGGCACCGCCGTCCCGATGAGCCGCGACGGCGGCGGATCGCTGGTTCAGGGTGTGAACTTGCCGCAACAGATGGTCGCGGCGGATGGCCGGATCACCGTCCCGTTCGTCGGGCCTGTTGCAGTGGCCGGGCGCCAGACCCGCGATGTCGAGCGGGAGATCGCCGCGCGCCTTCGCGCCAAGGCGCACGATCCGCAGGTTGTCGTGAGGCTTGCCCAGAACGAGACGCGCAACGTCACCGTCATGGGCGAGGTCGCGGCAAGCCGCCGCATCGCGCTCACTCCACGGGGCGAAAGGCTGCTCGATGCGCTCGCTTCGGCGGGTGGAAGCCGGCAACCCGTGGGCAAGACCATGGTTCAGATCACGCGCGGGACGACCACCGCCAGCATGCCGCTCGACAAGGTCATCCGCGATTCTCGCCAGAACGTGCGGCTGCGCCCTGGCGACGTCGTGACGGCCCTGTACCAGCCCTTCAGCTTTACTGCGCTGGGTGCAAGCAATCTCAACGCCGAGATTCCGTTCGAGGCTACCGGCATCACGCTGGCCCAGGCGCTCGGCAGGGTAGGCGGGCTTCGGGATGACCGCGCGGACGTGCGCGGTGTTTTCATTTTTCGCTACGAAAGGCCCGAGGCGCTGGATGGCGCTGCAAGGGTCGGACCGTTAACGCGAGAGGGAAGGGTGCCGGTCGTCTATCGCCTCGACATGAGCGAACCGGCAGGGCTGTTCCTCGCCCGCAACTTTTTCATCGACGACAAGGATATCGTCTACGTCTCCAACGCGCCCTTGGCCGACTTGCAGAAGTTCATGAACATGGTTTCCTCGGCGACGTTCTCCGTCATCGGCATTACCAACGCCGTGCAGTGATGGGCCGTCAAGACAGGCCCTCGCAAACGCAGCGCCGGCTGCTGTTAATGGATATGTTATCTTGTAACATGACTTGAGGCGGCTTAAGGAGCTGATCGCGGCAAACGCGCGCCGGCCGATGGTCGGTGAAAACGGGTCCGATCCGAAAAGGGCATTTCGATGAAGCGCTTCTCTCTCCTTGCAGGTTGTTCGCTCGCGGTGGCGATTGCATGTTCCGTACCCGCACTGGCCGATGAGGCAGGATCGACGGCCGATACGCAGCAAGGCGGATCGCATGCGCAGCCTTCCGACCAGATCGTGGTGACTGCAGCCTTCCAGCGCGACAGGCTCGATATCCTCTCTGGTGTCTCGGTCCTCCAGGGGGAGGCGTTGACCCAGGCGATCCGCCCGACGCTGGGCGAAACTCTCGATCGCACGCCTGGCGTTTCGGCCACCTCGTTCGGTCCCAACGCGTCGCGTCCTGTCCTGCGTGGTCTCCAGGGCGAGCGTGTGCGGATCCTCACCGACGGCATAGGTGCATTCGATGTGTCGAACACCAGCGCCGACCACGCGGTCGTGATCGATCCGCTACTGGCAGAGCGGATCGAAGTGCTGCGCGGACCCGCGACATTGCTGTTCGGTTCGTCGGCAATCGGCGGCGTGGTCAACGTGATCGACAAGCGCATCCCGCGCACGCTGCCGGACGAGCCCGTCCATGCGGACATGATCGCGACGTATGGCTCCGCAGCAGACGAACGCTCGATTGGCGGCGCGGTCGACGTGCCGTTGGCAGGCAAGTTCGTCGTCCATGCCGACGGCAGCTACCTCAAGACAGGTGACCTGCGCGTGGGCGGAAATCTTCTTGCGGCTCCGGCCCGGGCCACTGCACTTGCCAATGCCGGGTCGGAAGACGATGACCAGCTTGCCGAGGGCATCAGCTTTGCAGGCAACGCTGCGCTCAAGGGGCGCCTGTTGAACTCTGCGGCAGAAACGTGGACCGCAGGCGTGGGCGCCGCACTTGTGACCGACACCGGCAATCTCGGCATCTCCTACAGCCACTATGACAGCCTTTACGGCGTGCCGGTCCGTTATGCGATCCGCCCAGGCGAGGAGCAGGAGGCGCCTCGGCTGGACGTCGCCCAGAATCGCTTCGACATGCGCGCCGAGGTTGAGACCGGCGGTGGTCTTCTCAAGTCCATCCGTGCCCGCGCTGGCTACGCAAGCTACCGTCACTATGAACTCGAGGCCGACGGCAGCATTGGCACCGCCTTCTACAACAAGGGCCTCGAAGGCCGCCTTGAACTGGTTCAGGCCGATCGCGGCGCATGGAAGGGGGCAAGCGGCGTCCAATACTTTTCGCGCGACTTCAACGTCGTCGGGGATGAGGCCTTCCTGCCCAAGAACTCGACCCAGCAGTTCGGCCTGTTCACGCTTCAGCAGCTCGATCTTGGCCAACTGAAGTTCGAAGCCGGCGGCCGGTACGAACACACCGTCCTCGAAGCGCATCCCACGCCTGAACAGCCGCAGTTCTTCGAAGGCAAGCGCACCTTCGGCACCTTCTCCGGGTCGGCTGGGGCGTCTTATGGCTTCGCGAAGGATTGGCGCTTCGGCATCAATCTTTCGCGCACGGTGCGCGCGCCATCTGCGGAGGAACTTTTCGCCAATGGCCCGCATGCCGGCACGCAGGCCTACGAGGTCGGCGATCCCGACTTCAAGACAGAACGCGCAACGGGCATCGAAGCCGTGCTGCGGGGCAAGTCAGGTGGCTTCTCCATCGAAGCCTCGGCCTATCACAACTGGTTCAGCAATTTCATCTACGAGGGCATGACGGGTGAGGTCGAGGATGGCCTGCCGGTGTTCCAGTTCAGCCAGGCCAAGGCGCGCTATTATGGTTTCGAACTCCAGACGACGGCCGCTCTCGGCAAGATTGGCGGCATGGAACTGGTTGCCGATGGCGTTGCCGACTACGTTCACGCAACGATCGACGGCGTCGGCCCCGCGCCGCGAATTCCTCCGCTCCGTCTCCTCGGCGGCCTCGCACTGAACGGAGGGAAAGTCGACTTGCGCGGTGAGGTCGAATGGA
This sequence comes from Novosphingobium aromaticivorans DSM 12444, assembly GCF_000013325.1. GTDB lineage: Bacteria > Pseudomonadota > Alphaproteobacteria > Sphingomonadales > Sphingomonadaceae > Novosphingobium > Novosphingobium aromaticivorans. The sequence continues at coordinate 802,284 of NC_007794.1, forward strand.
ACGACAGCCAGGACCGCCTCGCCGCCTTCGAAACGGCGACGGGGAGCTTTACGTTGGTCAATGCGGAAATCAACTATCGCCCCTGGGGCAACGCGCGTCCATTGTCCTTCGCGCTTTCGGCAAACAACATCTTCGATGTCGATGCCCGCCGCCACGCATCCGTTCTCAAGGATTTCGCCCCCCTCGCCGGCCGCGACATTCGTGTCACGGCGCGTGCGAGCTTTTGACGTTTTCGGCGGCGAGGCGGCCGGGGCGGGGCATGGCGCATGTCGCGTGACCGGCCTGGCGCTTCGCCGCCGCCCGACCGGGGCAGAGATCTATGTCAGGCCTGCTTGCCCGGCGCGGACGCGGAATTGCGGCAGACCAGTTGGAAGTCCAGCACGACGCGTTGGGGCGGCGTTTCCGTCCGGGCAGGATCGCGGGTCGCAGAAATTGCCATCCGCGTTCCCGCCTCGGCCATCTCGGCGACTGGTTGGCGGATCGTGGTAAGCTCCGGCCAGATCGTCGTTGCCAGGGCCGTATCGTCGTAACCACAGATCGAAAGGGCCGAAGGCACATCCAGCCCGTGCCGGTGTGCAACGGAAATCGCGGCGGCAGCCATGTCGTCGTTGCTCGCGAGGATGGCCGTTGGTCGATCCGGTTGGCCCAGCAGTGCCTCGGCGGCGGCAAGCCCCGACCGATAGCTGAAGTCGCCCGGTGCAATGTACCCCGGATTGACGGAAAGGCCGGCGTCCCGCAGTGCCCGCTGGTATCCCGTCAGGCGCTGACTTGAAACGGATTGCCGGGTGTCGCCGGTTATGAACCCGATCTTGCGGTGGCCCATTCCTATCAGATGTTCGGTGATGGCATATGCGGCCGCTTCGTCGTCGATCGATACCGACATGGCATCAGGGGCGGGCTGGCCCGTCGCGACCTGGCAGATGGGCCAGCCGGTCTTGCGTAGCTGGTCGAGCAGGTCGGAATCGTCGCAAAGCGGCGGTGGCAGGACCACGCAGTCGATGCGATGCCGCTTCAGCCGCTTTACCAGGGTGCTTGCCGCTTCAGCCGGATCGCACTGTTCGATGACCAACTGGGCATTCTCTGATGAGGCCGCCGCGAGGCTGCCCACCAGGAACTCGCTGAGGTAGGCAGACGAAGGGTTGTCGTAAAGCAGGGCTACCTTGCACTGCTGCCCCCCGGCAAGACTGCGGGCGGCGAGGTTCGGAACATAGCCCAGCTTCTCGATCGCCTGCTGCACGCGAGTGCGCGTATCCTCGGTCACATAGGATTCGCTGTTGACGACGCGGCTGACCGTCATCGGCGATACGCCCGCCAGGCGTGCCACGTCCGCGACTGTCGGCTGACCTCCAGCTCTCCGCGCTCCCCTTTGTCGCGGTTTCCTTTCCGGGTCCTGCACCAATGCCTCTTTCAATGCCCCGGGCGGTCTACGCCAGCCATTCCAGACTTGCAAATGTAGTTATGATAACGCTACCTTATGCAGCAAGAAGGTCCACCGGGCCATGAGAGGATCAAGGCGTGTATCTTGGAATCGATATTGGCACGTCCGGCGTGAAGGCCGTGCTGGTGGAAGAACGCGGCGCCATCGCGGCTCAGGGGACGGCAGCGCATGATGTCAGCCGACCCTACCAGATGTGGTCGGAGCAGGACCCCGCCGCGTGGGTGCGCGCAACCGAGGAGGCGGTGCTCGCGCTGCCGTCGACCTTGCGCGGAGCGGTAAAGGGTGTCGGCCTTGCGGGGCAAATGCACGGGGCGACCCTGCTCGGCGCGGACGACAGGCCATTGCGCCCGGCGATCCTGTGGAACGACGGTCGAAGCTTTGCCGAATGTGTCGAACTGGAGGCCGCGGAACCCCACACCCGCGCGATCACGGGTAATATCGCCATGCCCGGCTTCACCGCGCCCAAGCTTGCCTGGGTGCGCAAGCACGAGCCCGAAATCTTCGCGCAAGTGCGGACGGTGCTGCTGCCGAAGGACTATGTGCGCCTTGTCCTCACGGGCGACAAGGCTTCCGACATGGCCGACAGCGCCGGGACCCTGTGGCTCGACGGCGCGGCCCGTAACTGGTCCGATGCCATGCTCGCGGCCACTGGTCTTGCTCGCTCGATGATGCCGAAGCTCTACGAGGGCAGCGCGGCGACCGGGGTGCTTTCGGCCGAGGTCGCGGCGCGCTGGGGGATGGGCCGAGTGCCGGTCGCTGCGGGCGGCGGCGACAACGCGGCTGGCGCGGCTGGCGTCGGTGTGGTCGGCGATGGCGATGCGTTGCTCTCGCTTGGCACTTCGGGGGTGATCTTCGTGGCGACGCGCGACTTCCGGCCCAATCCGGCCCGCGCGGTCCATGCCTTCTGCCACTGCCTTCCGGATCTCTGGCACCAGATGAGCGTCCACCTTTCCGCAGCAAGCTGCCTCGATTGGGCGGCGGCGGCCATGGGCGTCGACGTGCCCGCACTGCTGGCGCTGGCTGAACAGTCCGGACCGGCAAGCGGGCCGGAACTGTTCCTTCCCTACCTTTCGGGCGAGCGCACGCCGCACAACGATCCGGCAGTGCGCGCCGCTTTCTTGCGCATGGGCAACGAAACCGGTCCTGGCCAGCTTGCCGCAGCCGTTCTTGAAGGCGTCGCCTTCGCCCATGCCGACGGACTCGACGCGCTGCGCGAGGCTGGCACCGACGTCGCGGCGCTCTCGGTCATCGGCGGCGGCGCGCGGTCGCGCCACTGGGGGCGCATCCTCGCCTCGGTCCTCGATGTCCGGCTGGATTACCTCGAAGGCGGGGAAGTGGGGCCTGCCCTCGGCGCGGCCAAGCTTGCCCAGATCGCCGTCACCGGGGCGGACCCGGCCGAAGTCTGCCAGCGTCCGCCGCTTGCCCATTCCATCGAACCCGACCGGGACCTGGCGGAACGCCTGGCCCCGAAGCTTGCCGCATTCCGCGCCGCCTATGGCGCCGTTCGCCATCTCTGAAAGGAAGAACGATGTCTGCCGATTACTTCGCCGATTTCCAGACGGTCCGCTACGAAGGGCCGGACAGCGACAATGACTTTGCCTATCGCTGGTACGACAAGGACCGCGTGATCCTGGGCAAGCGTATGGAGGATCACCTGCGCTTTGCCGTCTGCATGTGGCACACCTTCTGCTGGCCCGGCAGCGACGTGTTCGGTGCAGGCACTTTTACCCGCCCCTGGCTGCAAGGCCCGATGGACGCGAGGAACGCAGCCGCCAAGCGCGAGGCTGCGCTCGCCTTCGTCGAGAAGCTCGATGTTCCCTTCTACTGCTTCCATGACGTCGACGTGATGGCCGAGGCCGAAGGCATTGGCGAATTCCGATCGAGCTTTGCCGAAGCGGTCGATCATCTCGAGGAGCTGCAGGGCAAGCACGGCCGCAAGCTGCTGTGGGGTACCGCCAATCTGTTCGGTCACCCTCGCTACATGGCAGGCGCCGCGACCAATCCCGATCCGGAAGTCTTCGCCTGGGGCGCAAGCCAGGTGCGCGACGCGCTGGAAGCGACCCATCGCCTGGGCGGCGCGAACTACGTGCTGTGGGGCGGCCGCGAAGGCTATGACAGCATCCTCAACACCGAGATCGGGATCGAGCAGGAGAACTTCGGGCGCTTCCTGTCGCTGGTCGTGGATCACAAGCATCGCATCGGCTTCAAGGGCACGATCCTCATCGAGCCCAAGCCGCACGAGCCGACCAAGCACCAGTACGATTTCGACACCCAGACCGTATTCGGCTTTCTCAAGCGCTTCGGGCTGGAAAGCGAAGTGAAGGTGAACATCGAGGCGAATCATGCAACGCTCTCGGGCCATACTTTCGAACACGAACTGGCCATGGCGCGCGCTCTCGGCATTCTCGGCTCGATCGACGCCAACCGTGGCGACCACCAGAACGGCTGGGATACCGACCAATTCCCCAATTCGGTGGAAGAACTGACGCTTGCCATGCTTGAACTGATCCGTGCGGGCGGCTTCACCGATGGCGGCTTCAATTTCGACGCCAAGGTGCGCCGCCAGTCGATCGACGCGGCCGACCTGTTCCACGGCCACATCGGCGGCATCGACACCATCGCGCACGCGCTGGTCAAGGCGGCGGCGCTGATCGAGGACGGCAAGCTTGATGCCTTCCGCGCCGAACGCTACGCGGGGTGGCAGGGGGAACTCGGTCGCAAGATCCACGCAGACGGCACCACGCTGGCCGACATCGCCGACATCGCGGTAGCGCGCGACCTCGCGCCGGTGCGCAGGTCGGGCAGGCAGGAGTGGTGTGAAAACCTGATCAACCGCGTTTGATCCAGCGTCGGTAGGACACGGAAAAGCCGGGGGCATTACGTTTCCGGCTTTTTCCTTTTTTTGGGGTGGCGCCTGCGCTCCTCGAGCCAGAAAATCGGCAGTGACGTGCAACCGCCAACACGCGGCGCAGCCATCGAAGGCGCCGCCTTCGCTCAGGAGTGCCGAACTGCACGACAAGTCAGGAAGTGATGGCGGAGCTATCAGTCCAGAGTGAAATGTTCTCTGCCGACAAAGTGGCCCCAGGGCAGCCGAACCTCAGGATGGGAGAAGGCGGCAGCCTTGTCCCGCGACCGAGTGACATAGCTTTCGAGGATCTCGCTTTCTTGGTCCACGGCCCGCCAGAGGGGGGCTACTCCACTTCGATCTGTTCGAGCAGGAATGCACCGTCGGGTTCGCGCACTACGGCTGCTGTCGCTTGGGCCATTGTTCTCTTTCCCAATCGTATGTTCAGTCGGTTCGGCGCCGTTCCTGCTGGCGGAAGTCGCTGGGGGCCATGCCGAACCAGCTACGGAAGGCGCGGCTGAAGTGGCTCTGGCTGGCAAAGCCCGCCGCTTCGGACAGCGCCGCAAGGCTCATCTCGGTTTGTACGAGCATCTGCTGCGCCCGGTCGAGCCGCGCTTTCATGACATATTGGTGCGGCGTGATGCCGATGGCCTTCTTGAACAGACGGCAGAAGTGCGATGGCGTGACCCCGGCCACCGCCGCCATCGCTTCCAAGCTGTGCTCGGCAGCCGGGTCGGCAAGAATCGCGTTCATGATCTTGTGCAGGCGATAGGCGGAGAAATCCGAAACCGGGATGTCCACCGGGTTGCCGTGCGCTGGCGGGCCGGAGAGGATATGCGCCTTGAGCGCCCCCACCATGGCCGAGACATAGGCGGTGCGCTCCTCGGCCTGCGGGGCGTAGATTTCGGACAGGATCTGCCGGGTCAGCGCCACGCCCAGCGGATCGGAGAATGCGAAGCGCATGCGGTTGAACTGGTCGGCGTGCGGCTGACCGGCCAGCACATCGGACGCCATCGAGAGGGTGACGACGTCAAGCTCGCCATCGACCAGCCAGCCGGTCGGCATCCCCGCAGGCACGATGGTGGCACAGCCGGGGATCGAGCTAGTCTCCGTCCAGCCGCCCTTGTCCCAGGTCTTGACCTGAGGCTTGCCGGCGATGTGGACCGTGAAGATCGGCTGCGGCAACGCGGGCAGTGTATAGGCGCCGACGAATTGCCGCCAGCGGCACAGCGACCAGCCTTCGCCGATAGAGCCCATCTCGACATCCGGCGCGCGGCCGAGGACGTCGCAGATGATCGCCATGTTGTCCCAGTCGGACATGCCATCCGCCGCCTTTGTCATCACACCAGTAGCCTGACCTCGAGCCGCTTGAAGCCGTTGATGAAGTTCGAGCGCACCCGCGAGGGCTCGCCTACCACCTCGAATGCGCGAACATGCCGCGCCATTTCGGCGAACGCCAGCCGCAACTGCATCTCGGCGAGCCGCGAGCCGACGCAGACGTGAGCGCCCGAACCGAAGGCGAGATGTTGGCGCACGGGCCTCGTGATTTCGAAGCGGTCGGGGTTTTCGAAAACGGCAGGGTCGCGGTTTCCGGCGGGGTAGAAGATCACGACCTTGTCGCCCTTGCAGATCGCCTGCTGGCCAAGTTGGGTATCGCGCATCGCGGTGCGGCGCATGTGGATGACCGGGCTGGCGAAGCGCACCATTTCCTTGACCGCAGCGGTCATGAGGGAGGGGTCGGCGCGCAGAATGTCCCACTGGCCGGGGTTCTCCGCCAAGGCGATCATGGTGTGGTTGATCGAGTTGCGCGTGGTCTCGTTCCCGCCGACAAGCGCGAGGATCAGATTGGCGATAAAATCGCGCAGGGGCGCGGGCTCGCCCCGGATCTCGGTATTGGCGAGCAGCGAGGCGATGTCTGGGCCGGGATTGGCGCGGCGGTCTTCGAACAGGGCCGTGGCAAAGCCCATGAATTCGGCCAGCACAGCCTGCATGGCCTCGGGCGACTGGCGGAAATCGGGATCATCCTCGCCGACGAAGGCATCGGTCCAGCGGTGCAGGTCAGGCCAGAGGTCGGCGGGCACGCCGAGCAGTTCGGCGAGCGTCAGCAGCGGTAGCGGCACGGTGAGCAGGGGCAGGATGTTGACCGTCTCGCCCAGCGGCACTTGCGCGAACAGGCGCTCGACCCGCTTCGCGATGCGCTCCTCGATGCCCTGCAATCGCGCTGGCGAAAGCGCGGGCATGACGAACTTGCGGTATTGCGTGTGGCTTGGCGGATCGCGCGAGATGAAGGGGATGCCGATGGCGGATTCGCCAGCGCCGGTCAGACCGACCTGGTTCTCGTTGAAGATGCGGTGCCCGCCGTTCTCGAAGGCCGAGGAGAACAGGTCTGGCTGGCGAGATACGGCGACGATCTCGTCATGGCCGAGCACCGCCCAGAACCCCGCCCCATCGCTTTCGGGGTTCCAGTGGACCGGGCCTTCTGCGCGAAGGTCCTGCAGGGCGGCGTATGGTACACCGCCCTGGTAGGTATCCGGGTTCTTGAGGTCCAGCATCGTCAGAAGCTGTAGCGGATGCTGGCGCCGTAGGTGCGCGGCGCTGAAGGCACGAGGAAGTTATAGGGGAAGCCAGCGCCGCGAAGGTCGAGGCCGTAGCCGAAGGTTTTGCGGTTGAACAGGTTGTTGGCAAAGGCGCGCAGGGTGATCACGTCGGTGCTCCAGCTGAGCGTGGCGTTGACCTTGGCGTTGGCGCCTTGCTGCAACTCGCTGTTGACCTGTGCGGTGCCCGGAGCGTTCTCGGCATTGAAGGGCGAGAAATACTGGCGGCTGGAATAGGCCATGTTCGGCGCGAAGGACAGCGTACCGCCGCCCACTTGCAGCATGTCCCATTCGAACCCGACTTGCGCGGTCATGCGCGGAGCGAAAGGCAAGGAATTGCCCGAGAGGTCCGCGCCCTGCAGCGTCAGGCGCTTGTACTTCGAATGGAGCAGGCCGACCGAAGCATCGAGGCGGAAACCATCGACCGGACGCAGCGTGGTTTCAAGCTCGAGGCCATAGACTTCGGACTTGGGCGCGTTGACGAGGAACGAGACCGGTCCGGCGCGCGTGTCCTGCAACTGCTGGTTGGTGTAATCATAGTAGAAGGCAGAAGCCGCATAAGTCAGCAACCGGCCACCGGCGCGGCCCTTGATGCCGAGTTCATAGGCGTTGACCCGCTCGGGCTTGATGTAGCCGATGCCCGCCGACGAGGTGTAGCCGCCGCCGTTGACCGCGCCTGCGCGGTAGCCACGGTTGTAGCTGGCATAGACCAGCGTGCCGCTGTCGAAGGTGTAGCTCAGCGCGACGCGCCCGGTCAGCGCGTTGTTCTTGTCCGACAGGGCAAAACGCGCGGCAGGATCGTAGGCGCAGGTTCCGGCAACGCCGGTGCAGGGCACGGTTGTCGCGATCGGGAAGGGCGCCGCGCCTACCTCACCGACAAAGAGGTAGGCATAGGCATCGTCGTAGCGCGAGGTATCGTGGGTGTATCGCGCGCCGAGCGTCAGCACGAGCTTGTCGGCAACGTCGATATCGGCCTGACCGAAGACGGCATAGCTGTTGCGTACCTGTCGGTAGTGTTGGAAGAAGCCGCCTGCAGGGGGCAGCGGCAGGTTGAACGTGTTGTCGGTGATGTTGCGGTCCCAGCCATAGAACAGGCCGCCGACGAAGTTGACGCCGTTGCCGCTGTAGTTGGCACGCAGTTCCTCGCTGAACTGGCGGTATTGCGAGCGCCAGTTGATATCGAGAATGTCGAGCGGCGATCCATCGGCCGCCTGCTGCAGGTTCTGGCTGCCACCGTCATAGCTGGTGATCGAAGTGAGGCTCAGCGTATCGCTCAATTCCAGCGCGACATTGGCCGAAAAGCCCCAGGCATCGGTGCGGTTCGTTCCGACGCGGTTCTCGTTGATCTCGAAGAAGCCGAGCCCGGTGCGGAACGGGCCAAGCCCGTGCACCGCCGCCTGCGTGCCGCGATCGCGCCCGGCATAAGCGCGAAGCGTAATGGCGAGCGCCTCGCTTGGCATCGCGCGCATAGAAACGCGGCCCTGCAGCGTGTCGGTGGACATGGCATCGCGCCCACCGGGGAACACGTTCTTCACCTGCCCATCGCCCTTGGCGTAGTTCACCGCAACGCGCAGGCCGAGCTTGTCTTCGGACACCGTCGCTTCGGCAGCGCCCTGCGCGGTAAAGGTGTCGAAGTTGGCGTAGCCTGCCTGCAGGTAGCCATTCGTCCCCGAAAGATCGGGCTTCTTCGTGATGAAGTTGATCGCGCCGCCGGTGGTGTTGCGACCGAACAGCGTGCCCTGCGGCCCCCGCAGCACCTCGATCCGGTCAAGATCGAACAAGCCCATGCCGTGGCTGGTGCGCGGCGCCAGGTACACATCGTCGAGATAGACGCCGACCGGCGAGGCCTGGTTGGAATTATATTCATTCGCCACGCCGATCCCGCGTAGCGAGAAGTTGGGCTGCGTGTTGCCATAGGGGCTGTTGATCTGGAGGTTCGGCACGGCATCGCCAAGTTGTGCCGAGTTGGTAATGCCGCGCTGCGCCAGGCTATCGCTACCCAACGCCGTCACCGCCAGCGGCACGTCGAGGAGCGATTGTTCTCGGCGCTGCGCGGTCACGACGATGTCGGCGTTGGTTTCGTGGGTTTTCGCAGCCTGCGACGCAGTCTGAGTGGCTGAGGCTTCTTGGGCCAACGCCATCGGCGAAACGGTGCATGAAAGTGCCAGCGCAAATGCACAGGTCATTGGCTTCGAGGCCATTCTCATCTCTCCCTCGGTGCAAGCTTCTGGGGCTTGCCGAGTGAGAAGTTAGCGGAGTCTGCGAGAACGCGCTTTAGTCAGACCTGCTCGGACTTTTGACATTTCTTGCGCAGATTGTTGTCAGATGGAGGGCAAATGGGAGCTGTCAGTCTAAAGCGAAAGCTGCGCGTGCGGTTCACCCGCTGTCGCAGTATGTCGGCTGCAAACATTGGTCCGAAACTGTTCCACCACACCCGCACCGTCTCATGGCAGATGTCGATCCCCCGCTCGAACAGCAGGTCCTCGACGTTGCGCAGCGACAACGGGAAGCGGACTTACATCATGCCGCCAACCGGATGATCTCCGGCGAGGAGTTGAAGTAGCGAAAGGGGCTCGCAGGCTTGTGCGGTCTCGGCATCAGCCAAAGCTAGCGATCAGAACGGTCTGTTCCAACCGGTGCGTTTGCTTTGACAGTGCCACTGGCGGACTTGCTGACCCTTGCCAGCTACCATCGCCCTGCCCCGCCCGCTAGCTTGCTTTGACAACACCCGGCGCTGGAATCGGGGAGCAAAGGAGTCAATGGTTACTGCGGTGTTAGTCATAAGGTTGAAGTATATTGCAACGTCGCGGTGACATGCTCCCAAGAAATCAGGGAGCAGTAGCATGTACGATCGTTTGGTGTTCGGTGCCTTGGCAAGTGCTCTTGCACTGGCAACGCCGGTTGAAGCGAATGCTCCCGGCGTTGAACTTGGCGCTAACCAGTTTTCCGTCGGAGTGGTCGGGTTCGTGCCGGTGATCTGCAGGGCTAGCCTTGATGCGGGAATGGTTCCGATTGGAACCGGCACCGCCAAGCTCGGCACGTTGAACGAGTTCTGCAACAGTCCCGGGGGCTACCGCGTCGTCGCAACATACTCGCCGTCGCTGGCGAGCGGCAGGTTGATGGTCGATGGGAGCGCGATCGAACTGGACGGTACGGGATCGGTCGTGGTCAGCCAAAGCGATCACGCCGCCATGACGAACCGCGATCTCTCGCTAGAGCTCTCGCAGGACGTGACAAGTGGCTCACTCGATTTCCGCATCGAACCGCTCTGAACGCTTTACCGCCCGATTTTACGGAACGGTATAGGCGTTACAATCGACAATCGGGTCGGGAACCGCCAGCGGCTCGATTGTGACAGTTAGCAGGTCGCGATAATTGGGGGCGACGAATTTGCCCTGCCCACCTTCGCGAAGGGTCGCCTGCAGGTACAGCTTGTCTTCAACCGAGTTGCCTACACCGGCCCTGCTACAGGTGCGCGTGATTGCGGACGTCGCCGTTTCGTCACGCGTCAGCCCGAGGAACTTGAGCGAATAGTTCACGCGCTGGGTTGCAGTGCCGAGATTGCCGCCAGGATACGTCATCCGGTAGCTGTTTCCTGAAGTCAGGGTGACGCGGTATGGCCCGGAACTCTGCACTCGAATGTAATTGTTGGGCGATGTACGATAATTTGCCGGCGTCGCCGTGACCTGGGATGTAGCCACGTTCCCGATCTCGCCGAATGACAGATCGTTCCCTGCATAGCTTGCCTGCAACGCACTCAGCACCTTGATGGGGAACGAGATTGCATTGGTGATCTCCCCAGTTTGCTGCGACTGGCCTCCGCCCCCGGTGGTGGAGCACGCAAAAACCGCATCAAACGAAAGCGTTGCTGAATTCGTCAGGTCGAGCTTTGCGGGAAGCTGGACCGTGAAGTTGACGGTTGCAAAATCCGACGCGGCATTGTTGCCCGTGAAGGCAATCTTCAGGAACTTGTTGGTTCCACTTGGGTCCACCGAAGTCGGCGCGACGACTGGGGGGGTCTCGTTGGAATCGTAGAAGATGTCGTAACCAAGGCCGGCGTAGTTTCCAGCGACAACGACGGAGTTGGCAACGACGGTAGTGCCGTTTGCGTTGGCATCATGTGCCCTCAGGTAGAAATTGACGATGTCGGTCTTCTCGCCCCCGCTGCCATTGACCCGCTTGAGTTGAAGCGTGATCGACGTTGCGCCCAGTCCGGTCGGATTGAACGGATCGTAATTGACCGTCGTCGACGAGGTTCCCGAGCTGAGGATGCCGCACGTTGCGGCGTGGGCCACACCACTGACCGAAGCAGCAACCGTCGCGACGGCGATTGCGGTGCGCCTTAGGAATTTGGAGATACCCATCTTACTGTCCCTCTGCCGGCGCAATCTGGCCGAGCCGGATGATACCGTCGGTGCTTTCCGGTATGTTGATCTCGAACGTCGATTTCTTCTCGTCCAGCATTTCGAGCCTCCATTTTCCGGGGGCAAGGCCAGTGGCTCCGAAACGTCCCTGTCGGTTTGTAAACAACGTGACGGGTGGACGGTCAGGATGGGCAAGTTCCGTCGCGGTGCCGGAAACCAGCGAAACCGGCGCACCATCGGCGTCGACCATCGTGCCGATTGCCGTCACCCCGTAGTCCGAACCGACCTCGAGCAAGAAACCGCTGCGATAGGGCGGGAAGACACGGAAGGAGCCCTGGCCGATGTCGGTGCCTGCCGGAGCGTTGGCGACATCGACAGTTACAGTCCGTTCCGCGTAGGATGAGAGGCTCGGCATTGTCGCCGCGCCCAAGGCTCCGCTTTTCGCAGTATAGCCGAACGACGTGGGCTCGACGATCACATCGGCGCCCTTGAGACGCTTGTGTGGCTTGACCACCGCGAAGCTGTCGTAAATCGGCCGTCCGATCGAGGCCTGATCGCCCGCAATCGACAGGGACGTGCCGAGCCGCAAGCTGGTCCGCTGATTCAGGCTGGTTCCAAAATCTCCTGCGAACGTGCCGAAATGACTAATCCCTAGTTCCGCACGATTGGTGAAATAGTTGCCATTGAAATTGAGTGCCGAGCCGAAGTCGGAGCGCTCGGCATCTGCGCTCAGGTTGTAGCTGCCTACACCGGAGCCATGCAATGTCTGGAACGAAGCGCGAGTTCGGTTGTCGCGGGTGTCGTGATCGACGCGCGCGCTGGAATAGCGTCCAAGCCGGATCGTCAACGAGAGAAATGCGCTGAACTCGTCGCCGCGCAAATCCTTCTGGTAACGGCTCTCGGCCGAAAGGGTTGCCGAATTGCTGATCCGCCAGCCCCCGGTAACACGATAGTTCTGGACGTCGGGTCGGCCTCCGCGCCCTTTCGAGTATCTCGCGTCGACACCCGCGTAAAAATCGTTCGTGAACGTGCGCTGGTAACCGCCACCGACTTCAAACTCGTATGGATTGTTCGGCAGAAAGAAGGTCACTGGAGCAAACTTCTGGCTGCGCGATTCAACGAACAGGTTGAACGTGTCCGACTGACCGTTGCCCCGCTGGACCTGGCGCTGAAATGTTGCTTGCACAGCCCGGCCGTCGCCGATCCCATCGGCGTGGCTGTAGGCTGCATTGAAACCAAAGATGCCGATGGATGTCGCCAGGACACCTTCGACCCCGGCCATCCTGGTCTGCTTGTCGGCCTGGAAATTCACGCCGAGAGTGACGTAGTCAGTGATCCCGCGCCGGTAGAAGCCGGAAGATATCCAGTCGTTGCTGTAGACAGGGCCTCGCACGCCCAACGGAGCCTTCACCCCCGCGTAAAGACCGAACTCGCTCAGCCCTTTGGCCAGTTGGGTCTGGTCGAGGAAGATATTGAAGCGAAGGACCTCTGTCCGACCAGTGTCGTCAAGAACGTTCAAACGAACATCATTTGCCCCTTGCGTGAACGGGAAGTCGCGCAAATCGTAGTTGCCTGGTGCCAGTTGAAGCCGCCGGACTTGCTGGCCGTTGACAACCACTTCCACGGTTGACGGACGATCCAGACGGAACTGCCGATCGCCACGCGGCCGGATGATCTGTTGCGGATTGAGTACGCTGTAGGAGCGGAAGATCGAAACACCGGCTATGTCCGGTGAGGTCTGGAATCCTCGCGACGTGGTCTCGAGATCGCCAGCCGTGAACCGGATCAGGTTGTGTGTGTCGTCATAGACCAATCGACTGCCGAGTCTCTGGAAGTCCGCTCCCCGCGCGCCGGGGATCCAGATTGCGTCTGACTCTGCCACAACCGGCCCCAATCGTGCCGCACCGTCCAGCAGCAGAACCGGATCGGCGAAGCCCTGACTGAAGCCGCCTTCGACGTAGTCGAGCGAGCCGCGAATATTGAGATAAGCGCTGAAATTCTGGGGTTGGACAACTTCGCCGAACAGGCTCCTGTCCAGCGGGGAGACTGCCACCGACCGCGAGGCTCTGCGTTCGACCGGGATCTGGAACCGCAATTCCAGGGTCTGGGGATCATAAACGACGACTACGCCCGATGGTGCAAGATCGGCAGGTCCGATCCGGGCTCGTCCGCCAAGACCGTTGCGGAGCGCCTTGAGCACCTCGGGGTCGAGGATAGGCTCAAGCAATTGCAGCGTGCGATCCGCCGGAAACGACAGCGTGTCGTCCGCCGCGATCCTGAGCGGAACGTCCCCGAGGTAGGTGGCGCCGTCCTTTGCAGGAACGGTGAGCACAATGTCGCGTCCAGTAGGATTGAGCGGAATGCTTCGGGCGCTTCCGCCCCCGTCTGACTGACTGTCTGTTGCGGCAATATCGCTGGCGACACCCGAACTGGAGGTAAACGCCTCTGCGCGCACTGGATGTACGCTGCACAGCGCCGCAACGCTGGCGGAGATCAACGATGCCGTGCGAATATCAGTTGCCATCCTCAGTCCCCAGGACTGAATGTGGCCTCAACCGAACCCTCTGCGCTCGGAAGCTCGACGGGCACCGTCACGCGTCGCTCCTGGTTTGCGCCAATCAGGCCAAAGCCAATTGTCTGCTGGATTTCTGGCCCGGACATTGTCCGCCGGAAAATCTCGTTGCCGGCCGCGTCCTTTTCGACAATGCGAAGGCGTCCGTCCGAAAGGTAGCCATGCGCGACCGAGGCGTTGCGGACCATCAGGAGCGGCACTGGCTTGCCTGCGGCATTGCGGCCGATGCTGGCACTGGCGACAGAAATAGAGGGCTTGTGGCCAGCGGGCGCGATGCTGATCAGAACCTGGAAGTTATACAAAATCTGGATCGCGGACTTGCCTTCGGGAAGCTTGACCGGGAGTTGCGCCACCGTGATGTAATAGTGCTTGCTTGCGGCTAGATCGGGATCACCGACGTATTGCACGCGGAACGTCTGGGTCTGGCCGGGCTGTATCAGCGCCTGCGGTGGAAAGACCAGCAGGTCGCCGGGATCAACCCCGGTCAGGGATACCCCATCTTCTGTCAGCTTGAGTTCCTGCACGGTAAGCTCGACCGGCAGCGGCGTGGAAAACGTGTTCTCGACGGTAATGACCTGGGTCATCCCGCGCCCGGAGGTCTGCAGGTTGATGACGACAGGCTGGACAGTCATGGCATTCGCGATCGGCGCTGTTTGAACAAGCGCTGCGGCGAGCATCGCCAGAACTCTCTTGAATCCGATCCTCAAGTCATCCTCCTGTCAAGGCCCGCGGGCTCTTGGTCATTTCAATTCGCCGCGCGAAACTCGACAATTATGGTATCGTCGAACCGTCCCGCCGTAAGCGGTCCGCCGCCTGATGGCGTTGCGATCCTCAAGGCGATTTCGCCCGCACGGGCGTTCAAGGCATCGAGCAGAATGGTCCCCTCATCGGTTGACTGATCGACCGATTTTCCTGCCCAATCAACGCCCAGCCTGTATGTGACAAAATCCGCGAAGGACGTCGAGCTTTGGCGGTTGGCGATGCTCCCGCCGTTCCGCAGCAGGCCGCCATTGCCGCTGCGGACCGTGAACTGATGGGAAGAATTGCAGATGACTGGCAGCGCCAGTTCTATCGAGCTCGCGACGGGATTGGCGTTCTGCGGATCGACGAACTGGGAGATAAGAACCTGCCCGCTGGATGTGCCCGTGCTCGTAAAGCTGGCATTGATGGCGTTGGCAGCGGTCGGAGCATCGAGAACACATGCCGAAGGCGCCGTGCCGATCATCTCCAGCCGCTGACTGTCGGTGTCGATCTCCTGCGCAAAAGCGGCAGAGCAGGCAAATGCTGCTGGCAAGACAAGGATGAGCGAAGCACGCATCAGCGGGGCTCCATGAAAATGCGCAGTGTGTCTCCGTAAACGCCGGCAAGCACCGGGGCGTTGGTCTGCACATTGGAGGCACCGGCGTCGATTTCTATGCGCAGGCTGAGAACGCCCGCGGTCGCCGCGTTGACGTTGACCCGCTCTTCCACCAGTCGGCGCACTTTGGCGTCGGCCAGGAAATTGCCGCTGGCGGACCCCCAATCGATACGGGTCCGGTAGGGCAGAGCATAGGCAAACCCCTGCGCCTGCGTGCTCATGCTGCCATCAGTTGGCCAAAGGCCGTTGTTCTGGGATTCTATGCGCACCCGGTGAGGGAAATTGCAGACGGCGTCGAACGATACGGTAACGCTAGCCGGCCTGGCTGCGAGCGTCCGCTGGTCCGTCAACTCCTCGATCTGCAATGTGTCACCGTCGAGGCCACGAAAATTGACCAGTTCTCCAGCCTGGAGTTTAGCGGGTTGGATCGAACACACCTGCGGCGCGTTCCCGTTCACGGGAAAGGCCCGATCCACCGTCGCGGCCAGTTGCGCCTCCGCCGTCACCGGCAGCAGCAACGTGCTACCGATCAGGGCAACTCCAACGAAGGGGCGCAACGGGCTCATGGTCAGTTCGCGGCGCTAAGGGTTACCGTGACGAGGCCACGATACGCTGTATCGGCCACTGGCCGCAGGTTACTTCCTCCAGTGGTTGCAAAGCCCCCGATGCTGACAGTGATATCGCCGGTAAAGGCGTCATCGCGCGACTGCGAGGCATTTGGGTTGTTCGCCGCCGCGGTGTCGAAACTGGCCGCAGTTGGGGTCCAGCCACTGGCTGTGGCCACGTAGTCCACCTGCCGCGAAAATCCGTCGGGAGGCGTAGCGGTGAAGTTCTGGGCGCTGATCCGGGTCGCTTCCACACTGATCGTGCTGCGTGCGGAACAGAAGGCGCCGCTCAGCACCTTTGCGGGCGCGGCGAGGTCTGTCCGCAAGAAGCCGGTGGTCGTGTCGATCAGAACGCCCAGATCGAAAGTGCCCGCTTCGTCGGAAAGGGTCCCGCCCGAGCAAAGCGTCGGAACGGTACCGGTGACGGCGAAGCTCTTGGAATCCGTATCCGAAGCTTGCTGAGCCGCTGCGGCGGTGGAGGCGACAGCGAAAAAGGCCGATCCGGCGAGTGCGAAGAGACGAAGTCTTTCCATGATCTTTACTCCGCGATCGCCGCCGGACCCAAGGTCACGGTGACGAGGCCATTGTAATTGTCCGCAAGCAGCAGGGCATCCGACGGGACAGAGAAGTTCGACAGCTGAACCTGGATGTCCGAGAGCCTTGGCAGAGGCTGCGTGGCCCCAGTGCTTTGGCTGGAGGGATTGTTGCCGTCCGCAAGGGCAGAACTCGTGGCCGACGTCCCGCCATTCGCCCAACCCGAACCGCTCGCGGTAAAGTTCACCGCACGCGCGAACCCGGCGGGCGGTGTTCCGGCAGATTCACTGACGAGCGCTGTGGTCGAAATTGACAGTGCCGATCCGGCAAAATTGCAGAAGCTGCCTGGCAGCGTCACTTCTTGCGCGGGAATGACCGCCAAGCGTCCGATGCGCGAACCTGAAGTTGCTGCCATCTGGCCGAGATCGACACTCGCGGTCGATGGCTCGCCCAGGATGCAGAGCGGGGCAACGCGGCCTGTCACCTTGACATCGGCGGAGTCGGTGTCGGTCGCCTGCGCAAACGCCGGGGATACCGCGCCTAGTACCGACAGGGCTGCCAGGCAGATCAATTTTTTCATCTCAGCCACTCCTTGCGGAATTCTGCCGGTTGCCGACCGATCAAAGCGCCGGGGTGAAGTTCGGCTTCAGCGTGACGGTGACCTGGCCCGTATAGTCGCCCGCAACCAGCAGACCGCCGTCGGTGGACGCCTGGGACAGCGTCACGAGGATGTCCCCGGTGAACATGCCGACATCGGCCGGATCGCCCGCACCGGCGACGGTGGTCGTGTCCGAAGCGTCGACTGCATTCGCGCTCGCTGTCGCGAGATAATCGATGCTGTTGGTGAACCCGGTCGCCGCATTGGCGGAATTGACAAGCTTGGTCGCTTCGACTTCCATGGTCGAGGCAGCATTGTTGCACCAGCCCACCAGTGTTGCATTGCGCCCATCGATCACGGACGCCTTGAGCTTGCCCGCGTTTGCGTCGGTGCCTGGCAGTGCCAGTTCGCCCAGCGTAATGGTCGCATTGTCCGTGGTGAACAGGCAGCGCCCCGCCACAGTGCCCGAGATGTCGACCGTGCCGGTCGCATCCTGGGCCGTTGCAGGGCTCGCCAGCATTACAAGCGGGACGATGATGGAAAGTGACTTGCGCATAGGTTTTCCCCCTTGTGCCCGATCAGACCGGTGACACGGTGATCGAGATAGACCCCGAATAGCTGCCCGCCTTGAGCTGGTCGGTGCCATTGGTGGTTGTTCCGTTGGATACTGTCACGGTGACGTTGTTGGTCGCGTTCTTCAGCCGGTCGCCGACACTCGTTGTGGTCGCCGCCGGGAGCGAATCTGCAGTAGTGTAGACCGCGCTGGCGTCGGCCCCGCCGCCAGCCTTCTGGGCCGTCAGCGTGGAGGTGTAATGGACCGTTCCGGTGTAGCCGCCCGATGTCCCTGCGTTGCCGCTGATGGTCAACGGGAGTGCCGACACGGTGATCGTCGGTGTCGTCGTGGTGCAGCGAACCGAGAAGGAGCGCGAAAGGCCCCCCGTGTTCGACGAGAATGCGGAATCCACGGTCCCGGCATTCACGCCGGTCTGCAGGGACAGTTCACCAAGCGTGATGGTGTCCGAGATGGGCGCGATCGCGAAGCACTTGTCCGCAACCGATCCAGTTACCGTGACCGAGCCGGTTGCTTGTGCGGCAGCCGGCGATGCAATTGCCGCAGCTGATGCAACAGCGGCAAGGAGAACAATCTTTTTCATCTTCCTTCCTTTCCAGCCGTCTCCGGCTCAACTTGTCGCGGCCTTGCAACCGCATTCATGTCCGCCGTGAAATCAGGGCGAAGCCGAAACCGTAACCGTCAGAGTGTCAGTGTAATTTCCGTTGATCAGGGCATCGGCCCCCGAATAGGCCGGCGCATTGACGCGAAGATATGAGCCGTCGACGTTGATCGACGTATCGTCGAGCCGTAGCCCCTGCGTGGACGACGATGCCCCACGAAATGAGCAAGGGTTCGCTGCCGTGGGCGAAAGGTCTGCCGCCGGGCAGTTGGCCATTGCCGAAGTGGACGAACCCTGCAGCTTCAAGGTCACCGTATAGGGCGCCTTGTTGGTGTAACCGGGCGCTCCGGGCGCTGCCGGCGTCAACAGGCCACCATTGGAAGAGACCACGGCGACACGAGACGGAACGGTGCAGTTCAACTTGAACGCGAAGTCGTTGGTCCAGGTATTCGTGTCCAGAGCGCCAGCGTCGTAATTGCCGCTAGGAGCGGTCGCAAAGCCGCAGATGCCGCCAATCGATGCAGTCACCGGAACTGTAAATGTAAGCGAATTGGGCGCTCCATCCCCTGGCGCATATACGGTCGCCGAAAGCGCCTGGGCGCAGGCTGGTGCAGCCGCAAGAAGCCAAGCGGTGCCCAAGGCTCCCGCCAGTCCCCTCATCCTGATGCACACGCCAAGCACTGATCCAGTTCCTCCGGTCATACGTCTTCGCTCTGCCCGGCCAACCGGACAGTGTTTTAGTAGATTTTACGTAGGACCCTGTTTTCCTTTGACTTCGAATATCCGCTCAGCAGTGAGCTCGATCCGACACAGGCTTATTAATCATTTGGATAAACTGATTATACATAGGTAATTTTACGGAGGTGTTCAGATTCGGGACCAATATGATTAACATTAATTCATATCGATCTTTATGCATTTGAAAATACGATATAATTTTCGAGCCTCATAAATGACGCCGAAACGGTGAAAATGACACTCACTTCACCTGATGTGGCGTCCATTAACGATTAGGGCGCCGCGTTGTTAACCATTCCGGGCTGGATCAGAGGTAAAGGTCTAGCGACTCGGAGATTGCAGGACGGCCGAAATTCTTTTTCCGACAGCAACTTGGCATACCCCCCGCGCTTGCGTGGCAGCCAACCAGGAAGTGCTCGGCATTTTCACTGGACGCAGTCAGAACCTACGGCGATCTTGGCCACCCAAAGAGAGGTGCAGGCCATTATCGTCACGATCGTCGGGGCAGGTTGTGCTGGAGCATTGGCAGCTTGTTGCCTTGCCGAATGCTTGCCTTGCGCGAGGATAGTGTTCTTCTGCCGTGACAATCCGAACGGGCACGAACTCGAGCCTGTCGTCCTCGATGCCGTGCCGCCGCTCCTGCGCAATACGATCGATGATGTGGTAGTGCATGAGTGGAGTTCGTTCATAATCGTTTGCGACGGAAAGCAGACGCGGCACTCCGCCCGTATCGCTCTCATCGACCCTATGCAGATTGCCCTCCAACTCGATCGATACGGTGATCGCATAACGGTTCGGACAGACGGCGCTCCTGCACTGCATGAAGGGCTGGATGTTCTGGATCTGACCTCGCTGCACAACCGTGACGGCGCAGGTATGTTGATGGCTTCGAAAGATCTTGCCGAACTCTCTTGTCCGGTACTCGGAGATTTTGATGTCAGTCGCCCCAACGGCGTGGCGCTGCAATATTTTCCCGTAGCTTCCGGACGGGTGCTCACCCGTCAGTTTGCCATCAACGCCGGCTTGGGCGAGGACGGAGTCAATGGAGGCGCTTCCCTTGCCACCGCAATGCTGGCCGCCTCGGGCAATGCAAATGCCGCAATATCCCGTGTACATGAATATGTGCTCAAGCTCAGCCCTTGATGCAGGGCCTTCGCCTGCCAGGCTTGATCCGTGGCAAACCGGTCAAGATGAGGATCGGAGCTCGCAACTTGGCTTCGATTTGCGCGAATTGGGCAGATTTCCTGCAGATTCAGGCCATGAGCATCTGCCACTCGGCCATGGCGCCATAGGCCATGGCGGTCGGCCGCACGTTCGATCATCCGCTTGGCTGCGGTCACCTCGGCCAGCGCAAGATAGGGCCGATCGGACAGGTCCGTTTCAGGGTGTGGCCGCCACTAGGTGTCAAACGAGCCCGCCTACGCCAAAACCGACCCATCGATCGCACCAATGCTCGAGGCTCCGGTGATTGCCATGATTTCGGCGAGTTCGGCCTGCAGCAACTTCAGCACACGCTCGACTCCCTGAGAGCCCCCCGTGGTCAAGCCCCAAAGCACTGGGCGGCCGACCAGAACGGCACGTGCGCCAAGTGCCAAAGCCCGCAGAACGTCGGCACCTGTACGAATGCCGCTGTCTGCATAGACTTCAATGTCGCGCCCAACGGCCTCAACGATTGCCGGTAGGGCGTGCGCGACCGGTTGTGAATGGCGAAGACCCTGGCCAGCGTGATTGGATACGATCAAGGCGCTCGCGCCATGATCGCGGGCGCGGGCGGCATCATCGGTGCGGATCACGCCTTTCAGGATTAGAGGGAGGTTGGAAAGAGTGCGCATCCATTCCACGTCGGCCCATGTCGCGGCGGCATCGGGGAAGGTTGCACCCATCGGCCGGTCCGCGTAGTCGCGGACGGCATACATCACGTGCTCCGGTTCCTGCCACCGCTGGAACAGCGCTTGCGCGGCAAGGCGCATGGGCCGGGGGAATGCCGGCATCACCGGAAGATCTACGGTGAAACATAAAGCCGAAGCCCCTGCAGCTACGGCCCGCTCAATCACGTCCTTTACCACGCCGCGATCGCGCATGAAGTAAATCTGCTGCCAGTAGCGCCCGCTCGCAACTGCCCCCACGGCCTCGGGTGGGCGTGTGCCCATCATGCTGAGCGTGGTGATCGTGCCTGCCGCCACTGCGCCGCGCGCGGTCGCCACCTCGCCTTCGGGATCGACCAGCGTCGAGCCGACAAACGGCGCAGTCATGATCGGCATCGCGATCTGCTGCCCTAGCACCGTGGCCGAGGTATCGATGTGCGAGACGTCAACCAGCGCACGCGGCCGCAGGTGCATCGCTTGCCAAGCCGCGATGTCGTCGTGCAGGGTGCGCTCCATGCCGACATTGTTGACGAAGTTGCGGTAGGGATCGGGCATCATCGGCTCGGCCGCGGCGCGAAACTCGCCAACATCCAGCAGGTCCTGTTCGCCTGTCACCTGCTCGAAAACCGTCTCTGCCATGATTGTCTGCTCCTTTGGGATCAGCCCGGCTTTCGCTCGGTGATGGTCGGTAGGCGGCGGATCGGCTCGATCGTGATCGCACGGAAGTAGGTCTCCGCCCCTTCCGACTGCAGCTGGATCTTGCCCGCGGTCAACGGGATCGTCCGACCCTTGGCATCCCTCGTGGTAAGGTTGGTCGCGGCCATCACCGGCACGCCGTTGACCACGTGGATCGACTTGTCGCCAAAAACATAGAGGTCGAGCGAATTCCACTCGCCCAACGGCTTTTCCGCGTCCGTACCGGCATCGACATTCCACGTCGGGAAGGTCAACTGCGAGGGTAGCCCGCCATGAAAGTAACGGCGGCTGGGATAGGGAAGCAACGGATCATTGGCGACCGGCACCGTCGCCCCGACCCGCCAGTCGACCGTCTCGAACGACGGCTTGCCCCTGGAATCGCCCACCGTCAGCAGCATGCCGACGGAATGCGGCACCACCTCGAACTCGATCGCGCTCATCCACGTGCCGAAGAACGCACCATAGGCGCCGTGCGAGTGATAGAGCACGCCGTTGTTGCGCGGCATCGGCGTCCAGGTGTTCGCGCCCCACTTGTATTCGACGTGGAGGTGGTAGTTGCGGTGGGACTGCTTCGTCAGCAGCCCGCCGAACAGCTTGCCACTCGAATAGATCGCTGGGGCACCGTCCTGCTCGACCACCTTGAACACGCCGTAGGTGTCGTGGTTCAGTCCGATCGGCGCGCTGCTGGGCGTGCCATAGGTCGTGGCCGGCACGGTCACGCCGAGCCAGCTGTCCCATCCGGTCAGGTCGCGGCCGTTGAACAGGTTCCTGGGCGCGGCCTTGCTGCGCGGCAGGTTGGTGAGGACGAGGTCCTGCTTCCGATAGGCCGGGTCCTTGGCAATCGCCGCCTTCTGCTGGGGCGTCGAGCCATCGGGCGGACCATCGGCGGCGAAGGCGCTGACAGGAGCGAGCAAAGCGAGGCCGGCGGCGAGTATGCTGTTGGTTGAGGACACTAGGGGAAACTCCAGCAAAGGGCAGGAAATCAGTGGGCCGAGCTGCTCTCGGCCAGATCGAAGGGCGATGCCGTTAAGGCGATCAGCGCCGCGTCCGCCTCGGGATCGATGGGCGCCGGGCGTTCACAGGTGGAGCCGAGGTCGACCACCGCGCGCGTTCTGGCCGACCTGACGATGGCCTCCATCACCTCGACCGAGTGGACGATGAATTCTGCCCCGGTGCGGTGCCTGCTGCCGGTGCGGATTGCGAGCGCGAGATCGACCAGCCCGGCGCCACGATAGTCGGCCACGACGCGCCCCGTGTGGTCATGCCGGTTGGGCGTGGCAAAGCCCTGCTCAGCGGTGGCAAGGGCCGTGCGCGGCAGCGGCGGCGCGATCACCGCAGGCTCGCCGCCGAAGAACATCGGGTCGGCCATGGCCAGAATGCCATTCGAGCCGAACAGCTCGCCCGGGCGCAATGTCGGCACCACGACGTCGAGCGAGATGATAAAGCTGACCGAGGCCCCTTCGAACTCCAGTACCGTGTTGAATGTGGTGTCGACCTTGACCGGAAAGGGTGTGCCCTGCCGAGGTCCGCGCAGGATCTTGCGCTCTGTCTTGCCTGCGCCCGAAACCGAGAACACCCGCTTCACCGGACCCAGCAGGTTGATCCACATCGTCGTGTAATAGGGCCCCGCATCGAACGGCGGCTCGCCCCCCGGACGGTAGAACGCCTCCGGGCTCGGGTGGAACAGCTCGAGCCCCGGCAGCCCGAGGAACGAGGTGCCGAACACCGGCCTGCCGATCGCGCCCGCATCAAGCGCCTTGCGCGCGGCCTGGTGCGCGCTGCCGTAGAAGGTGTCCGGCGCCGAGCCGATCAGCAGCCCCCGGCCCTCGGCGATGTCCGCCAGCCGCCGCGCCGCCGCGTGCGAGAGGGCAAAGGGCTTTTCGGAATAGACGTGCTTGCCCGCCTCCAGCGCCGCACCGTTGATCTCTTCGTGCGCCACGCCCGGCGTGAGGTTCACGACCAGTTCGATCGCCTCGTCGGCCAGCAGTTCTGCCACCGACATGGCCCGCGCCCCCAAGCCTCGTGCCTTTTCCGCGATCGCCTGCGGGTCACGCGTGGCTATCGCGCGCAGATGCAGCGCAGACGAGCGCGTGATCGCATTGAGATAGACCGCGCTGATATCGCCCGCGCCGACGACGCCGATCCTGACAGGTTCCATGCATTCCTCCCGCGCAGGCGCAGGCCGACTGGCGCCTTTCGCCCACTGACAATTTAATCGTTGATTAGATTATCGCGCGACGAAGTCAATCGCCCTGCGTCCGGATGTGTCGCGCCCTGCCACCAGTCCACCGCCTTGCCCGCATCGGCCAGCGCCAGCGGCAGGCCATCGGGCGAAGTTTCCCACTCGCCGGGATGCGGGCCATTGTGCACGGCACTGTCATCGCCCGGGAAATAGGGATGGAAGCAAGTCCGCCGGCATGGGACCCGGGCCGAGGTTGGTGACCGCCATCCACAGCCGCACCCCTTCGCCTGAGACCGCGATCCGCTGCTCGGCGCGATAGCGCCACGGCCAAACCCCTTCGGCATAGTCATGGACGAGCCGGATCGATGAAGCATCACGCGCGATCACCCGCCACGGCCGCACTCAGCCATAGCCGTGCAGTGCATGGGGATGCCAAGCTTTGGGAAAGTTGGACGGCAGGCAATGGTCGACCCCATCCATCGCGAATCGTCCCTCGGAAATGCGATTGCAGAACGGGACGATGTGAAAGCAGGCCGCATCCAGAATGCGCCCGGCAACGCGACTAGCTGCACGGGATAAGGTGGTTTCGGACTGGCCAGAGAGCGGTTTGCTGTTAGGGAAGCAATGTTATCGCCCACCTGCCTGCCCGATCGCCCGAGAGATTTGATGCCCGCCAAGAAGCCGTACCACCGCGAGAACCTGCGCCGCGACCTCCTCGATGCAGGCCGTGAATACGTTCGGCAGCACGGGCACCACGGGCTGTCGATCCGCACGCTGGCCCAGCAGGTCGGCGTCTCGCCCGGCGCGCCCTACCATCACTTCCCTGACCGGCGCTCGCTTCTGCTGGCGCTTGCCATCGAGGGCTTCGAAGAGATGCTCTACGGCGCCGAGCAGGTCAGGGCGAGCGCCATGACTCCGGCCGAGAAGCTCAGCCGCATGGGGCTGCTGTTCATCCGCTTTGCCGAAGCCAATCCCTGCCTGCTCGACCTGATGTACGAGAGCGAGCTGACCTCGCCGGTGCTCGATCCCCAGCTGCTCGATTACCAGCTCAAGGGACATTTCAACTTGCGCGATCATCTCACCGCGGCGCTCCCGGACATCAGCGACGAGGAAGCGGACCTTCGCGTGATTGCCTACTGGTCGGCGATCTATGGCTTTGCCTCGATGCGCAAGAAGGGCGTGATCCGGCCGAGCGAGCAGGCCGTGCCGAGCATCGACATCGCCGAGGCGATCGTCGCCCGCGCAGCATTGGCCGCTCTCGCGGACTGAACCCGCTAACCGCCCTGGCTTGGCGGCGCATTCACCGCGCCCGCGCTCTTGCGTTCAATTGCAATCAAAGCAGTGATTAGATTTACGCTTGACGCTGACCCCTCCCAAATTTAATCACCGATCAAATGGGCCGGAGCGAAATGCTACCTGCCAGCAAAAACCGGGAGGGAACGGCCATGAATACCACTTCCATATTGCTCGCCACGTCGGCCCTGGCGCTCTCCGCGCCAGCCTTTGCGCAAACGGCCGGGCAGGCCGATGAGGCAAAAGCGGCCGATCGCGGCGTCGGCGACATCATCGTCACCGCCAACCGCATCGAGACGACCGCGCAGGACACGCCGATCGCGCTCAACGTCTATACCGGCGCGGACCTTGCCCAGAGCGGCATCAATTCGGTCCGCGATCTTTCCGCGATCGACCCCAGCCTCAACGTCTCGAGTTCGAACAGTTCAGCCTATGTCGCGGTGCGCGGCATCGCCTCGACCGACGTCACCGAACTGGGCGATCCCTCAGTCCCCGTCTCGCGCGATGGCTTCTTCACCAATCGCGCCTATTCGATCAACACCTCGATGTACGACGTCGCTCGCGTCGAAGTGCTGAAGGGCCCGCAAGGCACACTTCAGGGCCGCAACTCGACCGGCGGCCTCGTCAGCATCATCACCAACCGGCCCAAGTTCAAGAACGAGGTTTCGGCCTCGTTCGAATACGGCAACTACGACACGACCAACGCCGACGCCGCGGTCAACCTCGCCCTGTCGGACAATTTCGCGCTGCGCGCTTCGGGCGTGTTCCTCAAGCATGACGGCTACCGCCGCCAGGTCGGCGTGATGAAGTCGGCCGACAACGAGGATTTCAAGTCCGGCCGCATCCAGGCCCGCTTCGCGAAGGACGGTCTCGACCTGTGGGTGTCCTACCAGCGCGATGACCGCGACACCGATGGCGAGGCCGTACTCAAGAACACTCTCGGCGCGCCCCAGCCCAGCTTTGATCCGCTGCCGACCTTCCGCAGCGATGCCCCGACGCGCACCGTGCTCAAGGGCGAACGCATCCGCTGGGAGGCCAGCTACAGCGGCTTGGGCAACCTCAACCTGATCTACTCGGGTGGGTGGGACAAGCAGCAGTTTGATCTCACGCTCGACGCCACCGGTCCAAACTACCCGGCGAACCGCCAGTACCTCAACACCCAGGCGCCGACGACTTGGAACCACGAAGTCCGCATCAGCAACGAGAAGACCGGCAAGCTCTTCATCCAAGCCGGCTACTTCCGCTTCACTGAAGACAACGCGCTCGCTGCCGGGCTTTACAACCGCGAGATGACCGGCCTCTTCGCGCCGGGCCAGCCGCTTTCGTTCGCGCCCAACGCCGACCAGTCGTTCCGCTACGGCCTCGCTTTCGACTTCGCGATCAAGACCAAGTCCGACGCCATCTTCGCCCAGGCCGACTATGACCTGACCGAACAGGTCCAGCTTTCGGCCGGCGCGCGTTATACCTGGGACAACAAGTCGCGCACCGGCAATTCCCGTCTGGTCCTGCCGGCGCTCGCCTTCCCGCTCTGCAGCAACAGCTTTCCGGCGCCGGACTCTTGCCCGCCGTTCCCCATCGTCAATTCAGGCAATGGCGAGACCAGGGAGCGCAAGCCCACCTGGCACCTTGGCCTCAACTGGCGCCCGGAATCGGGCCGCCTGATCTATGCCAAGTACGATCGCGGCTACAAATCGGGCGGCTTCAACTCGAACGGCTCGGTCGCCGCAACGCCCTATGGCGCGGAACAGGTCGACGCCTTCGAGATCGGCACCAAGAACACGCTGATGGGCAATGCCCTTCAGCTCAACTTCGCGGCCTTCTACTTCAACTACAAGGGCTACCAGGCGCAGCAGAGCACCTGCCCGACCTGCTCGACCGGCGTGTTCAACGTCGGCAGCGCCCGTGTGCTCGGCCTCGAAGGCCAGCTCAACGCCCGCGTTGCCGAGAACACCAAGCTCTATCTCAACAGCACGCTGCTCGACACCAAGTTCGGCGACAACATCATCGTCACCAACGGCAACAACCAGAACGTCGACATCAGCAAGAACCAGCTACCCAACGCTCCGCACTTCACAGCCTCGATGGGCTTCGAACAGGGCGTGCCGCTGGGCGATCACCTGCTCTCGTTCCGCGCGGACGGCAAGTACTCGTCGAGCTTCTACTTCTCGGCGTTCAACTTGTCGCAGATCCGCTCGCCATCGTACTTCCTCGGCAACCTCTCGGCCTCGATCGAGCCGAACGCGGGTGGCTGGAAGCTGCAGGCCTATGTCCGCAACGTCTTCAACAAGAACGTGCTGTCCTTTGCCGAGCAGAACTTCAACGGCTTCAGCGACAACTACCAGTTCCAGCCGCCCCGCACCTACGGCGTGCGAGCCAGCGTGAACTTCTGATCTGACCCAATGTGATCTGACGGCGGATCAAGACGCATAGCGGCGGGAGAGGATGCCCTTGGCTTCCTCTTCCGCCATACAGGAGCAAGACATGCCCGGTTCGTTCAAATACGGTGTTTCAACCTACAGCTATGTCGATGACTACGGCTCGGTCATGACGCTGGAGGACGCGTTCGATCATATCGCCGATACCGGTGCCACCGGTATCGAGATCCTCGGAGAGGGGCAGATCGAAGGCTATCCCAACCCGAGCAGCGAGTTTCTCGACCGCTGGTTCGGCCTGCTCGACAAGTACAAGCTGGAACCCACTAACATGTGCTCGTGGGTCGACATGCGCATTACGCTGGGTCGCAATCTCACTGTCGAGGAAGGCGCCGCAGAGCTCGAACGCGACCTGCGCCTCGCGCACCAGCTTGGCTTCAAGTTCCTGCGCCCGAAGTTCGGCGTGCTGTCGCATGACCTGATCCCCGAACCGCAGTGGGAAGCCTATGCCGAGCGCAATCTGGACCTTGCCCACAAGCTCGGCGTGGTGATCTGCCCGGAAATCCACGCGCCCACGCCGATCAAGCACGAAGTGGTCGATGGTTACATCAACTTCATCGAGCGCACCGGCACCAGGAATTTCGGCCTGATGATCGACACCGGCATCTTCCAGGACCGCCCGCTGACGCACTGGGGCTCGCACCAGATCAACGAGGAAGCGCGCAAGCACATGGAGTTCCTCAACGGCATCAAGGTTCCGCCCGAACACTTCCTCGACGTCGCCCAGTACGTCGTATTCATCCAGGCCAAGTTTCACGACATCGACGAGAACCTCGAGGACCAGAACATCCCGTGGCAGCCGGTGATTTCGGCAATCAAGCGCTCGGGCTATTCGGGCTACCTGTCGAGCGAGTACGAAGGCTGGCGCGCGCCGTGGCGTTCGATCGACCAGGTCCGCCGCCAGCACGTCCTGCTGCGCAAGATGGAACGCGAGTACGACGAAGGCAAGTTCGCCTGAGGCCCGTCGCACCCCAAGATTACCGGAGAACACCATGCTCGAACACCAGCTCATCCAGAGCACCGGCTTCCGCAATTTCGGCCCCGTCGGTGCGCGCGAAGGCTTTGCCATCCGCATCCGCATTCCCAACTACCACGGCACCCGCCTGTCGCAGCTCGACGGCTTCGACGTCACCGTCGACGGCGTCTTCTACGATCACGAGATCAACCGCTTCGGCATCCGCGGCGAAGTCTATACGATGGCCGAAATGCGCGAGGAGACCACCGCGCGCTGGGGTCTGACCGAATGGGGCGAAATCCTCGTCGACAAGCCGGGCGGCCTCGAACCGGGGGTCCACAAGATCGAGGTCCTCGCCCGCATCCGCTATTCCTACTTCCCACCCGACGTGCACATCTTCCCAATGCACGCCGAACGCTACGGCACCATCTGCATCGCCTGACGGCTTCTGTACCCGGCAATCTTCGGATCGGGGCTTTGACGGCTCATCAAAAACATGAAGGTTTCAGCAAAAATGGCTCAGCAATTCGGTCGACAAGGCGACGAATACATTCTCACGCCTGAGGAGATCGCCCAGTTCCATCGCGACGGCTACATCACCCTTTGCAGCGTGATGACCGAGGACGAACTTGCCCCGCTCGAGACCGAGTTCGAGCGCTTCATCCGCGGCGAAGTCGGCGGAATGGGTAAGGATTTCTGTGACATGTCCGGGCCGTATGACCGTGCATTCGAGAACTTCAGCCTCGTCAATGCTGTCCTGCCGCGGCACTACGATCCGCGCCTGCGCGATAACCTTTACGAACGGCGGGCTGCCTCGATCTCGCGACAACTGATCGGAGAGACTGCAACTCTGGATTATGACCAGTTCCTCGCAAAGCGCCCTGCGAAGCCCGATGCTGTTTTCACCATGCATCAGGACCTGGGATACTGGCCCACTGGAACCCCTGAGCCACTTACCGCTACATGCAGCCTCGCGCTAGACGATGCCGATCCGGAAAATGGTTGCCTCAAGGTCGTGCCGGGTTCGCAAAAGCAGGGCCTGCGTCCGCACCGTCCCCTGATGGGCGAGGACCGCAGCGACTCTCACATCCTCAGCGTCGAAATTACTGATGCCGATCCCGTCGTCGAATTGCCCCTGAAACGCGGCGACATCACCGTGCATGATGAACTGATCGTTCACGGCTCAGGTGGGAATACCTCGCCGGACCGCTGGCGACGCACTTATATCGTTGCCTTCCGCTCGAAAGCCTGCGTGGATTTCGAACGGTCGATCGGCTTCACGCATTCACACAACGACACAATCGCTTGGGAGACACATCTCGCCGCGCTAACGGCGTAAACGAGGTGTTCCGACTGGGCTCCAAGCCGCGCATGCGGTTCACCCGCTGTCGCAGTATGTCGGCCGCAAACATTGGTCCGAAACTGTTGCACCACAGCCGCACCGTCTCATGGCAGATGTCGATCCCCCGTTCGAACAGCAGGTCCTCGACGTTTCGCAACGACAACGGGGAAGCGGATGTACATCATCACAGCGAGCCGGATGACCTCCGGTGAGGAGTTGAAATAGCGAAACGGGCTCGCCAGCTTGCGCGATCTTGGCAGGGGGCGAAGGTAGCAATCGTGACCTCCGGCTCCAACCGGTGCGTTTGGTTTGACAGTTCCCTTGGGCCAGCTCTGCGACATCAAGGACTGCTTTCGGTTTACAGGAGTCCAACTCAGGCCATGAGCCTTAGGGCTTGCCGGACAATCTCAGGTGCGAGCTCGTCCGGCATGGGTTCCAGCGGATGTGCGCGCAGCATGGCCCGGTTGGTCTGAAGGGCAAAGCCGAAGATCGCGCTCCAGATCGTGGCAATGCGCAGGCTGCGCTCGTGCTCGGACAGATGCTGCGTGGCGCGCGTAACTTCCCGGCGCAGCATCTGAAACCCGATGTCCTGTGCCTCTGCCAGTTCAGGCGCGACCTGAGGGCGGACCAGTTCGCTTTCATACATCAGGGTGAACATGTTCGGGTTGGCTGCGGCAAAGCGGATGAAGTGCAGCAGATTGGCGAACAGCAATCCTTCCGGTGATGCTGCGACGGCCTTCCCTGTTTCGGCAAACAGCTGATGATATCCTTCAAGCGCGACCGCAATGAGCAGCGAGCGCCTGTCAGGGAAATGGTGGTACGGCGCGCCGGGCGAAACGCCGATTTCTTCTGCGAGCTTGCGAATCGACAGGCCTTCGTGGCCTTCGCGCACCACAAATCCATAGGCGGCCGCGAGCAACTCGCTGCGCAAGTCATTCCGGTGCGAAGGTTTGCCCCGTCGCTCTCGTGTCGCTGTCGTCCCCGTCATTCCTGCAGCTTTGCTTGCTTTGCACGCGATGCGCAAGCGCGCGCGTTCGCCTATTGCATACTTATTGATCGTTGATTAATAGCCGTCTAAATAATCGGTGATTAATAAGCCATTCCGGCGCATCGTGATGGGAGAGGCAAGAGTGAGCAGCTTCAGGTACGGCGTGTCGCTGTACAGCTACACTGACGACTTCGGCACGGTGATGACGCTGGAAGATGCGTTCGATCACGTGGCCGATACAGGTTCGACCGGCATCGAGATCCTCGGCGAAACGAGCGTGCCGCTCTACCCCGAGCCGCCTGTCGCGTGGATTGACGACTGGTTCGCGAAGCTCGACCGCTACAAGCTTGAGCCAACCAACTTTGCCTGCTGGGTCGACACCCGCATCCAGTTGAACCGCAACATGAGCGTTGAGGAAGGCGCAGCCCAGATCGCGCAGGACTTGCGGCTGGGACACAAGCTGGGGTTCAAGTTCATCCGCCCGAAGTTCGGCGTGATCGACCATGACCTGACGCCAGACCCGATCTGGGAAGGCGCGGTCGAGCGCAATCTCGATCTGGCGCACAAGCTCGATCTGTTGATCTTGCCTGAAATCCACTCACCCACGCCGATCCGCCATCCGGTGACCGATGCCTATGTGCGGTTCATCGAGCGTACCGGCACGAAGAATTTCGGCCTGATGATCGACACCGGCATTTTCCAGGATCGCCCGATCGATCACTGGGGCGGCGGAATTACCGACGAAATCAAAAAAGGGGCATTGAGCTTCCTTGATGGCATACACACGCCGGTCGAGCATCTGGCCGACGTGATCCAGTACGTCCCGTTCATCCAGGCTAAGTTCCACAACATCGACGAGACCCTGCACGATCACCAGATCCCGTGGGAGAGGATCGTGCCGATGCTCAAGAAGCTCGGCTACGCGGGTTACCTTTCCAGCGAATACGAAGGCAAGCGCGATCCCTGGGTGGCCATCGAGCAGGTGCGCCGTCAGCACGCGCTGATCCGCAAGCTCGAAGACGAATATGACGCAGCGAACGGGGGCTCGGGCAATGCTTGAGCGCAGCCACATCCAGAGCACCGGCTTTCGAAATGTCGGCCCTGAGGGCGCACGCACGGGTTTCGAAGTCCGCATCCGTCAGGCCAACTACCGCTCCTCGCGGCTGAGCCTGATCGAAGGCGTGGACATCACCGTCGACGGCATTCTTTACCCCGCACAGCACAACCGGTTCCGGCTTGGCGACAAGGAATACAGCCGCGACGAGATGAACGAGGCGACGCAGACCCGTCTCTACGTTGGCGACCACTTTACAGTTGTGGTCCCCAAGGAGGGCGGGTTGGCACGCGGCGTCCACCTTGTCGGCAGCGCGATCCGTTATCGCCATCCCTATTTCCCACCCGAATTTCAGCCCGCCATCGTCCGCAACGAACGTTACGCCACGATCATCCTGCCCTGAGCAGAGCAGGACGCCGGTTGTGCGGACCGGCGGGGCACAACTCACATCCGCACAAAGGTTCTGAGGGAGGATAATCCATGAACATCACCAGGAAGACCCGGCTCGTCCAGTCGGTATCGGTTGCAGCCATTGCGCTGTTCTCGTCAGTACCCGCATTCGCCCAAGCCGCCGACGAACCGGCGGCGGCTCCCGGCGAAATCATCGTTACCGCACAGCGCCGCAGCGAGAACGTGCTCAAGGTCCCGGTCAGCGTCACCGTGGTCAGCGCAGATCAACTGATCCAGCGCGGCGCCAATGACCTCACTGCTGTGACCAAGCTCGCGCCGAGCCTTCAGGTGGCGCAGGACAACACCTTCTCGGTGCGCGGCGTCGGCACGGCAACTTTTGCCAACACCGTTGAAGCCAGCGTCTCGCAGGTCGTGGACGATGTGGTTCTGGGCAACCGCGAATATGCGGCCAACGCGTTCTACGACGTGGCGCGCGTCGAAGTCCTGAACGGGCCGCAGGGCCTGCTGTTCGGCAAGAACGCCTCTGCGGGTCTGGTCAACATCACCACCAACAAGCCCAAGCTTGGCGAGCTGTCCTTCAGCGCCGATGGCGAGCTGGTGCAGCGTGCCCGTCCCGGCGACGATGGCACCGGCTACCAGATCCGCTCGACCGTCAACGCACCGCTGGGCGACAAGGCTGCGCTGCGGCTCAACGCGATCTACAGCGATCAGGACCCGATTACCGTTTCCAGGGTCAACCCCGCGATGCGCAACGACCTCGGCCTCACCAACCTCGGCCTGCGCGCCAAGCTGCTGTTCGAACCGACCGACAGCCTCTCGGTCTACTTGATCGGCGACTACAATCGCCAGCGCGGCATCACCGGCCGTTACGACATCACCTTCCGCCAGTTCGGCCCCGGCAGCCAGTACCCCGCCTATGGCCTTGCTGCTGGTCCGGAGAACTTCAACTTCGCCGCAGAAGCGCCCAATTACCGCGACAGCGATACCGGCGGTCTTCAGGCCAATGTCAGCCTGAAGCTCGGCAACGGCATGGAGCTGACCAGCATCACCGCGTGGAAGCAGGCCAAGACCGACTTCCAGTTCGACTCCGACGAAACGGCAATCAACTTCTTCAGCTACAACAGCGCTGACCAGAAGTACGACCAGTACTCGCAGGAACTGCGCCTTGCGCTGCCGACCGGCAATGCACTGACCGGCCAGTTCGGCCTCTACTACTACCGCTCGGTCGGCAACAGCTCGGGCTTCCGTGGCGGCAACAACGGTCTGCCCGATGTCGTCGCGATCGGCTTCCCGTTCTGCATCGGCGCCACCGTCACGCAGGGACCGCCGCCGGCCTGTGGCGTCAACAACCGCTCGTTCCTCGGCCAGGACTTCCAGTATAGCCTCAAGAACGACAGCTACGCCGCGTTCGGCCAGCTCGGCTACCAACTGACCAATACCTTGAAGGTCACCGCCGGCGCTCGGCTGACTTACGAAAAGGCGAAGATCAACCTGCGCGAGAACTTCGGAAACTACTTCGTCACCCTCGGCATCAAGAACAACGTCGCCAACCAGGCCACCGACGCCACGGACCTCAGCTACAAGCTGGGCTTCGACTGGCAGGCAACGCCCGACCTGATGGTCTATGGCTTCTACGGCGAAGGCTTCAAGGGCCCGGGCTTCTCGAACACGGCTCCTGCTCCCGGTGCCGATCTGTCGGTTCGTCCGGAAATCTCGCGCGGCGGTGAGCTTGGCGTCAAGGGCAAGGCACTCGACGGCGCGCTGACCTTCAGCCTCTCGGGCTTCTACACGAAGTTCTATGACCTCCAGGTCCAGGCCTTCGTGCAGGCGCTGCGCACCTTCGTTCTGGGCAACGCGGCCACGGCAACGACCAAGGGCATCGACTTCTCGTTCCAGGCCCGGCCCTTCGAAGGCCTGACCTTGTCGGGTTCGGCATCCTATGCCGATGCCACGTTCGACGACTACCCGGGCGCCCAGTGCTACCCGACACAGGCGACCGGTGGCTGCAAGGCGGATATCAACTCGTCGCTGCCAGGCTTCGTCGGCACATTCAACGCCAAGGGCTATCAGTTGCCGCTGTCGTCCAAGTTCACGGCGACACTTGGCGCTGAGTATGCCGCTCCGATCACGGACGGTCTAGAGGCGCAATTCGGCGTTGGCTACTACCATCGCTCGTC
The DNA here is from genome assembly GCF_000013325.1 of Novosphingobium aromaticivorans DSM 12444. Classification (GTDB taxonomy): domain Bacteria; phylum Pseudomonadota; class Alphaproteobacteria; order Sphingomonadales; family Sphingomonadaceae; genus Novosphingobium; species Novosphingobium aromaticivorans. The sequence goes on from NC_007794.1 coordinate 836,496, forward strand.
ACAGTCGGCCGGCATCGGTGCCCCGTTCACCATCCCGACCTGGGACACGATCGACCTGCGCGCCGGGATCAAGGCCGAGAACTGGAACATCAGCCTGTTCTGCAAGAACTGCACGAACGAGATCCGCCCGATCTCGATCGGGTCTGACGGCGGCGATGCCAACCCTGTTGGCGTCGCTCCGCCAGTGCTGACGTTGAACCAGCGCTTCAGCTTTGAATCCGTCCGCACCATCGGCGTGCGTGCCGGCATCAACTTCTGATGCAAGCGGGGTCGCTGTCGAAAAGACGGCGGCCCCATTCTCTACTGCATCCGGCCACATCGGAGCAGCGATTTGAGCAGGATGAACTGGATGACCTTGCCCGCACTTCGGCGCTCTCTGCTTGGCTTAAGCCTTGCGCTCCTCACAAGTTCAAATACTCTTGCGCAGACCGGCATCTCGACCGAGACCGTCGACGCGCCCGCGCAACCCAACACCATCACTCTGCCCACTGCAGAAAAGGTTGACCGCGAGGTCTGGCATCCCAGTGACTTGGGCCGCGTTGCGGTACGCAATGTCACCCGGCCGACGCTCACCGTGTTCCAACCCGTCGGCAAGCCATCGCCCGCGTCCGTGATCATCGCTCCCGGAGGAGCATTTCTCGGCCTCGAGATGGACAAGGAAGGCTGGGAAGTGGCGCGCTGGTTTGCCAATCATGGCGTAACGGCATTCGTTCTAAAGTACCGTACCTTGCCCACGCCGCCCGACCAGAAAGTCTTCGTTGCCGAACTGGACAAGATGATCGCTGGCAAGACTGCCGCATTCGCGCCACCTGCCGATACGCCGCCCGAAGCCTTGGCAGACGGCATTGCCGCACTGCGCCACGTTCGCGCGAGCGCTGTCACTTACGGAATCGACCCGCAGCGGGTCGGCTTCATGGGCTTTTCCGCCGGCGGCTTCTTGACGCGAAGCGTGGTGGAAAGAGGCGGTGTCGACCGGCCCGATTTTGCTGCGCCGATCTATCCCAACATGGCCGCGATGACAGTGCCTGCCGATGCCCCACCAATGTTCGTTGCCATCGCCGCCGATGACTTCCTCCTCGCGCGCCAACAAGGCGTTCCCCTGCTGGACAGCTATCGCGCAGCGGGCAAGTCGATAGAATTCCATCTCTTCTCCGCCGGTGGCCACGGCTTCGGGGCCGGACCTGACGACTCCCCGGAAGAAGGGTGGATGGAACTGATGTACCGCTGGATGCGAACGCAGGGCCTGCTGCAAACGGAGAAGAAGTGACCATGATCGATCGTCGCAGCCTGATGGCTTCCGCCGTGGCTTTGAGCGCCTCAGTGATGACCAGCAAAAGCGCCTTGGCCCGGTCCGCCAAGCCGAGGCCGCTCGATCCGCAGTTTCCCGAAGGCTTCCTGTGGGGCGCAGCCACCGCCGCGCATCAGATCGAAGGCAACAATCTCAACGCCGACCTCTGGGTGATCGAAAACGTCCCCGGCACCATTTTTGCAGAACGGTCGGGCGACGCCGCAAACAGCTTCGAACTGTGGCCGGTCGACCTTGATCTCGTGAAGGGCATGGGGCTCAATTCCTATCGCTTCAGCCTCGAATGGGCGCGGATCGAGCCGGATGAAGGGCATTTCTCCAATGCCATGCTCGATCACTACAAGGCGATGATCGAGGGTTGCCGGGCGCGGGGGCTCAAGCCGGTCGTCACCTTCAACCATTTCACCACCCCGCGCTGGTTCGCAGCCAAGGGCGGATGGCATAATCCGGAGTCATCGGCGCTCTTCGCCCGCTTCTGCGAACGGGCGGCGCGCCATCTTGCGGCAGGAATCGAACTCGCCACAACATTGAACGAGCCCAATCTGGCTGGCGTGATCGGCGAGATCCTGCCGCCGCCACTGGTGGCAGGCGACAAGGCAACGCAAGAAGCAGCAGCGAAGCAGCTCGGCGTGGCGCTTTATACGCCCGGCGTCGCGCTCTACATCAAGGAGCCGAAGACCTATCGCGCCAACATGATGGAAGGCCATCGCCGTGGGGTCGCCGCAATCAAGGCGGTGCGGCCCGACCTGCCGGTTGGCGTAAGCCTGGCGATGATCGACGATCAGGCGGTTGGCAAGAACTCGATGCGCGACCGGATCCGCGAACGCTACTACAACGAGTGGCTGCGCCTTGCGGGCGAGACTTGCGATTTCATCGGTGTGCAGAACTACGAACGCAAGGTCTGGACCGACAAGGGCGAGTTGCCGTCCCCCGCCGATGCGCGGCGCAATACTGGCGGCGCTGAAGTCTGGCCCGGGTCGCTGGCGGGCGCGGTGCGCTATGCCCATGCAGTGACCAAGCTGCCGGTCTATGTCACCGAACACGGCGTCAATTCCGACGACGACGCGCTGCGCCAGTGGTTGATCCCCGAAGCGCTTACCGAACTGAAGCGTGCGATCGACGATGGTGTGCCGGTGCGCGGCTATATCCACTGGTCGCTGATCGACAATTTCGAATGGGGCTTCGGCTACAAGTACCGCTTCGGCTTGCACTCGTTCGACCAAAGCACCTTCCAGCGAACCGCCAAACCCAGCGCAGCAATTCTGGGCAGAATTGCACGGCGAAATAGGCTCTGAGAGGCGCCTGCCCGTGGGCTGATAAGGGCGTGACAAGTCGCCTACTGTTCAACGTTCTGTCTGCTTTATCGGATGTAGTCTGCCAACCCCGGATCGGATGGGAATCACCAAGGAGCGATCAGTACCCTTGCTCGTCGGTTGTAGGACAAAGGAAGCTGTCAGTCTAAAGCGAAACGTTCTCAGCCGGCAAAGTGGTCCCGGGGGCGGCCAGACTTCAGGATGCGAGTGATTGCCACTCGGCAAGAGCTGCCGAGCGTCGCTGCTTGAAGGTCTGTCGATCGACGAGGTCGCGTTCCTGGGAAAAGTGGTTGTGGAGCGAGGCGTGCATCAAGGCGAATTCCTGTAGCGCCTTCATCTGCCTGAAGCGGAGCATGGCACGCTCTCGTCGTCGGAAGGGCAGGTGGCTGTTCTCGACCCGGTTGTTCGCCCATCTGCCGATTTCCTGCTCGTCCTCGCAACCGAGCTCGGTCATCGCCGCGCGGTACGAGCGCAGACCGCCGGTGGTGACCCGCTCAGGAGATCCGTGGCGCTGCAGGGCTTTGCGCATGAAGGTCCCCGATGAGGATGCACCTTCTTCTCATCTTTCATCCTGTTGACGTAGCTGCTGCGGCTAGAAATGCGCTAAAATGGTGCAGACGCTAGTCCCCGCGCAACCGTCCCGGAGCCACTGGCGTGGCCTTGAAAATATTTTTATTTTCAAGGTGTTGGCGGAGACGGAGGGATTCGAACCCTCGGTACCGGATTTACCAGTACGACGGTTTAGCAAACCGTTGGTTTCAGCCACTCACCCACGTCTCCGGATCGCAGCGGCGAGGCGGCGCTATAGCGAGGGTTGTGGGGGGCGGCAAGGGTCTGGGCGGAAAATTCCGGCGCTCCCGCATTACTCCCGCATTATTGGCGCGATCGGCCTGCAAACGCGCGCTTGGGCGCATTTCCGACTCGGCTCATCGCCGGTTCATTGTCGCGCGGCCAGCGTTGGATTCTGGTGCAATCGACAGGGGCTCGCGCAAGGTTTCGCGCGGCGGACGGGATATACGAAGATGACCACGAACCGAATCGGCTGGCGCGTTCTCGCCACTTCCCTGGCGGCCTCGCTGGCGCTCGTCGCAAGCGGCGCGACCGCCCAGGTGCAGACGATCGATCCCAACGCCGCCATCGATGGCGATCTCGCCCCGAATTCGGCACCAACCGCACAGGCTCCGGCGGCAACCCCCGCAGGCGCAGAAGCGGGCATGCTGCCTGCACTTCCAGCAGACGCGCCTGCGCCGGTCCCCCAATCCCCGTCCCAATCCGCGCCGCAGCCCGGCGCCTTGCCCGGCGGCCCGCCGGCCGAGGTGGGCCCCCGCGCCGCGCCGCAGGGGGCCGGCTATCACGAAGACGATCTCATCGGCGCGGCCGAAGGCGTCTTCGGAAAGGGCGCTTCGGGCCTGGCGGACATCATCAAGGACCTGCTCAAGAAGCAGGGCGAGCCCAACGCCTACATCGTCGGCCGCGAGGGCGGCGGCGCGCTGGTCTTCGGGCTGCGCTACGGTTCGGGCACGCTCCACCACAAGGTCGAGGGCGAGCGTCCGGTCTACTGGACCGGCCCGTCGGTCGGTTTCGATGCCGGGGCCAATGCCGCCAGTACATTCGTCCTCGTCTACAACCTGTTCGACAGCGAGGAGCTGTACAAGCGCTTCCCGGCGGGCGAGGGACAGGCCTACCTCGTCGGCGGCTTCCACGTCAGTTATCTGCGCAAGGGCGATGTCGTGCTGATTCCCGTGCGCTCGGGCGCTGGGCTGCGCCTGGGTATCAACGGCGGCTACATGAAGTTCTCGCGCAAGCAGACCTGGTTCCCGTTCTGAGCCTTTCCGGCAATTTTCGGGCGAAATTCCCCGCGCATACCTTCTAATTGAAATGCGGGGGTTGCCCCCGCCGCGTTCCGGCGGCATGGAGCCGCCGCATTTTGCTCCCCGCAATGGAAGGCCGCGACCAATGCTCGAAAATCTTGCCGCCCAGCCCGCCGACGCGCTGCTGGCGCTGATCAAGCTTCACAACGCCGATCCGCGCGAAGACAAGATTGACCTTGGCGTCGGTGTCTATCGCACGTCCGAGGGCGCTACCCCTGTTTTCAAGGCGATCAAGGCGGCCGAGGCCAAGCTGCTCGAAAGCCAGGATTCCAAGGCCTACCTCGGCCCCGAAGGCGACATGGGCTTCGTCCACGCGCTGATCCCCTATGTCTTCGGCAAGGACTTCGATCGTTCGAAGGTTGAGGGCATGCAGGCCCCCGGCGGCACCGGCGCGGTGCGCCTCGCCATCGAGGTGGCCAAGCGTTCGGGCGTCAAGCGGGTCTGGATGGGCACGCCTTCGTGGCCCAACCACGCGCAGATCATCGCTGCTGCCGGCATGGAGCTGAAGACCTTCAGCCACATGACCGCCGACGGCCTTGCCGATCTCGAAGCATTGAAGACCGCCCTGGCCGGTGCCGAAGCGGGCGATGCCGTCCTGCTCCACGGTTGCTGCCACAACCCCACAGGCGTCGACTATACCGAAGCCCAGTGGGACGAGATCGCCCCGCTTCTGGTCGAGCGCCAGGTCCTGCCAATCCTCGACCTTGCCTACCAGGGGCTTGGCGCGGGCATGGAAGCCGACGCCTATGGCCTGCGCAAGGTGCTCAGCCTCGCTCCGGAAGCGCTGGTCGCCTATTCGTGCGACAAGAACTTCGGCCTCTATCGTGACCGCGTCGGCGCTTTCTATGCCGTCACGTCCGACGCCACCGCCCTGGCAAACGCCATGGGCAACGGCGCGACGATCGCGCGCGCCTCGTGGTCGATGCCGCCCGATCATGGCGCCGCCGCCGTCCGCCTGATCCTCGACGATGCCGAGCTGACCGCAATGTGGCTGGCCGAGCTCGACGAGATGCGTGATCGCATGCGCTGGGTTCGCGATCGCCTTGCCGCCGCGCAGCACGTCGGCCCGATCAACATGGCGCCGCTCGGCGTGCAGAACGGCCTGTTCTCGATGCTTCCGCTCAGGGCCGACCAGATTCTCGCCATCCGCGAGAAGCACGGCGTCTACATGGCCGGTTCGGGACGCATCAACATTGCCGGCCTCACCACCGGTAACATCGACAAGTTCGTCGAAGCCCTGCGCGACGTCGCGTAAGGTTTCAGTGAGCGGATAGAGAAAGGGCGGGGCCTCGCGGCTCCGCCCTTTTTTATTATCCGTGTGGGGTCGCAGCGCTCAGAAATCCGCCGCCCTCGACTGCCGCCGCGCTTCGGCAAAGCTGTCGGCCCGGAACTTCTCGAAAGCCACGCGCTGGTCGTAGCCGGGGTCCTTGGGGTAGTCCTGATACTCGGCGATGATCTCGTCGAAGATCTCGCGCAGCTCTTCCTTGTGATCCGGGTGCGAGAAGATGTGCAGGCGGTTGGCCTTCATCGCCTCGATCACCCGCGCGCCGATCACGTCCGGTTCCATGCCGAACTCGTGCACGCCCGCAAGCCGTTCGACCGCGGTCTTGTCCACTGGTTTCATCTCGCCCTTCAGCGCATCCGGACGGATGTCGTCGCTGGCATAGATATAGCTCTTCACCAGGCCCGGGCAGAGTACCGAAACCCCGATCTCGTACTTGAGCAGCGAATAGTGCAGCGATTCCGAAAGGCCGCGCACCGCGAACTTGGTGGTATTGTAGATGCCGGGGCTTCCCGCCGCGAGGAAGGCCGCCATCGACGCGGTGTTGACCACGTGTCCGCCCTTCTGCTCCCCTGCCTTCACCCGCTCGACCATGCGCGGAACGAAGGTCGTCACCCCGTTTACCACGCCGTGGAGGTTCACGCCCAGCAGCCAGTCCCAGTCGTCGTAGGAAGATTCCTCGATCGGCTGGAACAGGTTTACCCCGGCATTGTTGCACAGGATCGACACCGGACCGAACCTGGCCTCGACCTCGTCCGCCGCCATCTTGAAGCCCTCGCGGCTTGCCACGTCGAGCTGGACGCCCATGACTTCGGGCCCAGATCCTTCCGCCTCCAGCGTGGCCAGAGCCTTGTCGATCGAATCCTGCCTGATGTCGGCGATGGCGACCTTGCACCCCTGGTTGAGGAGCTGGCGGACAAGGCCGATGCCGACGCCATTGGCGCCGCCCGTGACGAAGGCGGTACGGCCCGCGAAGTCCTTCATGCCTCGACCCCGGCCTTGCGGGTTTCCTTCAGCTTGTTCTGCCGGGCGATTTCGTCGGTGATCGCCGGATTGCGGAACAGGGCTGCGAAGGTCTCCTTGTATTCCGGGTTCTCGGGCAAGTGGGTCTGCACTGCCGCCGTCGTGGCAAGGCCGCGCTCTTCCACCCCGGTCAGGAACTCTGCGTGGGTCAGGATATAGAGTTCGTCGTTGAGGATGCCTTCCAGCACGCGCTCGCCGACTTGTTCCTTGGTCTGGTACAAGTGCATGAAGTTGCCGCCGGCCGCGCGGCGCTTGTCGGCTTCGGCATAGCCGGTGTCAGCCAACTCGGCCGGACGGGTCTTGGCGGCATCGGCAATGTTCGACTGGACCGCGCCGGGGCAGAATGCCGAGCAGATCACGCCCCTGCCTTCAAGCTCGGGCCTCATGCATTCCATCATCGCGGTCACGGCAGCCTTGCCGGCCGAATAGATCGTCGTTCCCGCAACCGGCACAAGCGCCGACATCGAAGCGGTGCAGACGATATGGCCGCCTTCGCCGTGGGCGAGGATGCGGGGCAGGATGGTGACGATGCCGTTGATCGTGCCATTCACGTTCACGCCCATGACCCAGTCCCAGTCGGCAAAAGTCGCCAGCTCGGTCGGGCCGACCACGGCAACGCCCGCATTGTTCACCAGCAGGTGAATCTTGCCGAACTTCGCCTCGGTGGCGTCGGCTGCCTTGGCGAACTGGTCGCGATTGGTCACGTCGAGCTTCACCGCGAGCACCCGCTCGCCGCCGCCCAGCTCTGCCACGGCCGAATCGAGGTGGTCCTGGCGGATGTCCGCGATGGTCACGTTCATCCCGGCGCCAAGCAGCGCCTTGGCGATGCCCAGGCCGATGCCGCTGGCGCCGCCCGTCACGAAAGCCGTCTTGCCCGGCAGATTCTGCATCGATCCTCTCCTTTGGTGCCTTGCCGGCAGCCATCGACCGGCGCCGGGAATCATTTTTCGCCTTTTGTATTCACCAGCGAGGAATTGTATGCAAGACTAACAATATTGCTGCTTCGACAAGGCCCGCCGAAATGGGTCGCCGCAGCGGGAGAGGAGAATTCATGGCAGGTGTGGTGGTTGCCGCGGGGCCCGATGCCGAAAGCGTCGCCAGAGGCGTGGCCAGAGATGTGGCCAGAGACGGGGAAAGTGCGGGCGGCCCGGTCGGGGCGGAGCGTCAGTGGCCATCGAGCCGGGCGGCCTACTGGGCGCTGTTCGTCATCATCCTCGCCACCTTCCTCAACTTCTTCGACCAGACCGTCTTCGGGATGCTGGCGCAACGCATCAAGGTCGATTTCGGCCTGACCGACGAGCAGCTCGGCTTTCTCGGCGGGCCGGCAACGGTCATCTTCTTCGTCTTCGCCGGCATTCCGCTCGCGCGGCTGGCCGACATCTACCCGCGCAAGCTGGTGCTGGCGGGCGGCATGGCCGCGACCGGCCTCGTCATGGGCCTTGGCGGTCTTGCGCAGGGCTTCGGTCAGTTCGTCGGCAGCCGCATGTTCCTTGGCGCGGGCGGATCGGCCCATGCCCCGGCGGCCTATTCGATGATCGCGGACTATTTTCCGCCGAAGAAGATCACTCGCGCCTTTTCGCTTCTCCAGCTCGGCTTCATCGGCGGGTCGACCGTCGGCGTTCTGGTGGGCGGCAAGCTGATCGTGGCGCTTGCGGGATGGGACGATCCGGTCGTGTTCGGGCTCCACCTCCACAACTGGCAACTCATCCTTCTTGGGCAGGCGGTCCTCGGCCTTTGCGCCGCGCTTCTGCTGCTCACCGTCAAGGAGCCGCCGCGCCTGCTCGTGCCCGCCAGTGCCACGATTTCCGCTCCCCCCGCGCAAAGCCTCGGCCAGCGCATCCTGGCATTCACCGGCCTCGACGCCGCGCGGGCGATCCATGCGCGGGGGCGGGTCTACTATCCGCTGTTCATCGGTCTCGCCCTTTCCGCGATCGAGACGTTTGGCCTCGCCTTCTGGCGCGTGCCCTTCATGATCCGCACATACGGCTGGGACGAGGCACAGATCGGCATGGTCATGGCGCCGATGCTGCTGGTCTCGCAGCTTGTCGGCGTGTTTTTCGGCGGCTTCTTCGTCGAATGGCTGGCGCGGCGCTATTCCGACGCCAACGTGCGCGCTGCCACGATCCTCTTCGCCCTCGTCACCGTCTGCGCCATCACGTCTCCGATGATGCCGACCGGCGAGGCAAGCCTTGCCGTCATGGCGCTGGGCGGCATGTTCGGGCTGGCGGGCGCTGTCCCGCAGAACGCGGCGATCCAGCGCATCGCGCCGAACGAGATGCGCGGGCAGGTGACGGCGATCTACCTGTTCATGTTCACCTTTTTCGGCGCGCTCGGCAGCTTTGTCGTCGGCACGGTGGCGCAGCGCGTGGTCGGCGTGGAGGCCGACCTGTGGAAGGCGCTGGTCATCACCGCGGGCGTGCTTCTGCCCATCGCGACGTTCGCCATGTTCATGGGCATCCGTCCTTACCGCGAGGAAGTTGCCCGGCTCGAGGCCGAGGGGCGGTAGTTCTTTGCGCGAAGCCGGAAATGGGGCGTTGACAGCCACGTCCGGCTCGCGCAATTTGTTAGTAAGACAAACTAAATTGATGGGAGTTGGACGTGTCCGATAGCAATCAGATTGCCGCGCTCGAAAGCCGCCTGAACGACCTCGAAAGGCGCCTGACGGTGCGCGAGGACGAGCTGGACGTACGCAAGCTCCAGCATCTCTACGGCTACCTGATCGACAAGTGCATGTATAACGAGACCGTGGACCTGTTCACCGAAGATGGCGAAGTGCGCTTCTTCGGCGGCGTCTGGAAGGGCAAGGAGGGCATCCGCCGTCTCTACGTCGAACGTTTCCAGAAGCGCTTCACCTACGGCAACAACGGCCCGATCGACGGCTTCCTGCTCGATCACCCCCAGCTTCAGGACATCATCCACGTGCAGGATGACGGGGTCACCGCTCTCGGCCGCGCGCGGTCGATGATGCAGGCCGGTCGCCACAAGGATTACGAGGGCGATGCCCCGCACCTCAAGGCGCGCCAGTGGTGGGAAGGCGGCATCTACGAGAACACCTACAAGAAGGTGGACGGCGTGTGGCGGATGCACATCCTCAACTACATGCCGATCTGGCACGCCGATTTCGAAAGCGGCTGGGCCAACACCCCGCACGAATACGTGCCGTTCCCCAAGGTCACCTATCCCGAAGACCCGACCGGACCGGACGAACTGATCGCCGACCACTGGCTCTGGCCGACCCACAAGCTGAACCCCTTCCACATGAAGCACCCGGTGACGGGCGAGGAAATGGTCGCGCAGCGCTGGCAGGGCGACATCGACCGCGAGAACGCGCGGAAATAAGAGATTGCGGGTGGGGGCCAATTCCTCCCGGCCTTCACCCGCAACCCACGCAGCAGGGCCGTCCCGCAGGAATCCCCACCACCCTCCTGTTCGCTCGACACGAACGGCGGTTGGGGGCAGTTCAGGCAAAAGGCTTCCGGAGATTAAATAGTGACTGCGTACCCTTCGCTCCACATGATCATCGACGGCGCCCGCGTCAGCGGCGGCGGACGTCGCACCCACGCGGTCGTCAATCCCGCTACCGGAGAGACCATCGGCGAACTGCCGCTGGCCGAAGTCGCCGATCTCGACCGCGCGCTCGAAGTCGCGGCGAAGGGCTTCCGCATCTGGCGCGACAGCACGCCGCAGCAGCGCGCAGCCGTGCTCCAGGGCGCGGCCCGCCTGATGCTGGAACGGCAGGAGGACCTCGCCCGCATCGCCACGATGGAAGAAGGCAAGACCCTGCCCGAGGCGCGCATCGAAGTCCTGATGAACGTGGGCCTGTTCAACTTCTACGCCGGCGAGGTATTCCGGCTCTATGGCCGCACCCTCGTGCGCCCTGCGGGTCAGCGCAGCACGATCACGCATGAACCGGTCGGGCCCGTGGCCGCCTTTGCGCCGTGGAACTTTCCGCTCGGCAACCCCGGCCGCAAGCTCGGCGCGCCCATTGCCGCCGGTTGCTCGGTGATCCTCAAGGCGGCGGAAGAAACGCCGGCCTCCGCGCTCGGGGTGCTGCAATGCCTGCTCGATGCGGGCCTGCCCAAGGAAGTGGCCCAGGCCGTGTTCGGTGTGCCTGACGAGGTGAGTCGCCACCTGCTCGGCTCGTCCGTCATCCGCAAGCTCTCGTTCACCGGCTCGACCGTCATCGGCAAGCACCTCATGCGCCTTGCCGCCGACAACATGTTGCGCACAACGATGGAGCTTGGCGGCCACGGCCCTGTCCTCGTCTTCGGCGATGCCGATATCGACAAGGCGCTCGATACCATGGCCGCGTCCAAGTATCGCAACGCGGGCCAGGTCTGCGTCTCGCCAACCCGCTTCATCGTGGAAGAGAGCGTGTTCGAACGCTTCCGCGACGGTTTTGCCGAGCGCGTCGGCCGGATCAAGGTCGGCAACGGCCTCGATCAGGATGCGCAGATGGGCCCCATGGCCAACGCCCGCCGCCCCGAGGCGATGGATCGCCTGATCGGGGACGCCGTGACCCGCGGCGCAAGGCTCCACACCGGGGGCGAGCGCGTCGGCAACGCCGGCTATTTCTACGCCCCCACGGTCCTGTCCGAAGTCCCGCTCGACGCGGCGATCATGAACGAGGAGCCGTTCGGCCCGGTCGCGCTGATCAATCCCTTCGGCGGCGAGGAAGCGATGATCGCCGAGGCCAACCGCCTGCCCTACGGCCTCGCCGCCTACGCCTGGACCGACAGCGCGGCGCGGGCCAAGCGCCTCGCCCGCGAGATCGAGACGGGGATGCTCGGGCTTAACTCGACCATGATCGGCGGCGCGGATTCGCCCTTCGGCGGGGTCAAGTGGTCCGGCCACGGCTCCGAGGACGGTCCCGAAGGCGTCATGGCCTGCCTTGTCACCAAGGCGGTCCACGAAGGGTAATTGCGGTGTCGGTCGGCAGTTGGGTATTCAGGATTGCGCGCTATGGGGGGGGGCCTGCCCGCCTGCCGAAGGCGCAATCCGGAGTTCTCCATGCCAGCACTGCGCGCCTCGATCCTGTCTCTTGCATGCTTCGCCTTCGCGGCCCCCGCAATGGCCGCGCAGGAGGACGAGCAGGTCTGGCTGGCCCAGCAATCGACCCTGTCCGTGGGCAGCAAGCTGGTGGTCTTCACCGACCTGCAACTGCGCTTCACCGACGGCGCCGACCGGCTCGGGCAGGTGTTGGTGCGCCCCGCCATTGGCTACAGGGCCAGCCCCTCGACCACGCTGTTCCTCGGCTACGCCTATGTCCACACCGATCCGCTGACCGGACGGGCGACGGACGAGCATCGCGCCTTCCAGCAGGCCACCGTGCGGCTGGCGGGCAAGCCAGGCAAGGCCACGCTCACCGCGCGCACCCGTCTGGAGCAGCGCTTCGTGCGCAATGCATCGAACATGGGCTGGCGGCTGCGCCAGCACGTCCGTCTCGATGCGCCGACAGGCAAGGGCCCCAGCGTGATCGTCTGGGCCGAGCCTTTCGTGAACCTCGACACCACCGATTGGGGCCAGCACGCGGGGTTCGACCAGTTGCGCCTGTTCGGCGGTCTCGGCGTGCCCGTGGCCAGGGGCATCGCGCTCGAAGCGGGATATTCGGGCCAGTACATCAACCGCTTTGCGCGGCCGGATCGCATGAATCACATCGGCAGTCTCACGCTCACCGTCCGCAGGTGACGCGGCGCAGGCTGCCCTTCCCGGGAAGGAAGCCTGCATGACACAAGACCTTAAGACCGGCGGCGAGCAGGGCTACCTGCGCATCGCCACCGAGGAAGCCTTCGCCACGCGCGAGATCATCGACGTCTACCTGCGCATGATCCGCGATGGCACTGCCGACAAGGGCATGGTCTCGCTCTGGGGCTTCTACGCCCAGTCCCCCTCAGAGCGCGCCACCCAGATCCTCGAACGCCTGCTCGATCTTGGCGAGCGCCGCATCGCCGACATGGACGCGACCGGCATCGACAAGGCTATCCTCGCGCTGACCTCGCCCGGCGTCCAGCCGCTGCACGACCTTGACGAGGCCAGGACGCTCGCCACCCGCGCCAACGACACGCTTGCCGACGCGTGCCAAAAGTACCCAGACCGCTTCATCGGCATGGGCACCGTCGCCCCGCAGGACCCGGAATGGTCCGCGCGCGAGATCCATCGTGGTGCCAGGGAACTGGGCTTCAAGGGCATCCAGATCAACAGCCACACGCAAGGGCGCTACCTCGACGAGGAGTTCTTCGACCCGATCTTCCGCGCCCTCGTTGAAGTCGACCAGCCGCTCTACATCCACCCTGCCACTTCGCCCGATTCCATGATCGACCCGATGCTCGAAGCGGGCCTCGACGGCGCCATCTTCGGCTTCGGCGTGGAGACGGGCATGCACCTGCTGCGCCTCATCACCATCGGCATCTTCGACAAGTATCCCAGCCTTCAGATCATGGTCGGCCACATGGGCGAGGCGCTGCCCTACTGGCTCTACCGCCTGGACTACATGCACCAGGCCGGTGTCCGCTCGCAGCGCTACGAACGCATGAAGCCCCTGAAGAAGACCATCGAGGGCTACCTCAAGTCCAACGTCCTCGTCACCAATTCGGGCGTCGCGTGGGAACCTGCGATCAAGTTCTGCCAGCAGGTCATGGGCGAGGACCGCGTTATGTACGCGATGGACTACCCCTACCAGTACGTTGCCGACGAGGTGCGCGCGATGGACGCCATGGACATGAGTGCGCAAACGAAGAAGAAGTTCTTCCAGACCAACGCGGAGAAGTGGTTCAAGCTTTGACCAGCGCCGGGAGGGAGAGCCTATGACCACAGAACCGCGCCGCTCACTGGCCCCCGGCGCATGGTACGCGCTCGTCCTCGTCGCGCTGACCAATGCGATGAGCCTGCTCGACCGGCAGATCCTCGCGATCCTCGCGCCTGCGATCAGGAAGGACCTCCAGATCGGCGATGCCGAGATGGGCCTGCTCTACGGCACCGTGTTCGCGTTGTTCTACGCGCTGTTCTCGCTGCCGGTGGGGCGGCTGGCCGACGGCTGGGTGCGGACGCGCCTTCTGGCGATCAGCCTGCTGTTCTGGTCGGCCGCCACCGGGCTTGCAGGGCTTGCCTCCAGCTTCGCCATGCTTGCGCTGTCGCGCCTTGGCGTAGGCATTGGCGAGGCTGCGACCCAGCCCGCCGGAACCTCGCTCGTTTATGACTTCTGGCCCAAGCACCGCCGTGGTTTCGTCATGTCGGTCATGGCGTCCGCCATTGCGCTCGGTCTCGGCGGCTCGCTGGTGCTGGGCGGCGTGGCGGCGGGGTGGTGGGATGCTGCTCATGCCGTCGGCACAGCGCCATTCGGCCTCAAGGGTTGGCAGTTCGCATTCCTCGTCGCCGCCGCCCCCGGCTTCGTGCTGGCCGCTTTCCTGTGGACGCTCAAGGAGCCGGTGCGCGGGCAGATGGACGGGATCGAGACCCCGCCCGAACCGCACCCGTTCGCCAGAAGCCTGTCGCTCCTCGGCTCGGTCACTCCCGGCTTCCACTGGATCGGCATGAAGGGCAGGGGCGCCAGCCCGGCGATGGTGCGCGGCAATCTGATCGCGCTCGTCCTCATCGCCCTCGCGGCCTATGGGCTCACGCAATTCAGTACCGCGATCAGCCCCAAGCCCGCGATGGTCCTCGGCAGTGTCGCGATCAACCCGCATGCTTTGCAGTGGTGCGTGATCGGCCTGGGCGTATTCGTGATCGTCAACCTGATGCAGGGCATGAAGCTGGGCGATGCGCAGGCCTTCCGCGTCATCTCGCGCTCGCCAACGGTAATGATGTGCATTGCCGTCGGCACGCTGCAATCGACGCTCAACTACGGGATGATGGCTTTCAACCCCAGCTTCCTGATCCGCAGCTACGGCCTCTCGATGCAGGAGACCGCCTTGCAGTTCGGTCTGCTGTCGGCAGGCATGGGCATCGTCGGTCCGCTGGTCTGGGGCCCGCTCTCTGACTGGCTGCAACAGCGCTTCCCCGGCTCGGGCCGCGCCTGGGTCGCGCTCTTCGCGATGGCAGTGTCGCCGGTCCTCTCGTTCTGGGTCTATTACGCCGCCGATCCCGGCAGCTTCTATGCCCGCTTCCTCGTCTACAGCTTCATCCTCACCGGCTGGATGCCGCCGCTCTACGCGATCATGTACGATCAGGTGCTGCCGCGCATGCGGGGGCTAACCGCCAGTCTCTATCTTCTGGTGATGACCATCCTCGGCATGGGCATCGGCCCCTACGTCGTCGGCCTGCTTTCCGACGCTACCGGTTCCCTGCGCACCGCCATGCTGTCGATCAACACCGTGGCGATTCCCATCGCCGTCCTGATGGTCCTGATTGCCCGCCGCGCCGAACGGGACGAGGCCGGGTTGCTGGAACGGGCGGGGACATCGGTTTGATCGCGCTTCGAGCCCAAGCTTCCGGTTCGCGTCGAGCGAAGTCGAGACACGAGAGCACAAGCGTCTCGACTTCGTTCGGCGCGAACCGGAACAGGCGGAGAAATGTCAGCGCCCCATCCCTCGGCTTGCCGCCTGCCGAAAGATGGGGCGCATGCATGTTCAGGTCACCCGCCACACCCAAAGCTTGATCCCCAGCGGATATCGCGCGCCCGAACACACGAAGATCGACCGGTTCATCCAGTCGTACTTCCCCACGGGTGCGATGAACTCGGGTACCGTGCGGAAATAGTATTCCGCCGGGTCCACTTCCTGCCCCGACGCCAGTCGCTGCATCACCTCGGGCGGTCCATGCCTCAGCCCGCGGTTGCGGATCTGGATCACCACCCCGTCATCGGTCTCCAGCGCGTAGATCGCATCGGCCACGGTCACCCCGTCGGGCCGCGTCACCTGCCAATCGGCGGCATTGCCGATCAGCCTGCCCTTGATCAGCGGTCCTTCCACGCGCCCGCCGCCAACGATCGGAATGATCCGCCGCGTCCCGTCATAGGTCTCGCCGATCGCGACCGGCGGCTCGAGGTCGCCGGTCGCTTCGTAGACGAACTCGAGGCCGGGCCGCACCGCTCCGGGCTGGATCATGCGGCCAGGACCTTCTCGGCAAGGCCGATTTCGTCGGCATTCGCCCAGTTGCCGTGAAGGCCGAAGCGCAGGCGGATGGGGATGTTGACCGTGGCCACCGGGCCTTTCTCGATGTCGAGCGCGTCGAAGATCAGCAAGTCGCTGCGCTGCTCTTCCAGCCGGTTGCAAACCTGCACGATCCAGCCGTCGCCTTCGGGGGCATCCTTGGCGCGCGGCACGAAGCACGGCTCCTGAAGGCTCGACACCGGGCCGCACCACCAGTGCTGCTCGCGACCCGTTTCGAAGTCCTTGTGGAACAGGCAGTTCATCAGCAGGCCGCCGGCGCTGCCGCCGCGCAATTCCACCGGGCGCTTCATGTCCATTTCGAGGAACCAGCCATGGCGGGTCTTCTGGCCGGTAAAGCGGTCGTCGATGCGCGGGAACTCGGCGGCTGTGTCGGAAAGCTTCACGATCCCGGCAAAGTCCTCGCCGTTGCTGGCCATGTCGACCACCCAGTCGGTCGGATGGCTCATGGCCTCCATGCCGTTGAAGGGCGCGCCGTGGACGTCGGGGAAGAACGGGAACATGTTGTTCTTCGCCTCGCAGGTCACGAAGTGGATCTTGGTCCCCTCTTGCCAGGCGTTCAGGACATGGCTGGCAAAGCAGTTGTCCCGCGTGAACCAGCGGATGTCTTCCTGGCGCACGCCGTCGCGGCGCGGGATGATGCCGAGGTGCACCGGCATGGTCGTGTCGAAGCCGAAGTGCGGCTTGCCCTGTTCCAGCCTTTCCCAGCTTCCGATGGAAGGCACGATGTGCAGCACGAGGTAATCCTCGGTGATGCCGAAGTCGTGCATCATGCAGTAGTACGGCACCTTGAACCACACTTCGCGGACAAGCTCGCCCTCCGGGCTCACTTCCATGTAGGTCACATCGTCGGTGCACAGCCCGCTTGCGGCATAGCCGATGGCGACCATGTTGCCGGTCTTCGGATCGACCTTGGGGTGGGCGGTAAAGGTCTGGCCGGTCATCTTGCCGCCGAACTTCTCGAACCCGAAGGTTTCCATCGTCGCCGGGTCCATGACGAGGGCGGGACTGTCCTCCTTCATCGCCCACAGCTTGCCGCCGAACACGAAGGCGTTGGTGTTGGCGGTCGAACGGATCTCGCCCTTGACCGCCTCGTCGTCGGTCAGCGGGTTGCGGTAGGCGCCGAACAGGGCCTTTCCGGCGGCGTTCTCCAGCTTCCACTTGTCGGTCTTCGCCCAGCGCTGGCGGAAGTCGACCTGGCCGTCGTGGATGTGGAAGCGGGTGATCATGCCGTCGCCGTTGAAGGCGATGTCGTCGTCGAGGCGGGGAGGAAACTGCGGGTCGGGCTGGACGCGGTAGAATGCGCCGTTTAACCCTTGCGGAATCGTGCCTTCGTGGGCCAGATCGGCGATATCCGCCTCGATCCGCGACGGCGTGTTGAATCCCGTGAAGCTGGGGGTGTTCGGAAATTGGGCCATGGCATCCTCCTTGCAATATTGTATGTATTGCTAACAATTAGACAAGCGCATTCGTTGGGGGCAGGGCATTGATCAAGGACAAATTCGCCGACGCCATCGCGCCCGTCGGGCATACCGACGAAGAAGACATCGGCGCGATCAACGACATTCTCGGATTCCACATCCGCCTCGCGCATGGCGCCTGCCTGCGGCATTTCACCGAGACGTTCACCGATCTCGACCTCACCCAGAAGCAGGTGTCGGTGCTGTGGCTGGTCGACGATTATCCCGGCATCGCCCAGACGGACCTTGCCCAGCGCCTGCGGATGGACCGCGCCACGACAATGGCGATCATCAACCGCCTTCAGGCCAAGCATTTCCTGCGCCGCGACCGCTCGCCCAAGGACGGGCGCAAGCAGGCGCTGTTCCTCGAACCCGCAGGCATCGACATGCTCGCCCGCGCCAAGACCGCCATCGGCGAGCACGAGGCGTGGGTGAAGAGCCGCTTCACCGACAAGGAAGTGCGGCAGCTCATCGAACTGCTTTCCAGAATCCACGAATAAGTTATAAGCAATAGCAATCAGAATTTTGGGATGAGGAATCGGGTCGCATGTCACAAACCCCGCGCGAGGTGATCGAGCAGACGCCGATGGGCGTCCGCCAGTGGATCGCCGTGGTCCTGATGATCGCGCTGAACGCGCTCGACGGGTTCGACGTCCTGTCCAGCGCCTTTGCCGCCCCCGGCATCGCCAAGGAATGGGGCATCCAGCGCGACGCGCTGGGTGTCGTGCTGTCGATGGAACTGGTCGGCATGGGCTTTGGCTCGATCCTGCTGGGCGGCGCGGCGGACCGCTTCGGGCGGCGTCCGACTATCCTCGGCTGCCTGTTGGTCATGGCCACCGGCATGTGGCTGGCGACGACTTCGGCGAGCCCGTCGGGCCTTGCCCTGTGGCGCTTCATCACCGGCCTCGGCATCGGCGGCATGCTGGCGGCGATCAACGCGGTGACGGCCGAATTCTCCAGCCTCAAGGGCCGTTCGCTGGCCATGGCGCTGATGGTCATCGGATACCCGATCGGCGCGACGGTGGGCGGGACCATCGCCGGAATGCTGCTGAAGGGTGGCGACTGGCGGCTGGTCTTCGAATTCGGCGCGATCGCCACGGCGGTGTTCATCCCGCTCGTGTTCCTGTTCGTGCCCGAGACGCCGGATTACTACGTCACCCGTCGCGAGCCGGACGCGCTCGACAAGGTCAACGCCAGCCTGCGCAAGCTGGCCCTGCCGCTCGCCACGATCCTGCCGCCTGCGCCGGCAGTGGTCGACAAGCCGAGCGTGTTCGACATCTTCAAGCCCGGCCTGATCCGGACGACCCTGCTGTTCACGCTAGGCTATTCGTTCCACGCGGTGACGTTCTACTACATCCTCAAGTGGAGCCCCAAGATCGTCGCGGACTTCGGTTACACCCAGCCCGAGGCTGCGAGCGTGCTGGTCTGGGCGAACATCGGCGGGGCGACCGGCGGGGCGCTGTTCGGATTTGCCATGCACAAGTTCGGGTTGAAGTGGCCGACCATCGCGATGCTGGTTGGCGGCGCGATTGCGGTCGTGGCTTTCGGCTTCGGACGAGAGAGCCTCGACGGGTGGAAGATGGCGGTGTTCTTCACCGGCTTCACCACCAACGCCGCGATCGTCGGCTTCTACGCCCTCTTCGCCAAGGGCTTCCCGACCCACGTGCGGGCGACCGGCACCGGCTTTGCCATCGGCGCCGGACGCATCGGCGCAGCGGGTTCGCCGATCCTGGCGGGCGTGCTGTTCACGCAGGCAGGCCTCGGTCTGCTGGGCGTCTCGGTCGTGATGGCGATGGGATCGGTCGTGGCAGCGCTGCTGCTGCTGATGCTGCGCAAGGAAGTCTAGGCCGTTCGCATATGTGAACGAGGTTTACACGGTTTATACAGTCCAGAGCGAAATCGAGGGGCCGGGGCGGACAGGGTTCGCACCGGCCCTTTCGCGTTGAAAAACAGCGCGAGCAAGTGACCGGGCGGGCGATGGACGGTTCAAGGAGCGAAACCGGAGCCTTGCAGATCGCCGCCTTGTAGGACAGCCCCCTCTTTCAACCCGCCGAACCGCGCGGCCCGGCTTCGTGCTTGAGCGCGATGGCCGTTCGGGCAAGGATACGCGGATGAAGCGCCTAACCCTTGCCGCACTCGCCGCGCTGGCTGCCCTGCCGGTCGCTGCCGCCACGCCCCGCAGCCCAGAGGCGGTTGCCGCCGCCGCCCTGAAAAGCGCACCGGTGTTCGACGGGCACAACGACGTGCCGGAGCAGTTGCGCGACCGGCGCAAGGACGTGCTTGAAGGCTTCGATTTCCGCGACACCCGCGCGACGGGCGATGCGGCAACGGGGACGCCGCCGATGATGACCGACATAGCCCGGATGCGTGCGGGACGGGTCGGGGCGCAGTTCTGGTCGGTCTACGTCTCGGCCAAC
Organism: Novosphingobium aromaticivorans DSM 12444; assembly: GCF_000013325.1. Lineage (GTDB taxonomy): Bacteria > Pseudomonadota > Alphaproteobacteria > Sphingomonadales > Sphingomonadaceae > Novosphingobium > Novosphingobium aromaticivorans. Next base: position 856,272 of record NC_007794.1, read on the forward strand.
TTGCCCGAGGCGCAGGCAGTGCAGGCGACGCTCGAGCAGATCGACGTTACCCGGCGGCTGATCGCGCAGTATCCGGCGGACATGCAGTTCTGCACTGACAGCCGGTGCGTGGACGAGGCGTGGAAGCGCGGCCGGATCGCGTCGTTGATCGGCATGGAAGGGGGGCATTCGATTGGCGGATCGCTGGGCGTGCTGCGGCAGATGCACGCGCTTGGCGCGCGCTACATGACGCTGACGCATTTCCGGAACACGGCCTGGGCCGACAGCGCCACCGACGCGCCCCAACATGACGGGCTGACCCCGTTCGGCGAGAAGGTGGTGCGAGAGATGCAGCGGCTGGGCATCCTGGTGGACCTTGCCCACGTGAGCGAGGCGACAATGCGCGACGTACTGGCGCTGGGTGGTCCCCCGCCCATCGTCAGTCATTCCAACGCGCGGGCCATCAACCACCACGCCCGCAACGTCTCGGACGAGACGCTGAAGGCCATCGGCGCGGCGGGCGGGATCGTGATGGTGAATTTCTACCCGCCGTATGTGCTCGAAGCGGCCCGCCAGTGGAGCGCCGCGCGCGATGCGGAGGTCGCGCGGACCAAGTCGCTCAACCGGGGCGATCCCTCGGCTGAGAAGGCCGCGCTGGATGCCTGGGACAAGGCCAACCCCATGCCGCGCGGCAGCGTGCAGGATGTGGCCGATCATGTCGATCATATTGCCCGACTGACCGGCACGGACCACGTGGGGCTGGGCGGCGACCTCGACGGGGTGGAAGCCACCATTGCCGGTCTCGACGATGCCGCGAGCTATCCCGCGCTGTTCGTGGAATTGGCAAGGCGGGGCTGGTCGCAGGGCGATCTCGAGAAGCTGGCCAACGGCAACATGATGAGGGTCCTGCGGGTGGCCGAAGCCTATGCCAGCCAGCACCGGGCCGACGGGCCGCTGGAAAGTCCGGTCGGCTTCTGACCTGCCTGCATGATCGTGGGGAACTGCCATTTTGCCTCTCGACGCGGAACCGCGATACGGGCAGGAATGGTTTGTCTTACTTACAAGGCCGTAAACTCATAAAGGGCGCCATCGAGGTTTGAGGCAAAACGGCCAGGTGCAAGGAAGGAGGGCGCAGGAATATGTCGATATTTCAAGCCCGACTGACGCGGCAGATGGCCGTTTTGGTCAAATCCCGAAGGGACGCCGGAATGGCTTCAATCTCGAACCGAAACGCCCTTGCAGGGGCAACCAGCCCCTGCGGCGGACCTTTCGGCCCGATATGTTCGCCATTCCGGCGCCTCGATGGTGCCATTCATGAGTTTACGGCCTAATATGACGGAGAGAGGCAAATGTTCACTCATACCTTCCTGGGCACAAACGACATTGAAAAGTCCCGCAAGTTCTATTCGGCGGTGATGGAAACGCTGGGGCACACGACCGCCGTCCCGCTGCCTCATGGAACGGCGTTCCCTTCCGCCAACGGTTCGCTGGTCGTGGCCACGCCTGCCAATGGCGAGGCGCATACCGTGTCGAACGGCTATACCCTGGGCTTCAAGGCGGCGGATTCGTCGGTCGTTGACGCATGGCATGCGGCAGGCCTTGCCAATGGCGGCACTTGCGAAGGCGCGCCGGGCGTGCGCGAAAACTCGCCCGGCAAGCAGTACGGCGCGTACCTGCGCGATCCGGACGGCAACAAGATCTGCGCGTTCGCGCCCAACCCCAACGCCTGATCCCTTGCGGATCGCCGTCGTCCCGGCGCGCGCCCGGACGACGGCAAGCGGGTTGCACCAGGCCGCGACGTTCGTCCTAGATGTCGGTGATTCCGTAAGGGACGAGGTCGCGGGCGTGGGGGTCGACGAGGATCGCCCGGTCGCTGGGCGGGAAGGCGCGCTGGTCGCAGCGGTCGCGCGGGCAGATGCGGCAGGAAATGCCGATGCGGGTAACCGCCTCGGGCCGCGCCAGATTGATGCCGTCGGCGTAGATGAACTCGTCCGCCAGCGCCGCCTCGCAGCCGAGCGCCACGGCGTAGCGGCGCGGCGGGCGATAGTAGCTGCCCGAAGGCTTCACCAGACCCTTGGCGATCGAGACGTAGCGCACGCCGTCGGGCATCTCCGCGGCCTGGACGTGGATGCGGTCGGGGATCGCCACGGCTTCGTGCACCACCCATAGCGGGCAGGCGCCGCCGAAGCGGGCGAATTGCAGGCGCGTGGCGGAATGGCGCTTGGTGATGTTCCCGGCCATGTCGACACGGCAAAAGAACATCGGAATGCCGCGCGCCTGGGGGCGTTGCAGCGTGGACAGGCGGTGGCAGACCTGTTCGAAACTGGCGCCGAAGAGCTGGCGCAACTGGTCGATGTCGTGGCGCAGTTCGCGCGCGCGGGTGCGGAACCACTCATAGGGCATGATCAGCGCGCCCGCGGCATAGTTGCCGAGGCCGACGGTGAGGAGCTGGCGCGCGGCGGCGGATTGGAGCGTCGCCTCGTTCACGATGGCCGCGATCTCCTCGCTCAGGGCTTCGGCGGCGAGCTGGTAGGCCATCTGGAACCGGCCGGACTCGACCGGCTGGTTTGGATCGAGGGTGAGGCGGCGAGCCTCGGGGTCGAAACGCCGCATGGCTCCGCCGCTGACCTGCTCGACCGCGATGCCCCGGCTTTCGAGCCAGACCGCCATCTGTCCCATCGTGGGAGACATGCCGGTGCCGGAAAGGCGGATGGCTAGCCGTTCCGCAGCGCGGTCGATGGCGTCGACGTAGTTGTTGGCGTGGTGAAACCAGTCGCGCACTTCCTCCCACGGCAGTCGACCGCCGGAGATGTTGTCGGAGCCCAGTGCCTCATCGATGATCTCGAGCCGCTGGACCGAGCGGCGGTGCTGGTCCCACAGGCGGGCGAAGGCCTGGGCGAAAGCGGGGTATTGTTCTGCCACGCGCTCCACCTGCTCGCCCGGCAGGGCCTGGCCGATGAGCGGGTCGGCGGTGGCATCGCGCAGCGCGGCCAGGACCGGCTCGACCCGGTCCGAGGCGAAGTCCTGCCATTCGACGGGGAAGCTCGATTGCAGGCGGTCCGTCAGCGCCGGCGTCAGCGGGCGTTCGTCGTTCTCGATCTGCGAGAGGTAGGAGGCGCTGATGCCCAGCAGCGCGGCCATTTCGCCCTGGCGCAGCTTGCGCGCGCTGCGCAAGGCCTTGAGCTGTTCTCCCGCAAAGAGGCGGCGTCTGGCCATTTCCCGTATTCCAATTTGCAAAGTGTGCCTTCGCAAGTTTGCAGAATAACATTGGACTTGGCAACCGCTCTGGCGCAGGTGGAAGGCCAAACCGCAGTTGAGCCCGAACATCCTTCACCGGGTGCAGATGCGGGCCCGGTTCCGGTCCGCACCCCGGGGAGGGGGAACGGGCCGGAGCCGGGCGCCAGTTTTTGGTCATCACCGTTCAAGAGAGGGTGCGTAGAATGTCCGCCAATATTGCCGAGATGGAAAAGCGCCGGGAAGCCGCGCGACTGGGTGGCGGGCAGAAGCGCATCGATGCGCAGCACGCCAAGGGCAAGCTGACCGCGCGCGAACGCCTCGAAGTACTGCTTGACGAAGGCAGCTTCGAGGAAGTGGACATGTACGTCGAGCATAATTGCGTCGACTTCGGCATGCCCGACACGGTGATCCCTGGCGACGGCGTGGTGACGGGTTCGGGCACGATCAACGGCCGCCTGGTCTATGTGTTCAGCCAGGACTTCACCGTGTTCGGCGGCTCGCTTTCCGAGCGTCACGCGCAGAAGATCTGCAAGATCATGGACATGGCGCTCAAGGTCGGGGCTCCGGTGATCGGGCTCAACGATTCGGGCGGCGCGCGCATCCAGGAAGGCGTGGCATCGCTTGGCGGCTATGCCGAAGTGTTCCAGCGCAACGTGCTGGCATCGGGCGTGGTGCCGCAGCTTTCGCTGATCATGGGGCCTTGCGCGGGCGGTGCGGTCTACAGCCCCGCGATGACCGACTTCATCTTCATGGTGAAGGACAGCTCGTACATGTTCGTGACCGGGCCGGACGTGGTCAAGACGGTGACGAACGAGATCGTGACGCAGGAGGAACTGGGTGGCGCGGTGACGCACACGACCAAGACCTCGGTCGCGGACCTTGCGCTCGAGAACGACATCGAGGCGCTTCTCGCCGCGCGCGACTTCTTCGATTACCTGCCGCTGTCGAACCGGCAGGAAGTGCCCGAGCGGCCGACTTCGGACCCATACGACCGTCTGGAGCCGAGCCTCGACAGCATCGTGCCGGCTTCGGCGACGCAGCCCTATGACATGCACGAAGTGATCCGCAAGACGGTGGACGAAGGCGAGTTCTTCGAGATCCAGCCCAAGCATGCGGGCAACATCATCTGCGGTTTCGGCCGCGTCGAAGGGCGTACCGTGGGCGTGGTCGCCAACCAGCCGATGGTGCTGGCGGGCGTGCTCGACATCAATTCGTCGAAGAAGGCGGCGCGGTTCGTTCGCTTCTGTGATGCGTTCAACATTCCGATCGTGACCTTCGTCGACGTTCCGGGCTTCCTTCCCGGCACCGCGCAGGAGCACAACGGCATTATCAAGCACGGCGCGAAGCTGCTGTTCGCCTATGCCGAGGCGACCGTGCCGAAGATCACCGTGATCACCCGCAAGGCCTATGGCGGCGCCTATGACGTGATGGCCTCGAAGCACCTGCGCGGCGACCTCAACTACGCCTGGCCCACCGCCGAGATCGCGGTGATGGGCGCGAAGGGCGCGGTCGAGATCATCTTCCGCGGGCTTTCGGCGGAAGAGCAGGCGGTGAAGACCAGGGAATACGAGGACCGCTTCGCCAACCCGTTCGTGGCGGCGAGCAAGGGCTTCGTCGACGAGGTGATCCATCCGCACTCGACCCGTCGCCGCGTGGCGCTCGGCCTGCGCAAGCTGCGCAACAAGAGCCTCGAGAATCCGTGGAAGAAGCACGACAACATTCCGCTCTGACGAGCGCTTCAGTCTGGAAGAACTGACATGACCGACATCTACATCGTCTCGGGCGCGCGTACCGCCATCGGCTCGTTCGGCGGCGGGCTCGCTTCGCTGCGTCCGGCAGAGAGCGGCGCCATCGTGATCAAGGAAGCCATCGCCCGCGCCGGGATCGCGCCGGACAAGGTGCAGAACGTGGTGATCGGCACGGTGGTGCCGACCCAGCCCAAGGACGCCTACGTCAGCCGCGTGGCCGCGGTGAATGCCGGCATTCCGATCGAAGCCCCCGCGATGAACGTGAACCGCCTGTGCGGTTCGGGCCTGCAGGCGATCGTCTCGGCCGCACAGGGCATTGCCCTTGGCGAGCAGGACATCGCCATCGGCGGCGGCGCGGAAAGCATGTCGAACGCGCCGCACATGGTGCTGACCGCGCGCAACGGCCAGAAGATGGGCGACCAGGTGCTGATGGACGCCATGCTCGGCGCGCTGCACGATCCGTTCGAAGGTATCCACATGGGCGTGACCGCGGAGAACGTGGCCGAGCGCTGCCAGATCACGCGCGAGGAGCAGGACTCGCTGGCGGTTGAGAGCCACAAGCGCGCGGCAGCGGCCATCGCGGCTGGCTACTTCAAGGAGCAGATCGTCCCGGTCGAGATCAAGACGCGCAAGGGCGTTGTCGTGTTCGACACCGACGAGCACGTCCGCGCCGATGCCTCGGTCGAGGCGATGGCGGGGCTGAAGCCGGTGTTCAAGAAGGACGGCACGGTCACGGCCGGCAACGCCAGCGGCATCAACGACGGCGCGGCCGCCGTGGTGCTGGCGAGCGGCAAGGCGGTTGAAGAGCACGGCCTGAAGCCGATGGCCAGGATCCTCGGCTGGGGTCACGCGGGCGTCGAGCCGAACGTGATGGGTCTCGGCCCGGTCAAGGCCGTGCCGGTGGCGCTGCAGCGCGCAGGGCTTGACCTCGACCAGATCGACGTGATCGAGGCCAACGAGGCCTTCGCCGCGCAGGCTTGCGGCGTCGCCAAGGAACTGGGCTTCGACCCCGCCAAGACCAACCCCAACGGCTCGGGCATTTCGCTGGGTCATCCCATCGGTGCGACCGGCGCGATCCTGACGATCAAGACGATGTACGAGCTGCACCGCACCGGCGGGCGCTATGGCCTGATCACCATGTGCATCGGCGGTGGCCAGGGCATCGCCATGGTCATCGAGAGGGTCTGAACATGAAACTGGGCCGCCTCAACCACGTTGGCGTCGCGACGCCGGACATCGACGCTTCCATCGCGTTCTATCGCGACGTGATGGGGGCGACCGACATCACCGAGCCGTTCGTGCTGGAAAGCCAGCAGGTGCGGGTGTGCTTCGTCAACACCCCGGGCGAGAACGGCACTGCGGGTACGCAGATCGAGCTGATCCAGCCGACCAGCCCCGACAGCGCGGTGGGCAAGTGGCTCGCTGCCAACCCGCTCGGCGGGCAGCACCACCTTTGCTACGAGGTTCCCGACATCCACGAGGCCAAGGCCTGGTTCGAGGCCAAGGGCAAGCGCGTGCTGGGCGAGCCGCGCATCGGCGCGCACGGCACGCTGATCTTCTTCGTGCACCCCAAGGACATGGGTGGGCAACTGACCGAGATCATGGAGACGCCGAAGGGCGATCACCACTGAGGTCTGAGGGAACCGTCACCCTGAACGTGTTTCAGGGTCCATCGTGCGACCGGCACGGCGGTTCGAATGGCGAAATGGATGCTGAAACAAGTTCAGCATGACGTGTGAGATGGCAAGATGAGCGAGAAGACACTGGCAGATTGGCAGGCCGCCGCCGCCAAGGAAGTGAAGGGAAAGGACCTGACCTGGCAGACGCCCGAGGGCATCGCCGTCAAGCCGCTCTACACCGCCGACGACGTCACCGCCGATCCGGGGCTGCCCGGCTTCGCGCCGTTCACGCGCGGCGTTCGGGCCTCGATGTATGCGGGGCGGCCATGGACGATCCGCCAGTACGCCGGCTTTTCGACCGCCGAGGAATCCAACGCATTCTATCGCCGCAACCTTGCCGCCGGGCAGAAGGGCCTGTCGGTCGCGTTCGACCTTGCGACGCACCGCGGCTATGACTCCGACCACCCGCGCGTCGTGGGCGATGTCGGCAAGGCGGGCGTGGCCATCGACAGCGTCGAGGACATGAAGATCCTGTTCGACGGCATCCCGCTCGACCAGATGTCGGTCTCGATGACCATGAACGGCGCGGTGATCCCGATCCTGGCGTTCTTCATCGTCGCGGGCGAGGAGCAGGGCGTCGACCGCAAGCTGCTCGACGGGACCATCCAGAACGACATCCTCAAGGAGTTCATGGTCCGCAACACCTACATCTACCCGCCCGAGCCGAGCATGCGGATCATCTCGGACATCTTCGGCTACACCAGCCGCGAGATGCCGAAGTTCAACTCGATCTCGATTTCCGGCTATCACATGCAGGAAGCCGGGGCGACGCAGGTGCAGGAACTCGCGTTCACCATCGCCGACGGCATGGAGTACGTGAAGTACGGCGTGGCCTCGGGCCTCGACATCGACAAGTTTGCCGGCCGCCTGTCGTTCTTCTTCGCCATCGGCATGAACTTCTTCATGGAAGTGGCCAAGCTGCGCGCCGCGCGCGTGCTGTGGCACCGCGTGATGACGAAGCTGGGCGCGCAGGACGAGCGTTCGAAGATGCTGCGCACGCACTGCCAGACCTCGGGCGTGAGCCTGCAGGAGCAGGACCCCTACAACAACGTCATCCGCACCACGATCGAGGCGATGGCCGCAATGCTGGGCGGCACCCAGTCGCTCCACACCAACGCGCTCGACGAAGCCATTGCGCTGCCCACCGACTTTTCCGCCCGTATTGCGCGCAACACGCAGATCGTGATCCAGGAAGAGACGGGCATGTGCAACGTGGTCGATCCGCTCGGCGGGTCGTACTACATCGAGGCGCTGACGCAGGAACTGGTCGACAAGGCCTGGGAGATCATCGAGCGTGTCGAAGCTGAAGGCGGCATGGCCAAGGCCGTGGCGGCGGGCTGGCCCAAGGCGATGATCGAGGAAGCCGCCGCTGGCCGGCAGGCCCGCGTCGACAGGGGCGAGGACGTGATCGTCGGCGTCAACAAGTACCGGCTTGCCAGCGAGGACAAGCTCGAAACGCTTGAAGTGGACAACCACGTTGTCCGCGAGGCGCAGATCGCCCGGATCAAGCGCGTGCGCGAAACCCGCGACGAGACCAAGTGCCGCGCAGCGCTCAATGCCCTTACCGAAGGTGCAAAGACCGGCGGCAACCTGCTTGAGCTAGCTGTCGAAGCCGCTCGCCACCGTGCGACGCTGGGCGAGATTTCCGACGCGATGGAAGTCGTGTTCGGCCGCCACGGTACGTTCCCGACGCCGGTGAAGGGCGTCTACGGTTCGGCATATGCCGGAGACAGCCGCTACCAGCAGGTTCTCGATGGCGTCGAGGCCGTGACGCGCCGCCTCGGCCGCAAGCCCCGCATGCTCGTCGCCAAGATGGGGCAGGACGGGCACGATCGCGGTGCCAACGTGATCGCGTCGGCCTTTGGCGACATGGGCTTCGAGGTGACTAGCGGCCCGCTGTTCCAGACTCCCGAGGAGGCCGCTGCGCTGGCGCTGGAGAAGGACGTCGACGCCGTCGGAGCATCCTCGCTTGCCGCCGGTCACAAGACGCTGATCCCCGAACTGATCGGCCATCTCAAGGCGGCCGGCCGCCCCGACATCAAGGTCGTGGCGGGCGGGGTGATCCCGCCGCAGGACTACGACTTCCTGCGCGAAGCCGGGGTGCAGGGGATCTACGGCCCGGGCTCGAACGTGGTCGAATGCGCCGCCGACATGCTGCGCCTGCTTGGCCACAACATGCCGCCCGCAGGGGAGGAGCTCGAAAATGCCCAATAAAGCAGATGTTTTGCGTCAAATCGCAGAATGCGACCAGCTCGGGGTACCCGCGTTCCTTGCAAAATACGCTAATGGACGTGGCTCTCGAACAACTTGGATTGACTATGCGGGACGAGAATATCCCATCAAAGCAATCTGGGCATCAGCACATTCGCCTGCCATTCCGCCTCGGTCGTTTAAAACAAATGACGCAGAGCCGGAACTCAAGCGTCTCGGTTTCAGCGTGATCAAGCGCTAGTCATTGACCGACTTGATCGAGGGAGAGATGTTATGACGCAGAAGCTTGAGACGCTGACGGTCCACGCCGGGTGCGAGCCCGATCCGACCACCAAGGCGCGGATCACGCCGATCTACCAGACGGCAAGCTACGTGTTCGACAGTGCCGAGCACGCCGCGAACCTCTTTGCGCTGGCCGAGTTCGGCAACATCTACTCCCGCATCATGAACCCCACCAACGCCGCGCTGGAAGCAAAGATCGCGGCGCTGGAAGGCGGTGTGGCGGCGTTGGGCGTGGCATCTGGCCATGCCGCGCAGTTCATCGTGTTCCACACCCTGATGGAGCCGGGCTGCGAGATCGTGGCGGCCAAGAAGCTCTATGGCGGCACGCTCAACCAGTTCGCGCATGGCTTTGCCAAGTTCGGCTGGAAGGCTGTCTTCGTCGATGCCGACGATCCGGCCGCGGTTGCCGCAGCGATCACCGACAAGACGCGCGGCGTGTTCATCGAAAGCCTCGCCAACCCCGGCGGCGTGGTGCAGGACATCGCCGCGATTGCCGAGGTTGCGCATGCCGCCGGTGTGCCGCTGATCGTCGACAACACGATGGCCAGCCCGGCGCTGTGCCGCCCGATCGAACATGGCGCGGACATCGTCGTCCATTCGTGCACCAAGTTCCTCAATGGGCATGGCAATTCCATCGGTGGCCTGATCGTGGACGCGGGCAGGTTCGACTGGGCGGCGAGTGACAAGTTCCCCTCGCTGTCGCAGCCCAACCCGAGCTATCACGGCGCGGTGCTGACCGAGGCGCTGAAGCCTGTCGGGCCGATCGCGTTCATCATCGGCTGCCGCGTGCTGGGGCTGCGCGATCTTGGCCCCGCGATGGCGCCAATGAACGCATTCCTGACGCTGACAGGCATGGAAACGCTGGCGCTGCGGATCGAGCGCCACTGCGCCAACGCGCTGCACCTGGCGCAGTGGTTGCAGAACCATCCGAAGGTTGCCTGGGTAAGCTATGCGGGCCTGCCCGAAGATCCGTATCACCAGTTGGCGAAGCAGTACCTCGGCGGCAAGGGCGGCGCGGTGTTCACCTTCGGCGTGAAGGGCGGTTACGAGGCGGGCGTGAAGCTTGTCCAGTCGGTCAAGCTGTTCAGCCACCTCGCCAACATCGGTGACACCCGCTCGCTGATCATCCACCCTGCCTCGACCACCCACAGCCAGCTCGGCGAGGAAGAACTGGTAGCGGCAGGCGCCGGGCCGGACACGGTGCGCGTCTCGGTCGGCATCGAGCACATCGACGACATCGTCGCCGACCTCGCGCAGGCGCTGGAGCTGGTGTGATCTTGGCAGCTTCGCCTTGCCTTGTGGATGGTCGTCACCCTGAACTTGTTTCAGGGTCCATCCCTCGGCGTGCGCGGAGCTGGCGGGCCAAGACCGAGCCCCGGAGCAAGGTCGTGCCAATCAGGATTCGCGCTCTCGATCAGGTTGATCTTCCACTGCCGGTGCCAGCGCTTGAGTTGCTTCTCGCGGGTGATGGCGGGGATCATCTCGTCGAACTGCTCGAAGTAGACGAGGCGGTGGACGGCGTATTGGCTGGTGAAGCCGGGAATCATGCTTTCGCGGTGCTGCCACAACCTGCCGATGAGGTTGGACGTAACGCCGATGTAGAGCGTGCCGCGCGGCTGGCTGGCGAGGATGTAGACGCAGGGTTGTCGCTCATCGCGCATGGCTCCGTGTTTGCGGAAGGGTGGACCCTGAAACAAGTTCAGGGTGATGGAGATGGTGCCGTTTCTGCAGCATCTCTCTCAATCGCAGGCACCCGTCATGCTGAACTTGTTTCAGCATCCATGTGGGTTCCGGCGACGGCCGTTCGTGCGGAGAGATGGACGCTGAAACAAGTTCAGCGTGACGCTGTGGAGAGGAGCTAGAGTGAGTTTCTCCGATGAGCCGCGGACAGGGACCAGCAGTAAAGTGGGCTGCTTCCTTCTTGGGCTCATGGGATGTGCAGTTGTGGTGGTCCTCTTCGTCGGAGCGGCAATGGGCGATTGTGCGCCGAGCGCTCACGGTATGGGCTGCGAGAACGATGGATTGATCCGCTTTCTGATGTTTCCGGGAAGTCTGATCTTGTTGATTGCGATTGGTATCTTCGCCGCAAGGCGTGTGACGAAAGACAGGGACTGATGTTCAAGAAAATCCTCATCGCCAACCGTGGTGAAATTGCCTGCCGTGTGATCAAGACGGCGCGTCGGATGGGTATTCAGACGGTGGCGGTCTATTCCGATGCCGATGCGCGGGCGCCGTTCGTGCAGATGGCGGACGAGGCGGTGCATATCGGGCCTGCGCCTGCCGCGCAGTCGTACCTGATCGCCGACAAGATCATCGCTGCGTGCAAGCAGACCGGCGCCGAAGCGGTGCATCCGGGCTATGGCTTCCTGTCGGAGCGCACCTCGTTTGCCGAGGCGCTGGCGGCAGAGGGTATCGAGTTCATCGGCCCACCTGTCGGCGCGATTGCCGCGATGGGCGACAAGATCGAATCCAAGAAGCTGGCCAAGGAAGCGGGCGTCAACGTCGTCCCCGGCTTCGTCGGCGAGATCGAGGATACCGAGCATGCGGTGCGCATCTCGGACGAGATCGGCTATCCGGTGATGATGAAGGCTTCGGCCGGCGGTGGCGGCAAGGGCATGCGCCTGGCCTACAACGAGAAGGACGTGCGCGAAGGCTTCGAGGCGGTGAAGCGCGAGGGGCTGAATTCGTTCGGCGACGACCGCGTGTTCATCGAGAAGTTCATTCTCAACCCGCGCCACATCGAGATCCAGATCCTCGGCGACAAGCACGGCAACATCCTATACCTCAACGAACGCGAATGTTCGATCCAGCGCCGCCACCAGAAGGTGGTGGAAGAAGCGCCTTCGCCTTTCGTCACCCCGAAGATGCGCAAGGCCATGGGCGAGCAGTGCGTCGCGCTGGCACGCGCGGTGGGCTACTATTCGGCAGGCACGGTCGAACTGATCGTGTCGGGCGCGGACCCGAGCGGCGAGAGCTTCTACTTCCTTGAAATGAACACCCGCCTCCAGGTGGAGCACCCCGTCACCGAGGCGATTACCGGCGTCGACCTGGTCGAGCAGATGATCCGCGTGGCGGCCGGCGAGAAGCTTGCCCTGACGCAGGACGAGGTGAAGATCGATGGCTGGGCCATCGAGAACCGCGTCTATGCCGAGGACCCCTATCGCGGGTTCCTGCCCTCGACGGGCCGCCTGATCCGCTACAACCCGCCGGTCGCGGGCTGGACCGACGACGGCGCCGAGAACGGACGCCGCGGGATCGACGGCGTGCGCGTGGACGACGGCGTCTATGAGGGCGGCGAAGTCTCGATGTTCTACGACCCGATGATCGCCAAGCTGATCACCTGGGGCAAGACGCGCGACGAGGCGGCGGACAAGCAGATCGAGGCGCTCGATGCCTTCGAGATCGAGGGGCTGGGCCACAACATCGATTTCGTCAACGCGATCATGCAGCACCCGCGCTTCCGTTCGGGCGAACTGACCACCGGGTTCATCGCTGAGGAATATCCGGAAGGCTTTACCGGCGCGGCGACTTCGGACGAGCTGAAGCAGACGCTTGCCGCGCTGGCCGCGTTCCTTGCCACGGCCCGCGCGGACCGGGCGCGGCAGGTGGACAACCAGCTTGGCCACGACCTCGATCCGCCTTCGGAATGGTCGGTGAAGGTCGGGGGCAGCACCTTTGCCGTGGAGCTGACCGAGGAGGAAATCTCCGTCGACGGCACGCCCGTGGACATCGCACTGGAATACACGCCGGGCGACCGGATGGTACATTGCGAGGTCGACGACAAGCCGCTGTCGGTGAAGGTCGAGACCACGCGCGCAGGCTTCAGGCTGACGACGCGCGGCGCGATCCATGACGTGCAGGTCCTGCCGGCGCGCATCGCGCACCTGACCAGGCACATGATCGAGAAGGTGCCGCCGGATCTTTCGAAGTTCCTGATCTGCCCGATGCCCGGCCTGCTCGTCTCGCTGAACGTGGGCGAGGGTGACACGGTCGAGGCCGGTCAACCGCTCGCCGTGGTCGAGGCGATGAAGATGGAGAACATCCTGCGCGCCGAGAAGGCGGGCAAGGTGAAGTCGGTCAATGCCAAGGCGGGCGACAGCCTGGCAGTGGACGCCATCATTCTCGAGATGGAGTAAGGCTTCCGGCCATTCGCCGTTGCGAGCGGGCTTTGCCGCCTCGCAACGGCGCTGGCCGGGAGAACCTGCTATAGCCGGAAGATCTTGCCCGGGTTGAACAGGTTCTGCGGATCGAGGGCACGCTTCAGGGCGCGCATAACGTCGACCGCGTCCTCGCCGAGTTCGTCGACGAGCATGTCCTGCTTGCCGATGCCGATGCCGTGTTCGCCGGTGCAGGTGCCGCCCATGGCCAGTGCGCGCGCAACCATGCGGCGGTTGATCTCTGCCACTTCGTCGAGTTCGTGCGGAGCAGCGGGATCGATCGAGAAGATCGCGTGGAAATTGCCGTCGCCGACATGGCCGACGATGGTTGCCGGAACGCTCGCCCGGTCGAGGTCCTCGCGCGTTTCGAGGATGCACTGCGCAAGGCGGCTCATCGGGACGCAGACGTCGCTGGTCCAGCCTATGGCGTTGGGGCGCAGTCCGACGGCGGCGTAGTAGGCCTCGTGCCGTGCGCGCCAGAGGCGGGTGCGGTCCTCGGTCCGGGTCGCCCAGTGGAAGTCGCCGCCGCCATTGGCCCCCGCAAGCGTGCGGACCATTTCCACCTGTTCGGCAACGCCTGTCTCGCTGCCGTGAAATTCGAAGAACAGTGTGGGCGCTTCGGGCAGGCCCAGCCCTGCGCGAAGGTTCACGGCGTGGACCTGCATCGCGTCGAGCAGTTCGATCCGCGCCATCGGCACCCCGGCATGAAAGGCCTGCACGACCGTGTCGACCGCGCCTTCCAGTGTGGCGAACGGGCACGTGGCGGCCATGACCGCTTCGGGGACGGGGTGGAGGCGCAGGGTGATGGCGGTGATGATCCCGAGCGTGCCTTCCGAGCCGATGTAGAGACGGGTCAGATCGTACCCGGCGGCGGACTTGCGGGCGCGGCGGCCGGTGGTGACCACCTTGCCCTGCGGCGTCACGACCTCGAGCCCGAGAACCGCCTCGCGCATCGTGCCATAGCGCACGGCGTTGGTGCCCGAGGCGCGGGTCGCCGCCATGCCGCCGATGGTGGCGTTCGCGCCCGGGTCGATGGGAAAGAACAGGCCCGTGTCGCGCAAGTGCGCATTGAGCGCTTCGCGGCGGATGCCGGGCTGGACGGTGCAGTCGAAGTCCGCCTCGTTCACGGCAAGGACCGTGTCCATGCGCGACAGGTCGAGGCTGATCCCGCCGGCCAGCGGGAGTGTGTGGCCTTCGAGCGAAGTGCCGGCTCCGAAGGGCACGAGCGCGACGCCGCCCTCGCGGCAGAGGTCCACGCAGTCGACCACATCCTTCGTGTCACGGACGAAGACGACGGCATCGGGAAGGACGGTGGGGAAGTGCGATTCGCTGCCGCCGTGCTGGGCGCGGATGGCCTCTGCGGTCTGGCAGGCATCGGCGAAGCGCTGGCGCAGGCGTTCGATGAAGCCGGCGGGAAGTGGGTGGCGGCGAAGATCGGGCAGGCTGTCCATCGCACGATTGTAGCGCGGCGGCGGCGGCATGGCGAACGCACCTTTTTTCGTCGATCAGGTTTTCTGCTATGGCGCATCACCGTTCAGCCGCGATACAGCGCGCAGGAAAGACCATGCGTGACGTGGTCCGGCAACGGGCAGGGCGTCATATTCAAAGAGGGCAGGACAAGTTCATGGGCAAGTTCACGGGTGCATTTGTTGTAGCAGGCCTTGCGGCTTCGGCTCTTGCGGGCGTGGCCGTCGCGGCCCCGGCCAAGGGTGATCCGGTGCTTGGCAAGAAAGTGTTCATGCGCTGCGTCGCCTGCCACGCGGTCCAGCCGAACGCGCCGATGAAGATGGGCCCGAACCTTGCCGGCGTGGTGGGGCGCAAGGCCGGCGCCGCGAACTTCAAGTATTCCGCCGCCATGAAGAAGGCCAACGTGAAGTGGGACGAAGCCACGCTCGACAAGTGGCTGCTGAAGCCGTCGGCGGTCGTGCCCGGCACCTCGATGGCCTTCGCCGGCGTGCCCAATGCCGAGGAACGCGCGGCGGTGATCGCCTATCTGAAGAAGCCGGTTCCCTGAGACTTGCGCTTCAGGGCGTGACGATCGCGAAAGTGGGGTCCGGCTTGTCGAGCCAGCCGGTTAGGCGGGCGAAGACTGCCGGATCGCCTTCGATCGTGGCCTCGCCCGAGGCAATCTTCGCCGCGAGCGGCTTGCCCGCGAACAGCGCGGCCAGAAGGTCGGCGTAGCGCACGGTCAGCGTCGCCTGCCGTCCGTCGCGCAGGCCCGGACGGTGGACGAGGACGCCGTTCGCGACCGTTACCGTGTGCTGCTGCGCCTTGTCGGGAAAGACGAAGCCGAGCGACACCTTGCCATCGCCCACTTTCGCGGGGTCGATCCTGACGGCGAGCACGTCGAACAGGTCGGTCGGCGGCAATTGGCTGACGAGGCTGGCGCCGCCGGTCGGGTCCTGTGCGGCGACGCCGTTCTCGAGTTCCCCGGCGCCGGTCAGGTACATGTTGCGCCACAGGGCGTTCTCGCTCTGGTAGGCGAGCTGGCGATAGGTTCGGGCGAGAAGCGCCTTCGCATCCGCGTCGGCGCCATCGGCAAAGACCGCGCGGTTGAGCAGTTCGGCGGCCCAGGCATAGTCGCCTTTCGCAAAGGCTTCCTGCGCCACCGCGCGCACCCTGGCGCTTCCGCCCATCGCCTCGACATAACGCTTGCCGCCTTCCTCGGGGGGAAGGGGGGCGAGGTGCGCGGGGTTGCCGTCGTACCAGCCCATGTAGAACTGATAGACCGCCCGCGAATTGAAGCTGTAGGAGCCGTAGTAGGGCCGGTCGTACCATTCCCGCGCGAGGGCGGGCGGCAGGGTCAGCTTCGCGGCGATTTCGGGGCCGGTCAGGCCCTTGTTCATCAGCCGCACGGTCTGGTCGTGAAGATAGGCATAGGCATCGCGATGCTTGGCCAGGTAGTCCGCGATCGCGCCGGCGCCGAAGCGGGGCCAGCCGTGGCTGGTGATGAGCACTTCCGATCCGCCGAAGAAGTCGATCGCCTCGGTCAGGCCTTGCGCCCAGGCCTTGGCATCGCGGATCACCGCGCCGCGCGGGGTGAGAATGTTGTGCTGCGAGGCGTTGGCGTTCTCGGCCAGGTCGGCGACCTTCCAGTCGGGGAAGCCGAAGTTCATTTCGGCCGGCGCCTCGGTCCCCGGGGTCACCTGAAAACGGATGCGCACGCCATCGAGCACCAGTTCGGTGCCGGTTTCGGCAATCTCGCGCGTTGGCGGAACCAGGCTGCGACCGCCCGCCGCAACGCCCATGCCGATGCCTGAGCCGAGCGAGCCTTCAGGCCCCTTGGGCAGGCCGATGCCGAACTGGTAGCCGGCGCGGCGTCCCATGGCAGGGCCGGCGATCACGTTCTCGCTGACGGCAGCGCGGGTGAAGCCCTGCGGCGCGAGGATCGGGGCGTCCTTTTCGAGGACCTGCGCGAATGCGCCCGCGCCGCCGAAGTGATCGACGTGGCTGTGGGTGTAGATCATCGCCGTGACCGGCAGCTTCGCCACCTTTTCGGAGATGAGGCGATAGGCGGCGGCCGCGGTTTCAGTGGCGGTCAGGGGATCGATCACGATCCAGCCCTTGTCTCCGCGCACGAAGGTGACGTTCGCGACGTCGAAACCGCGGACCTGCCAGATCCGGTCCGTAACCTTGAACAGGCCCGCCTTGCCGAGCACCTGTGCGTGTCGCCAGAGGCTGGGATTGACTGTGGCGGGAGCCTCGCCGCGGGCAAAGGACAGGGCGGTGGTGTCCCACACCGGATTGCCGGCTGCATCGCGGATCACCGGGTCGTTCAGTGTGGCCACGAAACCCCGCTGGGCGAAGTCGAAGTCCTGTCGGTCGGCCATGGGCAGGTCCGCAAGCGCGGCGGCGTTGGCCTTGCGGGTCGCGTCTGTTGGTGCCTCGGCGGAAACCTGCTGCGGCGCGGCGAGCAAGGCGGCGGCTGCCAGCAAGGCGTGGCGGACGTGAAGTTCAGGCATGGTCCCTCCCGGCTCCCTCTGTTCGTGGAGTCTCAAGGCGGCCAGATTGACCTTAATCGCCCGGTTAGGGAAGGGGCGATTGCCTTGGGGCGGAATTGGGAATAGCCCGCCCGCCGCACAGCGAGCTGAAGGCGGGATGCAGATGACGCGATCGGAGACCGGTTTGATTGTGGATGGCGCGCCGGTGGAATCGGTCGTCCTCGAGGCACCTTGCGGCGTTCGGGTGGAATTGCTGAGCCTTGGCGCCACGTTGCAGCGCTTTTTCACGGCCGATACCGAGGGGCGGCTGGCAGACATCGTGCTGGGGCACGACGACGTGCGGGCATACCTTGAGGATCGCGGGTTCCTTGGCGTTACGATTGGACGATATGCCAATCGCATCGGTGGGGCGCGGTTTTCGCTCGACGGGGTGGAGCATCGCCTTGTCGCCAACAATGGCGCGAACACGCTGCACGGGGGCGAGCGGGGATGGGACCAGCGCAACTGGCGCATCGTCGAAGCTTCGGGCGATGCGGTGACCTTTGCGCTGCACAGCCCGGACGGGGACGAGGGCTTCCCGGGCGCGGTCGATGCGACGACCCGCTATCGCCTCGCCGAAGACGGTACGCTGGAGATCGCGTTCGAGGCGCGGACGGACAGACCGACGGTCGTGGCGATGACCAACCATGCGTTGTTTCATCTCGGCGGGGGGCAAGCGAGCGGCGCTGCGGTGGATCACGAGCTGACCATTCCGGCCAGCCGCTATGCCAGGGTCGACGCGCAGCAGATCCCGCTTCCCGGTCTCGCCCCCGTCGAAGGCACGGTTTTCGACTTCCGTCAGGCCCGGCGCATTTCAGATGGACTGCGCGACGGTCGCGAAGAACAGATCCGCATCGGTCGGGGCTATGACCACAATTTTGCCATCGATGACGCGGCTGCCGAAGGGCCGCGGCTGGTGGCGCGGCTTTCAGATCCGATTTCCGGCAGGGTTCTCGAGGTGCTGTCCACCGAGCCGGGCGTGCAGCTCTACACCGGCAACTTCCTGCACGGCGACAGGCCGGGGAAGGGCGCAAGGCTGTATCGCATGGGCGATGGCGTGGCGCTGGAGCCGCAGAAGTTCCCCGACACGCCCAACCGGCCCGACTTCCCTTCGGCAAGGCTCGATCCCGGCGAGGTCTATCGCCACGTCATGGTCTATCGGCCCTCGCCGACAGGCTGAAGCTTCAGGTAAAGAAGCGCGAGAGGAAGCTGCGGCGGCGGGGCATGCTGTCTTCCTGCCCGGTGAGCTGGAGCAGGTAGTTCGCCAGCAGGAATGCCTGGTTCCGCGTCATCAGCAGGTGATGGGTATCGACCGCTTCGGGGGTCGGTTTGCCCTTAGTGGTGGATTGGACAGTCAGGTGGATGTTTTCGGAAAACGTCCGGTGCTTCCACCCGACAACCACTCCTGACAGTTCCTGCGGCTGTTGATCCCGCGCGCGATTTGTTGCGACCATATCCGTCTCTCCCCAATTCCCCTGGCACAGGGAATGGCAAGAGGAACGGCGCGTCAACCCGTATCTAACCGGAAACGAAACCGAATTGAGACGTCGTGACGTCAGGCTGCGAGCTGATAGGGCGCGATCTCGCCGGTGAGGTAGAGCTTCTTGGCCTTGGCCCGGCTCAGCTTGCCCGAGCTGGTGCGCGGCAGGGTGCGCGGCGGCACGAGTTCCACGACGCAGTTCATGCCGGTGATCGAGCGAACCTTGTCGCGGATCTGGTCGCGCAGCTTGACCCGTTCGACCGGGTCGGAGACGCGGCAATGGACGAGGACGGCAGGCGCCTCCTCGCCGTTCTCGGTCTCGACCGAGAAGGCGGCGATATCGCCCTGGTGGAAGCCGGGAAGCTGCTCCACCGCCCATTCGATGTCCTGGGGCCAGTGGTTCTTGCCGTTGATGATGATCATGTCCTTGGCGCGGCCGACGATGAACAGGTAGCCGTTCTCGTCGACGTAGCCCATGTCGCCGGTGTCGAGCCAGCCGTCGACCATGCAGGCGTCGGTCGCTTCGGGATCGCGGAAGTAGGAGTGCATGACCGATGAGCCGCGGCACCACACCTTGCCGATGTGGTGGTGGCCGATCTCGTTGCCGTTCTCGCCACGAATGGCGACTTCCATGCCGCGCACGGGAACGCCGCAGTTGACCATGGCGCGGTAGCGGGCCGGGCGCGAAAGGTCGCGCGGGGTGCCCGAGAGGCGTTCTTCCTCGACCAGTTCGACGCGGATGCCTTCGCCCGGGGGCATGATGGTGACGGCAAGCGTCGCTTCGGCAAGTCCGTAGCTGGGCAGGAAGGCTTCGGCCTTGAACCCGGCCTCGGCAAAGGCGTTGACGAAGTTCTGCATCACGTCGGGGCGGATCATGTCGGCCCCGTTGCCGGCGACGCGCCAGCGCGAAAGGTCGAAGCGGTCGGAAACGTGGCTCTGGCTCGAGATGCGGCGGGCGCAGATGTCGTAGCCGAAGGTGGGCGAATAGGAGAGTGTCGTGCCGGTGTTGCGGCTGATCAGGTCGAGCCAGGCGAGCGGGCGGCGGGCGAAGTCCTCGGTCTTGAGGTAATCGACCGACACGCCATTGGCGATCGGCGAGAGGAAGCAGCCGACGAGCCCCATGTCGTGATACCAGGGCAGCCACGAGATCGCGCGATCGGGGTCCGCGATCTTCATGCCATGCGAATGGCCGGCGAGGTTCGCCATGAGCGCGCGGTGAGTGACGGCGACGCCATGCGGGAAGCGGGTCGACCCGCTCGAATACTGGAGATAGCTGATCGCGTCCGGATCGGGCGTGGGCAGCGGGCCATCGGCGGCTGCGCCGGCGTGGAATTCATCCCACGACAGGCCCGCGCAACCCTGGCGTGCGGCTGCGGCACTGGCCATCTCGGCGATTTCGCCGGGGTAGACGAGCATCTTCGGGTCTGAACTGGAAAGCTGGACCGCGAGCTGGTCGATGTAGCTCTCCTTGCCGCCGAAGCTGGTCGGCAGCGGGAGCGGGACCGGCCATGCGCCGGCATACATCGCACCGCAGAAGATGGCCGCGAAATCGGGGCCCGTCTCTGCCACGAGCGCGACCCGGTCTCCGGGCTGGACGCCGAGGCCGATCAGCTTGCGCGCGGCCACGAGCGCGTCCTCGCGCAGCTCGGAATAGGGATAGACCCGGGCAAGGTTGCCGCGCGGGTCGTGGAAGTTGAAGCCCAGGACGCCCTTCGCGGCATAATCGAGTGCATCGCAGAAGGTGTCGAAGTCCGCATATCGACGCGTCTGCACGTCGAGGTTGGGCGTGGGAACGAGAGTCGCCTTGTCAGCGACGGCGTCCGAAACGGTCATGCGATACCCCGATTTTCTCTACTATCGTCCTGCGAGCCCATTCTGCGCGCGCAGGTGAATGGCCCATGACTGGTCCGCGGCGCGAAATCTATGCTGCCACGGTACGGACGTTCTCATTTAGCAGCGACTGTGGCACGAATGTGGCGAATGGATCGCAATCCCCCCGAGGACGGCCGTCAGAGGCCGCGCCGCAAGGTGCCAAAGCCCCTCGATGCGACGCGTCTGGAAGAGCTGGCGCTGGCCTACGTGGCACGGTTCGCGACCAGCGCCGGCAAACTGTCCGACTATCTCCGGCGTAAGCTGCGCGAACGGGGCTGGGACGGCGAAGGGGGCGGTGAGGGGGCCGGTGAGGGCGATCATGCAGGCGTCGTCGCGGGAATCGTCGGGCGTTTCGTGGCGCTTGGCTATGTCGACGACGCGATGTTTGCGCGCGGCAAGGCGCAGGGCCTGCTGCGGCGCGGATACGGCGCGCGGCGCATCGACCAGGCGCTGGGCGCGGCGGGCATCGCCGAGCCACTGCGCGACGAGGCGCGCGGCAGCGAGGCGGAGCGGCGACGTTCCGCGCTGGTCATGGCGCGCAAGCGGCGATTCGGCCCATTCGGCAGGGATGGCGAGGGCGGGCGGCTTGACCCTGCCCTGCGGGAAAAGCAGGTGGCGGCAATGCTTCGCGCCGGACACCCCCTTGCACATGCGCGCGAGGTGGTGAATGCCCCGTCCGAACAGGCTCTGGAAGAGTGGATCGATGAAGCCAGCGATTAAGCATCTCGGATTTGCCGCACTGGCCCTGATCGCCGGCTGTTCTCCCGGAGCGGCGGATGCGGGCACGAAGACGGCGGCGGAAGCCGCGGCGCCGGCAGTCCATCCGGTGTCGGGCCTGCAGATCGTGCCGGTGACGGTGACCGGCACGAGCGGCAGGCACGTGTTCCGCTCCGAACTGGCGCGCACATCGGCGGAACAGGCCAAGGGCCTGATGTTCCGCACCGAACTGGGCGACGAGGAGGGCATGATCTTCCTGCGCAATCCGCCCGACATGGCGACGTTCTGGATGCGCAACACCGTGATCCCGCTCGACATCATCTTCGTCGGGCTCGATCGCCGGGTGATGAACATCGCCGCGAACGCGGTTCCCTACGACGAGACGCCGCTGCCGGCGGCCGGGCCTACGCTCGCCGTCCTCGAGATCAATGGCGGGCTGGCCGCCAGGCTCGGCATCAAGCCGGGCGACAAGGTCGAGTGGTAAAGGGCAGCACGGTAAACGCGGAGCGGGGCTGCGGGGCGCATCTACGCGCTTGCCGACTCCCCCTGTGAAAGGCTAAGCGCGGGCGCATGAGCATCCTCGGCAAGATCTTCACCTGGTGGGACGGCGCCACCTTCGGCACCATGCTCGACAGCGCGCTCAAGGGCGAGCAGGTCGGGACCGACGCACAGGGCAACAAGTACTTCCGTTCGAAAAAGCCCTATCCCAAGGGCCATCCCTTCGCCGGACGCGAGCGTCGCTGGGTGATCTACAACGGTCCGAACGATGCAAGCCGCGTGCCTTCCGAATGGCACGGCTGGCTGCACGGCAGCTTCGAGGGCGTGCCCGAAAGCAACCTTCCGCCGCCGCGCATCTGGGAAGTGGACTTCACCCCGAACGCTACCGGCACGGCCAGCGCCTATCGTCCGCAGGGTGCGCTGGAACGTGGCGGCAAGCGTGCCGCCGCGACCGGCGACTACGAAGCCTGGTCCCCGGAAGCCTGATGCCATTGCGCGCATCGCCGGCAATCCCGGCGTTAGCCGTGGCGGGCGCCTTGGTGCTGGCCGGTTGCGGGAAGAAGGAAGCGCCTCCGCCGCCCGAAGCGACCGAGACCGGTTCCGCCGTGGTCAGCGCATCGGGCGCGGCGGTGGAAAGCGAGTTCGGTACGCCGATCAAGGATCGCGTGGCCACGCTGGGCTTTCTCAACAAGCGCAACAACATCACCCAGGACGTCGTGCTGAAGAGCGGCGAATCGCGCCGCATCGGCAATGCCATCGTCAAGCTTGCCACCTGCGAGAAGACCGCACCGTGGGAAGATCCGCCCGAAACCGGCGCCTTCGTCCAGCTCTTCGTCGAAGAGCGCGCCACGACCCAGGAAAAGCTCGCCTGGCGCAAGGTCTTCTCGGGGTGGCTGTTCCGTAACGCACCTTCGCTGAACGTTGTCGAGCACCCGGTCTATGACGTGTGGGTCAAGGACTGCGCGATGACGTTCCCCGGCGAGGAAGAGCCGGCGCCTTCGGCCCGCAGCGCGGCAAAACCCGCCGGCAGCCCGAGCGCCGCGGCATCGCCCTTGACGACGCCGGCGCCGCCAATGCCTAGCCCGTCGCCGACGGCATCGGCCAGCGCCCGCGCTGCCGCAAGCTCGCCCGACGAATAGGGTCGCTGCGCCTTCGACAGAAGTTGAAGGTACTGCGATTGCGGGATTTCCACCGCGCCCAGTGAAGCGAGATGCGGGGTGGTGAACTGGCAGTCGAGCAGTTCGGCACCGACCTTGCGCAGTGAAGCGACAAGCCATGCAAGCGCCACCTTCGACGCGTCCGGTTCGCGGCTGAACATCGATTCGCCGCAGAAAACCCGCGCGAAGCCTACGCCGTATAGTCCGCCGACCAGTCGCCCGTTGTGCCAGCATTCGATCGAATGGGCGTGGCCATGTTCGTGCAGGCCAATGTAGCTTTCGCGGATGCGGGCGCTGATCCAGCTTTCCTCGGCACCGGGGCGCGGCGCGGCGCAGGCATCGATGACCGCCTCGAACGCGGCATTGCAGGTCACGGTGAACTTGCCGCGGCGCAGGGTCCGGGCAAGCGACCGGGACAGATGGAAGCCTTCGAGCGGCAGAATTGCGCGCATCTTTGGCTCGACCCAGAACACCTCCGGGTCGTCGCGGCTGTCGGCCATCGGGAAGATGCCTGCGCGATAGGCCTTGAGCAGAAGCTCCGGCGGGATGGCGTGGGGTTCGATGCGCGACATAATGATCAATAATGTGTTTCGGTCGGTTGCGCTCCCCGCGTCAACCCTCTAAGGGGCCAACCCGAGCACAGGAGTGTAGCTCAGTTGGTAGAGCATCGGTCTCCAAAACCGAGGGCCGGGGGTTCGAGTCCCTCCACTCCTGCCATTTTCGGGCCTTTCGGCGAAAATGGCGCAAGCGCCCGTGATGGCGCGCAATTATTCCTCTGAATCGATGGTCCGCGTTTGACCTGCCGGAATGGGCAGGGCACAAGGTGCCGATGCAGCTCGACGTGCGCACTTTCCGTAATGCTGGCCTTGGAGGGCAGCTTCTCGTGGGCAACTAGCCCCGGGTTCCGGTGCGTGACGCCCCGGGCTCGGGGCATCGATGGAAGCAACAGGCGCCGATCGCGCGCCTTTCCCGTCCGCTCACCGGAAAGACATTATCATGACCACGCACCGGTCCGCATCCTTGCGGCCGCAAATCATCCTGATCGACAGCGAGGCGGATGCCCTGGCCGATCTTGCATTGGCAGCGAGCGACCGCCTGCCCGAAATCTCGCGGATGCTGATGGAGGAGATTGGCCGCGCGCAGATCGTCCCCGCGCAGGACCTGCCCCCGGATGCGGTGGCGATGCGTTCCGTCGTGCGCTTCCGCGACGAGGCGACCGGCGCGGTCCGCACTGTCACGCTCGTCTATCCCGCCGAAGCGGACATCGCGCAGGATCGCGTCTCGATCCTGACGCCCGTAGGTGCCGGACTGATCGGCCTGCGCGCAGGGCAGTCCATCGACTGGCCCAACGTGCGCGGAAAGCAGCGCGCAATCACCATCGAGCAGGTCATCAAGCCAGGGGGCTGCCATGCATAGCGCAGCGGCGGATTCTTGTGCCGGCACGGAAATGCTCCTGCAGGTCACGGTCGATCGGCGTCGCCATGGCCGCAACGTTGTTTTCGACGAGGCTGTCCGGGACTGTCCGGAAGTGCTCGAATGCCTGCTGCTGTCAGGTGACATGGGATATTGGTTGCGCGTGCGCGTGGCCTCGCTTGCCGACTACGAGGACCTGCGCGAGCGGCTGCTCACGCTTCTGCCGGGCGTGCAGCGGATAACGGCATCCGTCGTCTTGCAGAGCATTGTCGGCAACGGAGCCGCCGCTCTTCTTTCAAGTGGCTGAAGCGACGTGAAAAAAACGGGGCGGCGCGCGATGCGCTCCGCCCCGAGTCGCGTCTCATGCGTCTGGTTCGCCTGAGAACGTCAGAACTTTACGGTGATCATGCCGCCAACGCCATAGTCTGGTGCGCCTTCGCTGAGACCGGCCGACCCGTAAACGGTGAGGTTCAACGCATCGCTGACGGGCGTGCTCACCGCGCCGAACAGTTCGTGGCTGTCCCTG
Organism: Novosphingobium aromaticivorans DSM 12444; assembly: GCF_000013325.1. GTDB lineage: Bacteria > Pseudomonadota > Alphaproteobacteria > Sphingomonadales > Sphingomonadaceae > Novosphingobium > Novosphingobium aromaticivorans. Next base: position 881,208 of record NC_007794.1, read on the forward strand.
GCAAGCCGGCTGGTCGATTCGCGGTAGTCGTACGAAGCGATCAGGACCGACCGGCCCATCGCGATGCTGGCGCCGCCCGATGCCGTCCATGCGTTCCTGAGGTCGATGCCTTCGGGGTCGCCGGGCATCCGGTAACCGATGCTGGCAAACGGCGTGATGGCGCCGAAGGTCTTCGACAGTTCGGCCCCTACGGTCACGTCGGTCTTGCCGGTGCCGAGGCCCTTGCTGCGCGACGCGGTAGGCAGCTTGACGCGGGCGGAAAGGTCGAGCCCGAAGCCGAGGCTGTCCTCGGGGATGAGGTACGAGGCGCCGATTGTAAGATCGCCCAGACCGCTGCGAATGGTGCGCGGAGCGTTGGGGTCGATGATGACGCCGCCCGATCCATTGCCGACGATGGCCGACGAACCGTCGATCCGCAGCCACGGCTGGGTCACCGACACGCGCAGGTTGCCGGTCTTGTAGCGAAGGCTCAGCGGGACCACGAGGATGTTGGTGTCCGAGCCGGTTCCATAGTCGCCGCTCGACCAGTCGACTCCGGTGGTGACGGATAGGCTGTCGTCAGCGGGCGCGTCCTGCGCGAGGGCAGGCGCGGGCAGTGCGGCGGCCGTGACCATTGCGGCCAGGGCGATGCGCGTGATTTTCTTCATGATATTTGCCCCTCATGCGAAAGAGGGCGGACCCTTTCGGACCCGCCCTCGCTCCGGTGTCTGTCAGACGTCAGTTGCGGCCCGGAAGAGCCGAACGGACGGTGTCCTTGACGGCGGTCGCGGTGTCGCGGACGGCTGCGGCATTGCTCCGCGCGTCGCTCGCTGCGGCGCGCACGTCAGTCGCGGACGAGCGGGCGGCGCTGGCGGTCAGGCGGGCATCGGTTGCCGACTGCCGGGCCGCCGAACCGCTGGCCCTGGCATCGGTCGATGCCGAAACGCTGTCGCGCAGGCTCGCCACCGCGCCGGTGCCGTCCTTGACTGCCGAGTTTGCGCCGCGCGCGGCGGCCACGGCGGCCGCATCCACTGCCGCAGAGCCCGCGGCGGCGTGATCGCGGCCCGAAACCTTGGCGTCGAGGCTTGCGTCGGTCGAGGTGGCGTTCGTCACGGCGTCAGAAGTCGCGACGTCGTCAAGGTCGCTGTCGTCCTTGGTGCCGGTGCGGCTTTCGGCCTTGGTCGCGTTGCGCGCGTGGGCCTTGGCGGAGACGTCGGCGCCGATGCCCTTGGTCTCGCCGTCCTTCTGTGCCTTGGCCATCACGCTGACGTCAGCGCCGATGCCGTTCGAAGTCGTGGTGGTGGTCGAGGTGCTCTGTGCGGCGACGGCCGATGCCGTGGCGAGTGCGAGTACCGATGCGACCGGGATGAGGTACTTGTTCATTATAATCAGACCTTTCATGCCCCCGTGCCTTCCCCCGTTTGTTGCTGGAGTGTTGCGAGGCGATGAACCTGTGGGATGGGCGGGCGTTCCCGTTGGCGGTCACCGCTCACCGGTTGCACGGGGCGGCTCGCCGCCTGCGATCGGAACGTCGCTAATACGGGGCAGGACACCGCCCTTGCCAAGAACCGGCATGGCGACTAAATGACAGGAACTTCCGACATCGGAAAATCGCCTGCCCCTCCCGGACCTGTCCGGGGCGGCGATTTCCCCTAGGCGGAAGAAACGAGTTTCATTTCAGGCGCAAGCCGCAGTCAGCAAGGCACGAGAGCAATGGCCAAGACCAGCCCCGGCGAGTTCTTCAACCAGGTCAAGGCGGAAGCGCGCAAGGTCGTCTGGCCGACCCGCCAGGAAACCACGACCACCGCGATCTTCGTCGGCATCATGATGCTGATCCTGGCGGTGTTCTTCCTTGGCGTCGATTCGCTGTTCAGCGCGATCGTCCGCTTCCTGCTTTCGCTCGCCTGACCAGACCAACCTCAGGACCAAGAGAAAAACATATGGCCCGCTGGTACATCATTCACGCCTATTCCGGTTTCGAGAACAAGGTCCGCGATGCGATCATCGCCGAGGCCGAACGCATCGGCCTGTCGCAGCTGGTCGAGGCCGTCGAAGTCCCGACCGAGACCGTCACCGAGGTGAAGCGCGGCAAGAAGGTCCAGGTCGAGCGCAAGTTCATGCCGGGCTACGTCCTCGCCAAGCTGGCGATGAACGACGACATCTACCACCTCGTCAAGAACACCCCGAAGGTGACCGGCTTCCTCGGCACGAACGGCAAGCCGCAGCCGATTTCCGACAAGGAAGCCGCCCGCTACTTCGGCGCGCGCGAGCAGGCCGCCGCCGAACCGCGCAAGAACGTGTCGGTCGATTACGAGATCGGCGATTCGGTCAAGGTCAACGCCGGCCCGTTCGCCTCGTTCAACGGCGTTGTCGAAGAACTGGACTTCGACAAGAGCCGCGTGAAGGTCTCGGTTTCGATCTTCGGTCGCGCGACCCCGGTCGAACTCGGCTTCGAGGAAGTCGAACTGGTCCGCTGATCCATTGCTTTCGCGCGCGGTTCGCTGTAACCGCGCGCACTCTTGCGGCCGATTCGTCCGCAGGTTCCGCGCGGAAGTCCTCTCGAGGACGCTTGACCGCTCACTCTGAGGTCCTGCCCTGATACGGCGGGCCAACAGGAAGAAAGGAGGCCCATCGTGGCCAAGAAGATTGAAGGTTACATCAAGCTGCAGGTTGCAGCCGGTGACGCCAAGCCCGCACCGCCGATCGGTCCGGCTCTGGGTCAGCGCGGCGTCAACATCATGGAATTCTGCAAGCAGTTCAACGCTGCCACGCAGGAAATCGAGAAGGGCACGCCCCTTCCGACCGTGATCACGGTCTACGCCGACCGTTCGTTCACCTTCGTGACCAAGACCCCGCCCGCCACCTTCTTCATCAAGAAGGCCGTCGGCATCAAGTCGGGTTCGAAGACCCCGGGCAAGGCTTCGGCCGGCACGATCAAGCGTTCGCAGCTGGCGGAAATCGCCCAGGCCAAGATGAAGGACCTGAACGCGAACGACATCGACGCCGCAACGAAGATCATCGAAGGCTCCGCTCGCGCGATGGGCCTCACCGTGGTGGAGGGCTGATTCCATGGCCAAGCAGACCAAGAAGCAGAAGGCTCTCGTCACCAAGCTGGGCGACAACCAGAAGCTCTATGCAGTCGATGAAGCCATCGCTCTGCTCAAGGACCTGAAGAGCGCGAAGTTCGACGAATCGCTCGAAGTTTCGCTGAACCTCGGCGTCGACCCGCGCCACGCCGACCAGATGGTCCGCGGCATGGTCACCCTGCCTTCGGGCACGGGCAAGGACGTCAAGGTCGCCGTGTTCGCGCGCGGTGACAAGGCCGAGGCCGCTCTTGCCGCCGGCGCCGACAAGGTTGGCGCCGAAGACCTGCTGGAAGACATGCAGGCCGGCAACCTCGACTACGGCCGCGTGATCGCGACGCCCGATATGATGGGCATCGTCGGCCGCCTCGGCAAGGTGCTGGGTCCCAAGGGCCTGATGCCGAACCCGAAGCTCGGCACCGTCACGCCGAACGTCGCCGAAGCGGTCAAGGCCGCCAAGGGCGGTCAGATCGAGTTCCGCGTCGAAAAGGCCGGCATCATCCACGGCGGCATCGGCAAGCTCTCGTTCTCGGACGAAGCGCTGCGCGCCAACTTCGACGCTTTCGTCGATGCGATCGTCAAGGCGAAGCCTGCTGGCGCCAAGGGCAAGTACCTGCGCAAGGTCGGCCTGTCCTCGTCGATGGGCCCCGGCCTGAAGATCGACCTGGCCCAGGTGAACGGCGGCTAAGCCACTGTTCGACTGACAGAAAAAGAAGGCCGGGGAGGGATGCCTCTCCGGCCCTTTTTCTGTCCGCGCAACGCGGCTAGGAGCGGGGGATGCCCGATCCCGAAACCCCGCAAGCTCCCTTGGCGCAAAACCCGGTGACCATCGCCCGCCGACAGGTGGAGGCGCTGATTCCGCCCGAGAAGCGCGGCCCCGGCTGGGACCGGCACTGGCGCGAACTGGAAGCTTATGCAGACGCCGCCATGGAGGGCGCGGTGGGCGACTGGACGGTCAACCCGCCGCGCGGCTGAGATTCGCCCGGGTATAGCATTCCACGACGAGGCTGATCGCGCGCCCATCCGCAAGGCGCAGGACCGCGCGGTGCGAGAGGACCGTGCCGGCGGGGCATTCGGCCATGCGACCGCGCTTCTCCGCCAGCCGTTCCCTGTGGAACCCCAGCGGCCCGACGACCCGGCCGAAGGGCGTGTCGGTGGTTTCCAGGGTATGGTTCATGTGCGGTTCGAGGCGGTTCGGGACGTACCAGTTGTGTGCGACCGAAAGCACCTTGTCTCCGCAGACCAGCCGCACGTGGCGATAGCCGACGGGCTCGTCACCTGAAATGCCAAGCGCGGAGCGGACGGCGGACGAGGGTGGCTTGCGCGCGGCGCGATCGGCCAGCGCGCGGATCTGCGCCGGCTCTGCGATACCCTGGGTGCGGCACCATTCGCCGAGCGCTGCGGTCGCGCTGTCCTGTGCCGCCAGGACCTGCTCGAACGGTCGCAGACGGGGTTGCGCGCACCCTGCGAGGGCGAGCGCAGCTACGATGGCAGGCAGCGCACGCCGCATTTCAGGGTGCGGATGGCAGCGGGGCTTCGGGCAGGCGCCGGGCAGTCAGGATCTTCACCGGCTTGGCGAGGATCTGCCCGCGCATGATCCCTTCGCCCTCGGTTTCGGAAATCGGCGCAGCGAAGATGGCCTTCACCACGTCCATGCCCTCCACGACCTGTCCGAACGCGGCGTATCCTGCCTTCGCTTCGGGATCGGCTGAATCCGGCTGGGCGTCGAGCCCCGGCTGGTCGGAAACCATGATCGAGAAATCCCCGGTCGCCGTGCCAGGGGCATAGCGGGCCATCGAGAGCGTACCCGCCTTGTGAAGGATGCCGGTGACGTTCGTCGGCTCGTGCGCGACCGGCGGCAGGTTGCGCTTCGGGTCGCCGCGCGTGCCGCCCTGGATCAGGCCATTGGGCTGTTCGCCCCATGGAAGATGCATCGCCCGGTAGAGTACTGTGCCGTCGAACCGCTTCGTTTCGGCGTAGCGCACGAAGTTGGTGGCGCTGGCAGGCGCGTGCTTAACGTCGACTTCGACCACGATGCGCCCGGCCTCGGTATCGAGCGCGACGCGCACCTTGTCCGGCAACGGGGTGGTGGATGGTGCGGGATAGGCGGGAGCGGGCGGGCGCGCGACAACGGGCCGCTTCTTCACGGGGGTGGCCGCCACGAGCAGGACCGCGAGCGGGGCGAGCAGGACGAATCGGCGTTTCAGCATGGGCGCAGCATGGCCAGATCCCGCGCCGATGGCTACTGTCCGGCGGCGGAAGGTTTGGCGTTCTGGGCCGGGGCGCATGGGGTGCCGCCCTGCGTCCAGTCGGTCGCGTCGGAGAAGGGCTGGGGCTGTTGCGGCCACTTTGCCGCGCCCTTGAACGTCTGGCGCAGCGACAGCGTTGCCGCGCTGCCATCGTAGCTGGCCAGTTGTCCATTGAGTTCGGTGGCCTGCGCGGCGCTGATTTCCGGGACCTGGAAACGGCGGCTCATCACGGTTCGTACCACGTTGTCGGCCAGCGAGAGGCGCCGCCAATAACCGACGCCGCCCATCAGCTTGTCGAACGGCTCGCCCGAAAGATCCCAGCGCTGGTTCGCTGGCGGCGGCGGCAGGCGCAGCGTGGTGGCCCAGCAGTTGAACGAGGGGTAAGCGGTTACCCAGGGCAGGGTCTGGTCCTGCGACCGGGGGCGTCGCAACCTGCTTGGCGCGGTAAGTCCGCTTGCCGGCACGTCGACGCTGCCATTCTCCGTCTTCGCTTCGTCCGGGTCGCCCAGTTCCCCTTCGCCGGTAAGGGTCAGCGTGAGGATGCCGCTATCCTCGTCGAGCTTCCATGAGGCCTTGTCGCCTTCGATCCACGGTTCCTCGCCGCGCCAGTATTCCTTGATCGCGCGCTGCGCCTGATCCGCGGGGACCGTGGCGAACCATGCGGCGAGGCTTGCCGCATCGTTCCCGCGCAGGATGCGCCTTGCGGTGACGAGTGCAGGCTGGTCGATCCCGGCCGTCGCGTCGATGTCGAGGAGATTGACCGCCTGCGGATGGACCGGAGACGGCGTCGGCAGCTTCTCCAGTTCGCCGCCGCCTTCGCGCAGGGGCAGGCCTTCGCGCCATGCCCCGACCGGCAGCAGGTCGAGCGCGCGGTCGCCAAGCCGCGTACCGTCGAGGAGCCACGGCTTCCCGGCGATCGTCGCGCGCACGATCACGTGGTCGAACAGTCCGGGGTTGGGCAGGCGCAGGCCGAGCCCATCGCCGCCGTTCGAATTGACCAGCATCGGCTCTGCCGCGATGCCCAGTTCGCGCAGGATGGCGATGAGCAGGACGGTCTTGCCCTTGCAGTCTGCAAAGCGGCGGGTCCATGTTTCGTCGACGCTGGCCGGCGTCATGTTGCCGGTGTCGAGGCCGACATAGACGTAGCGGATGCGGTCCTGCACGAGGCGCAGCGCCATTTCGGCCCTGCGCGTGGGGTCGGATGTGGCAGCCGCGATCTTTGCCGCTTCGGCCAGGATCGGCGAACCCGGGGCAGGGCGCGAGGTCTTGTCGTAGAGCGGCCAGAGGCGCGCCGAGAGTTCGGGCCACCTGGCGAAGTCGGTGAACTCGATCAGGCGGTGGATCGAGTAGCGCGGGGGTGCGCCGACGACCGGCTCCTCGGGCGCGGCGGGATCGCGCAGTTCGACCGAGAGGACGCGGTTCGCGCCGACTAGCGATGGTTCCGCAACCTCGACGTCCTTTGTCGCCTGCCAGCGTATCGCGGCGCCTTCCGGCCAGGCGATGCGCGTGCGGAAGGCGCCGGGGACGCCGCCCTGCGGCAGGATGGCCAGGCCCGAACGATGCTCCGGAAGGGTCGGGTCCTTGATGGTGACGGTCTGGGCGATCTCGATCTCGTCCCCGACCTGGAGGCCGGGCACCTGGTAGACCGCGGTCAGCCTGCCATCGAGCATCGATGCCTCGAGGTTGCTTTCGCGCTGGATCACCTCGAACTTCGCGTTGGCGGTTAGGTCCGTGACCTTGCCGTCACGGATCAGGCGCAATGCGTGGAGGCGGGCGCTTCCGGCGTCCGGCAACCACGAAAGGGTGATCGTGCCGAGTGCCAGTGCTTCGGGCTTGAGCAGGCGGATGCGGTAGGCCGAGTAGGATTCCAGCCCGGCCGGCCCGGCGAAGGCCTGGTTGTCGACGTAGACGAAGCGCATCGCGGCGGTCGGAAGGTCCGCCTGCTCGGTCGGCGTGGGCGGGGGGACCACCCAGGCCGGTGCGGGGACGACCTGCACCTGACGGTTAGACGCAGGCAATGCCTTGGGAGATGCTGCCATGGCCGGCGCCGCGATCATGGGGGCAAGCAGGAACGCGGCCGCGATTGGCTTCATGTCAGGCCTTTGCATCAGAGGAGACCGGTGTGTCAGAGGAAACCGGGCGGATCAGATGCCCCCGGGGATCGGAAAACGGCCCATGTCGGCCAGGCCCTGTTCGAGAGCAAAGGCGCACGCGCGGAGCTGGTCTTCGCTGACCGAGCGGATCACGAAGTTCGCGCCGGTCTTGCCTTCGCGAAAGAAGGGATAACTGCCGATCTGGCATCCGTCGAAGGCCAGCTCGGTTTCGCGCAGCAGGTCTGCGATCTCGCTTTCCGCGACCCAGCAGCCGACCGTGGTCGAGAGAAGGGGCAGGCCGCCTTCGAGCTGGCCGGTCAATCCGTCGAGCATCTGCGCGGTGATGCCGGGGACACCCGCCATCAGGAAGACGTTGCCGACGCGGATGCCCGGCGCACCCGATACGCGGTTCTCGATGAGGTCGGCGCCATCCGGCACGCGGGCCATGCGCAGACGGGCTTCGTTAAGCCCCCCGCGCGAGGCGTAGTAGCTGTCGAGAATGGCGCGCGCCTTGGGATGGATCACGACTTCGACGCCGAGCGCTGAGGCCACCGCGTCGACCGTGATGTCGTCGTGCGTCGGGCCGATCCCGCCGGTCGTGAAAAGGTAGTCGTTGCGGGCGCGCAGCGTGTTCACTGCCTCTACGATGGCGTCCATGTCGTCCGGGACGACGCGCACCTCGCGCAGGCGGATGCCCTGCACGCCAAGCCAGGTCGCGACTTGCGCGATGTTCTTGTCCTGCGTGCGGCCTGAAAGGATCTCGTCGCCCACGACGACGAGGGCGGCGGTCCATATGCGGGATTCGTCGGTCATCGGATCATGGGATAACCGAACCGTCTGGCGCGCAAAAGCGCTATTCCGCCGCTTCCATCTGTGGGTCGGCCTGCATGGCCGGCCGGGCATGGCCGAACTGCAGCACGCCGTCCTCGATCGGGTCCTCGCGCATCCACACCCTGTCGCGCACGTAGTCCTGGTTCAGGCGCCAGCGCATGTCGTGCGCGCTTTTCGGCAGGAGATGGCGCGCGCGTTCGATGTAGCCCGACGAGAAATCGTAGATGTTGTCATCGTCGAGGGGATGGTTGGGCGCCAGCTTCGGCACTGCCACTTCCATGCCCTTGGCCTTCATCGCGTTGAGTACGTCGCAGATGTAGCGCGCGTTGATGTCGGCGCGCAGGGTCCACGAGGCGTTGAGATATCCGAACACCGCCGCAAGGTTGGGCACGTTCGAGAACATCGCGCCCTTGTAGTAGTACTTCTCGGCGAAATCGACCGGCACGCCATCGACGCTGATCGCGATCTTGCCGGCCATGACCATCTTCAGCCCGGTGGCGGTGACAATGACGTCCGCATCGAGGTGCTGGCCCGACTTGAGCTTGATGCCGGTCGCGTCGAAGCGGTCGATGTGGTCGGTCACCACGCTGGCCTTGCCGGCCTTGATGGCCTCGAACAGGTCGGCATCGGGCACCAGGCAGAGGCGCTGGTCCCATGGGTTGTAGGGCGGGGTGAAGGCCTTCTCGTCGTACTTGTCGCCCAGCGCTGCCTTGATCCGCTTGGTCAGGAACTGCTTGACCTTTTCCGGCTGGGTGCGCGCGCGCTTGAACACGAGGTTCTGGAGGCGGACGTTCTTGAAGCGGGTGATGCGGTAGGCAAGCTCCTCGGGCAGGATCTTGCGCAGGAAATTCGCGATGGCATCGCGCGCCGGGCGGATGCCGTACCAGGTTGGTGTGCGCTGGAGCATCGTGACGTGCGCCGCCGTGTCCGCCATCGAGGGGACGATGGTGACAGCGGTTGCGCCCGAGCCGATGACGACCACGCGCTTGCCCGAATAATCGAAGTTTTCCGGCCAGAACTGCGGGTGGATGATTTGGCCCCGGAAATCCGCACGGCCTTCGAAATGCGCTTCGTACGGTGTGTCGTAGTCATAGTAGCCGGAGCCGAGATAGAGCCAGCGCGCGGTCAGGCGACGACGTTCGCCGTCCGGGCCTTCGACCGTCACGACCCAGTGGGCGGCCTCACTGTCGAAGTCGGCGCTGAGCACCTTGCTGTCGAAGCGGATGTGGCGGCGGATGTCGCGTTCGTCGGCGATGCGGTTGAGGTATTCGAGGATGGCTGGGCCGTCCGCGATCGACTTTTCGTGCTTCCACGGTTCGAACACGAAGCCGAGGGTATGCATGTCTGAATCCGAACGCACGCCGGGATAGCGGAACAGGTCCCAGGTGCCGCCGATCTGGGCGCGGCGCTCGACAATGGCGAAGCTGCGGTCGGGGCACAGCATCTTCATGTGTGCGGCCATGCCGATGCCCGAGATGCCTGCGCCGACGATCAGCACGTCCACATCGGGGTTGGCGGCGACGAATCTGCTCTGTTCAGCGCCCAAGAGGTCTCTCCCGTCCTTTTTGTATTAACAGTGATGTTAGCACGTCTGCGGGCGATTGCGAGTCCGATCCGTCTTTGCCACTGATGGCCAATGACGCTGATTGCCGCACGCCGCTACAGCCACGGGACTGCTCACGACGAAGCGATCCTGATCGACGGGAATCCGGCGCCGGAACTGCCGCCGCACAGCTTCGACTGGATCGGGCTCTACCAGCCCGACGCGGAGGAAATGGAACTGGTGCGCCGGCAATACGGGCTCCACCCGCTGGCGGTGGAGGACGCGCTGAACCCGCGCCAGCTCCCCAAGGTCGAGGTCTATGGCAAGACCTTGTTCGTGGTGGCGCGCACCGCGGAACTCTCCGACGGGGAAATCATCGACTATGGCCAGACCGCGTTCTTCGTGGGGCCGGGCTACCTCATCAGCGTGCGGTTCGGCAGTACGCGGGCGCATCTTTCGCTGCGCGAGGAACTGGAAGCGCAGGCAGAGCGACTGGCCGAAGGGCCGGACTACGTGCTGCACGCGGTGCTGGACTTCATCGTCGACGGCTACCTGCCGCTGATCGACCGGCTGGAGGATGTCGCTCAGGAAATGGAGGAGGCCGCGATCGACGTCTTCCCCGAGCAGGCGGTCATCCGCCGCATCTTCCGCCTGCGCCGCCAGCTTCGAAGGTTCGAGCGGGTGATCGGCCCGATGGAGGAGATGTGCGAGCGGCTGGTCGTGGCGGACCTTCCCTGCATCGATCCGGCGGCGCGCATCTGGTTCCGGGACGTTCTCGACCACGTGCGGCGGGCCATGGCGCGGATGCAGGGGCTGAAGGAAACGCTGGCGGCCATCGTCGAGACGGCAAGCCTGCTCGAACAGCACCGGCAGGGCGAGATGACCCGCTCTCTGGCGGCGTGGGCTGCGATCCTGGCGGTGCCCACGGCCATCGCAGGCATATATGGCATGAATTTCGAGTACCTGCCCGAGCTGCGCTGGCACTATGGCTACTTCGCCGTGTGGGGATTGATCCTGACGGTCTGTGGCGGCCTGTGGCTGCGATTCCGCTGGATCGGTTGGCTTTGATCGCTCTTGCGCGATGTGGACAATCAATCGCTTCCGGATTGTTACTCGCGCGTGACTGCCCTAGTGCCGCTGCCTGCGGGGGCGAGTCGCGTCCCGTGTGCGTGACGGCAATTCGGGAAGCAATGCGATGTTCGGCTGGTTCCACCGCCTCCTGCCCAAGTCGGGCGACTTCTTCGGCATGTTCGAACGCCACGCGGCGGCGTGCGTCGATGCGGCTGATGCGCTTGCCAAGCTGACCCGCGCGCACGGCGATTCCGCGCAGTGGGTCACCCGCATCCGCGACCGCGAGCATGATGCGGACGACGTGATCCGCGAAGTCCTGTTCACCGTGCGTCGCACGTTCCTTACCCCGTTCGACCGTGGCGCGATCACTTCGCTGATCGGCGCGATGGACGACACCATCGACGAGATGCAGGCCGCCGCCTCGGCGATCGAGCTTTACGAGATCGTCGGGTTCGAGCCCGAGATGCAGGCGATGGCCGACAAGATCGTCGAAGCCGTCGGCCTGATCGCCGAAGCCATGCCGCTGCTGCGCGATATCGAGCGCAACGGTTCGCGTCTCCACACCCTGACCGAGCGGATCGTCCAGCTCGAGGGCGAAGTCGACCTCGTGCACCAGGCGGGCCTCAAGGCCAACTTCCTGCGCCACCGCACCGATGGCGACCAGGTCGCGTTCATCGTCTCGCGCGAGATCTTCAAGCACCTCGAGAAGATCGCCGACGCGTTCGAGGACGTGGCGAACGAGATCGACGCGCTGGTCATCGACCACGCCTGAAGGCGCGGCACAGGAGCTGATCCGATGCACGAGCTCGCCTTTCCGCTGCTGGTCGGCCTGATCGCGCTGGCGCTGGCCTTCGACTTCCTGAACGGCCTCCACGACGCCGCCAATTCCATCGCGACCGTCGTGTCGACGCGGCTGCTCTCGCCGGTCGGCGCGGTCATCTTTGCCGCCGGCGGCAACTTCGCCGCCTATTGGCTGGTCGGTCTCCACGTTGCCGACACCATCGGCAAAGGCATAATCGACAAGGACATCGTCACGCCGGCGGTGGTCTTTGGCGCGCTCATCGGAGCGATGTTCTGGAACGTCGTGACCTGGATCAAGGGCATACCCTCTTCGTCCAGCCACGCGCTTATCGGCGGCCTGCTGGGCGCGGGCGTGATGCACGGCGGCTTCGGCGCGATCGAATCCAAGAAGACGATCGAGACTTTCGTGGCGATCTTCATGTCGCCGATGATCGGCTTCGCGCTCGCGATGTTCTTCGTGCTGGTGACGAGCTGGTTGTTCAGGGGCTTCCAGCCCCGCCGCGCCGAAGGCGTGTTCAAGGGCCTGCACCTCCTCTCGTCGGCGGCATATTCGATCAGCCACGGCGGCAACGATGCGCAGAAGACGATGGGCATCATCACCGTCCTGCTCTATTCGACCGGCTACCTGAAGGGTGAGTTCCATATTCCCGAATGGGTCGTGCTTTCCTGCTATGCCGCCATCTCGCTCGGCACGATGTCCGGTGGGTGGAAGATCATCAAGACGATGGGCACCAAGATCACCCGCCTCAATCACCACACTGGTTTCTGCGCCTCGTCGGCGGGTTCGATCGTGGTGTTCGGGGCAAGCGCGCTCGGCATTCCGGTCTCGACCACCCATGCCATCACCGGCAGCGTGATCGGCACGGGCGCAGCCCGCCGCGCGAGCGCCGTCCGCTGGGGCGTGGCGCAGCGCGTGGTCATGGCCTGGTTCATCACCATCCCCGCGAGCGCGACGGTGGGTGCGGGCTTCTATCTCCTGACGCGCCTGTTCTGATCGCGGGCGGTGTTCGCCCTCAGGGGCGATGAATTTTCGATCAAAGGGCTTGGCTTTCCCCGCGGCGGCGGCAAGATGGTTTCCAGAGAAACCGACCCGGGGAGTTTTCCAGACATGACATCTTGCCTGCGCGGGGCCGCGAGCGCCGCCGCCATTGCCCTTTGCACGTTCGCCGCCCCGGCCATTGCCGGACCCGCCGAGGACAAGCTGATCGCGCAGCTCCTGGACGAGGGATTGAACCGTTCCGATGCGATGGAGATCGCGTCGGAGCTGATGGACCGCATCGGGCCGCGTCTCACCAATTCCGAAAATCATCGCAAGGCGGAGGACTGGGCTGCAGCCAAGTTCGCCTCGTTCGGGCTCAAGAACATCCACCGCGAACCGTTCGAGTTCGGGCTTGGCTGGAACCTCAAGTCCTATTCGGCGACGATGACCTCGCCGCGCAGCCTGCCCCTCACCGTCCTGCCGGTCGCATGGTCGCCGCCCACCGGCGGCACGATCACCGCCCCGGTCATCGTCGCGCCGATGACCAAGGTCGAGAATTTCGATGCGTGGAAGGGCAAGCTGGCCGGCCGGATCGTGCTGGTCAGCCTGCCTGGCGAGACCAGCGCGTCCGCAGATCCGGTGTTCGAGCGCCTCTCGGGCGAAGAGATCGGCAAGCTCGACAAGTATACCTTGCCGCGCCACGACCCCGAAGGTCTGGCCATGCAGGTCGCCCGGCGTGGATTTGCCCGCAAGCTGTCGGAGTTCCTCAAGGCGGAAGGCGCGTTGGCCATGGTCCGCATGACCTATCGCGATGGCAAGCTGGTCCATGGCGAGGGCTATGACTTCGTGCCGGGCCAGACCCTTGCCGTGCCGGCGATGGACATGGCGCAGGAAGACTATCGCCGCCTCGTCCGCCTGGAGAAGACGGGTGCCGCCCCGCAGCTCTCGCTCAGCATCGACGCGAGCTTCGACGACAAGGATCTGATGGCGGACAACGTCATTGCCGAGATCCCCGGCAGCGATCCCAAGGCGGGCTACGTCATGGCGGGTGCGCACTTCGACAGCTGGATCGCGGGCGACGGCGCATCCGACAATGGAGCGGGAAGCGTCGCCGTGATCGAGGCTGCACGCCTGCTCTCGAAAATGGGCGTCAAGCCGAAGCGCACCATCCGCTTTGCGCTGTGGAGCGGGGAGGAGCAGGGGCTGCTGGGCTCGAAGGCCTATATCGAGCAGCATCTCGCCACCCGGCCGGTCGACCCGGCGCTAAAGGGCATCGACAGCTATTCGGCATGGCGCAATGCCTATCCGATCACGCCCAAGCCGGGCTATTCCCAGCTCAAGGCCTATTTCAACATGGACAACGGTTCGGGCAAGTTCCGCGGCATTTATGCCGAGGGCAACGTTGCCGCCGCGCCGATCCTCAGGGAATGGCTCGCGCCCTTCAGCTCGCTCGGCGCGGACAAGGTGGTGATGAGCAAGACGGGCGGGACCGACCACGTCTATCTCCAGGCAATCGGCCTGCCGGGCTACCAGTTCATCCAGGACCCGCTCGATTACGAGAGCCGCGTGCACCACTCCAGCCTCGACACGCTTGACCACATGCGCGCCGACGACATGAGGCAGGCCTCCGTCATTCTGGCGGGAATGCTGCTCCAGGCGGCGACAAGCGAGAAGGAACTGCCGCGCTCGCCGTTGCCGACCAAGCCGGACGCGACCGATCCGTTCAAGGTGCAGGACCCCAACCAGTAGGCACTTGTCCCGGCGGAGGTGCGGCTGCGTTGCGAGCTGCCTTCCGCCGCCATAGGTGACCGTACGGATATTGCCATCGGTACTTGTCTCAAGCGGCTTTACATAAGTTGGCGGCTGGAGGTGCTGTACCCGACATGCTCAAGCGCATTTCAACCGATGACATCGAACTCGGGATGTTCATCCACAAGCTGGAGGGGAGCTGGTTTCGCCATCCCTTCTGGAAGAGCCGGTTCCTGCTCGAAGACCAGGAACTGCTCGACACCCTGCGTGGCAGTGGCATCGAGGGTGTGGTGATCGACACCGGGCGCGGCAAGGACACGACCGAGCCGGTCGAAACCGAGGCTTCGACGCGCCTGCGCACGCCCGCGCGGCTGGCAGTCGAAGCGCGCATTCCGGAACGGCGCGCTGTCGCGCCCGTGGTGACGCAGCATGCCGTGTTCGCGCGTGCGGCCCCCGCATTGCAGATCGCCCGCGAGTTCGGCCGCGCCCGGCGGGCGGCGGGCGATGCCATGCGCGTCGTCAGCCGTACCTTCATCGAGGCGCGGCTGGGCAAGGCGGTGACCGCGCACGAGGTCGAACCGGTGCTCGATGCGATCTATTCGTCGGTGCAACGCAACCTCTATGCCTTCAACGGCCTGCTGCGGTGTCAGTCCGACAGCGAGCCGGTCTATCGGCACTCGCTGGCGGTCAGCGCGCTGATGATCGCGCTGGCCCGCCACATGAAGTTTTCGCCCGTCGACATCCGGGATGCCGGCATGGCGGGCCTGCTGATGGACATCGGAGTGGGCCAGCTACCGGTCGATCTCGCCAGCGTCGGCGGCGACTACACGCGTTTGCGGCCCGACCTGAAGCAGCAGCACGTGTTGCTCGGCTATTCGTTTCTCAAGGCCGCCGGCGACATTCCGGAAGCCGTCCTGCGGACTGTCCTGCACCATCACGAGCGGCTGGACGCAAGCGGCTATCCCCAGGGGCTCGGCGGAAATGCGATCGACCGGTTGAGCCGGATGGCGGCCATCTGCGATGCCTACGACACGGTCATTTCGGGCGGCGATGTCGCCAGCCGCGTCGATCCGGCCGAGGCGATCGTGCTGCTGCGCGAGCAACCGGGCAAGTTCGATGCGGCCATTCTCGAGAAGTTCGTCGAAACGGTCGGCGTCTATCCGATCGGGTCGTTCGTGCGTCTGCGTTCGGACAGATTGGCTATGGTCGTCGACGAGGACCCGGCGGATGCAGCGCGTCCTGCCGTCCGCACGTTCTGGTCGGTTCCGCTGAACAAGCGTCTCAAGGGCGAGACCATCGCTCTTGCGCATTGCTATGGCGAAGACTCGATCGAAGGGATCGCGGACTTGTCGGGCCTCGATCTTCCCGAGGTATCCCGGCTGCGCGAGACCTTGCTGGCCGCCGCCTGCAAGGACACAGCATGACCCTTATCCCTGGCGGTCCGCGATGACCCCGTAGAGGTCGTGGGCATCGGCGTCCTCGACCAGCACTTCGGCAAAGTCGCCCGGCTTCAGGCTTGCGGGCACGTTGCGCAGATAGACCGCGCCGTCGATTTCGGGCGCATCGGCCTGGGACCGCGCGGTGGCGCCGATGTCGCCATCCTCGTCAGGCTCGCCGACCTCGTCGACTATCACCTTGATATGGCGGCCGACCTTTGCGGAAAGCCGGGCAGCGCTGATCGCCTCCGTCTTTTCCATGAGCCGGGCGTAGCGTTCTTCCTTGATTTCTTCCGGCACCTGGTCGGGCAGATCGTTGGCCGCCGCGCCAGCCACCGGCTCGAAGCGGAATCCGCCGACCCTGTCGAGCTGCGCTTCTTCAAGCCATTCAAGCAGATACTCGAAATCGGCCTGCGTTTCTCCGGGGAAACCCACGACGAAGCTGGAGCGGATGGCGAGGTCCGGGCAGATTTCGCGCCAGGCCTTGATCCGCTCGAGGACCTTGGCTTCGTTCGCCGGTCGCTTCATCGCGCGCAGCACGTTCGGGCTGGCGTGCTGGAACGGAATGTCGAGGTACGGCGTCACCAGCCCTTCCGCCATGAGCGGAATGACCGCGTCGACGTGCGGATAGGGATAAACATAGTGCAGGCGGACCCACGGGGTTTCGCCCTGCGGCGTGCGGAGCTGGCCGAGCTCCCTGGCCAGATCGGTCATGTGGGTGCGGACGGGGCGGCCCTTCCACATGCGTTCCTCGTGGCGGACGTCGACGCCATAGGCAGAAGTGTCCTGGCTGATGACCAGCAGTTCCTTCGTGCCTGCCGCGACGAGCTTTTCCGCCTCGCGCAGGACCGCGTCGATCCGGCGACTGGCGAGCTTGCCGCGCAGTGACGGGATGATGCAGAACGCACAGGCGTGGTTGCAGCCTTCCGAGATCTTCAGGTAGCTGTAGTGCCGCGGCGTGAGCTTGACGTCGCCCGGGTCCGCCTGCGGAATGAGGTCGATATAGGGCCCCATGCTGGGCGGGGCGGCTTCGTGCACGGCCTCGACCACCGCTTCGTACTGGTGAGCGCCGGTCACGGCGAGGACCTGCGGGAACTTGGCCCGGATAGCTTCCGCCTCGTTGCCCATGCAGCCCGTCACGATCACGCGGCCGTTCTCGGCAATCGCCTCGCCAATGGCGGAGAGGCTTTCTTCCTTGGCGGAATCGAGGAAGCCGCAGGTGTTGACGAGCACGACGTCGGCCCCGGCATAGTCCGCGCTCATGGCATAGCCGTCGGCCCGGAGGCGGGTCAGGATGCGTTCGGAATCGACGAGCGCCTTGGGACAGCCAAGGCTGACCATGCCGACCTTGGGGGCTTCGGGAATCTCTCGCGGGGGAATCTGGCTTGCCATCTTGGCGCGGCCCATAGGCGAAAATGCACGGCGCGTCACCTGTAGCGGTCGGGTGATTGCATTGACGGGTGCGCGGGTCTAGCAACTGGAGCCGGAAGGGGCGGAAAAAGAAGGAAGAAATGGGCCCGGTCAACTGGATAGCCGTTGTCGTTGCAACCCTCGCGGCGCTTGGCGCCTCGGCGCTCTGGTATGGCCCGATGTTCGGCCGTGCGCGCCTTGAGGAAGTCGGACCCGGCGGCCTCGGCATTCGACGCTCGCCGGGGCGCACGGCTGCGATCACAGCCGCACTGATGCTGATCACCGCCACGATGATGGGCCATATGTTCGCCCGCGTGGGCGAGGCCACGCTTGCCGTGAAGTGGTGGCTCTATTTCATGATGTCGATCGGGCTGGCGGGCGCATTCGTCGTTCCCGCGCTGTGGATCAGCTATACCCACCAGCGGATCAGCACGCGGCTGGCGCTGATCGATGGAGGCTTCTGGATCTTCGCCTATCTTGCGATGGGCCTGGCCTTCTTCCTGCTCGGCTAGCGCGTAGGCACGATCTCGACGATGACGTCGCCGGGCTCCAGAGCTTGCGCGGCGTCTTCCCAGAAGCCGACGATCCTGTCGCCGCGATGGATGCGCAATCCCCGCCCTCCGCTGGCGAGGGTCGCCAGGGGTTTGCCTACTTCCTCCGGCGACACGGTCCGTTCGACCAGTTGCACGCGGCCCTCGATCGAGGCGAGATCGGTGAGGTAGTCGGCGACGTGGGTGCCCTGCGACGATCCGGCCAGGAGCAGTCCGGTGAAGCGCACGGGATTGATGACGGTCGATGCGCCGGCCTGCCGGGCAAGGGCCTCGTTGTCCACCGCGCGCACGACCGTGCTTATCGGCACGCCGGGTGCAAGATGGCGGGCGGTCAGGGTGATGAGGATCGAGGTGTCATCGCGCCCTGCCGAGATCAGCACGGCGCAGGCGCTGGCGATGTGCACGTCCATCAGCGTCGCATCGCGGGTCGCGTCGGCGGCCATGACGTTGCAGCCCAGTTCCGCCGCGACGGCGAGGCGCGTCTCGTCCGGGTCGATCACCACGATCCGGCCCGGATCGGTGCCCCGCGCGACCAGTTCTGCCACGGCTTCCGCGCCCGAAATGCCGAAGCCCAGCACCACGATGTGGTCGGTCAGGTTCTTCTGGATCTGCGCCATGCGCCACCTTTCCCAGCTGCGCTTGATGATGAAGTTGTAGGCCGTGCCTACGAATATGAAGAGCACGAGCACGCGAATCGGCGTGACGATCACCGCTTCGATCAGCCGCGAACGGTCGCTGACCGGGGCGATGTCCCCAAAGCCGGTCGTGGTGATCGAGATCATCGTGAAATAGACGACGTCGAGGAAGCTTACAGTCCCGTCGTGGCTGTCCTTCAACCCTGCGCGGTCGAACCAGTGGACCATGACGACCAGCATGACCAGTGCAAGAGCAGCGCCCAGCCTCATGCCGAGGTCCGCCCAGACAGGCACCTTCAGGGCGCGTCGCAGCACTGTCACCGGCTTGCGCCCCACCTGCCTCAGCATGTGCAGGTCGAGCCGCATCACAGCCTCGGCGGAAGGTAGAGTTCGGGATTGCGGGGTACGTTGTTGCGCCGCAGTTCGAAATGGACTGTCGGCCGGGTCGCCTCGCCGCTCTTGCCGACAAGCGCGATGCGTTCGCGCGCCGTCACGATCTGGCCTTCCTTGACGGTCATCGAGCCGAGGTAGGCATAGGCCGTGACGAAACCGCCGCCATGGTCGATGATGATGAGCTGGCCGAAGCGCTCCGGCTCCTTGCCGGCATAGATGACCGTACCGGCAGCGGCTGCGCGCACCTTGGTTCCATAGAGCGCGGCCAGGTCGATCCCGTTCGAGGGAATGCCGGCGACCCTTTCCCCGAAGTGCGTGACCACCGCCCCTTCGGTAGGCCACTGCAGGCGCGGGGCATCGGATTCGCGCAAGGGCAGCGGCGGTCGCGGCGAAGGCGCCGGTCGCGGCGATGGCGCGGGCCTGGGAACGGCCTTGGGCGTCGGCGTTTGCGTGGCGCTGGGTGAGGGCGAGGGGGCGGGGCGGGGCTTCGAAGTCGAGCCCTTGAGTTCCGGCCGCCTGAGGACCTGGCCTATGCGGATGACGTAGGGGCTGGGAATACCGTTCGCTTCGCCAAGCGCCGCCATGTCCACGCCCCAGCGGCGGGCGATGCCCGAGAAGGTGTCGCCCGCCTGAACCGTATAGGTCCAGGCAACGATCGGCCCGCGCGCGCCTTGCTGTGCGGCAAGCGGCGCCGCCACGAAAAGCAGTGCGGCGGCGAGCCGCTTCATCAGCCCTGCGGCGTCAGGCGGGCGAGGCCGCCCATGTAGGGGAGCAGTACTTCGGGAACGGCCACGCTGCCGTCCTCCTGCTGGTAGTTCTCCAGCACCGCAACGAGGGTGCGCCCGACGGCAAGGCCTGAACCGTTGAGAGTGTGGACGAATTCGGTGCCCTTCGCACCCTCGGGACGATATCGCGCGTTCATCCGGCGCGCCTGGAAATCGCCGCAATTGGAGCACGAAGAAATCTCGCGGTAGGCGCCCTGTCCCGGCAGCCAGACCTCGAGGTCATAGGTCTTGCGCGCGGTGAAACCCATGTCGCCGGTGCAAAGCAGGACCTTGCGATAGGGCAGGCCGAGCGCCTGGAGAATGCCCTCGGCGCACTGGGTCATGCGCTCGTGCTCGCTTTCCGAATCTTCCGGGCGCGTGATCGAGACGAGTTCGACCTTCTCGAACTGGTGCTGGCGGATGAAGCCGCGCGTATCGCGCCCGGCCGCGCCCGCTTCCGAGCGGAAGCACGGGGTGAGCGCGGTCATCCGCAGCGGAAGTTGCGCCTCGCCCAGGATCTGGCCCTGCACCGCATTGGTCAGGCTGACTTCGGCGGTGGGGATCAGCCAGCGGCCATCGGTCGTCCGGAACAGGTCCTCGGCGAACTTGGGGAGCTGGCCCGTGCCGAACACGGCCTCGTCCTTCACCAGCAGCGGCGGGATGCATTCCATGTAGCCGTTCTCGCCGGTCTGGCGATCCAGCATGAACTGCGCCAGCGCGCGGTGGAGGCGGGCCATCTGGCCCTTGAGGAAAGTGAAGCGCGCGCCCGAGATGAGCGCGCCCGTTTCGAAATCGAGGCCCAGGGCGGGGCCGAGATCGGCGTGTTCCTTCGGCGCGAATGCGAAATCGCGCGGAGTGCCCCAGCGGCTTACCTCGACATTGTCGGCCTCGTCGGCGCCCTCGGGCACATCGGCGGCGGGCGTGTTGGGATAGGCGGCAAGCGCGGCGTTCTGCTGCGCGGTGAGCTGACGCTCTTCTTCCTCGAGCGCGGGTAATTCCACCTTGAGCGCGGCGACTTCGGCCTTGAGGGCTTCTGCGGTATCCTTGTCGCCCTTGCCCATGGCCGCACCGATGGCCTTTGATGCTTCGTTGCGGCGCGCCTGCACTTCCTGCATCCGCGTGGCGATTTCACGCCGGCGGCTGTCGAGCGAGAGGATCGATTGCGCGACCGGGCCTACGCCGCGACGGGCGAGGGCGGCATCGAAAGCTTCGGCATTTTCGCGGATCAGGCGTATATCGTGCATGGGCGCGGCTATGCCGCCTCGATCCCCGGGTGGCAAGTCGGGCCGCTACTTGCGGGGGCAGGTATTGGCTCCAATGAGGGAGTAAAGCGGACATATCCGCACCAGGCCGGTGATCAGCGGCACGAGTCCGATCCAGCCCCATGGGGTCTTCGGGCCGACGAAAACGAGCGAAACGAGAACGAGGCCCACGACAATGCGCAGGATTCGGTCAAGGCCACCAACATTATTCTTGAGCATGGTGTTCTCCTTGCAAAGGATTGTAAAAAGCCTCCTCGGCAGTCTTCAATCGTCCCGATTTCCCTGCAAGTCCTTGACGTCGGTCAAGATTACGCGTGGTTCGCGCGCGTTCCGGCGGATGCATTCCGGTCCGGTTTGGTTAACGGCCAGGGACGGAACCTCGTTGTTAGCCACTATTGCCGGCTTCCACCGCCCTTAACGGGCCGGGGTCCATGTCCATCGAGCATTGGCCGGAGTTTCCGGCATGGGACGCGAGGGCGTAAGTCATGGCATTTCTTGGAAATCTCAAGATCAGGACAATTTCGATCGCCGGCAACCTGCTTCTCGGCCTGGCGGCCGTGGGTGGCGGGATCGCTTCGGTGGTCGGCGTGGGGGCAATGAAGGAGCAGGTCGTCTTCATCGACGAGAACACCGTTCCGAGCATCGCCCAGATCGGTGACGTTTCGATCGGCGTGATGGAAGCGCGCTTCGCCATGTCGAAGCTCATCCTCGCCTCGACGGATGTCGCCCGGCAGGAGCAGGACGGCACGCTCAACGAGAAGAAGGCGGCTGTCGACAAGATGCTCGAGGATTACCGCGCCAATATATCGGGCGATGAAGAGCAGAAGCTGTTCGACGCCGTCCTGGCAAGCTGGGACGACTGGAAGGCAACGGCTGGACCGATCCGCCAACTGGCGATGCAGGCCCAGATCGATGAAGCGACGCTCAAGTTCAATGACGAACTCGGCCCGCGCGGCGCGGCTCTGGCAAAAGCGCTGGATGCGCTGAGGGACTTCAACGTCAAGCTTGGCGGCGACGCCAGCGATGCGGCCGTCGCAGGTGCGACAAGCACCCGCAGCCTCGCGATGTCGGTCGCGGCCATTTCGGCGTTGATCGCCTCGCTCGTCGTCTTCCTGACCATTGTCCGCATTGCCCGTCCGGTCGCGCAGCTGACCGCGGCGATGGAGGACATGGCTGGTGGCAACCTCGACCGCGACGTGCCCTTCCGCGACCAGCCCGACGAAGTCGGCGGCATCGGTCGCGCGCTGGAATCGATCAAGGACAGCATTGCCCGCCGCACCCGCGAGGAAGCCGAGCAGCGCATGGAAATCCAGCAGCGCATGGTTTCGGGCCTGGCACAGGGGCTTACCGCCCTTCGCGATGGTCGCCTGAACTGCCGCATCGATCAGGCCTTCCCCGAGGAGTACGAAGGTCTGCGCCACGATTTCAACCAGACGATCGAATCGCTGGCGGCGCTCATCGCGCAGGTCGTGCAGGGTTCGGGCAACGTCCGCACCGGGGCGAGCGAGATCGCCAGTGCTGCCGCGGATCTTTCGGGCCGCACCGAAAGCCAGGCCGCAGCGCTGGAGGAATCGGCAGCAGCCGTCCGCCAGATCACCGACTCGCTGCGTGAATCGGCCCATACCGCCAGCGAAGCCAGCAGCGTTGCCGGCGAAGCCCGCCGCGATGCCAGCGCCAGCGGCGAGATGATGGGCCGCGCCGTGAGCGCGATGGAGGAAATCGCCAAGTCGAGCGGCCGGATGGGCGAGATCGTCTCGCTGATCGAGGGCATCGCCTTCCAGACCAACCTGCTCGCGCTCAACGCCGGCGTCGAAGCGGCCCGTGCGGGCGATGCCGGCAAGGGCTTTGCCGTCGTCGCCAGCGAAGTCCGTGCGCTTGCCCAGCGTTCGGCCGAAGCCGCCAGCGAAATCACCGGCATCATCAAGTCCAGCGAACGCGAAGTGGGCGACGGTGTGCAGGTGATCGGCCAGACTCAGGAAGCGCTCGACCAGATCGTCCGCCACACTGCGCGCCTGTCGGACATGATCGGAACGATTGCCGAGGCGACCAGCCAGCAGTCGGCGGCGATCAGCCAGGTCAACACCGTCGTCGGCGACATGGACCGCATCACCCAGCAGAACGCCGCGCTTGTCGAGGAATCGACCGCAGCCTCGCAGAACCTCGCCAATGCGGCGGGCACCCTGTCGCAGCTGGTCGAGCGCTTCGACCTGGGCGACAGCCGTGGCCGTGCCCCGGCACAGGCAGCCCCGCGCCGCCTGGCCGCCTGATCGAAGCGACACGTCCGGACAGCGGGGCATGGCCATTGGCCGTGCCCCGTTTTCCATTCCGGCGATCAGCTATGTCGGGAATGGTGGGCGCGACAGGGATTGAACCTGTGACCCCACCCGTGTGAAGGGTGTGCTCTACCGCTGAGCTACGCGCCCGTCAGAGAAGGCCAGCCTTGCATCAGCTCGGGCGACCGCTTGACAGGGGCGCGCCTCTACGACGGCTTCGCTTGATTGACAAGTGGGGCAATCAAGATAATTGCGCGGGCTATGAGCGAAGAAACCATCCAGCCCGAAACTTCCGGTCCCGACGTTCCGCCGGACCGTCTCGCCATCCACCCGCGCAGCGCGCATTTCGATGCCGAGAAGCTGCGCCGCGGCGTGGGCATCCGCTTCAAGGGCGTGGTGCGCAACAATGTCGAGGAATATTGCATTTCCGAAGGTTGGGTGCGCGTCCAGGCCGGCAAGACCATGGACCGCAAGGGCAATCCGCTGACGATCAAGCTCAACGGTCCCGTCGAAGCCTGGTACGAGGACCTCGGCGAGGACGCGCCGGTCGCCAAGGCCTGACTCGATTTCCACTCCGTTCCTGCCTGGGGCGGGAACGGGGAGGATGTTTCAGCGGGGCAACAGCCGTCCCCGTTCCCGCGCCACGAGCGCGGTCAGCCAGTCCTTGAAGGCGCGCACCCGCGCCAGGTTGTGCGTGTCCTTGTGCGTCACCAGCCAGAACGAGCGGGTGATCCGGCGGTCTGGCAGGACCGGCACTAGCCACTTGTCAGAATCGCCGATGAAGCAGGGCAGCACGCCTATTCCCGCGCCCGCCGCGATCATGCGGTGCTGTGCATTGATCGACGATGAGCGCACCGTGGCCGAAAGGTCCGGCTCGATCTCGGCCAGGTAGCGCAGCTCGGGCGCGTAGAGCAGGTCGGGGATATAGCCGACGAGGCGATGGCCCCGGGCGAGTTCGGCCGGACGTTCCGGCCAGCCTTTCTGCGAAAGATAACCGCGCGTGGCATAGAGCCGCAGCGTGTAGTCCGAGAGCTTGCCCGCAATCACCGGCCCGGCGCGTGGGCGCGACAGGGTTACAGCCAGGTCGGCCTCGCGCTTCGACGGGCTGAGGAAGCCCGAGGAGGCGACCAGATCGACCACCAGCCGGGGGTTGGCCTCCACGAAGCCGCGCAGCGCCGGGGCCACGATCCAGCTTCCGAAGCCTTCGGAAAGGCTGGCGCGCAACAGGCCGGCGATCCCGCCGCCGCCGGCTGCATGTTCGGCGA
This sequence comes from Novosphingobium aromaticivorans DSM 12444, assembly GCF_000013325.1. Lineage (GTDB taxonomy): Bacteria > Pseudomonadota > Alphaproteobacteria > Sphingomonadales > Sphingomonadaceae > Novosphingobium > Novosphingobium aromaticivorans. Next base: position 905,575 of record NC_007794.1, read on the forward strand.
TGCGGCTGGCGGCCTGGTCCATCGCCTCGACTTCGGCCAGCATCGCCTCGCCGGCCTCGGTCAGGACCTGTCCCTCGCGCGTCTGTTCGAACAGGGTGGCGCCGGTCCGCGCTTCGAGACGGCGCAAGCGTCGCCCGATCGTGGTCGCATCCACCCCCATCGCGGAGGCGGCGCGGGCCAGTTGTCCGGCGCGGGCGACGGCGAGAAAAGCCTGAAAGTCGTTCCAGTCGTTCGAGTGCATGAAGTAGCCTGCAAATTTGCAGGTAGACCTCGCATATTCGCTTGTTGCCTGCAATCTGTCGCAGGCGCATCACGCCCGCCAAGTTTTGGCGAAAGAGGAATCACATGCGCCTGATTGACCATTTCATCGTCGGCGGCCCCGGTGGCGCGCCTGCCCGCAAGAGCCCGATCTTCGATCCCAACAATGGCGGCGTGCAGGCCGAAGTCGCGCTCGGCACCGCAGAGACGCTCGAGCGCGCGGTGCAGGCCGCGCTGAAGGCGCAGCCGGCATGGGCCGCGACCAATCCGCAGCGCCGCGCCCGCGTGATGTTCCGCTTCAAGGAACTGGTCGAGGCCAACATGGACAGCCTCGCCCACATGCTCTCGTCCGAGCACGGCAAGGTCATCGCAGACTCCAGGGGGGACATCCAGCGCGGCCTCGAGGTCGTCGAGTTCGCCTGCGGCATCCCGCACGTCCTCAAGGGCGAATATACTCACGGCGCGGGGCCGGGCATCGACGTCTATTCGACCCGCCAGCCCATCGGCATCGGAGCCGGCATCACGCCGTTCAACTTCCCCGGCATGATCCCGCTGTGGATGAGCGCGATTGCCATCGCCACCGGCAACGCCTTCATCATCAAGCCGTCCGAGCGCGATCCTTCGGTGCCGGTGCGCCTCGCTGAGCTGTTCATCGAAGCAGGTCTTCCCGAAGGCATCTGCCAGGTCGTCCACGGCGACAAGGAAATGGTCGACGCGATCCTCGATCACCCGGCGATCGGCGCCATCAGCTTCGTTGGATCGTCGGACATCGCGCACTACGTGTACAATCGCGGCGTTGCCGCCGGAAAGCGCGTGCAGGCGATGGGCGGGGCCAAGAACCACGGCGTGGTCATGCCCGATGCCGATCTCGACCAGGTCGTGAACGACCTGTGCGGCGCCGCTTTCGGCTCTGCCGGCGAACGCTGCATGGCACTGCCAGTGGTCGTGCCCGTCGGCCATGACACCGCCGAGCGCCTGCGCGCCAAGCTGATCCCGGCGATCCACGCGCTCAAGGTCGGCATCTCGACCGATCCCGAGGCGCACTACGGTCCGGTGGTGACCCAGGCGCACAAGGAAAAGGTCGAAGGCTGGATCGACAAGTGCATCGAGGAAGGCGGCGAACTCGTCGTCGACGGTCGCGGCTTCACCCTGCAGGGGCACGAGAACGGCTTCTTCGTCGGCCCGACGCTGATCGACCATGTCACGCCCGACATGGACAGCTACCACAACGAGATCTTCGGCCCGGTGCTGCAGATCGTGCGCGCCGAGAACTTCGAGCAGGCGCTCGAACTGCCGAGCAAGCACCAGTACGGAAACGGCGTCGCCATCTTCACCCGCAACGGCCACGCCGCGCGTGAATTTGCCGCCCGCGTCAACGTCGGCATGGTTGGCATCAACGTGCCGATCCCGGTGCCTGTGGCCTACCACACCTTCGGCGGGTGGAAGCGTTCGGCGTTCGGTGACACCAACCAGCACGGCATGGAAGGCGTGAAGTTCTGGACCAAGGTCAAGACCGTCACGCAGCGCTGGCCGGATGGCTCGCCCGACGGCGGCAACGCCTTCGTCATCCCGACGATGGGCTGATCTGCGGGCTTTAGGAAAGGATCGCTCCGGTGCGCGTTGGTTGTGCCATCTGCAACTGCACCGGAGCATTCCCGATGAAGCGTCTTGTCCTGCCCCTCCTTGCCGCACCGTTTGCACTGGCGGCCTGTTCGGACCCGGCACCCGCGCCCAGCGACCCGGCGACCAGCGCGGCCGTCGTCGAACCGGCGCCTTCGCAGTCGATGGTGCCCCCGGTGGGGGCGAGCGCCGACGGCACGGACGTCGCCGCACAGGGCGCGACGTTCCCTTCGGCCATGCGCGGCAGGTGGGGGCTGGTGGCGAACGACTGCGATCCCACCCGGGGCGACAACAAGGGCATCATGACCATAGGCGAGAACGACGTCAGGTTCTATGAATCGGTGGCCGAGATCGGGAAAGTCGCGGACCGGTCGGACCGGAGCCTGCGTGCGATGTTCGACTACGAGGGCGAAGGCATGGCCTGGCTGCGCGACGCTCGTTACGAACTGGCGGACGGGGGACGGACCCTTGTCCTGACCGAGTTCGGCGACGATGCGCCGCAGGGCCCGCGCCGCTACAGCCGCTGCAAGTGAGAGAGGGTGCGATGACCGGAATGCCGACCGCTTGCGCCGCCGCTGCTGCTGCCGCGCTGCTGCTTGCAGGCTGCACCGCTGCCCGGACGCCCGCAGCGGCCGAACTGCCCACCGCTCCGGCGGGCGAATGCAACGCCGCCGCCGCACAGGTTCACCTGGGGCAGAAGGCAACGGGCGAGCTTGGCGTGGAACTGCTGCGGCAGACAGCTGCGCGCGTCCTGCGCTGGGTTCCGCCGCGCACGGCAGTGACCATGGACTACCGCGCCGACCGCGTGACGGTCGGCTATGACGATGACTACACGATCGTCCGCATTTCCTGCGGATAGCACTGGACAGCATGGGCGGCGAACCATATCCGCCGCCCAGCTTGAGTTTAAGGGCACGGTTAACCTCGTGTGACGGGAAGAGAGAGATGACCGAACAGTTCGCGCTGACCGAAGACCAGATCGCCATCCAGGACATGGCGCGGCGCTTCACCGCCGACGCCATCACGCCTTTCGCGGCACAGTGGGACGAGGACCACACCTTCCCGCGCGACACGATCAAGGCGGCGGCGGAACTGGGCTTCGCGGCGATCTATGTCAGCGAGGAATCCGGCGGGATCGGCCTTGGCCGTCTCGAGGCCGCGCTCATCATGGAAGCCATGGCCTATGGCTGCCCGGCGACCAGTGCCTTCATCTCGATCCACAACATGGCCGCTTGGATGATCGACAAGTTCGGCGGCGACGAGATCAAGAGCCGTTACCTGCCCAGTCTCGTCACCATGGACCAGATCGCAAGCTATTGCCTGACCGAGCCGGGTTCGGGCTCCGACGCGGCGGCGCTCAAGACCACGGCTCGGCTGGAAGGTGACCACTACGTCGTCAACGGCACCAAGCAGTTCATTTCGGGCGGCGGGGTCAACGATCTCTACGTCACCATGGTCCGCACCGGCGATAATGGTGCGAAAGGCATTTCCTGCCTGGTGATCGAGAAGGACATGCCGGGCGTCAGCTTCGGCGCGCCGGAGCGCAAGCTGGGCTGGAATGCCTCGCCCACCGCGCAGGTCATCTTTGACAACGTCAAGGTGCCTGTCGCCAACCGCGTCGGCGCCGAGGGCGACGGCTTCAAGTTCGCGATGGCCGGTCTCGACGGCGGCCGCCTCAACATCGGCGCCTGCTCGCTCGGCGGTGCGCAGCGCTGCCTTGACGAGGCCGTGGCCTACGTCAAGGACCGCAGCCAGTTCGGCAAGGCCATCGCCGAGTTCCAGAACACCCAGTTCCAGCTCGCCGACATGGCGACCGATCTCGAAGCCTCGCGCGCGCTGCTCTACCTCGCGGCGGCCAAGGTCACCGCAAACGCACCGGACAAGACCCGCTTCTCGGCCATGGCCAAGAAGCTCGCCACCGACAACGGCTCCTCGATCGTCGATCGCGCACTGCAGATGTTCGGCGGCTACGGCTACCTGCGCGATTACCCGATCGAGCGCTTCTGGCGCGACCTTCGCGTCCACCGCATCCTCGAAGGCACGAACGAAGTCATGCGCATGATCGTGGGAAGGGACCTCTTGAAGTGATCGACGAAGTACTTGCCAAACGCGAAGGCGCCGCCGGCATCCTTTCGCTCAACCGGCCCAAGGCGATCCACGCGCTGACGCTGGACATGGTCCATGCGATGACTGCCTCGCTTCTCCAATGGCGTGGCGATGCCTCGGTTGGCGTGGTCCTGATCGACCATGCCGAAGGGCGTGGTTTCTGCGCGGGCGGCGACATTGCCTTCCTGCGCAATTCGGCGCTGAACGACGGGGGCACCTCGGGTCGCAGGTTCTTCCACGACGAATACCAGCTCAACCACCTGCTGATGACCTACGGAAAGCCCGTGGTGGCCTTCATGGACGGCATCACCATGGGCGGCGGCGTCGGCATTTCCGGTCCGGCGACCTACCGCGTAGCCACCGAAAGCACCAAGCTCGCCATGCCCGAAACGGGGATCGGCCTGTTTCCGGACGTCGGTGGCGGCTGGTTCCTTTCGCGGCTGAAGGGGCGGCTTGGCCAGTACCTTGCGCTCACCGGCGCGCGGCTGGACGGCGCGGAATGCCTCTGGGCGGGCCTTGCCAGCCATTACCTGCCGGCGGAGAATCTGGCCGAGGCCAAGGCACGCATCGCCGCCGATCCCGCCTCGATCCCCACCATTCTGCGCGAACTTTCCGCCGTCCCGCCCGAGCCGAAGATCGCGGCCCATGCCGCCGAGATCGAGCGGCTGTTCGCTTCGGACCGCTACGAGGACATCCTTGGCGCGCTCGATGCGGATGGTTCGGATTTTGCCGCGGCCACGCTGGCGACCCTTCGCACCAAGAGCCCGCAGACCTGCAAGGTCGCACTGCGCCAGCTCGCCACGAGCCTGACCCTGCCCGATTTCGCCGCCAACATGGCGATGGAGTATCGGGTCGGTTCGCGCGTGCTCGTCCTGCCCGACTTTGCCGAGGGCGTGCGCGCGGTCATCGTCGACAAGGACCACGCTCCGAAGTGGTCGCCTGAGACGGCGGAAGGCGTTACCGACGACCTCCTCGACCAGATTTTCGCGCCGCTTCCGCCTGCGGAGGAATGGCAGCCACTTTAAGAGCAGCGTCATGCTGAACTCGTTTCAGCATCCATCGTGCCCCACGCGCGATGCTCCGAATTGAAACATGGACCCTGAAACAAGTTCAGGGTGACGAATTGCAGGAGGCATCAATGGCCGAGTACGAAACCATCCTCGTCGAACAGAAGGGTGCTGTCACCCTCATCACTCTGAACCGCCCGCAGGCGCTCAACGCGCTCAATTCGCAGGTGCTGGCCGAGCTGATCGAAGCCTTCGCCGCCTACGAGGCCGACGCCTCGCAGCGCTGCGCCGTGCTGACCGGATCGGGCGAGAAGGCTTTTGCCGCCGGGGCCGACATCAAGGAAATGTCGGAAAAGCCCGCCGCCGACTTCTATAACGAGGACTTCTTCTCGAAGTGGACCAGCCACCTCGTGAAGACCACCCGCAAGCCCTGGATCGCTGCCGTGAACGGCTTTGCTCTGGGCGGCGGCTGCGAGCTTGCCATGATGGCGGACTTCATCATCGCTTCCGAGAACGCGAAGTTCGGCCAGCCCGAGATCAAGCTTGGCGTTGCCCCCGGCATGGGCGGCTCGCAGCGCCTGACCCGCGCGGTGGGCAAGGCCAAGGCGATGGACATGTGCCTGACCGGCCGGATGATGGACGCCGCCGAAGCCGAGCGTTCGGGCCTCGTTACCCGCGTCGTGCCGCTGGCCGATCTGCTGGCCGATGCGCTCAAGACCGCCGAGACCATCGCCGCGATGCCGCCGATGGCGGCTGTCGCCAACAAGGAAATGGTCAACGCCGCGTTCGAGACCACGCTAGACCAGGGCCTGCTGTTCGAACGCCGCGTGTTCCAGATCCTCACCGCCAGCGAGGACAAGGCCGAAGGCATGAAGGCCTTCATCGAAAAGCGCCCCGGCGTGTGGAAGGGACGTTAAGCCCATGAAAATCGCATTCATCGGCCTCGGCAACATGGGCGGCGGCATGGCCGCGAACCTCGTCAAGGCAGGCCACGACGTCCACGCCTTCGACCTTGCCGAAGCGGCCCTCGAACGAGCCAGGGAAAACGGCTGCACCACCTACACTTCGGTCAAGGAAGCCGTGCAGGGTGCCGATGCCGTCGTCTCGATGCTGCCCAACGGCGCCATCGTGAAGTCGGTCTATGCCGCCGACGTGATCGGCCAGGCCCCGACCTCGGCGCTCCTTCTCGATTGCTCGACCATCGACGTCGCCACCGCGCGCGAAGTCGCCTCGGCAGCCGATACGGCGGGCTATGTCATGGTCGATGCTCCCGTTTCGGGCGGCATCGCGGCTGCCAACGGCGGCACGCTGACCTTCATGGTCGGCGGTAGCGACGAGGCTTTCGCCCGTGCCGAGCCGATCCTTGCCGCGATGGGCAAGGCGGTGATCCACGCCGGTGCCAGCGGTGCGGGGCAGGCGGCCAAGATCTGCAATAACATGCTGCTCGGCGCCTCGATGGTGGCCACCTGCGAGACCTTCGCCATGGCGGAGAAGCTTGGGCTCGATCTTCAGACCTTCTACGACATCTCGTCCAAGGCTTCGGGCCAGTGCTGGTCGATGACGTCGTACTGCCCGGTCCCCGGTGTCGGCCCGCAGAGCCCCGCCGACAACGGCTACCAGGGTGGCTTTGCCACCGCGCTGATGCTGAAGGACCTCAAGCTTGCGATGGCGGCTGCCCAGGATGCCGGAGCGCAGGTTCCGATGGGCGCGCGTGCGGAAGAGCTTTACGAAGCCTTCGCCAACGCCGGCAACGCCGGGCTGGATTTCTCGGCGATCATCAAGTCGCTCTAGAATGGCGTTCCGTTGCGCCCCCGCCCAATGCGGGGCGCAACGGCAGGTCAGCGCATCTTCGCGGCGATGATGCGGCCAATGGGGTCGTCGGCCAGTTTCGGATCAAGCTTGGCCGGACGCGACGGCGCCTGCTTGGGCGCCGTGTAGCTATAGGCCAACTGGCGGCGCACCGGGGCCGCCTTGACCTCGACTTCGGGCCGAACGCCGCGCAGGAAGTCGGCGCCGATGGCCTGCCTGGGCGCTTCGGCAGCCCTAGCCTTGGGCATCGGTTCGGTTGACGACAGGACTGCAAGACGGTCCGCCTTGCGCGCCTTTTCCGGATAGATGAAGCCGTTGACCGGCCAGGCCGTGGTGCCCAGATTGCCGATCGGCGCGTACCACACGCGCACTTCGCTCCAGTCGTTGGCGGGAGACACGTCGACGGCGCGCACGTCGTTCTCGATCTGGCCGCGGCGCCCGTCGATGGGCGACCAGTTGGCGTGGCGCAGAAGCACGGTGCGCGAATCGATCACGCGGCTCACGGCTGCGACATGGCCCAGTTCCATCCGGCCATAGGGACGGAAGCTCATCACCGCGCCCACCTTGGGACGGCTGCCACGGGCATACTTGCCCTCTGCCTGGTCCCACCAGGTTAACGCATCGCCATAGATCTGGATGCCGCTGATCTGCCGCGCATAAGGGACGCATTGGAGATAGGGCAGGCCTATTTGATCTGATTCGGAGATACCGTCAGGGCGCGAAGAATCGCGGATTTCCGCGGCATTCGATGGCGTGGCCCACAACATCAGGCAGCACACCCCGGCAATGTGGCAGATCTTTTCCCTCATTCCGGCAATTATCTGCCGCCTTGGTTATGTTCATACTCCCGTGAATGGTTAATGGCGGCATAACGAATGCACCGGACTTAAAGCCGTGCTTGCGTTCACGCGCAGGAACAGCCACGGAAAAACCATGCGCCCTCAGGTAATCATCATCGGACGCCCCAATGTGGGCAAGTCCACGCTGTTCAACCGACTCGTCGGCAAGAAGCTGGCGCTGGTCGACGACCAGCCGGGCGTGACCCGCGACCGCCGTTTTGGCGATGCTTCTCTACTGGGTCTCGACTTCACCATCGTCGATACCGCCGGTTGGGAGGACGAGGACCCCTCGACGCTGCCCGGCCGCATGCGCAAGCAGACAGAGGCTTCGCTCGTCGGCGCGGATGTCGCCTTGTTCGTCATCGATGCGCGCGCGGGCGTCACGCCGCTGGACGAGGAAATCGCCCGTTACCTGCGCCAGAGCACGGTGCCGATCGTACTCATGGCCAACAAGGCCGAAGGCCGCGCCGGCGATCCCGGGATTTTCGAGGCATTCTCGCTCGGCTTCGGTGAACCCGTCGCCTTTTCCGCCGAACATGGTCAGGGCCTTGCCGACCTTTTCGAGGCGCTGCTGCCGCTGATCGGCGAAAAGCAGGACGACGAGGACGGCGAAGGTGAAGAGGCCGAGGACGAGGAAGAGGAGTTCGATCCCGAATCCGTTCTCAAGCTGGCCATCGTGGGCCGTCCCAACGCCGGCAAGTCGACGCTGATCAACAAGCTGCTCGGCGAGGATCGCCTGCTGACCGGGCCGGAAGCCGGGATCACCCGCGATTCCATCGCCATCGACTGGCAGTGGTTCGATCCGGAACGCGAAGCCTATCGCCCGGTCCGCCTGATCGACACGGCCGGCATGCGCAAGAAGGCGCAGGTCACCGACAAGCTCGAAAAGCTTTCTGTCGCCGACGCGCGCCATGCCATCGATTTCGCCGAAGTCGTGGTGCTGGTTCTCGATGCCACGCGCGGGCTTGAACATCAGGATCTCAAGATCGCCTCGATGGTGATCGAAGAAGGCCGCGCACTGATGATCGCGATCAACAAGTGGGATGTCGCCGAAGATCCTTCGGGCCTGTTCCAAGGTATCCGCAAGGCGCTCGACGAAGGGCTGGCGCAGGTGCGCGGCGTGCCATTGCTCGCCATTTCGGGCCGCACCGGCAAGGGATTGGACGAACTGCTGAAAGCGGCCTTCGAAATCCGCGCCGCCTGGTCGAAGCGCGTGCCGACCGCCGCTCTCAACCGCTGGTTCGACGACGCGCTCGCCGCCAATCCGCCGCCCGCGCCCGGCGGACGCCGGATCAAGCTGCGCTACATCACCCAGGCCAAGACGCGTCCCCCCGGTTTCGTTCTGTTCGGCACGCGTCTGGACCAGTTGCCCGAAAGCTACCGGCGCTATCTGATCAACGGCATCCGGCGCGAGCTGGGCTTCGATGCCGTGCCGATCCGCCTGACCCTGCGCAGCCCCAAGAACCCGTTCGCCAAGTAGTCAGAACGCTGCCTTGACCCCGACGCTCCACCGGCGCGGGGCGGCGGGCCCGAGGGCGCGCGGGTCCTGCGCGTCGGGCGCTTCGGCAAGATAGACCTCGTCGATTTCGGCAAAGGTGCCGAACGTCGCGTACTTGCGGTCGAACAGGTTGCGCACTTCGCCGAACAGCGAGACGCCGCGCACGATCTGAAGCGCGGCGCGTGCGTTGAAGACCGCATAGCCGGGGACCTCGGGCACCTCGTTCGCTTCGTCGCCGACGAGCCGCACCCCCGATCGCACGATCATGTCCGCGCCCAGAGACCACCCCTTGCCGGCATAGTCGGCGGCAAGGCTGAGCCCGTGACGCGCGATCCCGGGCAGGCGGTCTCCCGGGCGGACCGTGATCGTTCCATCCGCCGCCGCGAAGGGGTTGGAAGGGCTGGACAGGACGAGCGGGTCGAGGAACCGTGCATCGGTGAAGGCATAGCTTGCCGAAACCTGCCAGCCGCCCTTGCTGGCGCGCGCGGTCAGCTCCGCGCCCTGGCGCCGGGTCCTGCCGATGTTCTGGAAGTATGCACGCCCCCTGATGCGCGAGGCGATGTGCTGGATGTCATCGGTGTTGGTGGTGCGATACCCCGACAACAGCCAGCTTGCCTGCCATCCTGCCAGGCGGCCACGGCCCGATGCACCGATTTCCCAGGTCCGGGCCACGACCTGCCGCAGATGGGGATCGGCCACGAAGAAGTTGGCCAGGCTGCACGGAGCGTTCTCGTCGGCGCAGGAAAGCTCCGCCGGGGTGGGATTGCGGCTGTTCTCAGCATAGCCCGCGCGCAAGGCCAGCGAGGGCCGGACCTGCCAGTCCAGTTCAAGCCCCGGGTTGACCCGCGCATAGACGTGTTCGCCGTTGAGCGCGGTGCCGATGCGATCGTCCAGCCGGACGCGGGCATGGTTGTAGCGCAGGCCGATTTCGGCCGAGAGCCTGGAGGTGAGCGGCAGCAGGTTCTGGGCGAAGAGCCCCCAGTAGCGGGTATGGGATATGACGCCGACCGGACCCACGGCGCCATCGGACTGGACGATCCTCGGGCCAAGCCCTTCGACGCTCCGGTTCGGCGTCAGGACGCCGAGTTCCACCGATGTGCCGAACCGCGTCCTGCTCGTGTCGAAGCTGGCGCCCACGATCAGGTGATTCTCGCCCTCGCCAAGGGGCCTGCGGTCCGCGATCTGCACCAGCACGCCCATGGCTCTGGTCTGCGCCTCGCCGCGGTTGAGTACGCCGAAGGCACCGTCCCCGGCAGGCGTCGCAATGGCCTGCCCGCCGGCATCGGTCAGGAAGGCCTCGTCATCGCCGGCTTCCAGGCAGAGGAGGGCTTCGTCGTCGTCGCAGGGTTCGATGTCGGCGATGTCGCCGTTCACCGTCTTCAGCTTCAGGTCCTGCGCATAGAGCGTCGCCTCGATGCGGGTCCGCTCCGAGAGCGCGACCCAGGGGTGCAGGCTGGCGCGCTGGAATTGCGACTTGCTCCTGTCGGGCCAGCTCAGCACCGACTTGCGCCGCGCCGCCAGCAGTTCGACTGGCGCGACGCCATTGCCGGTAAGGTCGGTATCCGCGCCAAGCAGCTTGAGATGAAGCCCGCCGCCCGCTGTGTCGAAACCCACGTCGGCAAGGCCGTTGGTCAGCCGTGACGGGCTGAAGTCGCGCCATCCGTCCTCGCGCCGATGCTGGCCCGCGACGTACCACGATATGGCGCCCTTGCTGCCCCCGGCCGATACGCTGCCCTCGCGTTCGCCATAGGCCCCGGCAGAGAGCGCCGCCTCGATGCCTGGCGCGCTCCGTCCGTCGTGCGTGGTCAGCAGGATCGCGCCGCCAAGGCCGTTGAGCCCGTAGACCGGGCTGGCATCGAGGACGTCGACCCGGCGCAGCGCGACCTCGGGTATGAGGTCGAAGCCCACCGTATCGCCAAAAGGCTGGTTGAACCGGCCGCCGTCGAGATAGGCGGCAAGGCCCTGCGCCTGTCCCTGGAGCGGGGATGCCGTGAAACCGCGATAGACGAGGTTGGGTTGCCAGGGATTGCCCTGCGCATCCTGCAGGCTGATCCCCGCCACCGTCCGGGCAAGCGCGGAAAGGAGATCAGGCTGACCCGCGCGGTCGATGTCCCCGCTGCCGAGCGCGAGACCATCGTCCCGGTCGATCGCGCCACCGGGCGCCGCGATCACCGTAACCACTGGCGGTTCGGCAATTTCCTGCGCCAGCGCGGAGCCGCAGCATGTCGACAGCAGTAGGCAGGTTGACGTCAGGGCAAGGCGCACGGGACATTCTCTCCGGTTCAGCTTTTTTCCAGCTAAAGCGGGGGCTTGCGCAGCGCACAAGCCTAACGTGCGTTATAAATGGATGAACGCGGCTAAAGGAAATTGTTGGGCCAGATCATCGTGCGCCACATGTGCGCGGTCGCGCTGCCGTCGAAGCCGAGGCCCTCGTCGGGCTCGCGAAAATTGCGGCCGATGACGTCGGCCAGGGCTTCCGGGTCCACTTCGGGGAAGTCGTCGAAGAAATAGGTGTCGTAGAGCGTCACCTGGCGCGTGGTCATGTACCACTCGTGGCCGCGTGCATGCTCGGCGTCGCGCAGCAGGTATTCCGGCGGCTGGTAGTCCGGCCCGAAGAACTTGTGATAGCTGTCGGGATAGGCATAGCCGACGCTTTCGTCGGGCACATAGCGCAGTGCCTGGTGATATTTCACCGCAAAGGCCACTTCCGGATCGACATAGGGCGCGATTAGTTGCGCGCTCCAGTATCCGTGGTCCGCGCGGATCAGGCATCCGTTCGAAATGTCGTGGAGCAGACAGGCGATCACGACTTTTTCCGGCAATCCGTCGTCAAGCGCGCGCTTTGCGCTGACGAGCAGGTGGCGGACGGTGATGTCGCCGAACCTGCACCGGAAGAAGTCCAGCAGGCGCGGGCGTTCGGGCATTCGGGGAAGGGCGGGGTTGTCGCCCATCATGAACACGGTCTTCGGATTCAGGCGCCGCAGCAGTTCCTCTTCGTTGTCGACGAAGTCGGTGCCCTTCCAGCCCACCGGGGAGGGGTAGATCAGGCGTTCGCGTCCGGCCTGGGGCCAGGGGCGGCTATCGTTCTGCTGGGTCATGCGTCGATTTGTATCAGGCGGCGGTCCACCGGCAAGCACGGCGAAGCACTTGGAATGCCCAGTGAAACCCGCCGCATGCATGGTCCGGGATGGAATAATCAAAATCAATCATATTATGTCTTTCACAATCGATCATTTTTGATTACTGCTCCTGTGAAAGGTCCACAACGGACCCGAATCCATGGGGGATGACCTGATGAAGTTTGCAGATACCATCCGCACGTCTGCCTCGCTCGCGGCCCTGGCGGTTGCCGCGCTTGCCGCGCCGGCTCTCGCGCAGGACAGCGCACAAGCCGATGGAGCCGCTGCGGCCGACAACCAGATTGTCGTGACCGGCGTGTTCAGCGCGAAATCGATCGAAAATGCGCCGATCTCGATTTCGGCGGTGACTGCGGAAGAACTCTCGCAGCAGATCGCCAACAGCTCGGCCGACCTCATCAGGAACGTCCCGGGCGTTTTCGTGAACTCCTCGCTGGGCGAGATCCGCAACGTCGTCTTCTCGCGCGGCGTTTCGGCCAACTCGCTCGATGGCGATGGCGGCTACTACTACGTCTCGATGCAGGAAGATGGCCTGCCGGTGGAACCGATCACCTCGGGCAACTTCGGTCCGGACTACTTCTCGCGCCCCGACATCATGCTCGACCGGCTCGAGGGCCTGCGCGGCGGCACCGCCACTGTCACCGGTAACAACGCGCCGGGCGGCATCTTCAACTACATCTCGCGGACCGGAAAGTCGCACCCCGGCTTCGAAGTCCAGGGCAAGCTCGGCCTCGAAGGCGACGGCAAGAACCCGTACTACCGCGTCGACGCCTATGCCGGCGGCGAAGTGGGCAATGGCCTCTATTATGCCATCGGCGGCTTCTACCGGAAGAGCGACGGCTCGCGCGATCCCGGCTATGCGCTGAACAAGGGCGGCCAGATCCGCGCCAATCTGCTGTGGGACTATGGCAACGGTTCGGTCCGCTTCGACGCCAAGTACCTCAATGACCACAACGGCTGGTTCGAGTTCACCCCGGCGTTCAACTACGACGATCCCAAGATCGCCGCCGGTTTCGACAACACTTCGTCGGTGCTGCCGCCGGCCAATGCCCACAGCTTCACCAACCCCGATGGATCGACCGGATCGTGGGATGCCTCGGACCTCGTCCACGCCCGCACGCTTTCGTTCGGCATGACCTGGGACCACGAACTGGCTGACGGCATCAAGGTCCAGAATCGCGCGCGCTACAGCGAGAACAAGACCGACTGGAGCACCGGCGGCCTGATCTTCCCGCTCGGCGTCGACGACTTCTTCCTGTCGATCCTGACCGGCACGCTCGGCCTGCCCGGCACCACCACCTACAAGGTGCGCGGCACGGACCAGGTCGCGGCCGAGGTCTTCTCGTTCTCGGGCTTCGACCACAGCGTGGTGACCAACAACCTGCCCAACCAGCACATCCTCGAGAACGGCGTGCTGTCGCAGGCCGCGCTTTCGACCAAGTACCGTTCGCGCAGTTTCCAGGACCAGTTCACGCTTTCGGCCAGCCTCGGCGACCACTCGCTCGCCGCCGGCGCCTCGTTCGCGCACTCGCGCTACAGCCAGGCCAACGGCGCGGCGGGCATCGGCGTCTCGGCGCTCACGCCCACCCCGCAGGTCTATGACATCACCCACACCCTGCCCGACGGCACCGTGCTGCAGGTGACCGACCCGGCCGGCTTTGCCGCGCAGGGCGGCGGCCTGCTCGATGGCGATGGCGTGCGCGGCACCCAGCGCCAGATCTCGGTCTTCGCGGGCGACGAATGGCAGGTGACCGATCGCCTTTCGGTCGACGGCGGCATCCGCTACGAGGACATCCGCTACGATATCACCAACCTCACCCTTGGTGCGGCGGTGGCGGTCAACGGCGGCGGCGGGGCCGATGGCAACCCGCTGACGCTGTGGGACAACACCCGCAACACCTATGGCGCGCCGACCAACACGAAGCGCAACTTCCACTACCTCAACTACACCGGCGCGGTGAACTACGAGGTCAGCGACAATTTCCAGGCCTATGTCCGCTATACCCGCGGCAAGAAGGCCCCGGACTTCCGCGGCATCGCCGATATCGACACGCCCAGCGAAATCTCCACGCAGTTTCCCGAACCGCAGGTCATCACGCAGGTCGAGGTTGGCCTGAAGTACCGTCAGGACAACCTGCGGGTCGCGCTGTTCCCGTTCTACTCGAAGCTGTCGAATGTCGGCTCGACCCAGACCTTCACCGACGAGAACGGCAAGTTCTACACGCCGCCGACGGTCTATGGCCAGATCGAGACCTATGGCGTCGAGATCGATGCCGATGCCGACATCGGCTCGATGCTGAACCTCCGCACCGCGATCACGTTGCAGAACCCCAAGGCCTCGAAGTTCGGCCTTTGGATCGCCAACGACCCGGGCTCGGCGGACGACGAGCTTCAGTCGACCCCCAAGGGCGATGCCGACAACAACCCGAAGATCCTGACCCGCACCACTGCCACGCTGACGCCGGTTGACAGCCTCTCGCTGTTCCTCACGCACAGCTACACCGGCAAGCGCGCCGCCAACCGTGCGAACGCCTGGTATCTTCCCGGCTTCCACACCTTCGATTTCGGCGCGGCCTACGAGTTCGGTCCGGACAAGCGGTTCAAGTTGCAGGCGAACGTGAACAACGTGTTCAATCAGTTCGGCATCATGTCGTGGGCGCGCTCGGGCGGTTTCCTCGCCTCGCTCGACCGCCAGGGGCTGACGAAGGAAGCCGTCGCGGCCGATCCGAACCAGCTTCTCAGCATCGTCGCGGTCCAGCCGCGCTCGTTCTGGTTGACCGGTACGGTCAAGTTCTGAGGGTTCGCAAGACCCTCGCTCCCCGGAAGCCCCGGACGCCGCAACGTCCGGGGCTTTCCTGTTCCTGGCGTCAGAGGACTTCGAAAAGTCCCGCCGCGCCCATGCCGCCGCCGACGCACATGGTGACCACCACGTACTTCGCGCCGCGACGCTTGCCTTCGATCAGCGCGTGGCCGGTGCAGCGCGCGCCGGTCATGCCATAAGGGTGGCCGATCGAGATCGAGCCGCCGTTGACGTTGAGCAGGTCATTGGGGATGCCCAGCTTGTCGCGGCAGTAAAGCACCTGCACCGCGAAGGCTTCGTTCAGCTCCCACAGGCCGATGTCGTCCATCTTCAGCCCGAAGCGCTGGAGCAGCTTGGGGATCGCGAAGACCGGGCCGATGCCCATCTCGTCGGGCTCGGTCCCGGCAACGGCCATGCCGACATAGCGTCCGAGCGGGGCCAGGCCCTTCTTTGCCGCCAGCGCCGCTTCCATCACGACGACCGCCGCGGAACCGTCCGATAGCTGGCTGGCGTTGCCCGCCGTCACGATGCCGCCCTCGATCACCGGCTTCAGCGCCTGGAGGTTCTCGATCGTGGTCGAGGGACGATTACCTTCGTCCTTGGTCAGGTGAACGTCCTGGAAGGTGACTTCGCCGGTTTCCTTGTTCTGGACGCCCATCGTCGTGTCCACGGCGACGATCTCGTCATCGAACTTGCCCGCGGCCTGCGCGGCGGCGGTGCGCTGCTGCGATTGCAGGGCATATTCGTCGCAGGCCTCGCGGCTGATGCCATAGCGCTGGCCGACGATCTCTGCGGTCTGCAGCATCGGCATGTAGATCGCCTTGTGCATCGCCATCAGGCTCTTGTCCGGGGCGACGCGCATGTCCTTGGTCTGGACGAGGCTGATCGATTCCTGGCCGCCGGCGGCAACCACGTCCATGCGGTCGATGATCACCTGCTTCGAAGCGGTGGCGATGGTCATCAGACCCGACGAGCACTGGCGATCCATGCTCATGCCCGAAGTGGTGATCGGCAGGCCTGCGCGCAGCGCCACCTGGCGCGCGATGTTGCCGGCCTGGGCGCCCTGCTGGAGCGCCGCGCCCCACAGCACGTCGTCGACCTCGGCAGGGTCGATCCCCGCCCGCGCCACGGCGGCTTCCAGCGAAAGCGCGCCCAGCGTCGCGCCGGGAGTGGCATTGAAGGCGCCCTTGTAGGCGCGCCCGATAGGCGTGCGAGCGGCGGATACGATTACGGCGTCACGCATGTTCATGCTCCTTGAGAACGTGTTGGGGCAGGGGCCTTTTCCAGGGAGGTCGCGGCGAGGATCGGATTCCCGCCGAATTTGTCGCGCAGTTCGCGCTTGAGCACCTTGCCGATGGGGCTGCGGGGCAGTTCGTCGATCACTTCGATGGCCGAGATGCGCTGCGTCTTGCCCAGCCGGCTGTTCGCCTCGGCAAGGATCGCCGCCGGATCGGCGGCCGGATCGGCCAGCACCACCACCGCAAGCGGGGTTTCGCCCCAGGCATCGCTGGGCACGCCGACCACGGCCGCTTCCTTCACCGCGCCTTGCCGGGTGAGTTCGGCTTCCAGATCGCTCGGGTAGATGTTGAACCCGCCCGAGATGATCATGTCCTTGGCGCGGTCCATGAGGATCAGGAAGCCGTCCTCGTCGAACTTGCCGATGTCGCCGTGGCGGATGTAGCGACGGCCTTCGCTGTCATGCCACTCGATCTCGCGGGTCTTGTCGGGCTTGCCGTGGTAGCCGTTCATCATGATCGGCGAATGGCCGACGATCTCGCCGACTTCGCCCTGCGGCAACTCGTTCCCGTCCTCGTCGATGATCTTCATCACGTGCCCGGGTGCGACCTGGCCCACGGTGTGCAGCTTGTCCGGGAACTTGTGCGCCAGCAGGATCGTCGTCGCCCCGCCTTCGGTCATGCCATAGCCATCGGTCAGCCCGCCCGGCCAGCGCTTCAGCACATCGGCCTTCAGCCAAGCCGGGAAGGGCGCGGACGTGCAGGACTTCAGCCGGTAGGACGAAAGGTCGAAGCTGTCGAAGTCGGGCAGTTCCATGATGCGGCGGTACTGCACCGGCACCAGCATGGCGTTGGTCACCCGCTCGCGCTCGGACAGTTCCAGGAACGTGCGCGCGTCGAACTTGCGCATCAGCACCACCTTGCCGCCGGCGGTGAGCGCCGGAAGGAAGCTGACCAGCGTGGTGTTGGAATAGAGCGGCGTCGAACAGATCGCCGCCGTATCGTCGTCGTAACCCGCCACGATCGTGCGCCGCGCGTATTCGTGGCGCATCTTGTGGCTCTGCACGATGCCCTTGGGCGCGCCGGTGGTGCCCGACGAATAGATGATGTTGAACGGATCGCCCGGCGCCACGGCGCGCTCCTCGGGCTTCGCACCTTCTTCCGCCATCCACGAGCTGAACGGCTCGCCCGCGTCGCTGTCATCCAGCGCGATGCGCTTCACGCCGGCCGGCAGGTCCAGCCCTTCAAGCCGCTCGGCAATGTCCTTGTCGAGCAGCAGCACCCGGCTGCCGCTGTCCTCCAGCATGGCCACGATGGTGTCGGGCGCCGCAGTGGAGGTGAGGGGTGCCGCAACCGCCCCGGCACGGATCGCCCCAAGGAAGGCCAGCCCCGTCGTCACCGAGTTCATTGCCGCTATGGCGACCGGCTCATCCTTTTCCACGCCCTCGCGCTGGAGGGCCACGGCGATGCGGTCGAGCAGGGCATCCATTTCCGCCCAGCCGACAGTGCGGTTCTCGTCCGCCAGCGCCACTGCCGCGCCCCGCCTTGCGGCATGGGCGCGGATTATGTCGCTCAGCGGCGTGAATTCGCTTTCGACGATATCCTCGATCCGCATCACCGTTCTCCGGTTCAGTTGAACGTTTCGCCCGCGGCCGCCTTGCGCTCCAGCAGAGGTGCCACCGGCAGCCCGTGCTTCTTCAGGCCCGCAACCACGGTATCCAGTCCGATATGATCGGCCCAGAACATCGGCCCGCCGGTCCACGCCGGCCAGCCATAGCCGTTGAGCCAGACCGTATCGATGTCGCTTGCCCGCTGCGAAATGCCTTCCTCCAGGATCAGCGCGCCTTCGCTGATCATCGGATAGAGCAGGCGCTCGCGGATCTCGTCCTTGCCGATCTCGCGCTGCGGCTTGCCGGCCTTCTTCGCGAAGTCGGCGATGATCGCCTTCACCTCGTCCGAAGGCGTGCGCTGGCGGTTGTCGTCATAGTCGTAGAAGCCCTTCTTGGTCTTCTGCCCCCAGCGACCGACCGCGCACAGTGCATCGCGCAGGGTTTCGATGCGGCTGGGATCGCGGTGCCAGCCGATGTCCACGCCGGCGAGGTCGGCCATCTGCCACGGTCCCATCGGGAAACCGAATTCCAGCAGCGCCTCGTCCACGTCCCAGTAATTCGCGCCTTCCATGATCAGCGCCTGCGCCTGCGCCTGACGGGGCGAAAGCATGCGGTTGCCGATGAAGCCGTGGCAGACGCCCGACACGACCGGCACCTTGCCGATCTTCACCGACAGCGCCATCACCGTGGCCAGTTGCGCCTTCCCGGTTGCCTTGCCGCGCACCACTTCCAGCAGCTTCATCACGTTGGCGGGCGAGAAGAAGTGCATGCCCATCACCGCTTCGGGCCGGCTCGTCACGCTCGCGATCTCGTCGATGTCGAGATAGCTGGTGTTCGACGCGAGGATCGCACCCGGCTTGGCCACCTTGTCGAGGCGTCCGAACACGTCCTTCTTCACGTCCATGCTTTCATAGACCGCCTCGATCACGAGGTCCGCTTCGGCCAGGGCACCGAAGTCGAGCGTCGGCGTCAGGCGCGCCATCGCGGCCTGTGCGTCGGCGGCGTCCATCTTCCCGCGCTTGACGGTGTTCTCGTAGTTCCGGGCCATCGTGGCGACGCCGCGGTCGAGCGCTTCCTGCGTCATTTCCACGATCGTCACCGGAATCCCTGCGGTCAGGAAGTTCATGGTGATGCCGCCGCCCATCGTGCCGGCGCCGATCACGCCGACGCGATTGATCGGGAGCAGCGCGGTGTCGGCCGGGATGTCATCGATGGTCGCGGCAAGCTTGCGCGCCGCGTCGATGTGCTCCTTGGCGCCGGGAATGGGGTCGGACATCGTCGTTTCTCCTAGGCAGTTGTCAGGCGCGGCTTTCCGTCAGCGCGCTGTAGATCAGCGTCTTCAACTGACGCCGGATGGGATAGATGAACGAGGGATAGAGCTGGGTCATGAAAACCGCATGGACCTTTTCCACCGGGTCCACGAAAAACGCGGTTGAGAATATTCCACCCCAGTAGAACTCGCCTGCGGACCCCGGCACCAGCGCCCGCGCCGGGTCGATCGTCATGCCGAAGCCAAGGCCGAAGCCCGCGCCCGCATTGTAGGCTTCGCTGAACAGCGCGCGCGAAACCTGCGTGAGGTCGGCCCCGTTCGGCAGGTGGTTGGCTGTCATCAAATGAATGGTCTTCGGGCTCAGGATGCGCGCACCGTCGGCGCTGCCGCCGTTCACCAGCATCCGGCAGAAGCGGTGGTAGTCGCTGGTCGTCGACAGCAGCCCGCCACCGCCGCTCTCGAAGCGCGGCACGCGCCGGGTGCCGGACTTCTCGGCAGGATCGAAAAGCTGCGGCCGCTCGCCGGCCTTGTACGCCCAGGCGTCGGCTAGCCGGTGCGCCTTATCGTCGGGGCAATGGAAGGCGGTATCCACCATGCCTAGCGGATCGAGAATGCGGCTCTTCAGGAACTCGCCAAGGCTCATCCCCGAAAGCCGCGCAACGATCACGCCCAGCACGTCGGTGCCGACCGAATAGTTCCAGCCCTGACCCGGTTCGAACTCCAGCGGCAGCCTGGCCAGTTCCTCGATGAAATGGTCGTTGCCCGGCAGGCTCGCGTGGCCGTCGAGGCGTGCCTTGCGATAGGCGGCATCCACGTTGGTCCGGTTCTGGATGCCATAGGTCAGGCCGGATTGATGGCTGATCACGTCGACCATGCGCATGGTCGCTGCGGGGCGCGAAGGAAAGAAGTCCACTTCTCCGCCGCCGCCGGCATAGACGCCAAGGTTCGCGAACTCCGGGATGACCTTGGTCACCGGGTCGTCGAGCGCGACCTTGCCTTCCTCGACCAGCATCATGAATGCCACCGACGTCAGCGGCTTGGTCATCGAGGCGATGCGATGGATCGTGTCCGGCGCCATCGGCGTACCATCCTCGCGCGCACGTCCGCTGGTGTGGCGATAGACCGCATCGCCATCGCGCGCGACCAGAACGTCGAGCCCGGGCAGGCGTCCGCTGTCGACATACTGCTCGTCCAGGAATGCGGCGATGCGCTCCAGCCGGGACGCATCGAAACCGAGCGTCTGCGGGTCGGCAAGGTCCATCTCTATCTCTCCGTCAGCCAAAGATCGCGACGCTCTGGAGCCCGCGCATCACTTCCACGCCATCGGCGTTCCACATCCGCAGCGTCTCGCTGCTGAAACCGTCGGCCATGTGGTTCGATGCGGTTTCGAGCAGCCACCATCCATCCCGCGTCGTCGGCGCGTCGCCCAGCAGGGTCAGCGACCAGTTGATCGAGCTGATCGGTCCCTGCCGCTCCATCGCGCGGATCGATCCGGGGGGAAGCGCATCCCCCAGCAACACCAGTTCGCCGATCGGGTCCAGCCCGTCGCGGTCCTTCAGCCGTACCCAGCGGCGGACCGTGCCCTGCCTGAGGCCGCCCCTTGGCTCGGCCCTGCGGATCTCGAGATTGCGAACGAAATGCAGGCCCTCGGGCGATCCGATGGGTTCCATCTCCTCGACCGGCAGGAAGCCCTCGGCCGTTCCCGGCGCAACGCCCCCGTTCGATTGGCGGGCGCTGCCGAACAGCCAGAGTCCGCGATGCGCAAGCGCGCCGTCGCAATAGAGATTGGTCTGGATCTGGCTTACGCTCTTGCCTTCGCGCAGCACGCTGACGGCAATGTCCATGTCCTGTCCGACCGGCGCGATGAAACCGACCTGCGCGCCGCGCAGCGGGGGCAGGTCCGGCCGTGCCTTGCGCGCCGCCGCATATGCGAGAAACGATGATGCGCCGCCGTACATCGTGCGGCCCTGCAACCAGCCATCGACCCCGCGCAGGACGAAGCGTTGCCCGTCGCTCTGCCCATCGCCCTGCCCATCGCTCTGCATGTCGGCGGCAAGCCGTCCGATGGCCTGGACCGTTGCGGACTGGCTCATTCCGCCGTCCCCTGCGTCATGCATCTGCATCGTGCGTTCACCGCTCTCTCCCAAGGTTTCGCGTGTTCCGGCGCGACTCTTGAAGGCAAGGTGGTAGTGCACCTTTACGTAAAGGGAAAGAGCTGCCCGGCAGCAGGCAAGCGTCGGTTCGGCGCTTACGCTACGGCAAGCTTGGATGGCGCAGTCAAAAAAAATCGGCCCCGGTTCCGCACCGGGGCCGATGAACTGTGCACCTGCAATATGTGCCGGTCAGTGCACGCTTTCGCTGCTTGCCCGGCGCAGGATGGGCGCCTTGCCGGCGCTTGCCGCGAACAGGACCAGCAGGAGGTAGCAGGCAAGCGGGACGACGAACGAGGTGACGATGCCGGTCGCGTCGGTCACCGCGCCCGCCAGCGCCGGGATCAGGGCGCCGCCGATGATGCCGGTGCATAGCAGCCCCGAGGTCGCTTCCTCGCCCGCGCTCGACCGCTCGAGCGTCAGGGTGAAGATCACCGGGAACATGATCGAGTTGAACAGGCCGATGGAAAGCGCCACGTAGCCCGCCGAAACACCGCCGACCACCAGGATCCACGCGCACAGAACGGCGGCGATGACCGAGAACAGCATCAGCAGGCGCGCTGCGGGGAAGCGGGCGAGCAGGACGGTGCCGATGGCGCGACCGATCATCGCGCCCAGCCAGTAGAACGACACGGCCTTGCCGGCCTGTTCCAGGCTCACGTTCCAGATGTGCGGGGCGTTGAGGAAGAAGGCCATCTGCGTGCCGATCGCCACTTCCGCGCCGACGTAGACAAAGATCGCGGCGGCGCCGAGAAGCGCCCAGCGCGATGCGAACGCCTCTTTCAGCAGCGCGCCGATGCCGCCGGTGGGCTGGGCCGGCGGTGCGGCGGCGGCGATGCGCTTGCGGTTGAGGAAGAAGAACGCGAACAGCACGATGAGCAGGCCGCAGATCCAGAAGTAGGCGCGGTCGATTCCGGCCAGTGCCGCGTCGCGGACTTCCGGGGTCAGCGCGGTGCCTTCGGTCACCTCGACGCCCTTGAGGAACAGGGCGGCGCCGAGTGCCGGGCCGAGGAACGTGCCGAACGAGTTGAAGGTCTGCGACAGGGTCAGCCGGAAGTGGCTGCCCTCGGGCTTGCCCAGCGCGGCTGCAAGCGGGTTCGCGGCGACCTGCAGCACCGTGATGCCGGCGGCGAGCATGAACAGGCCGGCCAGGACCAGCGGATAGGACGCGGCGTTTGCGGCGGTCAGCATGACCAGGCAGGCCGCTGCCATTGTCGCCAGCGCCAGCAGGATCGCCGGAACCGCGCGCACCTTGCCGATGATCGCGGCCGCGGGGAAGCTCATGAAGCCGTAGGCGATGAAGAACGCGAAGGCGGAGAGCTGGGCTTCCAGCGTGGTCAGCGTGAAGATGCCCTTCACCGCAGCCACGAGTGGGTCGATCAGCGAAGTGATGAAGCCCCAGGCGAAGAACAGCACTGTGACCGCGGCGAATGCGGCCTTCTGCGAGCCGTTGGCGGCTGCGTTTCCTGACACGGATCTCTCCTCAACCGGCCACTCGACGGGCCATTGCGCGACAGGGTCTAGCTGTCCGTGTCAGCGATGTCATGCCGCGTGCATAGGTATTTCGTCCGGAGCGGTTCAGCCTGCCAGAAGCGCGGTCGGCAACTCGCGGCGCAGCTTCTCGATCAGCCGCTGCACCTTGGGGAGGAGATGGCGGCGCTGCGGGTAGACTGCCCAGATCGGGTCGTCCTCGGGCCGGAACTCGTCCAGCACCGGGACGAGCTGACCGGCGGCGATGGCCCTGTTCACGTAGAAGGCGGGCAGCTGGCACAGGCCCATGCCGGCCACCGCCGCGTCGAACACCGCCGCGCCGTTGCTGCAACGCCAGCGTCCCCGGGGCCGGATGGTCCGCTGCTCGCCGTCCACGCGGTAGCGCCACACGTCGGACGTCGCGGGGATGCACTCGTGGCCAAGCAGGTCGTCCACCGTCTGCGGCGTCCCGCGCTCTTCCAGATAGGAAGGCGCGGCGCAGGTGACGATGCCGCGCGTCGCGATCTGCGTGCGGATCAGGCGGCTGTCGGGCAGGGTGCCGGTGCGGATGGCAAGGTCGTAGCCTTCGGAGACCAGTTCGACCACGCGGTTCGACATGTCGAGGTCGACCGAGAGCTTGGGATATTCCTGCACATAGGCCCGCACGATGGGCGCGACGAACCGCTCGCCCAGCGCGGTGGGGCAGGTGATGCGAAGCTGCCCCTGCGGCTCGCCCTGGAGATCGAGCATCGCGATGGCCTCGTCGCGCTCTGCGATCAGGCGGCGGAACTGGTCGACCAGCATGCGCCCGGTATCGGTCATGCTGACGGCGCGGGTGGTGCGGTGGAACAACTGCGCGCCGAGGCTCTGTTCGAGCCGCGCGACCGCCCGGCTGACGTGCGATGTGGAGGTTCCGAGCCGTTTGGCCCCGGCCACGAAAGTGCCGGTATCGGCCACTGCCACGACCTCGTCTATCCCGTCCCAGCGATTGCTCATTATTCTCGTCTTGCAACAGTGTTTCGCGTATTGCGCAATTTAACAGGGCTGTAGCAATTATGCTATCGGACCGCCACGTCAAAGGGAGACCGCACGAAATGAAGACCCGCGCCGCAGTTGCGTTCGCGCCCAAGCAGCCGCTCGAGATCGTCGAACTGGACCTCGAAGGCCCCAAGGCTGGCGAAGTGCTGGTCGAGATCATGGCGACCGGCGTGTGCCACACCGATGCCTACACGCTCGACGGGTTCGACAGCGAAGGCATCTTCCCCAGCGTGCTGGGCCACGAAGGCGCCGGTATCGTGCGCGAGGTGGGCCCTGGGGTCACTTCGGTGAAGCCCGGCGATCACGTGATCCCGCTCTACACGCCGGAATGCCGCCAGTGCAAATCGTGCCTCTCGGGCAAGACCAACCTGTGCACCGCGATCCGCGCCACGCAAGGGCAGGGCCTGATGCCCGACGGCACCAGCCGCTTTTCGTACAAGGGCCAGACCGTGTTCCACTACATGGGCTGCTCGACCTTCTCTAACTTCACCGTCCTGCCCGAGATCGCGGTTGCCAAGATCCGCGAGGACGCGCCGTTCAAGACCTCGTGCTATATCGGCTGCGGCGTGACGACGGGCGTCGGCGCGGTGATCAACACCGCCAAGGTCCAGGTCGGTGACAACGTCGTGGTCTTCGGCCTCGGCGGCATCGGCCTCAACGTGATCCAGGGCGCGCGGCTTGCCGGTGCCGGCAAGATCATCGGCGTCGACATCAACCCCGACCGCGAGGAATGGGGCCGCAAGTTCGGCATGACCGACTTCCTCAACAGCAAGGGCATGAGCCGCGAGGACGTCGTCGCCAAGGTCGTCGCCATGACCGACGGCGGCGCGGACTACACCTTCGACGCCACCGGCAACACCGAAGTGATGCGCACGGCGCTTGAAGCCTGCCATCGCGGCTGGGGCACCTCCATCATCATCGGCGTGGCCGAGGCGGGCAAGGAAATCAGCACGCGTCCGTTCCAGCTCGTCACCGGCCGCAACTGGCGCGGCACGGCCTTCGGCGGCGCCAAGGGCCGCACCGACGTGCCCAAGATCGTCGACATGTACATGACCGGCAAGATCGAGATCGACCCGATGATCACCCATGTCATGGGCCTGGAAGAGATCAACACCGCCTTCGACCTGATGCACGCCGGCAAGTCGATCCGTTCAGTCGTGGTGTTCTGAACCTGAACGGGTTTACACGGTTTACACTGTCCAGAGCAAAACATCAGGGCCGGTCGGACATCTCGTTCGACCGGCCCTTTTCGTGTGCGGAAACAGCGCGGGGAAAGGGCCGGGCGGGCGGTTCGCGGTTCAAGGAGCGAACGGGGACGCTGGCATCTTGGGGGCGTGTAGGACAGCGGTTTCTGCATCGCGCCCGAACGGCCACCCGCGATGTGCCCGGGATCACATCGCCGAGATGCCGCCATCCAGCTTCAGCTCCGCGCCGGTCATGAAGCGGCTTTCGTCGCTGGCGAGGTAGAGCACGCCCGCCGCAATGTCGTCGGGTTCGCCCACGCGGCCCAGCGGGATCTGGCGGGCGAGCTTGCCCATGACCACCGACTTTTCCAGATTGGCGTTCGCGCTGATGCCGTCGAGGATCGGGGTGTCGACGAACGTCGGGTGGACCGAGTTGCAGCGGATGTCCCAGCCGCGCTTGGCGCAGTACAGCGCGACCGACTTGGTCAGCATCCACACCGCCGCCTTGCTGGCGTTGTAGCCGGGCATCGTGTCCGAGGCGATGAGACCCGCGATCGAGCTGATGTTGACGATCGAGGCGGGCTGGCTGTCGCGCAGCAGCGGCAGCGCCTTCTGGCAACCCAGGAACACGCTGTCGACGTTGATGGCAAAGCCCCGGTGCCATTCTTCCAGCGTGCAGGTCTCGATATTGCCGCGCACGCCGACGCCCGCGTTGTTGACCAGGACCGAAAGCCCGCCGAGCTTCTCGGCGGCGAACGCGATTGCCGCGTCCCAATCGTCCGCGCTGGTCACGTCATGGCGCATGGCGAAAGCCGTGCCTGCCCCCAGTTCGGCGTTGATTGCCGCAGCCGTTGCCGTTGCGCCTTCGCCGTTGATGTCGGTGAGCAGCACCCTGGCGCCTTCGCGCGCCAGCATCCATGCGTGTGCCGCGCCGAGGCCTTGCGCCGCCCCGGTGACGAGTGCCTTCTTGCCCTGAACCCTGCCCATCTTCTGCCTCTCCTGCTTTCCGTTTGCGTCAACGAAGCAAGTTAGGAGCCATCACGCAAGCGGCGGAAGTGTCAGCCCATGATGCCGGGGGCGAGAAGCAGGAGCATCCGCACGTCGATGGCATAGCCCTCCGCGCGCCTGGCCGAGAGAAAGCTCTCGATTTCCGTAAGGGCAACCCGGTGGACGGTGATGCCTTCGCCTTCCACGCCGCCGCCCTCGGAAACTTTTTCGAGATCGTACGCGCGGAACAGGGTGAAGGCTTCGGTCACCATGCCGGGAGAGGAATGGAATTCGCCCAGCGATTCGATCCGTCCCGGGCGATAGCCCGTCTCTTCCTCAAGCTCGCGCGAGGCGGCCGTGGCGGCGTCCTCGTTCTCGGCACCCGCCTCGTCGCCGATCAGCCCGGCGGGAAGCTCGATGCAGGGGCGACCGAGCGGCACCCGGAACTGCTCGACCAGCAGGACATGGCCATCGTCGATGGCGAGGATGACGGCGGCCTTGATGTTGCGGTTGCGCGAGACGTATTCCCAGCGTCCGCGGGTCTTGGTGACGATGAACCGGCCCTGCCAATGCGTGACTTCGGGATGGTCGCGGTATTCTTCCTCGAGGCTCATACTTCGATCAATCTGTCCGGCAATTCGTTGATGTCACCTTCGGCGCGGGGGAAGTGCAGGGCAAGGACCTTGCCCACTTCGGCCACGGCGGCGGCCATGCCTTCGGCCATGCGGCCCTGCCGCAGCGGATCTAGCATGGCCTTCATCGCGTGGCCCCAGGTTTCGGGCGAGACCTTCGATGCGATGGCGGCGTCGGCAATGATCTCGGCACGATGTTCGGCAAGGCTGAGGTATATCAGCACGCCGGTGCGGCCCGAAGTGCGGCTTTCCGCGCCGACGCGAAAGCAGGTGAGCGCGCGGTCGCGCACGCGGGCGTTGCGGATGCGGCGGGGGGTGAGCCACAACCCCAGCGGCGTGAACCGCAGGATCAGCCATGTCCCTCCGAACTTTAGTGCCGCGACGGCGAGCGCGAGGCCGAGCACCGCGCGCGGGGTCCATTCGTGCGCCCACAGGCCAAGAAGGCGCTCCACCAGCGCAAGGTAGAAGCCGGGGGCGATCTCGAGTGCGGCGAGCGCAAGAAAGGCGACAAGCGCCGACCAGGCGAGCGCGATGTCGCGGTAGCCATCGGAACGCGGCGTGACGATGGTGACGATCTCGCCCGCGCTGTGCGCTTCGGCTGCTGCCACGGCATCGGAGACGAGCTTGTGATCGGCCTCGGTCATCGGAGTAAGCCTTGTCATCACCAGCGTCATCACCAGTCCCCCGAAGCGCCGCCGCCACCGGAATCGCCGCCGCCGAAGCCGCCGAAGCCTCCGCCGCCGCCCCAGTCGGAACCACCGCCTCCGCCCCAGCCGCCGGAATGGCGATTGTTCGAGGCGGCGCGGGCCATTTCACTGATGCCCCACAGAACGATGCCGGGGTCAATGCCGCTGCGGCGCTGGACATAACCGCGCCGGCCACGACCGCCGAACATGCCGATGAAGACCACGATCACGACGATCCAGAACAGCGCGCTTCCGAAGAACCCTCCGCCGCCTTGCGCGCCGTCGCTCTGCTGCCGTGCCGCCGCAGCCTCGGCAACGGCTTTGGCGTCTGCGGGAGTGCGGCTCAACTGGGCAAGGATCTGGTCGATCCCGGCGTTGATGCCGCCGACGTAGTCGCCTGCCTTGAAGCGCGGAGTGACCGAGCCCGAGAGGATGCGTCCGGCCAGGACATCGGGCATGTATTCCTCGAGGCCGTAGCCGACTTCGATGCGCACTTTGCGGTCATTGGGAGCGATCAGGAGCAGCAGTCCCTGGTCGGTCTGCTTGCCGCCAATGCCCCAGGCGCGGAACAGGGTGTTGGCGTAAGTCTCGACGTCCTGCCCATCGAGCGAGGCGACCGTTGCGACCACCACGGCTCGCCCGGACTGGGCGTTGTAGGCCGCGAGGCGCTGGGCGATCGCGGCTTCTTCCGCATCGGGAATGACCTGCGCCTCGTCCAGTACCGGTCCGGCGGGGCGTGCCGGCATGGCCGCGTGGGCTGCCGTGCCCGCCAACGCGAGCAACAGCAGCGCGACTGCCTGCCAGAAGGCCCGCAGGGGGCGGACCACCTTACTTGCCCGAGGCGGCGGGAGCAGGCGCGTTCATGTCGAAGTTGACCGTGGGCGCCACGTCGGACCCGGCGTTGGCCTTGAACGGCACCATCGGCTTCGCGCCGTGTATCAGCTTCGCGCCGATCGCGTCGGGGAAGGTGCGGATGGTGGTGTTATAGGCCTGCACCGCCTCGTTGTAGCGCGTGCGTGCCACGTTGATGCGGTTCTCGGTGCCTTCGAGCTGGACCATGAGATCGGCGAAGCGCGCCTGGCTCTGCAACTGCGGGTAGTTCTCGACCACGGTGCGCAACTGGCCCAGCGCCTGCGTGAGCTGGTTCTGCGCGTTCTGGAATTTCTCGAACTCTGCCGGGTTCGACAGATCGTCGGTCGTGATGTTGATCGACGTCGCGCGGGCGCGGGCGTCGGTCACGTTGGTCAGGATCTGGGTTTCGGATGCCGCGGCGCCCTTGGCCGTGGCGACCAGGTTCGGCACGAGGTCCGCGCGGCGCTGATAGGCGCTCTCGACGTCGGCCCAGCGGGCCTTTGCCTCTTCCTCCGCGGTTGGAACCGAGTTGATCCCGCAGGCCGAAAGGCTGGCTGCGGCAACGGTGGCGAACGCGATCTGGGTGAAGCGGGTGGCGGCCATCGACGTCAAATCCCCTTTGTGGGACCGCAAGGGAGCGGTCCGGCATGGGCAATGACATAGCGCTGGCTGGTCCCGGTTCAAGGGTTCGTCCATGGCGCAACCGATTGTGACTTGTCGCGTTACCCGCGCGATGGCAACCATGATGGAAGGGACGCATGGCGCACGAAGTGAAGGGGGAGATCCTGGGTATGCTGGGCGAATTCAAGAAATTCATCGCACGCGGCAACGTGCTTGATCTGGCGGTGGGCGTGATCATCGGCGGTGCCTTCGGCAAGATCGTCACCTCGCTGACCGAAAGCGTCATCATGCCGGTCGTCGGGTGGCTGACCGGCGGGGTCGACTTCACCCGCTATTTCGTGCGGCTGGGCCCGGTGCCCGCCGACTTCAAGGGCGATCCGACAAGCTATGCCGAGCTGAAGGCCGCGGGCGTGCCGATGATCGGCTATGGCGATTTCATCACCCAGGCGGTGAATTTCGTGATCGTGGCCTTCATCATCTTCCTCATCGTGAAGGCGGTGAACCGGATGTTCGAAAAGCCCGAGGAAGCACCGGCGGCGCCTTCCGGCCCGACCGAGGTCGAACTGCTGGCCGAAATCCGGGACGCGCTGAAGGCCAAGGGCTGAGCGCGACCGAAACGCCGGATGAGCAGGGGTGGGGCATTCCCACCCCTTTTCATTTGGCGCGCGCTCCCTATATGGGGTCGTGCCGGTTCAGGCCGGCTATGGTGATAAACTGCGGCGTGCAATAGGCACAGCGGACCCGGGGGCGGTACCCGGCGGCTCCACCATCACCACCGGCTGCAAAAGGTCGGGCCTTGTTGTCGCAAGGGTGTTGATGGGGCCGAACTAGGATCGACGTGTGTTGAAAAGCGTTGTTTTCACCCGGGCTGAGTAACCCGTTCAAGGCTCAAAACTCACAAGTGCCAACGACAACGAAGCACTTGCTCTCGCGGCGTAATTCTAGGGGCTAACGCCCTGAAGTTACTAAGTTAGAGCACGGTTCGGACCGAACCGGGTAACAGAATCGGAAACCGGGGGCTGGGGGCGAGCCTAGCAACAGAATCGCCCTACTCACTCATTCCCGGTCAGTAGTCTCGGCGGCGCGAAGCTGCTGCTCCATGCGCAGCGCGTCGAGGATCTTGCCGCCGGCGATGAACACCGCGCCGGTCGCGGCGAGGAACAGGAGCTTGCCGGGAAAGCCGGGGTACTGGCCGAGATAGGCATGGCCGCGTTCGACCGCGCCGAGGGCAAGGGCATAGATCACCGCGAACGCCTCGAACCGGGTCTTGATCACGAACAGGCGGCCGATCTTGCGCAGCATCCGGGCAGGGCTCCTTCTTCCGTTCATTCCTTCGCAATGTCCGTGCCAGATCATGAATTGCTGGCATAGGCAGGGTTAACGCGTTCTTCACTGTAAACTGAAGCGACAGCGCGCGAAGGGTGTCGACAAGGATACGCGGGAAGGATCAGGCCAGTTCCGAAAGCTCCAGGGCGGCAAGCAGGGCGCCCCGCGCGCCGTGCACGGTTTGCGCCAGGATGTCGCTGCCGAGATCGGCCGGGTCGATCTGTTCAGGCCAGTGGCGGCGAACCACCTCTTCCACGATGGCGACGCGGGCTTCGTCCAGCAGGAAGCGCGGGTCGACCGTGGCCGGGTCGGCGACGACGCGCAGGCGCAGGCAGGCGGGGCCGCCTCCGTTCGCCATCGACTGGCGCACGTCGACCGGCAGGACGCGCCGGATCGGGCCGTTCGAGGCGAGATGCGCTTCGAGCCAGCCGCGCACCGAAGGCGTCTCCCAGGCCTCGACGGGAATGACGAGGCCCATTTCGCCCGAGGGCAGCGTCAGGAGCTGGGCGTTGAACAGGTAGCTGCGGATGGCATCGGCAAGGCTGACCACGCTGGACGGCACGACGACGATCTCGGCTTCGGGCAGGCGCTCGCGGATGGCCGCATAGGTGGCTTCGGGGTTGGCGAATGCCTGCTCGTGGGTGAACAGCACCCGCTCGTTGGCGACGGCAACGACATCGTTGTGAAAGGCGCCGGCGGCGATGGCCTCGGGCGCCTGCTCGACGAACAGGCAGCGTTCCGGGGCCAGGCCATGAAGGCGGGCGACCGCGCGGCTCGCCTGTTCGTGCTGGCGCGCGGGGAAGGCGCCGCCTGTCGTGCCGTAGACGAAGATCTCGATGCCGGGCGCATCGTGGCTCTTGCACATGCGCATGTGGTTCGCTGCGCCCTCGTCGCCGAAACAGGCGGGAACCGCATCGTGCACCGCGAAATGCGCGGCGTCGGCAAAGGCGAGGCGAAGCTGGCGCACGGTGTCGGGCCATTCCTGCGAGCGGTGCGGCATGGTGACGAGGTTCGCGGCGGTGAGGTGGCAGCGCCCGTCCGGCGTATCGGGTGCCGGGCTGACCGTGGCCGCGTTGGCGGTCCACATCGAGGAGGCCGACCATGCTGCTGCTCGCAGCCGGCGCTGTGCCTGGTCGACCTCGTCGATCGCGTTCAGGCCGAGCGCGCCGAGGAAGACCGGGTTGGGGCGGGGCAGGGGGGCGAACAGGCCCTGGGTGAGGCCGAGGGCAAGATTGTGGCGCATTTTACCCAGCCCCTGGAGCGCGGCTGCGCGGGGGTAGGACACTTCGCCGGCATTGCTGGCCGAGGCGAGGTTGCCGAGGCTGAGGCCCGCGTAGTTGTGGCTCGGCCCGACGAGGCCGTCGAAGTTGATTTCAACGAGAGGCATAGGCTTCCCACTTTCGAGACTCGGCTCTGTAAACAATCGTTTCAGTCTTGCGTCACCCTGAACTTGTTTAAGGGTCCATCTCCCGGTCCGGGCGGCCAGTGCTTGGGGGGAAACGGATGCTGAACCAAGTTCGGCATGACGAGTGAATGTGGCTAGCGTCCGACGAACCAGACCTTGTCGCCCACGCTTGCGCCGAGCGCGGCGGCGGCGACGGGATCGAGTACGAGACCCCCATCCGCTTCGGCCACTTCCGCAAAAGTGCAGCGATAGTCCGCCAGGCGGCCCGTGGCGACGAGTGCCTTGGTGGCGCCGCCGGTTCCTTCGGGCGCGCGGATGTGGGTGACCGTCACTTCCTTCGCCTCGCAGATCGAGCGGACGCGGTCGGTGCGCGCGGTCATCGTCGGGCCGCCGTCGAAGATGTCGACATAGCCTTCATAGGCAAAGCCTTCCTCCTCGAGCATGCGCATCGCGGCGCGGCCCGACGGGTGGGGCAGGCCGATGGCCGAGCGGGCGGTCTCGGGCAGCATCGCGATGTAGACGGGGTGCTTGGGCATCAGGTCGGCGATGAACTGGTTGCCGTTGATCGCGTTGAAATAGTCGGCTTCCTGGAAGCTCATCCCGAAGAAGCGCCCCGCCACGCCGTCCCAGAAGGGCGATCCGCCGCGCTCGTCGATCACGCCGCGCAGTTCCGCCAGGATCTTGTCGCCAAAGCGCTTCCGGTGCATCGCTATGAACAGGTAGCGGCTGCGCGCCAGCAGCATCCCCAGCCCGCCCGCACGCTCGGAAGGGTGGAGGAACAGGCCGC
Source organism: Novosphingobium aromaticivorans DSM 12444 (assembly GCF_000013325.1). Classification (GTDB taxonomy): domain Bacteria; phylum Pseudomonadota; class Alphaproteobacteria; order Sphingomonadales; family Sphingomonadaceae; genus Novosphingobium; species Novosphingobium aromaticivorans. Next base: position 937,902 of record NC_007794.1, read on the forward strand.
CCACCTCGCTCGACCCTTCGAGGTCGGTGACAAGGTTGAGCATCTCGGCGCGGAAAGTGCGGTTCAGTTCCTTGGAATGCTGGGTCAGCGTCGCCATGCGGTAGGAATAGAACGGCCACTGCCGGCCCACGCTGGTGAAGATCTGTGCGGTGCCGCGCACTTCGCCGGTGGCGGTGTCTTCCAGCACGAGGACGAACAACTCGTCCTTCGGGTTCTTCGGATCGCCTTCCTCGCAATTGGCATAGGCTTCGGCAGCGCGGCTGAGCTTGGCGGTCAGCGCCTTGCGATCGGGCGGCAGGTTGGTGAAGCCGCCGCCCGTGAGCTTTGCCATCTCGTAGAGCGGTTGCAGATCGTTCGCGCGCGCGGCACGGATGCGAAAGGTCATCGGTTTCCCCCTGAAAGCCGGTGCAGCACGAGCGCGGAAAGCGCCGCGCGCTCTGCCAGCGATGGCACGATCAGGAACTCCTGATCGGAATGTATCGCGCCGCCGCGCACGCCCATGGTGTCGACCACGGGCACTCCGCAGGCGGCTATGTTGTTGCCGTCGCAAACCCCGCCCGAGGCCTGCCAGCGGATCGGCTGGCCCAGCGCCTCGCCGCATTCGCGCACGAGGCCGAACAGCGCGCCGGCCTCTGCCGTCAGCGGCTTGGGCGGGCGCGAGACGCCGCCGTGAAGGTGGATCGAAACCTCGTGCGCAGCTTCCGTCGCGAGGATGAGGTCGCGCAGTGCGGCGTCGAACCGCGCGGCCTGTTCGGGCAGGCGCGGGCGCACGTTGAAGCGCAGTATGGCGTGATCGGGCACGACATTGTTGGCGCTGCCGCCGTCGATCCGCGCCGGGTTCACCGAAAGGCCCGGCTCCTGAAGGGCCTTGAGACGCAGCGCGAGGTCTGCCGCAGCGAGGATGGCGTTGCGCCCGTCCTGCGGGTTCCGACCGGCGTGGGCCGAGCGTCCCTTGACGATCGCGCTGTAGTTGCCGCTGCCGGGGCGTTCGCCCGCCAGCGTGCCGTCGGGCAGGGCGGAAGGTTCATAGGTCAGCGCGGCGGCCTTGCCCCGCGCGAGTTCCGCGATGAGCGCGGCGGACGAGAGGCTGCCGGTCTCCTCGTCGGAATTGATCATCACGTCGTAGCCGACCGAGGGCGCGACGGGGCTTTTCTCGAAGGCGGCGAGCGCGGCGAGTATGACCGCGATGCCCCCCTTCATGTCGGCAACGCCCGGCCCGCCCAGCGTTTCTCCATCGAGCCAGCGCAGGGTCTGGAACGGGTGGGACGGTCCGAACACGGTGTCCATGTGCCCGGTCAGAAGGTAGCGGCGCGGCGCATCGGGCCGGACCGAGAGGACGAAATGCGCGCCGTTGGCCGTTTCGCGTTCACGCCCGTCGGTGCCTATCGCGGTGACGGGGGCGGAGGCCACCTTGCGGATCGTGCCCGGCAGTGCAGCGAAGGCGTCGGCCAGAAGGTCCCATTGCCGCGCCAGGCCATCGAGATTGCCGGTGCCGGTGTTGAGCGCGCACCACGCCTCCACCCGGGCCAGCATGGCGGCGGCGTCGATTCCCTCTACAAGGCTGCGTTCCGTTGTCGAAAGCTGTTGCATCTGTAACCAGCCTAGCGGTTCCCGAGGTCGGGGTGAACCCCAGTAACGAAATTGCCATCGCTTATCAGTCGCTGCCCCATCCCTTCCGCGCGCCCCTTCCGCGCCCCCCTTCCTCGTCGTTGCAAAGCAATGCAGGATCATGCATAGCCTTGGGCCGTTCCTCCCCAGGTTCATCATCGGATTCGGCACTTGCGGCGTTTGCCGCGGGCGCAGGTTTATGTGAGCGAATGGACATGGGTGAAATGAACGGACGTATCGAGCGCAGCGGGCTTCAGGTCGACGCGAAGCTGGCCACTTTCATCGACGGCGAGGTTCTCGGCCCGCTCGGCATTCAGGCCGACGCATTCTGGCAGGGCTTCGCGGCGCTTGTCGGCCACTTTACCCCGGTAAACCGCCAGCTTCTGGTGAAGCGCGATTCCCTCCAGGCGCTGATCGATTCCTGGCACCGCGAGCGTCGGGGCAAGCCCATCCACGCGCACGAGTACCGCGCCTTCCTGAGCGAGATCGGCTATCTCGTGCCCGAGCCGGACGACTTCCTGATCGGAACCGAAAACGTCGACCGAGAGATCGCGTCGATGGCGGGGCCGCAGCTCGTCGTGCCGGTCCTCAACGACCGGTTTGTCCTTAATGCCGCGAACGCGCGCTGGGGCAGCCTGTATGACGCATGGTATGGCACCGACGCGCTCGATGCGCCGCCGGCCCGTCCGGGTGGTTACGACAAGGAACGCGGGGCCGCGGTCGTCGCCGCCGGACGCGCATTCCTCGACCTGACGTTCCCTCTCGACAGCGCGAGCTGGTCCGACTGGGATGGCGAAGGCGTGCCGCCGCTGTGCGACGCGGACCAGTTCGCCGGGACGAAGCCCGGGGGCATCCTGCTTTGCAACAATGGCCTGCACGTCGAGATCGTGCTCGACCGCGCGCACCCGGTCGGCGCAGACGACAAGGCGGGCATTGCCGACATCGTGATGGAAGCGGCGCTGACGACCATCGTCGATCTCGAGGATTCGGTTGCGGCGGTCGACGCCGAGGACAAGCTGCTGGCCTATCGCAACTGGCTGGGCCTGATGCGCGGCGACCTGGAGGCGAGCTTCCAGAAGGGCGGCAGGACGCTGACCCGCGCGCTGGAGGCTGACCGCGAGTGGACTTCGGCCAAGGGCGAGCCGCTGACCCTGCCGGGGCGCAGCCTGCTGTTCGTGCGCAACGTCGGACACCTGATGACCAACCCTGCGATCCTGCTTCCCGATGGCAGCGAGATTCCCGAAGGGATCATGGATGCGGTTGTGACTTCGGCCATCGCGATGCACGACATCAGGGGGCTGGGCCGCCATCGCAACAGCCGCGCGGGCAGCATCTATATCGTGAAGCCCAAGATGCACGGGCCGGAAGAGGTCGGCTTCACCAACGATCTGTTCAACGCGGTCGAGGACCTGCTCGGGCTGGATCGCCACACGGTCAAGGTCGGGGTGATGGACGAGGAGCGCCGCACTTCGGCCAACCTCGCCGCGTGCATCCGCGCGGTGAAGGACCGTATCGTCTTCATCAACACCGGCTTCCTCGACCGTACCGGCGACGAGATCCACACCTCGATGCAGGCGGGGCCGATGATCCGCAAGGGTGCGATCAAGGGGTCGGGCTGGATCGCCGCCTACGAGAAGCGCAACGTCTGCATCGGCCTTGCGCACGGGCTTTCCGGCAAGGCGCAGATCGGCAAGGGCATGTGGGCCGCGCCCGACATGATGCACGACATGATGCAGCAGAAGATCGCGCACCCGAAGACCGGCGCGAACACCGCCTGGGTGCCTTCGCCCACGGCAGCCACGCTGCATGCCATGCACTACCACCAGGTCGCGGTGTTCGACGTGCAGCGCGAAGTGGCGCAGGAGAAGACGCCGGGGCTCGACGCGCTGCTCGCGATTCCGCTGGCGGAGGGGACCAACTGGTCGGCCGAGGAAGTGCGCGAGGAGCTGGACAACAACGCGCAAGGCCTGCTCGGCTATGTCGTGCGCTGGATCGACCAGGGCGTCGGCTGTTCGAAGGTGCCCGACATCAACGACGTCGGCCTGATGGAAGACCGCGCGACGCTGCGCATTTCCAGCCAGCACATGGCCAACTGGTTGCTGCACGGCGTGGCCACCGGTGAGCAGGTGATGGACAGCCTCAAACGCATGGCGGCCAAGGTCGATGCGCAGAACGCCGGCGATCCGCTCTATGAGCCGATGGCCGGACGCTGGGAGGAAAGCTTTGCCTTCCGCGCCGCCTGCGATCTCGTGTTCAACGGGGTGGAACAGCCCAACGGCTATACCGAGCCGCTGCTGCACGCGTGGCGCCTGAAGAAGAAGGCGGCGGTGGGGAAGGTGGCCGAACCGGCCTGAGCCGCCGACGGAGCGCGGCTGCCTACTTCGTCAGCAGCCGCGCGATCGCCACGAAATCTTCGACGCTGAGCGTTTCGGCGCGGCGTTGCGGATCGATGCCGAGCGTTTCGAGCGCATCCAGCGCACCGGGCAAGCCTTTTAGCGATTGGCGCAGCATCTTGCGGCGCTGGCCGAAAGCCGCCTCGGTCACCCGTTCGAGCATGCGCGCCGAAACGCCTTCGGGCATCGCGGCGGGTTCTACGTGGATGATGGCCGACATCACCTTGGGTGGCGGGGTGAAGGCGCTGCGGTGTACCCGGGTCGCGATGCGCGGGGTGGCGCGCCACTGGGCCAGAACCGCCAACCGGCCATAGGCATCGGTGCCGGGCTGCGCGACGATCCGTTCGGCTACTTCAAGCTGGAACATCAGCGTCAGCGATTTCCACTGCGGCGGCCAGTCCTGTCCGGAAAGCCAGCCGGTAAAAAGCTGCGTGCCGACGTTGTAGGGCAGGTTGGCGGCGACGTGCCAGGGGCCGTCGAACAGGGTTTCGGGCGCAATCTTGGTCGCGTCGCCTTCGATCACTGTCAGTTGGCCTGGAAAGGCATCGGCCAGTTCGGCCAGCGCGGGAAGGCAGCGCTTGTCCATCTCGATGGCAGTGACCTTTGCCCCCGCGCGCAGCAGGGCGCGGGTCAGGCCGCCGGGGCCGGGGCCGACCTCGAGCACGTTCTCGCCCTTGAGCTTGCCCGGCACGCGGGCGATGCGGTCGAGCAACTGCTCGTCGAACAGGAAGTTCTGCCCCAGGGCCTTGGTTGCGTAGAGGCCGTGACGGTTGACGACGTCGCGCAGGGGGGGAAGGTCGGTCATGGCATGGCCCTCCGTTTGGCGCATTCGCCTGCCATCCGGATCGCCGCGATTGTCGGACCGACGCGTGCGGTGCCCGTGCCGGCGATGGCGAACGCGGTGCCGTGGTCGGGCGAAGTGCGGATGATCGGCAGGCCGAGCGTGACGTTCACGCCTTCGTCGAAATCCAGCGCCTTCATCGGGATGAGTGCCTGGTCGTGGTACATGCAGATGGCTGCGTCATAGCGCTCGCGCGCTTCGGCGTGGAACATGGTGTCGGGCGGGAGCGGGCCGAAGGCGTCGATCCCGGCTTCGCGCAGAGCCGCCACGGCCGGGGCGACGATCGCGCCGTCTTCGGTGCCCATGCGGCCGTCCTCGCCCGCATGCGGGTTCAGCCCGGCGACGGCGAGGCGGGGGGCGGCGATCCCGAAATCGCGCGCCAGCGCCGCAGCGGCGATGGCGGCGCGGCTGCGGATGAGTTCCACGGTAAGCAGGTCGGGCACGCTGCGCAGCGAGACATGCACGGTGATGGGAACGACGCGCAGGCTGGGCCCGGCCAGCATCATCACCGCGTGTTCGGGGGTGATCCCGCAGACGTCGGCCACGAATTCCGTCTGCCCCGGAAAGTCGAAGCCGACCCGCGCGAGACGGCTCTTGGCGATGGGCCCGGTGACCAGGGCGGATGCGGCGCCCGACCGGACGAGTCCGGTGGCGGTCGCCAGCGCGTTCAGGGCCAGCAACGCGCCCGCGTCGTCGGGCTGTCCGGGGGTGTAGGGCAGGTCGTCGAGATCGAGGACCGGCAGGGCATCGGCAAAGCGGTCGGCCACTTCGTCCGTCGTCTTCACCGCGCAGACCGGAACGGTGATGCCGCGCCGCCTGGCGGCCTCTTCCACCACCCGGGCAGAGCCGACCACGAAGAACGGGAGTAGCGCCTCGGCATCGCTGAGCGCCCAGGCGGCGGCGGCAAGTTCCGGCCCGACGCCGGCCGGATCGCCGATGGTCAGCGCAAGTGGAGCAAGAGCGGTCATGGCCGACCCCTAGACCAAGCCGCCGCGCATTGCGAGGGTACTGGCCGAGAGTGTTCCGGCCAGTCCCAGGACTTCCTCAGTTGTACTCGATCACCGCGTCGCGGCGAAGGTCACGCAGATAGGTCTGGGCGCGCTTGTTGACGCGGTCGTCCTCGATCTGGGCCATCATCTCGTCGAAGCTGGGGCCGCTGTTGACCTGCGGATCGTCGCGCCCGCACAGCATCAGCACGCGCACGCCTTCCTCGATGGAACCGAAGGGCGGCGTGGTCTGGCCGATGGGCAGGTTGAGGAGCGTTTCCTGGAGCGCGCCCGGCAGGTCGCGCGCCTTGATCTGGTCGTTGGCGACGACGGTCGCGCCGATCTTGTTGGCCTGGGCCTCGGCATCGCCGCAGCCCTTGATCGCCTTGACGGCGGCGGCAAACTCGGCCGCGCGCTTGGTCGCGATCTCGTTGGTCGCGCCCTTGGGAAACTCGATCGAGATCTGCTTGAGGCTCAGCAGCGCGTCGCGGGGATCGGCGGTCAGCACCTGGCGCTTGTCGATCAGGTAGAGGATCGAGAAGCCGCCGCGAATCTCGACCGGGCCGGCAAGCTGGCCGGGGCCCATGGAGGCGGCGGTCGTCGCCAGTTCGGTGGGCAACTGGGCCAGGCGAATCCAGCCAAGGTCGCCGCCCACGGCCGCCGTCGAGGCTTCGGAATACTGGCGCGCATAGGCGACGAAGCTGCCGCCCTGCTTGAGCTGCTCGACGATCTTCTCGGCGTTGGCGAAGACCTGCGGCTTGTTCTCCTCGGTCGCGGCGAGGAAGATTTCGCCGATGCGATATTCCTCGGTGCCCTTGGACGCCTGAAGGCGCTGCATGGCTTCCTGCACTTCGCCTTCGGAGACGTTGACGAACGGCTGGACGTTGCGGCGCAGCAGGTTCTGCCAGGCGATCTCGCCGCGGATCTGCCGCTTGAGCGAAGCGGCGGACGAGCCGATGCGGGCAAGGTACTTTTCCAGAGCATCGGCCGACTGGCCGAAGTTCTGCGTGGCGACGCGTTCGTAGCTGGCGTCGACCTGTCCGTCGTCGGCGGGGACGTCGGCGGCCTTGGCTTCCTGGATCTGGAGCGTCTCGTCGATCAGGTTGCGCAGCACCTGCATGCGCAGGCGCTCCTTTTCCTCGCCGTCGATCTTGCCGCCGTTGGCCGAGACGATCAGCGCAAGCCGCTGTTCGACGTCGGTGCCGGTGATGATCTCGCCGTTCACGATGGCCGTTGCGCGGCGTACGTTGGGATCGTTCGTGCCGAACATCTGCGGGTTCGCCGGGATGTTCAGCGGGGCGTTCGCGCCCTGCGCCAGCACGGGCGAAGTGGCGGTGGCGAATGCGGCAAGGGCCATCGCAGTGGTGCCCAGCGAGCGGCCAAATGCGGAAATGGCCGCCTTGCGGGAAATGTTCAGCTTGGACGTCATGGTCTTGGAAATGGTCCTGTCGAACTGGCGCTCGGTTGGCGGCCTTCTGATATCCTCGGGTCTGTGGCCGCGCGCGGCTTAACCCAAGCTGAGTGGCCTATCGGGCGCGAAAGGGCAAGTGCGAGGCGTTACTTCACCCCGAGGTTCTTGAGCGAGAGCGAGACCTGGAACGAGTTGCCGCGCGCGGCGTCGCCGGTTGTCACGTAGTCGCGCCGCCAGGTGAACGACAGGTCGAGGCAGTCGTCGGTATAGGCGACGCCGATCCGGTGCCGCAGCATCTGGAAGCCGTCCGAGGTCAGCGTCGGATCCTCGTTGCGGTCGGTCAGGTTGACGATGCCCGAGGCGAAGACGGAGAACGTCCGCGTGATCGGCGTGCGCGCGGCAAAGCGCAGCTCCTCGCGGTCCTGCAGGTCCTCGAAGGTCGAGGCGATGTTGCGGTTGAGCTTGAGATAGCCGACCTCGACATAGCGGCGATGATCGCCCAGCGTCGCGTCGAACTCGTTGCGGCGTAGCGCCAGGCTGTCCTTGTCGAGCCGGAAGCGGTGCGTGAACTTGATCACGTCGCCAAAGCGCACCGTCGTCCGCCCAACGTAGTCCGATGCCCGGCTGGTGAGCCCGGTGCCTTCCGGCAGGAGCGATTTCTGGCTGGACAGGCGGTAGCTCTGCCCGATCGTCGTCGCGACGCGCAGGCCCGGCCGCTGGAACTGCCAGTCGAAGCCATAGGTGAAGCGCACCCCGTCCTCGATCCGGTCGTGGCCGGGAAAGCGGTTGAGCGCGAAGAGGTTGGTGTCCTCGAGGTCGACCGAGCGCGAATCCTCGTTGGGAATCTCGAAGTTGCGCACGCCCGGCGTCGCGACGACCTGGAAGCGCGGGGTCAGCACCTGGCTTCCGCCGAAGACCTCGCCCACGAAGGGCCACTTCACGTCGAGCGCGGCGGTGGCGATGCCGCGCGTCTGCCAGCCCGAAAGGCCGCGATAGACCTCGGTCGTGGTGAGTTCGTTGTCGCTGCTGTGATAGACGTCGCCGCGCAGGAGCCCGGTGAGGGTCACTTCCTGCCCCATGCCGGTGATCGTGCGCAGATCCCACTGCGCGCGGGCAAAGGCGCGCTGGCTGTCCTGTCCGGCGGTGCGCACGATGGCGAGGCTGTTGGCCTCCAGCTCGAACCGGCCCGGAATGCCGTCGAACGCCAGGCGGCGGCGGTAGTCGATGGCGGGCAGGGCCAGCGGCACCATGCCCTGCGGGTCGTTGACGCGCACCGTCTGCGTCACCCACCCGGCGATGCTGAGGTAGCTGTCGGGGCTGATCCGCTCGAGGTTGAGCGAGGAGCGCAGGCGGTCGTCGCGGCTGATGTCGTAGCGGCGCAGGAACGTGCGGTCCGATGCCAGGCGCAGGTTGCCGGTCAGGCTCCATTCCGGCGAGAATTGCAGCTTGCCGTTCGAATCGACGTAGCCGCGCCAGGATTGCTGGCTGGCATTGGCGGTCCCCGCCGCATTGCTGCCCAGCGGAATGCGCGAGCTGCGCGTGGCGTAGCCGGTAATCTGGAACGCGCCGAGATCGGTCAGGTGGCGATACTTGGTCGTCAGCATCGGCAGTGCGCCGGTGTAGAACGTACCGGTCACCGCAAGGTCGCGGTTGTCGGCGATGCGCCAGTACCAGGTCTCGCTGATTTCCGCGCCGTTCGACGCGCCCAGCCGGAAGTCGGGGATGAGCAGCCCCGTCTCCGCGCGGAAGTCCGAGGTGTGTCCAAGCCCGGGCAAGGGCAGGATCGGCACGCCGAACAGGTGCAGCGTGGCGCCCTTGTACTTCACCCGCCGCTCCTTGGCGTCGAAGTAGACGCGCGTGGCGGTCACTTCCCAGCTCGGCTTCCTGGGGCAGCCCTTTTCGTCCTCGACCGCGCAACCCGAATAGGCGGCGGTCTCGAGCGTCATGTTGCCTTCGGCGTCGCGGCTGCCGCGTTCGGCGGCAAGACGGCCTCCGCTGCGCAGCACGACCAGCAGGTCCTCGATAGCCCCTGCCTTGAACTCGTCGGTCAGCTCGACCTTCTCGGTGTACACGACATTGCCGTCGACATCGACGAAGCGGATGTTGCCATTGGCGACGATCTGGCCGCTGTTTCGGTCCCAGGTCACGTTGTCGGCGCGCACGGTCTGGTCCTCGTGGCGCAGCACGACATTGCCGGTGGCGGTCACCAGTTCGGCGTTGCTGTCGTAGCGGACCTTGTCGGCTTCGAAGCGGACGACATCGTCGGGCGACGATTCGGCGTTGATCGAAGCGTCCTGCGCGGCTGCCGCCGGTGCGAGCATCGCGGCCAGCGCGAGGCCCGAGGCCGAGAGGGCCGCGCGCGCAAGGCGCAAGCGTCGATCGAGGGCTTGCGGCTGCGGCCGCCGGGCGGGTTGCATGCGCTTGCCTATCGCACCAGTGCACCCTAACTGCAATTCCACAATTTTCGCCTTGGCCGTTCCGCGCCGAAGCGTGACGTCTTTCCGACAGGAGTTCCCGAATGAAGGTCGTGTTCCGCACCAGCGATGCCCCGCTTCCCCGCCTCGTCGCCCGTCTCGTCGCGCAGGATGCGCTTCCCGGCGATCTCGACGCGGTGGTCCGCGAGGGTGCGGCGGCCGCGCGCTTCGCCGGCAAGGCCGGGCAGGTGTTCGAGGCTTTCGTGGCCGGAACCGGCGGCGTCACGCGCCTCGCTCTTGCCGGCATCGGCAAGGCTGATGCTGCGGACCGCCTCGTCGCGCTTGAAAAGGCCGGCGCCGCGCTGACTGCCAAGTACCTGACCTCCGGCGAAACTTCGTTGGCGATCGACTTCTCCAACTCGGGCCTTTCGGGCGCGGAAGCCGCCGCCATCCTGTTCGGCGCGCGCCTGCGCGGCTGGCGCCACGACGTCTATCGCACTCGCCTGAAGGACGAGCAGAAGCCCTCGCTGGCGGAAATCGTTGCGGTCGCGGCGCCCGAGGGTGCGGCCGCCGCATGGGAGATCGAGAGCGCGCTGGCCGAGGGCGTCGAGTTCACCCGCGAACTGGTCGCCGAACCGGCCAACGTGATCTACCCTGAAAGCTTCGTCGAACGCGCGAAGGCGCGCCTCGAAGGCACCGGGGTCGAGATCGTGGTGCTCGGCCTGGAGGAAATGACCCGGCTCGGCATGGGTGCGCTGCTTGGCGTGGCGCAGGGTTCGGTGCGCGAGCCGAAGCTGCTGGCCATGCGCTGGAAGGGCGCTGAAGCGGACAAGCCCACCGCCTTCGTCGGCAAGGGCGTGACCTTCGATACCGGCGGCATCTCGATCAAACCTGCCGCCGGCATGGAAGACATGAAGTGGGACATGGGTGGCGCCGCTGCCGTGGCCGGTACCATGCTCGCGCTGGCCAAGCGGAAGGCCAAGGCCGACGTGATCGGCGTGTGCGGCCTGGTCGAGAACATGCCCGACGGCAATGCGCAGCGTCCCGGCGACGTCGTTACCTCGATGTCGGGCCAGACGGTCGAGGTCATCAACACCGACGCCGAGGGTCGCCTCGTGTTGTGCGACGCGCTGACCTGGGTGCAGAAGGAATATGGCCCCCGGACCATCGTGGATCTCGCCACGCTGACGGGCGCGATGATCATCTCGCTCGGCCACGAGTACGGCGGCCTCTTTGCCAATGACGATGCGCTGGCCGCCAACCTTGACGCGGCGGGCAAGACTTCCGGCGACAAGCTGTGGCGCTTCCCGCTCGGGCCCGCCTACGACAAGCTGATCGACAGCCCGATTGCCGACATGAAGAACGTCGGTCCGCGCTATGGCGGGTCGATCACCGCCGCGCAGTTCCTGCAGCGCTACATCGATGCGGGCGTGGCCTGGGCGCACCTCGACATCGCGGGCATGGTCTGGGCGGACAAGCCCGGCCAGACCTGGGACAAGGGCGCGACCGGCTATGGCGTGCGCCTGCTCGACCGCTACGTGCGCGACGTTCTGGAAGCGTAATCGCGGGCCGGTACCGTTCGCAATCCGTGGATGCGGATTGCGCACCCCGAAGGGATCGACAAGAATGCCCCGCATGCGGCGCAAGTCCGATCTTCCGACGAAGACTTGCGCTGCCTGCGGCCTGCCGTTCACATGGCGCAAGAAGTGGGAACGGGACTGGGACAACGTGAAGTTCTGTTCCGATCGCTGCCGCAGCGGGAAGGGGAAAGCTGGCTGATGCGCGTCGATTTCTACCAGCTTACCAGCGACCCGGCCGAACAGGTGCTGCCGCTGATCGCGCGCAACACTCTGGCGGCGGGCGAGCGCCTGCTGGTCGTGTCCGACGACGAGGCCCAGCTTCGCCGCGTCGGCGAAGCGCTGTGGACGCGCCTGCCCGAAACCTTCCTCGCCAACGGCCGTGCCGGCACCGCCCACGACGAACGCCAGCCGATCCTCCTGTCCGACGCCCCCGAGCCCGCCAATGGCGCGAAGTTCATGGCGCTGGCCGATGGCGTCTGGCGCGAGGGTGCGTTCGAGCGCGTGTTCCTGCTCTTCCCCCCCGCCCGCATCGACGATGCCCGTGGCTGCTGGCGCATGCTCGGCACGCGCGAGGGCGTGGAGCGCCGCTACTGGCGACAGGACGGCGGCAAGTGGAAAGAGGGGCCCTGAGGGGCAAACGTCAGAAGGGGGAAGCCTCACCCCGGGTCAAGCCCGGGGCGACGTAGGATCTAGAACGAAGGATATGTCGGCAACTTCAATCCGCGTTGCATACCTTCCAGCAGCGTAAACGCCTACCACTCGCTCAACGTCACCCCGGGCTTGACCCGGGGTGAGGCTAGCTTGTTCAACACCGCAGATCACCTCAGACGAGCATGTCGTAAAGATCGGCCCAGTCCGGGTTGGCCCCTTCGATCAGGTCGAACTTCCATTCCCGCCGCCAGCGCTTGAGCCGCTTTTCGTGGACGATGCAGGCCTCAATGTTTTCACCTCGCTCCGCCCAGACGAGCCGGACGAGGCTGTGGCGGGCGCAATAGTCGGAGCCGGTCCCATTGCGGTGCTGGAAGACCCGGCGTGCCAGATGCGAGGTGACGCCAACGTACATCGAGCCGCGATAGTGGTCGGCCATGATGTAGACCCAGCCGCCGCGCTGTTCCCTGTCCATCGATTGAGGGAGAACGAAGCCTCACCCCGGGGCAAGCCCGGAGCAATGGAGTTGCATCCGATGCCGCAACATCGGTCGCCTGCCCGGAAGGCTCCGGAGTGACGTTCCCGTTTGGTCCGCCATGCGTGGACCCACCAACCTTGCACCGCAGCACAAACCGGGCTAGGGGCGCGCGCAACCAAATTCCCACATATCGCAAGGAACGTCCCATGGCGGTTACCCGCACCTTCTCGATCATCAAGCCCGATGCCACGCGCCGCAACCTGACGGGCGCTGTCACCAAGATGCTGGAAGAGGCCGGCCTGCGCGTCGTCGCTTCCAAGCGCATCCACATGAGCCGCGAGCAGGCCGAAGGCTTCTACGCGGTCCACAAGGAACGCCCCTTCTTCGGCGAACTCGTCGAATTCATGATCTCGGGCCCGGTGGTCGTGCAGGTTCTCGAAGGCGAGGACGCCGTGAAGCGCAACCGCGACATCATGGGCGCCACCAACCCCAAGGACGCCGCTCCGGGCACCATCCGCAAGGAACTGGCTGAATCGATCGAGGCCAACTCGGTCCACGGTTCGGACAGCGAAGAGAACGCAGCGATCGAAATTGCCTACTTCTTCAAGCCGGAAGAAATCGTCGGCTGATCAGGCTTTCAGCCTGACACGATCAAAGGGCCGGGGCGGAAGCGCTCCGGCCATTTTGCGTTGGGGGGCACGCGCCAGGCTGCGCCTTTCCTGCCAAGCTGCACCAAGGTCCAATGTTGCAACACTGCAACGCTCCGTTGACAATGTATGTTATGTTATAGAACTAAAATTGAACCCCGGCCCGTGGAGGGGTAGAGTCCACGCAGTTCAAATAGTTGGACTGCGGGCCGCCAGGTCCAGCCAGGGAGGATACCTGTGAAGATCAACCGCGCATCGGCGCGCCTTTTGGCGCATGCCAGCCTCGTCGCCGCAACCTTCGCCGTTGCCCAGCCAGCCCTTGCCCAGAGCGCCGACGTGCAGGCCGACGCTTCGGCAGAGGATGGCAACGAGATCATCGTGACCGCGCAGAAGCGCGCGCAGTCGCTTTCCGACGTTTCGCTTTCGGTCGCCGCGGTCGGCACCGAACAGCTTGCCGCCAACAACACCGTCAACCTCGAAGGCCTGCAGACGCTGGTGCCCTCGATCAGCTTCGGCAACGACTTCAACTTCGCCAAGCTGTTCATCCGCGGCATCGGCCTGTCCAGCTCGCTGCCGGGCGTCGATCCGTCGGTCGCGCTGCACGTCGACGGCGTGGTCGTCAGCCTTGCCCAGGCGCAGCTCGGTTCGATGTTCGACCTCGAGCGCGTCGAAGTGCTGCGCGGGCCGCAGGGCACGCTTTACGGTCGCAACGCGACGGGCGGCGCGGTCAACCTCATCACCGCCAAGCCCACCGACACGCTTGACGGTTATGTCCGCCAGACCATCGGCGGCGACGCGCTGCTGATCCAGACCGACGCGGCCATCGGCGGCCCGATCGCCGAGGGCGTGCGCGCCCGCCTTGCCGTGCAGCGCATCCACCGCGACGGCTATGGCATCAACGAATACACCGGCAACGAGATCGACAACGCCAACCAGTGGTCGGTGCGCGGCCACCTGCAGTTCCTGCCCACCGACAAGCTCTCGATCCTGCTGACCGGCGAACTGCACACCGAGGACGACCGCTCGCTGGCGGTGAAGTTCCGCGAGGTTTCCTTCCCCGGCACCAGCACGGCCAGCCTGACCGCGCTCGGCCAGCGCACCAACGCCGACGGCTCGCAGGCCTCGTTCGCGAAGAACGTGCGCAACCTCAATACCAACTTCGACCCGATCAACGACCGCAAGCAGTACGCCTTTACCGGGATCGTCGATTATGACGCGTCGGATGCCGTCTCGCTCAAGTCGCTGACGACCTATCGCAATTTCCGCGCGATCTTCTTCCATGACTTCGACATGTCGTCGTACCGTGGTTACCCGCTGGCCGAGACCACTTCGGTGCGCACCAGCGCGAACCACTGGCAGCCCGTGTTCCAGCACCAGTTCAGCCAGGAACTCCAGGCCAATGTCGAGACCGACAAGCTCCACGCCGTGGTCGCCGCGTTCTATCTCAAGGAGAAGATCCGCGTCGAGAACCACATCGGCTACGACGTTCTGACCAACACCGATCCCTATCGCGTGCAGTTCGACGGCAAGCTCGACGTCGAGACCTGGGCGGCTTTCGCCAACGTCACCTACGACCTGAGCGATCAGTTCTCGATCAAGCTGGGCGGCCGCTATTCGTGGGAAAAGCGCCACATCAACAACAACAGCGGCATAGGCACCGCAGCAACCGGCTTCGTGCTCGATCCGCTGCAGTGGAACACCTCGAAGACCTGGACCGACTTCTCGCCGTCCGCCGGTTTCGAGTTCCGCCCGAACGACGACGTGATGGCCTATTTCAACTGGTCGCGCGGCTTCAAGTCGGGCACCGCCGAGATCGGCTCGCGTCGTTCGGCAACCGCGACGACGCCCTTCGTGAACCCTGAAAAGGTCGAGGCCTTCGAAGGCGGCGTGAAGTACAGCGCGGGCTCGATGCAGGCCAACCTGGCGGTGTTCTACCACAAGCTGAAGAACGGCCAGTTCCAGCGCACCTTCCCGATCCCGAACCCGCCGTTCTTTGCCAGCGCGCTTGAAAACGCGGCGGAATCGCGCGCCTACGGTGCGGAATTCGAACTGCGCTGGCGTCCGGTCCAGGGCCTCTCGCTCGATGCCTCGGCCGCCTACCTCAATTCGAAGTTCACCAAGTTCTTCTCGAAGAACCCGCTGAACGCGGCGCTCTTCGGCCCCGGCGGCTCGTCGCTGCCCGACGAGGACCTGTCGGGCAACTACACCCGCATGAGCCCGAAGTGGACGTTCAACTTCAACCCCACCTACCAGGTCCCGCTGAACAGCGGCGCCAGCGTGACGCTGGGGGCGAACGTTTCCTACCGTTCCAAGCAGTACCACACCGAGTTCAACGACGACCGCATGGCCGCCGACAGCTATGCGATGGTCGATGCCAACGTGAAGTACCGCCACTCGGACGACCGCACCTCGGTCAACCTGTGGGTCCGCAACCTCACCGACAAGCTGGTCTGGGCGGGCAGCTATGCCGTGGCGACCAGCCGCACCATCGGCGGTACGCTGATGCCGCCGCGCACTTATGGCGTGACGCTCGGCTACGAATTCTGATCCACCCTGCAAGGGGAACCTCATCGGGCCGCCGGTTCACTCCGGCGGCCCTTTTTGTTAAGCGTGCACTTAAAAGGAGATTCGGATGCAGGGCATGGGTGGAGGAGGGGACGATTGTCCCTTCGCGTTCAATTTCGACGCGGCGACGTTCAAGGTGGGCGATACGGTAAGCTATCGGATCACCGGGAACCCGATGTTCGAGGACATGCCGTTCGTCGGGCAACTGCTTGAAGTGCATGACGATTTCGTCGTCATCGCGGGCGACGCCAATGATCCTTCGGTGCGCTATCGCGGCACGCGGGAAAGCCGTCCGCAGGTCGCCGCGAGCGAAATCTGACGGCGTGACCCGAACGGCACCTAAACGCACCTGACGGCACCTAGGCCATCACGGGCTGCCTGTACCATTGCACGAGGCCCCAGGAAATCGCACCCAGCGCGGCAAGCCCGAGCAGGATCGGCGCGGTATAGCCGTGCCCCATGCCGAGAATGGCGGCGGCGACCAGCGCGGCGGCCGAACAGCCAAGGTCCCACCCCCCTTCCGTCGCCATGTTGAACCGCAAGGTGCACTGCGAGCGCTGCGCCATCGCATAGAGCGGCGAGAGCATGGCCGTCGCCAGCATCGGCGTGACCAGCGCGCCGAGCGCCGTGGCGACGAGCGCGGGGAGGGGGGAGGCCCAGGCCATCGCCTTGATGAGCGTGACTGTCGCGCCGAGGCCATAGGCCAGCGCGAGCGACTGGGTGCCGCGTCCGCCGTCGATCAGGCGCCCGATGATCAGGCTTCCGGCCGCCGCGCCAAGCCCTGCGAGGGCAAGTGCGCCGCCGAAGCTTTCGAAGCTTTGTCCGAGCGTTACGAAGAGCGCGAGGTTCCACACGACCACGCCGCAGCCCGCCTGCAGCCCTTCCGCGAAGTAGAGGCGTCGGCCGAAGCGGACGATGTCGGGATCGGCGCGGCTTCCGGGGGCGATCTCGGGGTTGGGCGCGCCGAGGAAGGGCAGGCCGGCAAGCAATTGAATTGCCGCGATGATCGCGAAGCTGGCGAAGGGGCCAGCGCCCTCGATCAGAAAGCCGCCCGCCACCGGCGCGACGATGCCGACGGTGGCCGTCGTGGCCTGCTGGATGCTGACCTGCCGCCCCATCGCGGCATTGTCCTGCGCGGCCGAGACATAGGCGTGATACCCGGTCCAGTAGAGCACGCTGCCCAGCCCCGAGACGAGGATCCAGGCGACCAGCATCGCCCCGATGCCGCCGACGAAAGGCAGCATGACGTAGGAAACTGCACGGATCGCGACGCCTAGCAGAAGCACCGTGCGCAGACCGTGCGCGTGGGCGATGGGCAGGACCGCCGCGCGCAGGGCAAAGCGGGAAAGCAGGATCAGCGCGAAGCTGGCGAGGGCTAGCGCCGGGGACAGGCCCTGTCGCACCAGAAAGCCGACGACGAAGAGGCCGCCGCTTGCTTCAACAAACGATTGCAGAGCGGTGTGTGCGTAAATCCGGCGGATGGTCGTGAGCATGGTGTCAGACGCTCGTCTGGTGCTGGATGGCGAAGGTCGAGAGCACCCGCGAATAGAGCTGGTGTTCGGCAAAGAGCACGCGGGCGGCAAGGGTTTCGCCGGTGTCGCCGGGGAGAATGGCGACGGGAAGCTGGCCGAGGATCGGGCCGTCGTCGAGTTCCGCCGTCACCAGGTGGACCGTGCAGCCGCCGTGGGTGTCGCCGGCCTCGATCGCGCGGTCGTGGGTGTGCAGGCCCTTGTACTTCGGCAGGAGCGAAGGGTGGATGTTGAGCATTCGCCCTTCCCAGCGCGCGACGAATTCCGCGCTGAGGATGCGCATGTAGCCGGCGAGCGCGATGAGCTGCGCGCCCGACTTGAGCACTTCGGCTTCCATCAGGGCGTCATGCTCGGCGCGGGGAATGCCCTTGTGGGGCAGGCAGAAGGTGGGAACGCTTTCGGCCTGGGCCAACCTGAGCCCGGAAGCATCGGGATTGTTCGAGAGGACGAGCGCGATCTCGTAGGGGCAGCCCGCCATGCGCGAGGCATAGAGCAGCGCGGCCATGTTGGTGCCGCTGCCGGAGATGAAGACCGCGACGGGCGTGCGTTCAGCCAATGTGGGTGGCTTCCCAGGCCGAGCGGGCGGACCAGGTCTCGGCGCTTCCGGTGACGGTGCAGCCCTTTTCGCCCTTCACGATGGTGCCGACGCGGTAGACCGTCTCGCCGGCGGCGGCGAGGTCTGCGGCAAGCGCATCCGCCTGTGCCGGATTGACCGCGAGGATCATGCCGATGCCGCAGTTGAAGGTGCGGGCCATTTCCTCGGGCTCGATGTTGCCCTGGGCCTGGAGGAAGGCCATCAGGCGGCTTTGTTCCCAGCTGTCGGCGTCGATCCGGGCGTGGAGGCCACGCGGCAGGACGCGCGGGACGTTCTCAAGCAGGCCGCCGCCGGTGATGTGGGCCAGCGCGTTGATCCGGCCGCTGCGGATGAAGGGCAGCAGGCTCTTCACATAGATGCGGGTCGGTTCGATCAGGTAATCGATCAACAGGCGCTCGTTGTCGAACAGGGCCGGGCGATCGAGCTTCCAGCCCTTGTCGGCGGCAAGGCGGCGGACGAGGGAATAGCCGTTGGAATGGACGCCCGAGGAAGCGAGGCCGAGCAGCACGTCGCCTTCGGCCACGCGGTCTCCGGTCAGTTGCTCGCCCCGTTCGACCGCACCGACGCAGAAGCCGGCAAGGTCGTAGTCGCCGTCGGCATACATGCCGGGCATTTCGGCGGTCTCGCCGCCGATGAGGGCGCAACCGGCCAGCTTGCAGCCATCGGCGATGCCCGCGACGACACGTTCGGCAACGCCGTTATCGAGACGTCCGGTGGCGAAATAGTCGAGGAAGAACAGGGGCTCCGCGCCCTGGACGATGAGGTCGTTGACGCACATCGCGACAAGATCGATGCCGATCTGGTCGTGCCGGTCATGGTCGATGGCGAGCTTGACCTTGGTGCCCACGCCGTCGTTGCCGGCGACCAGCAGAGGGTCGTTGTAGCCAGCGGCCTTGAGATCGAAGAAGCCGCCAAAGC
This sequence comes from Novosphingobium aromaticivorans DSM 12444, assembly GCF_000013325.1. GTDB lineage: Bacteria > Pseudomonadota > Alphaproteobacteria > Sphingomonadales > Sphingomonadaceae > Novosphingobium > Novosphingobium aromaticivorans. Next base: position 956,515 of record NC_007794.1, read on the forward strand.
CGCCGAGTTCCGCGTCCGCGCCGGGGCGGGCGGTGGACTTCGCAAGGGGGCCTATGGCCTTCACCAATGCGTTGCCCGCAGCAATGTTCACGCCGGCTTTGGCGTAGCTGTAGCTCTCTGGCTTGTTCTGCTCGTCGCTCATGGCGAGCGCGCCTAGCGCTTTCTCGCTTGGATTTCCACTTGCCTTTGGGCAAAAGCGGGATTGTCCGGTCCGAAAATTCGAATTCCGGATGCTAGCATGGCCAGTGTCGCGGCCCATTCTGAATTTCGGAGTTCCCTTGGTCGCCCTGCGCCTGCCATTCGAAAACGCCAAGAACCGCAAGGCCCTGATGATCGGGCTCGCCCTGGTCGCGGGCCTTGGCGGAGCCGCGCTTGTCGCGCAGATCGAGGGAGATCGCGGGATTCCGCCGATCGCCAGCAACGGCGACTATGAAGTGCGCGGGATCGAGGTCAACGTCGGCGGCGACAATGCCGAGGACGCGCGCAGCAAGGGCTGGCGCGAGGCGCAGCGCAAGGCGTGGGAAAAGCTGTGGTCGACCAACGGCAGCGGCGGGGCCGCGCCGGGGCTGGACGATGCGACCATCGAATCGATGGTTTCGGCCGTGGTGGTCGAGCACGAGCAGATCGGGCCGCGCCGCTACATCGCGCGGCTGGGCGTGATCTTCGACCGCGCCCGCACCGGCGAGCGGCTGGGCATGACAGGCGTCAAGGCGCGCTCGGCGCCGCTGCTGGTCATCCCGGTGCTGTACCAGGGCGGCGTGGCGACGGTGTTCGAGACGCGCACCCCCTGGCAGAAGGCCTGGGCGGAGTATCGCACCGGCAACAGCGCCATCGACTATGTCCGGCCCGCAGGCGCGGGTTCGGATTCGCTGCTGCTGACCGCAGGGCAGCTCGACCGGCGCAGCCGCAACTGGTGGCGCCTGATTCTCGACGAGTTCGGCGCGGCCGACGTGATCATGCCGATCGCACGGCTTGAGCGGTCCTATCCCGGTGGGCCGGTAACGGGGACTTTCAGCGCGCGCTATGGCCCGGACAATCGCTTTCTCGGCAGCTTCACGCTCACCGCGAAGAGCGAGGCCGAAGTGCCGAAGATGCTGGAAGACGCCATCGGGCGGATCGACGGCATCTATACCCAGGCACTGGTCGCAGGAACGCTGCGGCCCGATCCGACGCTGAACATGGCGCCCGAAGTCGATCCGAAGCTGATCGAGCAGATCATTGCGGCGGAAGGGCCAAGGCCGGTCGTCGCGCAGACCGCAGGGCCGGACGCTGCGCCGACCGCTGCGGCGAGCGCCTCGGCCTCGGCCGCCGCAACGACGCTGACGATCCAGTTCGCGACGCCCGATGGCGCCGCGGTCGATGCCGGGATGGCGGCGGTGCGCGGGGTTTCCGGCGTGCGCAGCGCAGTGTCCAGTTCCATCGCGATCGGCGGGACATCGGTCATGCGCGTGACCTTTGCCGGCGACATCGACGCGCTCGCGGCGGCGCTGCGCGCACAGGGTTGGCGCGTGACGGTGGGCGCGGGCGCTCTTTCGATTCGCAAGTAAACTCTTTGCGAAACTGAGCGTATAATTTCTGTCATGTCTTCGCAGATCGCCCTTCCGCTGGTGACCGCGCGCGGTTCGGAGACCGTGATCATGGGCCCGTCGCTGGTGCCTGCGATCAACGCCCTGCAATCGGCCGATAGCTGGCCGTTCCGGACGGCGATCCTTGCCGGGCCGCCGCGTTCGGGCAAGAGCCTGCTGGCGCGCTGGTTTGCCGAAAGCGGGGCAGGCGACGTGGTGGACGGGGCCGATTCGCTGCCGGAGGACGAGGTGTTCCACCGCTGGAACCGCGCCCAGGCGGAGGGGCGACCGCTTCTGCTGGTCTGCGACCGGGCGCCGGGGCAATGGAAGATCGCGCTGCCCGACCTGGCATCGCGGCTTGGCGCGGCGCTGCTGATCGAGATCGGCCCGCCCGACGACGAACTGATCGCGGGCCTGATCATGGAACATTCCATGCGGCGAGGGCTCGTCATCGGGGACGCGGTGCTTGCGTATCTGTTGCCCAGGGTGGAACGCAGTCACGCCGGAATCGAGTTGCTTATTGAAACTCTTGACCGTCTGTCTCTTGAGCGTAAATCACCCGTCACCATATCCCTGGTACGCGACGCGATCGCGGAGCGGACCGGGGCATTCCAGCCGCGCTTGCTTTGAGACGGCTTTAGAGAGAGAATCAGGGGCATGTTCAACGGCCTGATCGCCTATCTGGACTCGATCCGCTCGCGCGATCCCGCGCCGCGATCGCGTTGGGAAATCCTGCTCTACCCGGGGCTGTGGGCCGTCGGGTTCCACCGCGTGGCGCACTGGCTGTTCGAGGCGGAGCTGTATTTCCTTGCCCGCGCGATCAATCACTTCTCGCGTTTCCTGACCGCCATCGACATCCATCCGGGCGCGAAGATCGGGAAGCACCTGTTCATCGAGCATGGCTTTACCGTGATCGGCGAGACCGCCGAGATCGGCGACAACGTGACGATCTACCAGTGCGTGACGCTGGGCGGGACCAATCCGACCAACGGCATTCCGGGCAAGCGCCACCCTACCTTGTGCGACGAGGCCATCATCGGGTCCGGCGCGCAGATCCTGGGGCCGATCACCGTGGGCGCCCGTGCACGCGTCGGCGCGAATGCGGTGGTGACCGACGACGTGCCGGAAGGCGCGACGATGATTGGCCTCAAGGCGCGTTCGACGCTGGTCCCGGCCGAGACCTGGCTCAAGCAGTTCATTCCCTATGGCACGCCCTGCAAGGAGCCGTGCGAGCCCAATGGCGGAACGCGGGTCGACGATCTCGAGGCGGAAGTTGCCGCGCTCAAGGCCCAGGTGGCCGCGCTGATGGCGGCGCGCGACGGGGGTGACGACCTGACGCCCGCGCCGACGCCAAGCCGGGCGCGGAGGACGCGCAGCTGAGCGCGACCGGTCCCGACGCCGGGAAGTCCGGCACGATCCTGCCCTTTCCGCATGTCCCAGCAGCGCAGCAGGTCGGTTTCGACCGGCTTGAGCTGTTGCGCATCCTCGACCTCTACGGGCGGATGGTCGCGGCGGGGTTGTGGCGCGACTATGCGATGGATTTCGGCAGGGACGCGGCCGTGTTCGCGGCGTTCAAGCGCACTGCCGAGCGGCCGACGGCGCGGATCGAGAAGCGTCCCGCGCTGCGAGGCAAACAGGGCATGTGGGCGCTGTTCGGCGAGGCAGGGCAGGTGCTGAAGCGCGGGCAGGACCTGGCCGGCGTGCTTTCGCCGCTGGAGCGCCGTTTGATGAAGGTGGTCGAGGACTGACCGCCCGGCCGCATCAGCCCTTGGGCTTGATGAGGAAGTTCATCCAGCAACTGGCCAAGGGCTTGTCGCGGTCGGCCTGCCAGGCTTCGGCGCGGACGTTGGCGATGCGGCGGCCAGCGCGGATCACTTCGCCTCGGGCGAAGGTTTCAACGGTGATGCCGCCGCGCAGGTATTCGACCGAGATGTTGACCGGCTTGATCCGCACGCTGGCGTCTTCCGCGCCGAGATCGGCGTGAAGCGCCATGATCGCGGCGATTTCGAGCATTCCGGCGATCGCGCCGCCGTGCAGGTAGCCGGGGCGGCCCATCGCGCGGTCGGAAAAGTCCATCGCGAGCAGCGGCGCACCGTCGAGCAGGCCTTCGATCCGCATGCCCATCGCGCGGGCATAGGGCGGGAGGCGGTCGGTGAGTATCGTGGGCGCGGTCATGCCTTGGCTCCGGAATCGCGGGACCAGCCGTCGGCGTCGACCTGGATGAAGATGCCGGCGGCGTGGGCAACCGGATCGGAAATGTCGCCATCGTGGGCGATGCCGCGCACGAACGCCATCGAGCGCTTGAGCTGGTAGCATTCTGCCCAGGCGACGATGGTCTTGCCCGGCGTTGCCGCGCGCACATAATCGACGCGAAGGTCGAGCGTGACCTGGGGGCGGAATCCGCCGCGCAGGGCCCAGACCGACATCGAGGTGGCATTGTCGAGCAGGCTGATGATCGGGCCTGAGGCGAGGACGCCCGTTTCCGGATCGCCGACGAGGTCTTCGCGCCAGGGAAGGGCGAGTTCGATCCAGTTATCGCCGTGGTCGCGATACTGCATGCCGATGAAGCCGGTGTGCCCGTGGCGCATCATGAACGAGCCGAAGCGCGACGGATCGAAATCCATGCCGGGCGGGATGGCCGGGCGGCCTCCGGTGCTTTCCGGGTTGCTATCCATGGAGGAATCCCTGCCGCAGCACGGCAGGGATTACAAGCGCATTAAGTGCATGGTTAAAATGCGCTTCCGGCCAGCGCGTCGATGGCGCCCTGGAGGATCAGCGCGGCGGCGTGCGAATCGATTCGCTCGGCCCGCTTCGCCCGGCTGAAGTCCTGTTCGATCATCGCGCGTTCGGCAGCCTGGGTCGTCCAGCGTTCGTCCCACAAGAGGATCGGCAGGCCGAGATCCTCGAGATTGCGCGCCATGGCCCGGGCCCCCTGCGAGCGGGGGCTTTCGGAGCCGTCCATGTTGAGCGGCAGGCCGATGACGATTCCCTTGACGCCGCGCTCGGCGACAATGGCGCGGATCTGGGCCTTGTCGGCGGCAAACTTGGTGCGGCGGATGGTGGTTCCGGCCGTAGCGAAGCGCCATTCGCGGTCGCACAGGGCGACGCCGATGGTCTTCGTGCCGGTGTCGAGGCCGATCAGGCTGCCGCCTTCGGCCAGGGCATCGCGCATCTCGAGGGCGGACTGGGTGATCACCGCGCGGCCGCGCTCCACGCCCTGACCCGCCGCGCGACGTCTTCGCGCAGGTTCGTCCAGAACAGCGGGATGTCGTAGACGTGGTAGTTGTTGCCCGGCAGCACGAAGGGGCCGAGGTCGGGTGGGCTGCCGATCATCAGCAGGCCGGTGGCCTCGTCGCATCGTGCCGGCACGGCCTGACGGATGATCTCGCCGCCGTCGAGTTCATCGGCTGGGTGAAGTGTGCCGAGGTTGGCGGATGCGGGCGCGCTGCCGCCGGTGCGGCCGGTGAGGGGGTTCGTGCAGAGAACAGGCTCGGTGCCCTTGGCCTTGCCGTCGAGGGCGGGGCGGGCGCGATAGGCTTCAAGGACGAGCGTCGGATCGGCTGGCTCGGCAAAGCTGGACCAGCTCACGATGCAGCCCTGCTGGTCGGGTGCGGCGCAGGCCGGCAGGCCCATCGCGGGCAGATCGTGCTGGATAGAGATCGGCCAGCCGATGGGATAGGCGGCGACGATCCGGCGGGCGAGCGGCTTGCCCGCGACGCGATCCTTCAGCAGCTGCATGAGGTGGAGCGCGCCCTGGCTGTGGCCGGCAAGGACGATCGGCGTATCCGCCGGAATGGCGGCGAGGAACGCGTCGAAGGCGCGCAGCACGTCGACGTAGGCGGTGTCGAGCGCCTGCTGGCCTTCGGGCTTGTCGGTCAGGAACGCGCCGAACGCGGCCTGGCGATAGCGCGGCGCCCAGACTTGCGCCTGTCCGTTGAACGCGCTGGCCATGCCTTGCACGAAGTACCCCGCGCGGCGGCGGGCGTCGGTATCGTCCAGCGGCCCGTTCCAGTGTTCGCGGGCGAGGTAGCTGGTCGGGTGGACGAAGAACACGGCAGCGCGTCCTTCGCCGCGACGCACGCCGGCGGGAGCCCATTGCGCGGGATCGCCGGTGCCGAAATCGGGCCGCGAGATCCACATGTCGCGGCTGAGATAGGCCCCCGCCGCCGGAGGGTCGAGGCGCTCGAACGCGGCGCGCGGGACGAAGGCGAAGCGCGTGAGCTCGTTCGACCAGATACGCAGGGCGAACATGGCCGCGATGACGATGACGGCGAGCACGGCGATTAGGTAAAGGAACTTGCGGGCCATGGGCTATCCCTGGTCGGCGACGCGATTGGCGTCGTTGCGCTCTGCCTGCCGTTCGAGCGCGATCTTGAGCATGGCGATGATCGGATCGGCGAGCATCAGGCCGAGAATGCCGAACAGCAGGCCGAACATGAGCTGCGCGCCCAGCACGAGCGCCGGGGCGAGGTCCGCCGTGCGCTTGGCGACCATCGGTACGATGATGTTGCCATCGACCGTCTGGACGATGACGTAGACCGCGATGCAGAACAGGCCCATCTCGGTCCCGCCCGAAAAACCGACCATGATCATCAAGGCACCGGAGATCGGCGCCCCGATGTTGGGCAGGAAAGCCAGGAGGCCGGTCAGGAGGCCGAGCAGGGCCGCCATCGGCACACCCCACCAGGCTAGCAGGCCCCAGGTCGCAAAGCCTTCGACCGCCATGCCGATGAGCCTGCCGAACAGCAGCATGCGCAGAGACTTGCCCATGCGGACGGCAGTGCCTTCGAAATGGGCGCGGCTGCGTTCGGGCAGCATCCAGGCAACGCCCCGGCGGTAGAGATCGGGTTCCAGCACGAAGTAGATCGCGAGGATGAATATCAGGAACGCGGTGGTGAAGCCGCCGAAGATGCCGCCGAGCGCGCGCGTGACCTGGCCCACGCTGCCCAGGACCTGGCTGGCGATGGCCTGCAGGTCGAGGTTCTGCATGGTGATGCCATGGCTCTGCGCCCAGAGGGCGAGGCGTTCGAGCTGGGTCTGGATCACCGCCGGAAATTCGGCGGCCTGCGCGGCGATCTGCCCGCCCGCGAAAGTGACAAGCCAGACGAGGAAGCCGAGCGCGCCCAGCAGTACGAGCGTGATGCGGAGCCAGCGCGGCAGGAACGGCGCGACGCGCGCGATCAGGCGCTGGCCGCCGTCGATCATCGCGGCAAAGACGATGCCGCCGATGATGACCATGATCGGCTGTGCGAGCAGCACGGCGAGCGCGAAGAGGGCGGCAACGCCAAGCCACACCGCCGCCTTCTTGGCTTCGCGGCGGACCAGGTCGTCGCTGATGTCGGTAGGGCCGGCGGGACGCGCCGGGGCAATGTCATCCATGCGGATCAGGGCTCCCCTTCACCCGCCGGCAAGGGCTGGCGGCGGATTTCGGGGCGCAGTCTGGTCCAGGCGCGGCCGTCGCGCAAGGCGGAGAGCCACGTCAGCGGGTTGAGCGTTTCGCTGCCGTCGAGCGAGAAGGTCACGAATTCCGCGCGGCCGCCGACATTGGCGAGCGGCACCGGCCCGCCCAGGCCCTTTTCCTCGATCGGGGCACGGCTGTCGGCCGAATGATCGCGGTTGTCGCCCATCAGGAAGACGTGCCCCGGCGGAACCACCGTTTCGGGATAGTTGTCGAGCATCTGGTCCATGTGGTCGATGATCAGGTAGCTCGCGCCGTTGGGCAGGGTCTCGCGGAAGGCGGGAAGCTCGTAGATCTCGCGGCCGTCTGCGAGGCGGGTGCGATAGCGCTCGAACATGTCGTAGCACGGAGCGCCGTCGCACGAGAGGTTCGGATCGGCGGGGATCCGCACGGGCGGCACGGCCTGCTGGGGCACGAGCTTGCCGTTGAGGATGATCTGGCCGTGGATCACGGTGATGCGGTCGCCCGGCAGGGCAACGACGCGCTTGATGTAGTCCTCGTCGCGGTCGGGCGGGACGGCGATCACGACGTCGCCGTATTCGGGCGTCTGTGGCAGAATCCGCCGCTCGCCGCGCGGCAGGACGTGGAACGATGCCGAGACCCACGACCAGCCGTAGGGATACTTCGACACGACCAGCCTGTCCCCCACGAGGAGGTTCGGCATCATCGAGATCGACGGAATGTAGAACGGCTTGGCGACGAGGCTGTGGAACAGCACCACGGCCAGCAGCATGGCGACGAGGCCGCGAATTTCCGACCACCAGTCGACGCTGTGTGGCGGTGGAGGGGGCGGGGAAAGGGGTTCCGGCGGCCGGGAAATCTGGTTGTTCAAGCTGGGGTGCTTCCGGGAAGCGGGCGGGCCTCGATCACGACGAAAGCCTGCGCCCAGGGGTGATCGTCGGTGAGCGTCAGGTGGACCACGGCCTCGTGGCCTTCAGGCGTGATCGCGGCGAGGCGCGCGGCGGCCCCGCCGGTCAGGGCAAGCGTGGGTGCGCCCGAGCGGGCGTTGACGACGCCGATGTCCTTCATGAACACGCCCGCCTTGAACCCGGTGCCGACGGCCTTGGAAAAGGCTTCCTTCGCGGCGAAGCGCTTGGCCAGGGTTCCGGCGCGGGTGAAGGGACGGCGCTCGGCCTTGGCCTTTTCGGTATCGGTGAAGACCCGGTTGACGAAGCGTTCGCCGAACCTTTCGAGCGAATTGCTGATCCGCTCGATGTTGCACAGGTCCGAGCCCATGCCGATGATCACCGCGCTTCGTCCATGAGATCGCGCATCCGGCGCACCGCCGTATCGAGCCCGACGAAGATCGCCTCGCCGATCAGGTAGTGGCCGATGTTGAGTTCCGCGAGCTGTGGAATCGCGGCGATGGGCTGCACGTTCTCGTAGGTGAGGCCGTGGCCGGCGTGCGGTTCGATGCCGTTGCGCGCGGCAAGCGCGGCCATGTCGGCGATGCGCCTGAGTTCCACGGCGCGGGCATCGCCTTCGGCATGGGCATATTCGCCCGTGTGCAGTTCCACCACCGGCGCGCCGAGCTTCATCGCGGCTTCGATCTGCCGCGGCTCGGGGGCGATGAACAGGCTGACGCGGATGCCGGCATCCGAAAGACGCGCGACGATCGGGGCCAGGCGGTTGTGCTGGCCGGCGGCGTCGAGCCCGCCTTCGGTCGTGCGTTCCTCGCGCCGTTCGGGGACGATGCAGGCGGCGTGCGGCTTGTGGCGCAGCGCGATCTCGAGCATCTCGTCGGTCGCGGCCATTTCGAGATTGAGCGGCAGGCTGGTTGCCGCCTGGATTCGGGCGAGGTCCTCGTCGCGGATGTGGCGGCGATCCTCGCGCAGGTGCGCGGTGATCCCGTCGCCGCCGACCGCCGCGACGATCTCTGCCGCGCGCACGGGATCGGGATGGTCGCCGCCGCGCGCGTTGCGGATGGTGGCGACGTGGTCGATGTTGACGCCGAGGCGGAGGCGTCCCGAGGTCAGGGCGCTGTTCACGGCTTGGCCCGGCTGCCGGGCTTCACGGCTTCGGTCGCCGCGAGTTCGGGCGGAAGCTCGTCAGGCGCGTAGGTCGGGAAGTTCAGGGCCACCAGCGGAAAGAAGGGTACGCCGAGATCGACCGCGCCGGCCGAGCGGTCGACCAGGGCCGCAGCCGCGATGACTTCGCCGCCGGCCTGCTCGATGGCCTTGATCGCCTCGCGGCTGGAAAGGCCGGTGGTGACCACGTCCTCGACCATCAGGACCTTCTCGCCCGGATTGAGCGCAAAGCCCCGGCGAAGTTCGAAGGTACCGGTCGGGCGTTCGACGAACATTGCCTCCACGCCGAGCGCGCGGCCCATTTCGTGGCCGATGATCACGCCGCCCATCGCGGGCGACACGACCTTCTGGATCTGATGGCGCAGGTCACGCGGGATCTTCGCTGCGGTGGCCGCGGCGAGGCGCGAGGCGCGCATCGGGTCCATCAGCACGCGCGCGCATTGCAGGTAATGCGCGCTGTGCCGCCCGGACGAGAGCAGGAAGTGGCCTTCCAGAAGAGCCTGGCTGGCGCGGAATTCGGAAAGGATCTCGTCTTCGAGCATCTGACACCTAACGGCGGAAAAACGAGCGCCCAAATGACGCTTGCGCGCACGAGGGGCAAGGGATTTCGACCGAGGGTGCCGACAGGCATGCGCATAGGTACGCATTGCCTGCCCGAACGGGCGTGCGCGACCCGTGAAAAATATGCGCCGAGCCGCTTGAGGCTTGTGTCAACCGCGCGTATAGGCCGCTGCAATCGAGGGACTTAGAGGGGGTGCGCATGCGCCTCCTTGATGCAGCGCAAAACGCGCGCAAACAGGGAAAAGCGGAAACTTCGACGATGAGTCTTGCCGATACCGCCCGCGCCACGGGCAAAGCCATCCGGACCCTCGGCGTTGCTGCCGCACTGGCGTTCGGGACCCAGGCGATCGCCGCCACCCCCGCCGCGCCGGTCGCTGCTCCGGCTGCTGCCGCCAGCGAATCGGCTGCCGCTGCTCCGGCTGCGGCCGCTGCTGCTGCCGATACCGCCGACAAGGGTTCCTATGTTCCCATGAAGCCGACGCCCGGCAAGGGTCAGCCGGTTGACGGGGGCTGGACCTTCCAGGACCAGTATTCGCCCATCGGCGATCAGGGCCTGTGGATGCACGACTACGTGCTGATGCCGGTCATCGTCGCGATCACGCTGCTGGTGCTGATCCTGCTGCTGGTGGTGATGGCGAAGTTCCGCCGCGCCGCCAACCCGGTCGCGTCGAAGACCAGCCACAACACGCTGATCGAAGTTATCTGGACGCTGATCCCGGTGCTTATCCTGGTGGTCATCGCGGTTCCGTCGATCCGCCTTCTGGCCCACCAGTACGAGCCGGCGCCGAAGGGCGCGCTGACCGTCAAGGTCACCGGCTACCAGTGGTACTGGGGTTACACCTATCCCGACAACGGCGGCTTCGAAGTCATTTCGAACATGCTGCCCGAGGAAGAAGCCCTGAAGCGCGGCGAGCCCGGCCATCTTGCGGTCGACAACCGCATGGTCGTTCCCGCGGGCGAGCCGATCCGCATCCAGACCATCGGTTCGGACGTGATCCACTCGTTCGCCGTGCCTTCGCTGTGGTTCAAGCTGGACGCCGTTCCGGGCCGGATCAACGAGAAGGTGCTCTTCATCAAGGAGCCGGGTCTCTATTACGGCCAGTGCTCCGAACTGTGCGGCGCCCGCCACGGCTACATGCCGATCGCGGTCGAGGCCCTGCCGCGCGCCAAGTTCGAGGCATGGGTGAAGACCCAGCCCGGCGGCACCGTCGGCCCGGTTGCCGAAGCTGCTCCCGCTGCCGTTCCTGCGGCAGCCGCAGCTCCCGCCGAAGCCCCGGCCGCCGACGCTTCCGCAGCGCCTGCCGCCTGACGAATTCATCGACAAGGTTTGACCGAGATGGCCACCATACCAGCTAACGAAGGCTTCGATGCGCATCACGATGCGCACGACCACGACCATGATCATCCGGGCTTCTTCGCCCGGTGGTTCATGTCCACCAACCACAAGGACATCGGTACGATGTACCTGATCTTCGCGATCTTCGCGGGGGTCATCGGCGGCGCGGTTTCGGGCATGATGCGTGCCGAACTCGCACAGCCGGGCATCCAGTACCTGGGCATGTTCGCCGAATTCCTCGGCGAGAAGAACCCGAGCTTCGACCAGCAGCTCCACCTGTGGAACGTGCTGATCACCGCGCACGGCCTGATCATGGTGTTCTTCATGGTCATGCCCGCGATCATCGGCGGCTTCGGCAACTGGTTCGTTCCGATCATGATCGGCGCGCCGGACATGGCGTTCCCGCGCATGAACAACGTCTCGTTCTGGCTGACCTTCGTCGGCTTCTGCTCGCTGATGTTCTCGGCCTTCGTGCCGGGCGGCACCGGGCAGGGCGCCGGCACCGGGTGGACGGTCTACGCGCCGCTCTCCACTTCGGGCTCGGTCGGTCCGGCCGTCGACTTCGCGATCTTCTCGCTGCACCTTGCGGGCGCGGGTTCGATCCTGGGTGCGATCAACTTCATCACCACCATCTTCAACATGCGCGCGCCGGGCATGACCCTGCACAAGATGCCGCTGTTCGTGTGGTCTGTGCTGGTTACCGCGTTCCTGCTGCTGCTGTCGCTGCCGGTCCTTGCCGCCGCGATCACCATGCTGCTGACCGACCGCAACTTCGGCACGACGTTCTTCGATCCGGCCGGCGGCGGTGACCCGGTTCTGTACCAGCACCTGTTCTGGTTCTTCGGCCACCCCGAAGTGTACATCATGATCCTGCCGGGCTTCGGCATCATCAGCCAGATCATCTCGACCTTCAGCCGCAAGCCGGTCTTCGGCTACCTCGGCATGGCCTACGCCATGGTCGCGATCGGCGTCGTCGGGTTCATCGTGTGGGCTCACCACATGTACACCACCGGCCTCGACGTGAACACGAAGATGTACTTCACCGCCGCAACCATGGTCATCGCGGTGCCGACCGGCATCAAGATCTTCTCGTGGATCGCGACGATGTGGGGCGGCAGCCTCGAGTTCAAGTCGCCGATGGTCTGGGCGATCGGCTTCATCTTCCTCTTCACCGTGGGCGGCGTGACGGGCGTCGTGCTGGCCAACGGCGGCGTGGACGACAACCTGCACGACACCTATTACGTCGTCGCGCACTTCCACTACGTGCTGTCTCTGGGTGCCGTTACCGCGCTCTTCGCCGGGTTCTACTACTGGTTCCCGAAGATGAGCGGCCGCATGCACTCGGAGTTCCTTGCGCACCTGCAGTTCTGGATCTTCTTCGTCGGCGTGAACCTGATCTTCTTCCCGATGCACTTCCTCGGGATCCAGGGCATGCCGCGCCGCTATCCGGACTACGCGCTGGCCTATGCCAAGTGGAACGAAGTGGCCTCGATCGGCTACGCCATCATGGCGGTATCGATCGTGATCTTCTTCATCAACATCCTCTACGCATTCCTTGCCGGCAAGAAGGCGGAAGCCAACTACTGGGGCGAAGGTGCGACGACGCTGGAATGGACGCTGTCCTCGCCGCCGCCGTTCCACCAGTTCGAGACACTGCCGGTGATCGACGACAAGGCCCACGCACACTGAGCCTGACCGTCGGCCCAAGGGCTGAGACGAATGGGCCTCCGGGGAAACCCGGGGGCCTTTTTCGTGTCAGCCCCCGGGCCGGGCAGACGAGGCGCCATCCCGCTCTTCCGGTGAAACCGTTGCCGGGAATCCTGCACTGCAACACCTCGTCCCCTTTCGCTTCCATCCCGGTTCAAGCGCGCGTATAGGCGCGGCCAGTCATGGATTCTGCCAAGCCCCTTGCCCTTCCCGCCGACTGGCGCGATTTCTTTGCGCTGACCAAGCCGCGCGTGATGACGCTGGTGATCTTCACCGGCCTGTGCGGGCTTCTGGCGGCGCCGGGCACCATTCATCCGGTGATCGCCTTCACCGCCATCCTGTGCATCGCGGTGGGGGCAGGCGGCGCGGCCGCGCTCAACCAGTGGTGGGAAGCCGACATCGACGCCGGGATGAAGCGCACGGCGCAGCGGCCGCTGCCCGCGGGCCGGATGGACCGCACATCCGCGCGCGACTTCGGCTTTGCGCTTGCGGGCGGCTCGGTCTTCGTGATGGGCCTTGGGGTGGGCTGGCTCGCGGCGGTGATCCTGGCCTTCTCGATCTTCTATTATAGCTGGATCTATACTGTCTGGCTGAAGCCCCGCACGCCGCAGAACATCGTGATCGGCGGCGGCGCGGGTGCGTTCCCGCCGATGATCGGGTGGGTGGCCGTGACCGGCGACATCACGCTGATGCCGGTACTGCTGTTCCTGATCATCTTCATGTGGACGCCGCCGCACTTCTGGGCACTCGCCCTGTTCGTGCAGACCGACTACGCCAAGGTGGGCATTCCGATGATGCCGGTCGTCGCGGGCGAGCGGTCGACGCGCAAGCAGATCCTCGCCTACTCGATCCTGCTTCTGCCGCTGACGCTGGTTCCCTGGTGGATCGGCGGGGCAGGCGCGGTCTATGGCTGGTCGGCGCTCGTGCTGGGCCTGGTCTTCGTCGCCCTTTCGGTGAAGGTCGGGCTGCGGCGCTCGGTACCGAACGACGGCATGCTGCCGGAAAAGCGGCTGTTCGGCTATTCGGTGCTTTATCTCTTCGTTCTCTTCGGCATGCTGGTGGGGGACCGGCTCGCCACTGTACAAGGCTGGCAGTAAAATGACGGAACCCCAGAACCACGAGAACATGACCGCCGAGCAGACCGACCTGTACCGCGCCCGCCAGCGCGGGCGGAACAAGGTGCTGGGCATCGTGCTGGGATCGCTCGCGATCCTGTTCTTCGCGATTTCCATCGTGAAGATCGCGGCGCAGTCGGGCGGAGCGCACTGACATGGCCGCGTCGGTCGTTCCCGATCCGCGCAAGAACCGCCGCGTCGGCATCCTTGCCGCGGGCGGTGCTCTGGCCATGCTGGGCCTGGGCTATGCCTCGGTCCCGCTCTACCGCCTGTTCTGCCAGGTAACCGGTTATGGCGGTACGACGCAGCGCGCCGATGCCGAGAAGGTCGCCGGGCTCAAGGTCGGCGCAAAGATGATCCGCGTCCGCTTCGACGCGAACGTCGCGCCGGGCATGCCGTGGCAGTTCAAGCCCGAACAGGTGACGCAGGACCTCAAGGTAGGCGAGCGCAAGATCGCCACCTACCAGGCGCACAATCTCAGCGGGCGCGAGATCACCGGTACGGCGATCTTCAACGTCTCTCCCGAGCAGGCGGGCAAGTATTTCAACAAGATCCAGTGCTTCTGCTTCACCGAACAGAAGCTGCATCCCGGGCAGGAAGTGCGGATGCCGGTGATCTATTACGTGGACCCGGCGATTCTCGACGATCCCGCGGCCAAGAACGTCGAAGAGATCACCTTGAGCTATACGTTCAACGAGACGCCCGCGAGCGCGGCCGCCGCTCAGGCAAGGCCCGTGGTGCAACCTATGGAAAAGCCTCTGGACCCGGCGCAAGCGCGGCGATAAAGGCCCAAATTGAACTGCGTCCGGGGCGGCTGCTTCGGACCATGCAATCACGACCAGATTTGACTGGGGGAATTCGACGATCATGGCCGGCGCAAAGAACCACGATTATCACATCCTGCCGCCCGACGTGTGGCCGTTCGTCGGCGCGATGTCGGCGCTGACCATGACCAGCGGCGGCGTCCTCTACATGCACAAGATGGCCGGGGGCACCGCGGTCATGTTGCTGGGCCTGCTGGGCGTGATCGTCACGTTCTTCTCGTGGTTCGGCAAGATCATCAAGGAAGCGCATGCGGGCGATCACACCCCCGTCGTGCAGCTTCACCAGCGCTATGGCATGATCCTGTTCATCGCTTCGGAAGTGATGTTCTTCGTCGGCTGGTTCTGGGCCTTCTTCGACTTCTCGCTGTTCCCGTCGACCATCGCGGAGACGGTCGGTGGCCAGTGGCCGCCCAAGGCGATCGAAGCGGTCATGGACCCGTTCGACCTGCCGCTGCTCAACACGCTGATCCTTCTCTGTTCGGGCACGACGCTGACCTGGGCGCACCACGCCCTGATCCACGGCGACCGTGAAGGCCTGAAGAAGGGTCTGTGGGCGACCATCATCCTCGGTGTCATCTTCTCGATGATCCAGGCCTACGAATACGCCCATGCGCCGTTTGCGTTCGGCACGAACACCTATGGTTCGGCCTTCTACATGGCGACTGGCTTCCACGGCTTCCACGTCATCGTCGGCACGATCTTCCTGATCGTCTGCCTGATCCGCGCCTACAAGGGTCACTTCACCCCGCGCCAGCACTTCGGTTTCGAAGCGGCCGCATGGTACTGGCACTTCGTCGACGTGGTGTGGCTGTTCCTGTTCGTCGCCATCTACGTGTGGGGCGGCTGGGGCTACAAGATCCACTGATGCCAGACGGCGAAAGCCAGAACACGAAGGGGCAGCCGGGGATTACCCAGGCTGCCCTTTTCGGTTTGTGCCCACGTTGCGGCAGCAAGGGCCTGTGGGCGGGGCCAGCGGCGCTGGCCGAGCGTTGTCCCGCCTGTGGGCTGGAATTCGAACGTCATGAACCGCGCGGGCGGGGAATGTACCTCGTCGTCCTGCCGGTCACGATCCTGCTGGTGCTTGCGGCGCTCAAGCTCGACGACTTGGTGCGCCTGCCGACATGGGCGCTGATTGCCCTTTGGGGCGTGGTCGTACCGACCGTGGTGATCGCCGCTCTGCGCTATGCCAAGGCCGTGGCCCTGATGGCGCGACTCGAAAAGGAAGGCCTCCTGTGATGCGGCGCGTGCCGATCCTCCCGACGATCGTGGTGCTGGTTGCCGTGGCGATCATGGTGTGGCTGGGCTTCTGGCAGCTTGATCGGCTGGGGCAGAAGGAAGCGATGCTGGCGCGCTATGCCGCTGCCATGACCAATCCCGCGCCGGTTGCCTTTCCGGCTGACGGTTCGGCGGTCGAATCCGCCTTGTTCCACCGGGCGAAGCTGGACTGCGCCGCGCCTTCGGGCAACTGGAACTCGATAGCCGGGCGCAATGCGCGCGGCGAAGCCGGGTACGTTCACCTTGTTGCCTGCCCCGTGGACGATGGTCGCCTGGCCTGGCTTCAGGCCGGTTGGACGCGAGGGCCGCAGCATCCTGACTGGAAAGGGGGCGAGGTGTCCGGCCTTGTCGCCCCATACGTCGACCACACGGCGCGTCTGATTGCCGATCCTCCGGTTCCGGGTTTCGAGGCTAGCGCGCGGCCCGATCCGTCGGACATTCCCAACAACCACCTGGCCTATGCCGTGCAGTGGTTCTTTTTCGCGGGCGTTGCGCTGGTGATCTACGCGCTCGCCCTGCGCAAGCGGTGGCGCGAGCGGGGGTGACACCCCAAATTCCGCCGGGCATTCGCCGTAGTGCCGGATCGAGGAATGGATGCTGAAACAAGTTCAGCATGACGAGGTTTGTGGCATCGAGGATCCGCCTCGGTCCAGAATCCTTGCCCTTTGCCCGCATGGCCGCTAACCGCGCAAACCCATGAAGTACGTCAGCACCCGGGGGCAGGCACCCTCGCTCGATTTCCAGGGCGTCACGCTCGCAGGCCTCGCTTCGGATGGCGGGCTCTACGTGCCCGAGAGCTGGCCGCAGTTCTCGCACGACGAGATCGCCGCGATGGCCGGGCTGCCCTATGCCAGGCTGGCGCAGAAGATCATGCAGCCCTACGTCGGCGATTGCCTGACGCCGGAGCGCCTGCTGGAGCTGTGCGAACAAGCCTATGGCCGTTTCGCGCACGCTGCCGTGACGCCGCTCAAGCAGCTCGACGAGACGCAGTGGGTGCTCGAACTGTTCCATGGGCCGACGCTGGCTTTCAAGGACGTCGCGCTCCAGTTGCTTGGCCTGCTGTTCGAGGAATTCCTTGCGCGTCCGAGAGAGGATGGGGGCGACGAGCACATCACCATCGTCGGGGCGACTTCGGGTGACACCGGGTCTGCCGCCATCGATGCGGTGGCGGGTCGCGCCAAGGTCGATATCTTCATGCTCCACCCGCATGGCCGGGTATCCGATGTGCAGCGCCGCCAGATGACCACGGTCATCGCGCCCAACGTCCACAACATCGCCATCGACGGCAGCTTCGACGATGCCCAGGCGATGGTGAAGCGCATGTTCAACGACAGCGCGATGACCGGCCGCTTCGGCATCGCCGCCGTCAACTCGATCAACTGGGCGCGCCTGATGGCGCAGGTGGTCTACTACTTCTACGCCGCGCTCCAGCTTGGCGCGCCGCACCGCAAGGTTGCCTTCTCGGTGCCGACCGGCAACTTCGGGGATGTCTTCGCAGGCTACGTCGCGGCGAAGATGGGCCTTCCGATCGAGCGGCTGATCGTGGCCACCAACGTCAACGACATCCTCCACCGCGCGCTTTCGGCAGGCGATTATTCGGCCAGCACCGTAACGCCGACCGCCGCGCCATCGATGGACATCCAGGTTTCCTCGAACTTCGAGCGCCTGCTGTTCGACGGCTGCGGTCGCGACGCATCGGCGCTTGCCGCGCAGATGAAGCATTTCGAAGTGACCAAGGCGATGCAGCTCACGAATGCGCAGCGCGAATCGGCGGCCGCGCTGTTCAGCTCCGCTCGCGCCGATGCGGGCGACATGGCCAATGCCATGCGCTGGGCGTTCGAGGCGACGGGCGAAGTGCTCGACCCGCACACCGCGATTGGCCTTCACGCGGCACGCGCGGCCGAAGGCATCCCTGCGGGCGTTCCGATCGTGACGCTGGCGACGGCCCATCCGGCAAAGTTCGTCGACGCGGTCGAGCGCGCCACCGGCGTTCGCCCGGGCCTGCCCGCCCGCGTGGGCGACCTGTTCGAGCGCGAAGAGCGCTGCGACCGCCTGCCCGGCAACTACGAAGCGGTTGCCGCCTACGTCGCCGAGCGCGCGACTCCGAAGCATGGCTGAACTGGACCTCCAGCCCAAGCTGATGGTCGGCCAGGGCTGGGCGGACTTCGCCCTGCTCGATTCCGGCCAGGGCCGAAAGCTGGAGCAATATGGCCCGCACCGTTTCGTGCGGCCCGAGCCTCAGGCGATGTGGAGCCCGCGCCTTGCCGATTGGCGGGCCGATGGCGAATTCGTGCCCGGATCGGACGAGGACGGCGGCGGGCGCTGGGTGTTCGACCGGCCGATGCCGCGCGACGGTTGGGAACTGGGCTGGAACGACGTGCGCTTTACCGCCTCGTGCACCCCGTTCCGCCACCTCGGCTTCTTTCCCGACATGGCCCCGGTGTGGGACTGGATGGGCGAGAGGCTTGAAGGCAGGCCGGATGCGCAGACGCTCAACCTGTTCGGCTATACCGGCGTCGGCACGCTTGCGCTCTCCGATTATGGTCCGGTCACCCATGTCGATGCATCGAAGAAGTCGGTCGCGCAGGCGCGCAGCAACGCCGCGCTTTCCGGCATGGCCGAACGTCCGGTGCGCTGGATCGTCGACGATGCCGCCAAGTTCACCGCGCGCGAAGTGCGTCGCGGCCGGCGCTATGATGGCATCATTCTCGACCCGCCGAAGTTCGGGCGCGGTCCTGATGGCGAGATCTGGCGGCTGGAGGAAAGCCTCCCCGGCCTTGTCGCCGATTGCGCGAAGTTGCTCGATGCGGACAGCCGCTTCCTGTTTCTCACGGTCTATGCGGTGCGGATGTCCTCGCTCGCCATCGCGGGCCTGCTGGCCGAGGCCCTGAAGGACCTGCCGGGCACAATCGAGCATGGCGACCTTTGCATCCGCGAGCAGGGCGAGGGCGGCAGGCACTTGCCAACCGCGATCTTCGCGCGCTGGAAAAACTGAAATCCCCCGGGCGCGATGGACTCGTCCGCGCGCCAATGTCAAAGACCACAGCCATGTCCGACAGCCTGATCCTCGAAGTCGCCAATCTCGAGACCGATGTCCTTACGGGGATCTATTCGGAAGAGACCGGTCGTCCCCAGCCGCTGCGCATCACCATGCGGGTCGGGCTCACGCACCAGGATCGCTACACGCCCGATTGCCCGCTTGCCGCCAGCAAGAACTACATGGATCTCAAGTTCGCTGCCTCCGAGGGATTGCCCAAGGGGGTGCATTTCAAGCTGATCGAGGCCGTGGCAGACCACATCTGCGAAACGCTGTTCCTGCAGGATGACAGGGTGATGTGGGTGGAAGTGAAGATCGTGAAGCTGGCCATCAGCGAGAACGGCGAGGAAATCGGCATTACCCTTAAGCGGGAGCGCCGGACCTGATGACGCGCCCGCTCGCGCTGGTCACGGGCGGCTGGCGCCGGATTGGCGGCGCGATCGCTCGCAAGCTGGCGAGCGAGGGCTGGGACCTTGCCCTTCACGCCCACCACGACCGTTCGTTCGATGCCGAGTTCAAGGCTCAGCTCGAATGGCTGGGGGCGACGGTCTTTCCGGTATCGGGCGATCTCGACGACAGGGACTTTCCGGCGCGCCTGCTGGCCGAAGTCGTCGGCGCCGCGGGCCGATCGCCGGAGCTGCTGGTCAACTCGGCCTCGCTGTTCCACGACGACCGGGTAGAGACGATCACCCCGGAAGAGCTTGAGCAGCATTTCCGCGTGAACCTCTTCGCGCCGCTGCTGTTGACGCGCGCTTTCGCCGAGGCGCTGGGTGACCGTGACGGTTCGGTCGTCAACATCCTCGACCAGCGCGTGCTCAACCCCGTGCCCGACCAGATCAGCTACACGATCTCCAAGCAGGCGCTTCACGCCTCGGTGCGCACGCTGGCCCGCGCGATGGCGCCCAGGGTCCGCGTGAACGGCGTTGCGCCGGGCCTGATCCTGCCCACTGCGGACTACGATGCCGAACAATGGCGCCGGCTGGAAGAGATCATGCCGCTGCGGCGCTTGCCCGGCGCGGACGAGATTGCCGACGCGGTGCACTTCCTCGCATCGGCCAGGTCGGTGACGGGGCAGACTTTGTTCGTCGATGCCGGCGCGAGCCTTGAATCCTACCCCCGTGACTTCGTATACTTGGAGAAGTGAACGCTTCCCCGCCTTCTGCCGACGCGCCCCTGATCGACCGGTTCGCCCGCCGGATCACCTATCTCCGCCTGTCGGTGACGGATCGCTGCGACCTGCGCTGCGCGTACTGCATGCCCGAGAGGATGGAATTCCTGCCCAAGGCCGAAGTGCTGAGCCTCGAGGAACTGCACCGCCTCTCGCTCCATTTCATCGCGCGAGGCGTGCGCAAGATCCGCCTGACCGGCGGCGAACCGCTGGTGCGGCGCGACATGGTGGACCTCGTGCGCGCGCTGGGTCGCAAGCTCGGGGACGGGCTCGACGAACTGACCATGACCACCAACGGCACCCGCCTGGCGGAGTTTGCCGGGGACCTGGCGGCGGCGGGGCTTCGGCGGATCAACGTCTCGCTCGACACGCTCGACCGCGAGGCTTTCGCCAGGCTTTCCCGCCGCGACGTTCTGCCGCAGGTGCTCGAAGGCATCGCCGCCGCACGCGAGGCCGGCCTGCGGGTCAAGATCAATGCCGTGGCGCTCAAGGGCATCAACGAGGACGAGATTCCCTCACTGGTCGAGTGGGCGCATGGCCAGGGACATGACATGACCCTGATCGAGGTAATGCCGCTGGGCGAGGTCGAGGGCGATCGCTTCGACCACTACCTTCCGCTCGACGCCGTGCGCCGCAATCTCGAGAGCCGGTGGACGCTGACGGCGAGCGATGCCCGCAGCGGCGGTCCGGCCCGCTATGTCGACATTGCCGAGACCGGTGGGCGGCTGGGGTTCATCACCCCGCTTACCGGCAACTTCTGCGACGGCTGCAACAGGGTGCGGGTGACGGCCACGGGGCAACTCTACATGTGCCTTGGTGGCGAGGGGCGCGTGGACCTGCGCGCGGCGCTTCGTTCCGACGACCCTGACGGCGCGCTTGCCGAATGCTTCGCGCGGGCGATGGGCGAAAAGCAGGAGCGCCATTCCTTCGTCATCGACAGGCCGGGCGGCGTCCCAGCCGTGTCTCGCCACATGTCGACGACGGGCGGCTGATGGCGAGGCTGGTCTTCATGGGGCGGCTGGAAGACGTCGCGGGGACGGGCGAACTCGCGGTGGAGGCAGGCCCGGTCGAACGGATACTGGCGGCGCTTGATCCGGCCTTGGCGGTCGAACTTCTGGGCGAGAAGGTGCGGATGGCGCTCAACGGCAGGTTGCTGACCGACATGGGCGGCGTTGTACTCGGCGATGGGGATGAACTCGCATTTCTCCCGCCGGTCAGCGGAGGCTGACATGGCCAGGGTCCGGCTCGCTCTGGATGCGTTCGAACCGGCGGATGAAATCGCGGCGTTCAATGCGCTGCACCCGGCTGCGGGCGGGATCGTCACGTTCCTCGGTCAGGTCCGCGAAGGCGGCGGGGTCGAAGCCCTCGAACTCCAGCACTATGCGCCGATGACACTTCCGGGGATGGAGGAACTGGCGCGGGTCGCGGAACGCCGCTGGCCGCTGGAGGGCCTTTTGATCGTCCACCGCAGCGGTGTGATGAAGCCGCGCGATCCGATCGTGCTCGTCTGCGCGGCAGCCCGCCATCGGCGCGATGCCTTTGCCGCGGCCGATTACGTGATGGACCACCTCAAGAGCGAGAGCTGGTTCTGGAAGCGCGAGAAGACCGCTGCGGGCTGGCACTGGGTTGAGCCGCGCGCGCAGGATCACGACGACCTGTCACGCTGGCGGGCCTGATTCGCTTCAATGACGTTTCAGCCGCGAAGCTGGGACAGCAGCCCGTCGATGACTTTCGTTTCGGTATCGACAAGCGATTCCACCTCGACCCGCGCGGCATGTACCGCCTCCAGGTCGGCAGGAGCACCGCCGGCCGCGCGGTTGCTTGCGTCGGCTTCCAGCCGGTCCAGTTCGGCCAGGGGCAGGCCCGCGCGGGCGCGTGCCGATTCGAGTTCGGCGAGCGCAACCGAGGCCACCGACCATGCTTCCGTGCCCATTGCCGCGCCCGCTGCGGCGCCGACCGCGCGGGTTGCGGCACCGCGCTTCGATTCGAAGCCGGCGTGGGCCTCGCGGGCAGAAGCGCGCAAGGCAGCGAGTCTTGCTGTCAGGCCCGCGGTCATTTCCTGCGAGGGGGCTGGTACCGGCGCGGGGAGCTGGGCGGCGCGATAGGCGTCTTCCGCCGAGCGGCGGGCCAGCGAGGGGAACTTGTCCCTGTCTGCGCAGCCACCGGCCAGCAGAGCCGGAGCGAGCGTTGCAGCAACAAGGGCGATGCGGATAATGCGCTTGACCATGCCCCGGCCATAGCATGGCGCGGCCTTGCTGCCAGCTTTGCGATGGCAAACCCGCAAGTCGGCAGCGCGATCGCCCAGATTCAGGCGAGAGCGCATTGACACGCGGCGGGGCTTGGATTATCCGCGCCACTCTTTCCGGGACCCCGCATTTCCGCGGGGAAACGGTGTGTTGCCCGTTGTCAGCGATTCGCAGGCGTAGGGCGCCTCAGTGGAATCGCCTCGGGCAACCGCGGCATTTGGAACGGATAGCAGGAACCATGTTCGCAATCGTGCGCACGGGCGGCAAGCAGTATCGGGTCGCCGCCGGAGACAAGATCGCGGTCGAGAAGCTGGCGGGTGAAGCCGGCGACAAGATCACGCTCGGTGAAGTCCTTCTCGCCGGTGAAGGCGATTCGCTGGCTGACGCCGCGAAGGTCACGGTTTCGGCCGAGATCATCGCTCAGGCGAAGTCGGAGAAGGTGATCGTCTTCAAGAAGCGTCGCCGCCACAACTATCGCCGCCGCAACGGTCACCGCCAGCAGATGACCCTGCTGCGCATCGTCTCGGTCGCCTAAGCGAACAGAATTCGGAGTAATCTGAGATGGCACACAAGAAAGCAGGCGGCTCGTCGCGCAACGGTCGCGACTCGGCAGGCCGCCGCCTCGGCGTGAAGAAGTTCGGCGGCCAGGAAGTGGTCGGCGGCAACATCATCATCCGCCAGCGCGGTACCCGCGTGTACCCGGGCGCGAACGTGGGCATGGGCAAGGACCACACCCTGTTTGCGCTGGCCGAAGGTCGCGTGCGTTTCCACGCCGGCAAGCTTGGCCGCAAGTACGTGTCGGTCGACATGATGGCCGAAGCGGCTGAATAACCGGATGGTCATTCAAAGGGCCATCCCGATGGGGTGGCCCCGCCAGCACTCGCAAGCTGGCCGATAGAGGGAGAGGGCCCCGCCCATCTCCCTCTTTTTACGTCTCCCTCCCCCGCAAGCCCCCGCGCAAGGGCGCCCAGCGCGATCACGGATCGCCCTGGCGCAAGGCGCAATACGGCTGTCATTTGCTCGCTCTAGCTGGCGCGCAGAGGAGCCGAGGAAGGAGACGAACGATGTTCATGCGCAGCGAACGGCTGTTCCTGCGGCCCGGTTGGCCGGAGGACTGGGCCGAACTTCACGCCCTGATCGACGACGAAGCGGTCGTCCGCAACCTCGCGCGGGCGCCATGGCCTTATGCGCCCGAGGACGCCAAGGCGTTCGTCGGCGCGCAACACGGTGGACGGCACCCGCAGCTCTTCGTGACGTTGCCCGGCGCGCACGGCTCACGCCTGATCGGCTGCGTCGGCCTGTTCGACGACCGTGGCGAGGCACAGCTCGGCTACTGGATCGCGCGGGCGCACTGGGGCCGCGGCTATGCCACCGAAGCCGTGCGCAGCCTGCTTTCGCTGGCCCGCACGCTCGGTCATCGCCGCGTCATGGCTTGCCATTTCGTCGACAATCCGGCGTCGGGCCGCGTCATGGAAAAGACGGGGTTCCGGCCCACGGGCGAAATCCGCCTGGGCAGGAGCGCCGCGCGCCTGCAACCCGCCGCGACCGTCGTCCACGCCATCGACCTCGTCCCGCCGGTGGATTGCGACGGGCCCGAGGACGGCGGTTTCGAGCCGATGCGCCGGGCGGCCTGACGGCGACGCGGTGACGATGATGCGGTGACTGGAGGCCTGACCGGATGGTCAGCCCGGCATCACCGCATCGGTAAACTCGCTGTCAGCCTTGCCGATCAGCGCACGATCGTCGTGCTTCCACGGATGGAAGCCGGGCAGGAAGTAGCCGAGCCACGCGGGCAGGATGCGGCGGATCACGCCGGGCTTCCACAGCAGGTAGGCGGCAAGGCGCCACTTCCACTTGGCCCCGGTCAACCCGTCCTGTGCCAGCAGGTCGAGCGTATCCTCGACGCGGTGGGTGATGAAGTTCTTGGTGACGACGACCATCATCAGGCTCTTCACCTTCCAGCGCTTCCACCGGCTCCAGTCGCGGGTCGCATGAAGCCAGGTGTCATAGGCGACGCCCTTGTGCTCGATCTCCTCGATCGCGTGCCAGCGCCACATGTCGGCCGCTTCCTGCTCTGCGCCGGCGAAATGTGCCGGGTTGGCGAGGAATTCGTGCGCCATCATCGCGGTATAATGTTCGAGCGCCATGGTCGCCGCAAGGTTCAGGATCACCGGGCGATCCTTGGTCAGGGCGAGCATTTCCTCGACCCGCTTGTCGATCCGGGCGATGTCGTAGCCGGCGTTCTCCGCCGCGCGGTTGAAGGCGATATGTTCGCGCGTATGGTTGATTTCCTGCTTCACGAAGGCGCGGATTTCAGCCTCGAGCTTGGGCGAAGCGCCTTCGCGGTGCGCCTTGACCGCTTCGATGAAGAAGGCTTCGCCACGCGGGAACGTGGCGGAAAGCGCGTTGTGCCACGCCGTCGCCACGGGATCGCCCGCCAACCACCACCTGCCCGGAGGCGAATTTCGACCGAAGCGGCGGTCGCGCACCGTGATGCTGAGATCGGCGGGCGTCGGCGCAACCTTGCCGGATGCGGCGCTGCGCTCTAGTGCGAGAGTAGGGGTCATGGCTGTCATGGGCCGCAATCTAGGCTTGCTTACATCAATGTCAATAAGAAAGCGTCTCTCACCTGAGGAAAGCCGGATGGCCGCCCTCGAGGCTGCGCGCGGTCTGCTGGTCGAGACGGGGCCGCAGGCAGTGACGCTCAAGGCCGTGGCGGGGCGCATCGGACGTACCCATGCAAACCTGCTGCATCACTTCGGATCGGCCGCTGGCTTGCAGAAGGCGCTGGCCAAGCACCTGGCCGAAACGATCTGCGCCACGATTCGCGAGGCGGTCATCGCCAGCCGTTCGGGCATCGGTTCGCCGCGCGACGTGGTTGACCTCACCTTTGACGCCTTCGACAAGGAGGGCGCGGGCGCGCTGGCATCGTGGATGCTGCTGTCCGGCAACGAGGACGCGCTCGATCCCATCGTCGATACCATCCACGATCTCGTGATCGACCTCGACGAATACGGCTCGGACACCCAGCGCAGCACGACCCTTGCGTTGACGCTGATGGCGCTGGGCGATGCGCTGATGGGCGGGCCGTTGTCCCAGGCGCTGGAACTGCCCCGCGATGCCGCGCGCGACCGGGCAGAGCAGATGCTGGTCGAAAGTATGCTCAGGCGGGACGAGGTCAGTCCGGAGGGCTGAGGTCCATCCAGGAAGGGGCCAGTGCGGGGGGGATATCCTCGACCCGCCGATGATCGACCGCCAGGCCCAGTTCAGGATAGGCGATGCGCTGGCGTGCAGGATCGGACTGTTCCAGCGGAACCACGATCAGCCGTCGGTTGACCTTCTGTCGCCAATTCATGCGGGCGGTGTTTTCCTGCCCGACGTAGCAGCCCTTGGTGAAGCTGACCCCGTTGAGGTCGGCGGCGTTGCATTCCAGCCAGAGCACTTCGCCATCGCCCAGTTCCGCGCGCCCTTCCGGCACGCCGAGCTTGAGGCGATGTTCACGATAGGCCATGTCCACGCCCACGTCGTTGTCGCTGACCGGCGCGATCCAGCGCTGGCCGAGCGCGCGCAGGCGCGGGTCGCTTGCGCCGCCGTCGCCGGGGTGGTCTTCCCAGTGTGCGGCAAGGTCGTCCGCACGCGAGATCGCGATCTTGCGGCGCAGGCGGTAGAGCGTCAGCCGCTTGGCAAGCGCATCCGCCGCCGATGCCTCGCATTCCAGCAGCAGGCCCTTGCCGTCGGGCCAGACGATGAAATCGAACAGGACCTTGCCTTGCGGGGTGAGCAAAGCGGTCCAGACCGGCAACACTCCCTTCACGTCGTTGGTGACGAGACCTTGCAGGAAGGCAGCCACATCCTCGGCCGGATCTTCGGGAGCAAGGCGCACGAGGGCGCGGTCGAACAGGCGCGTGCCGGGAACGTGGTTCATGGGTGGAAGATAGGCAGGACCATCGCTAAGGGGAAGGCATGACCGAGACGCTGACGATCCGCCGCCCCGACGACTGGCATGTCCACCTGCGCGACCGCGACGTACTGCGGGGCGTCGTTCCCTATACCGCCCGGCAGTTTGCCCGCGCCATCGTCATGCCCAACCTTTCGCCGCCGATGACCGACGTTGCGGGCGTTGCCGCCTATCGCGATCGCATCCTTGCCGCCCTGCCGCAGGGTAGCGCCTTCACGCCGCTGATGACGCTGTACCTTACCGATTCGACCGACATCGAAGAGGTTGCGCGCGGCTTTGCCGAAGGCGTGTTCGTCGCCGCCAAGCTCTATCCAGCCCATGCGACGACCGGTTCCGCGCACGGCGTCACCGACATCCGCAACATCTATCCGGTGCTGGAGAAGATGCAGGAGATCGGGATGCCACTGCTGATCCACGGCGAGGTGACCGATTCCCATGTCGACATCTTCGACCGCGAAGCCGTGTTCATCGAGCGGACGCTGACCCGCCTCGTGGCCGACATGCCGGCCCTTCGCATCGTCTTCGAGCATATCACGACCGAGGAGGCGGCCCAGTTCGTGGAAGGCGCGGGCGACAGCATCGCCGCGACGATCACGCCGCAGCATCTCCACATCAACCGCAACGCCATGCTCGTCGGCGGCATCCGTCCGCACGCCTTCTGCCTGCCGGTCGCCAAGCGCGAGAAGCACCGGCTTGCCCTGCGCAAGCTTGCCACCTCGGGCTTTTCGCGGGTGTTCCTGGGAACCGATACCGCGCCTCATGCCAAGCACCTGAAGGAAGCGGCATGCGGCTGTGCGGGGATATTCAACGCGCCCTTCGCGCTCGAAAGCTATGTCACGGTCTTCGACGAGGAAGGCGCGCTCGACCGGTTCGAGGCCTTTGCCTCGCTCAACGGGCCCGCG
Organism: Novosphingobium aromaticivorans DSM 12444; assembly: GCF_000013325.1. Taxonomy (GTDB): domain Bacteria; phylum Pseudomonadota; class Alphaproteobacteria; order Sphingomonadales; family Sphingomonadaceae; genus Novosphingobium; species Novosphingobium aromaticivorans. The sequence continues at coordinate 983,694 of NC_007794.1, forward strand.
TTCTACCGGATGCCGGTGAACGAGGACCGCATCGTGCTGGAAAGGGCGCCCATCGAGGTGCCTGAGGTGATCGACTGCAACGGCACCGCAATCGTGCCCTTCCACGCCGGTGAGACGCTCGGCTGGCGAATCGCCGCGGCCTGACCGTCAGGCCGACCGGGCGCGGCGTAGCATGTCCCAGCTATAGAGCGCGATGGCCGACCAGATCAGCGCGAAGCAGCCGAGCCTTGCCGGATCGAGGCTCTCGCCGAAGACCGTCAGGCCGAGGGTGAAGCTTATCGTCGGCGCGATGAACTGGACGAAGCCCAGGGTTGAAAGCGGCAGCGCCCGGGCCGCGACGGCGAACAGCAGCAGCGGAATGGCCGTTGCCACACCCGAGAAAGCGAGCAGGAGCGCCGAAGGGCTGCCCGGCGCCATGCTCGACCCTGCCGGCGAGCCCGCCCATATCCACACGACGACGAGCGCGGGAAGCGCCAGCAATGCGGTTTCGACCGTAAGTCCAGGAACCGATCCGACCGGCGCCTTCTTGCGGACGTAGCCGTAGAAGGCAAAGGTGAGGGCGAGCGACATCGCCACGATCAGCGTATCGAGCGCTCCGGCCAGCAGCAGCGCGATGCCCGCGCCAGCCAGCCCGACCGCAGTCCACTGCACGCGCGAGAGACGTTCCCCCAGCAGCATCGTGCCCAGGAGCACGTTGATCAGGGGATTGATGTAGTAGCCCAGGCTGGTGGCTAGGACGTGGCCCTCGTTGATGGCGATCACGAAGATCAGCCAGTTCGCCCCGATCAGCGCGGCACTGATGGCGAGTTGCAACAGCACACGCGGATTGGCGAAGGCTGCGCGCACGTCCGGCCCCTGGCGACGCGCGGCCACGATGACGAGGCAGACGGGCAGCGTGAACAGGATTCGCCAGCCGATCAACTCCACAGGTGGGACGTCGTGCAGCGCGCGGAAGTAGAGCGGCAGTAGTCCCCAGGCGACATAGGCGGCAACGGCGGCTGTCAGGCCCCGCCGGAAGGTCGACGAATGGTTCATCCCGGCCCCCTGCCAGCATTGCGCCAAAGCGCCAACCCCTTGTCGTCCAACCGTTTCGACGGCGTCAGCCAACGGCTTGTCGCAAAACGCGAATCTGACGACGACGTTGCTCTCCGTTCAGGTTGGCGGGCGTAATCCTGAACCAACGAAAGATTCGGGACCCCAATTCGACAAGAACGAAGCGGTCTTCGAGATGAGGAGAAAGACCATGATCAATCTCAAGAGCGCCGCCCTGGCCCTCGTCGCCGCCTCCACCGTCGCCACGGCTGTGCCGGCGACCGCCGCGGTGCTTCCGCAGGCCCACCAGTCGACCGCCGTCGCCACGCAGTGGAACGAAGGCTGGGACGGTGAGCGTTGGGAACACGGCCGCGACCGTGGCGACTGGCGCCGCGACCGCTACTACGGCGACCGCCACTATGGCGGCCGGGGCTATGACCGCGGCTACTATCGCGGCAACGACCGCCGTTATTATGGCGAGCCTGTCTACCGCAATACCCGTGTCTGGCGCGGTGACGACGGCCGCTATTACTGTCGCCGCTCGAACGGCACGACGGGCCTTCTGATCGGCGGTGCCGCCGGTGCGCTGCTCGGCCGCGAGGTCGCTGGCGATTACGGTGACCGTACCCTCGGCGCGATCCTGGGCGCCGCCGGTGGCGCGCTGCTCGGCCGCGAGGTCGACCGTGGCGGCTCGCGCTGCCGCTAAGAGATACTGACCGTCCTTCGGGTCGCGCTGAAAGGTCGGCTGGGGAGCGCTCCGCACTTGCGGGGCGCTCCCTTTTCATTTGGGGCTGGGCGCTTTCTTAACCGGTCGCGGCTACGGATCGTGGCATGTACCGGCTACGGTTGATCGTCACGGCACTTGGCCTGGCCTTGTCAGGCTGCGGCTCTGCGCCCGCGGAGCCCGAGCATCCGCCGCTCGACCCGGTCATGGCGGAAGCGCTTCAGGGCCAGTTGATGGTCGATCCCGACCTGACCCAGCAGAACCTGCGCAATCTTGCAATCATGCCCGGCGGCCCGGCCGATCCGGCCGCGCCCCTGCCGGACTCGCCGCGCTAGTCGCTACGCAGGCCGACGCCGATGCTGGCGCGCGGCTGATCGACTTCGGTCGAGGCGACCGGATAGGCGCAATAGTCCGCCGCGTAATAGGCGCTGGGCCGATGATTGCCCGACAACCCGACGCCGCCGAACGGTGCGGCCGATGACGCGCCGTTGGTCGGCCGGTTCCAGTTGACCACGCCCGCGCGGATGTTCGCCCAGAACCGGTTGTAGTCCTGCGGGTCGCCGCCGATCAGCGACGCCGACAGCCCGAAGCGCGTGTTGTTCGCCTCGGCGATGGCCTCGTCGAAATCGTCGACCCTGACGACCTGCAGGAGGGGGCCGAACAGTTCCACGTCGGGCCGGTCGGCAACGGCGGTCACGTCGATGATCGCTGGCGAAAGGAACGGGCGGTCTTCCTGCAGGCGGACCATGTGCTTGATTGGCCGCCCGCCCGACGACAGCAGGTAGACGAAGCTTTCGGTCAGCCCGTCGGCGGTGCGATTGTCGATCACCGGGCCCATGAAGGGTGCCGGATCGTCGAACGGCGCGCCGACGATGATGCGGTCCGCAAGCCGCTTCACGTGGTCGATCACCTCGTCGAACATCGAGGCCTTGATGATCAACCGGCGTGCTGCCGTGCAACGCTGGCCGGCGCTGGTGAAGGCCGACTGGACGATCAGCGTGGCCGCGTCCTCGATCTTGGGCGTATCCCAGACGACGATGGGGTTGTTGCCGCCCATCTCCAGCGCCACGATCTTGCCCGGGTTCGACGCGAGCTTGCGGTTGATCGCGATGCCCGCGTGGGCCGAGCCGGTGAACAGCACGCCGTCGATGCCGTCATGCGCGACCAGCGCCTGGCCCTCTTCCGGACCGCCTATCAGGACCTGCACCACGGCTGCCGGAATGCCCGCGCGATGGAAGCACTGGGCCAGCATCTCGCCCGTCGCCGGCGTCTTTTCCGAAGGCTTGAAGACCACCGCGTTACCGGCGATCAGCGCGGGCACGATGTGGCCGTTGGGCAGATGCGCGGGGAAATTGTACGGCCCCAGCACCGCCAGCACGCCATGCGGCTTGTGCCGCAGCGCGGCGGTGCCCTGGAGTGCGGAGTCGAGCTTTCGCTGGGATGTGCGGTCGGCATAGGCGCGGATCGAGATCTCGACCTTGTTGACCACGCTGTCCACTTCGGTGCGGGCTTCCCATAGCGGCTTGCCCGTCTCGCGCGAGATCATCGTCGCCAGATTGTCCGCGTCCTTGCGCACTTCGTTGGCGAAGCGCCTGACGAGTTCGATGCGCGTGGCCAGGGGTTGCGCTGCCCAGGCAGGCCAGGCCCGGCGGGCCCGCGCCACGACCTCTTCGACGTCACCAACCTTGCCGCGCCACACTTCGGCGCCGGTTGCGGGTTCATGCGAAACGATTTCGGCCCGTGCCACGAATATGCCTGTCTTTTCTCTTGTCGTTGATACGGCGTCCGCTCCTGGCGAGGCGCCGCAGCCCTGCGATGGTTACGGATTAAACGAGTTTCACCTAACAGGCCAGAGCCCACGTAATTCAGGCAGTTGCGTGGCCCCATGGCTCCGGGCGAGGGCCCAGCGCCTCGCCCATGCGCCGCAGTGCCGCGACCTTGGCGTGAAGCGCGGACCAGTCGTCGCCGGTCGCGATCGGTTCCCAGATCGCCTCGACCTCGTCGATCAGCAGCGATTGCGGTGCTTCGTCCGACCAGTATGGATGGTCGTCTGGCGAGGCCTCGTACAGTGCGACCATCTCGCGCAGCGCCGCTCCATCGGAACTGTCGGCAAATGGGCCGCGTCCGCCCCGATGCGTAAAGAAGAATGCGTCCGGCCCCAGCTTTTCGCTGACCATGACCTTCTCGCATGCACCGATCAGCGCCGTGTCCTGCTCGATCCCGCGCGGCTCCACGCCCAGGCGCCAGCACCAGCGCCGCGCCATCGCCTGCTGGTAGAGGTCGGGGAAGCGGTTCAGCGCCTCGACCAGCGGCGGCGCTTCCACCAGCGAGCGCAGCGCCACCGCAAGCTGCCCGCAGTTCCAGTGGATCGCCTCGGGTTGGCGTCCGAAGGCATAGAGCCCGGCATGGTCGAAATAGGCCGCGGTGAAACCCGGGTCCCATGTGGGCAGCCAGCGCCACGGACCATAGTCGAAGCTTTCGCCCGTCACGTTCATGTTGTCGGAATTGAGCACGCCGTGGACGAACCCGGCGACCATGTAGCTGGCGGCCATGTCGGCCATGCGCTCGATCACCTGGTTGTAGAAGCGCACCGCCGGGTGCGGCGCATCGGCAAAGGCGCTGCCGGGAAAATTGGCGAGGCAATAGGCGACAAGCTGCGCCATTTCGTCATCAAGCTCCAGCACGGAAAGGCGCTGGAAGGTGCCGATGCGGATGTGACCGTGGCTCAGCCGGACCAGAACCGCCGAGCGGGTGGGCGAGGGCTCGTCGCCGCGCCAAAGCGATTCCCCGGTCTCGATGACCGACAGTGTGCGGCTGGTGTTGACGCCCAGCGCTCCGAGCATTTCCGTCGCCAGGATCTCGCGCACCGCGCCTTTCAGCGTCAGCCGCCCGTCGCCTCGCCGGCTCCACGGTGTCTGGCCCGAACCCTTGGTGCCAAGATCCATCAGCCGGTCCGAGCCGTCTAGCATCTGCGCGAACGTGAAGCCGCGCCCGTCGCCCAGTTCGGGATTGTACACGCGGAACTGGTGCCCGTGATAACGCAGGGCCAGCGGTCCGGGCATGTTGTCGGGCAGGGGCTCGAACCGCCCGAACGCGCGCGTCCACGCCGCGTCGTCCAGCGTTGCCAGCCCGATTTCCGCCGCCGCGCGGTCGTTGCGCCAGCGCAGGCGGGTTTCGGGGAAGTCCGCCGCCTGCACCGGATCGCCGATCCAGTCGGCCAGGGCCATGATGCGGGGGGACGGTCGATAGATCGCGTCTTGCGGGAGCGCCTTCATCCGGCAATAGTGGCCATGCGCAAGCCTGCCCGCAAGCAGGCCCCATGGATTTGACGCGGAATACCAGAAGAAATGGCCGAATACGAAGATCGCTACTGGACCAGCAGCGACGGACTGCGCCTGCATTTCCGCGCCTACGAAGGCGATATCTCCCGCCCGCCGGTCCTCTGCCTGCCCGGCCTGACCCGCAACGCCCGCGATTTCGAGGACCTTGCCACACGGCTGGCGGGCGATTGGCGCGTGCTCTGTCCGGAAATGCGGGGACGGGGGGACAGCGACTACGCCAAGGACCCGATGACCTACCAGCCCATGCAGTATCTCCAGGATCTGGAGGCACTGCTCGCGCAGGAGGGCATCGAGCGTTTCGTCGCCATCGGCACTTCGCTGGGTGGCCTGCTGACGATGCTTCTGGCCGCCGCCAACCCGGCGCGCATCGCGGCTGCGGTGCTGAACGACGTCGGCCCGGAAGTCTCGCCGGAAGGGCTTGAGCGCATTCGCGGCTACGTCGGGCAGGGGCGCAACTTCGAAACCTGGATGCACGCCGCCCGCGCGCTGCAGGAAAGCAGCGGCGACGTCTATCCGGATTGGGACATCACCCAGTGGCTGCGCTACGCCAAGCGCATCATGGTGCTGGGCAGCAGCGGGCGCATCGCCTTCGACTACGACATGAAGATCGCAGAGCCGTTCGAGGCACCGGCGGGCGCAACGCCCCAGGTCGACATGTGGCCGCTGTTCGATGCGCTCGCCACACGGCCCCTGCTTGTCCTTCGTGGCGAAACGTCCGACATCCTCTCGGCGCAGACGGCAGCGAAGATGGCCTCGCGCCCGGGCGTTGAACTGGTTACCTTGCCGCGTATCGGCCATGCCCCCACGCTCGACGAGCCGGAAAGCATCGCCGCAATCGGACGCCTGCTCGAACGGGTATGAGCAAGGCCGCCCCGCTCAGGATTCTCCACCTTCATTCCACGTTCGATGCCGGGGGCAAGGAACGCCGCGCGGTGGCGCTGATGAACCGCTGGGCACGGCAAGGCGGGGCAAGGGCGATCGAGCACCACATCGTTTCGGCACAGCCCGGCTCGATGGGGGCAAGGAGCCTGATCGACAAGCGCGTCGCCGTGTTCTTCCCTTTCGGGTTCCCGCCGCTTGCAGGCAAATTGCGCCTTTCGCGCCTGCAACAGCTTGCACGTGCGATGCGCGGCTTCGACCTTGTTCTCACCTATAACTGGGGCGCGATGGACGCAGCGATGGCGCATGCCGTCTTCGCCCCGTCGATGGGCCTTGCGCCGCTGGTCCATCACGAGGACGGCTTCAACGCCGATGAAGCGGGCGGCCTCAAGCGTGGCCGCAACTGGTATCGCATGGTCGCGCTTTCTCGCGCCAGCGCGCTGGTAGTTCCGTCGCGCGGGCTGGAAGAGATCGCGCTGGGCTCCTGGCGCCAGCCGCGTGCCCGCGTACATCGCATCCTCAACGGCATCGATACCGCGGCCTATGCCCGCAAGCCCAGGCCCGACGTGTTGCCGCGCGTGGTCAAGCGGCCGGGCGAAAAATGGCTCGGCACCCTGGCCGGCCTGCGCGCGGTCAAGAACCTGCCGCGCATGGTTCGGGCGATGAAGGCGCTGCCGCCCGAATGGCATCTCGTCATTCTTGGCGAAGGGCCGGAGCGGGAGGCCATCCTTGCCGAGGCCATGCGGCAGGAGGTCGGTCACCGCGTCCACCTGCCGGGCCATGTCGCGGACCCCGCCGCAGCGATTGGCCTTTTCGATCTTTTCGCGCTTTCCTCCGACAGCGAGCAGGCACCGCTTTCCGTGATCGAGGCGATGGCCGCCGGGCTCGCCGTGGTCAGCCCCGCCGTGGGCGATGTGGCGGACATGGTTTCAGAGGCGAACCGCCCCTACGTGATCCCGCCCGGAGACGACGATGCGCTGGCGGCGGCAGTTCGCGCGCTGGCGGGCGATGCGGCGCTTCGTGCGTCGATCGGCAAATCCAATCGCGCCCGCGCCCGGGCCGAGTTCGACGAAGGCGTCATGGCCGACCTCTACGCCAGGCTCTACGCGGGGGCGCTCGGCCGCGACAGCTTCTCGTGATCGAGCCTCTTCAGGCGCGGTTCACGCGGGGCGGGTAGGAATCAATTCCGTTGAAAAGGCGGACCCATCCGCTAAACACCGCGCCAGACACACGCTAGCAAACGTCAACCAATTCCCGAAAGCGCTGCCTTGGCTCTCCGTCCCGACCGTCCGCAATCCCGTTCCGACCAACTCGCCGAGCGTTCTGCAGGGCAGGGCGATGCCTTCCTGCGCGAAGTCGACGATGCCCTGCGCGAAGATCAGGTCTTCACCGCGGTGCAGAAGTACGGAAAGCCGGTTGGCGCCGCGATCATCGCCGGGCTTCTCGGCCTTGCCGGTTGGCTCTGGTACGAGAACCACAACAATGCCGTCGCGGGCGAGCAGGGTGAAGTGCTGACCAAGGCGCTCGACCAGCTCGAAACGCGCAACCTCAAGGCTGCTGCCGACGAACTCGGCCCCCTCGCCAAGGACGGCAACGAAGGTTACCGCGCGACCTCGCGCATGCTTGAAGCCGGAATCCTGGCCGAGCAGGGCAAGACGGCAGAAGCCGCGAAGGCCTTCGCCGCGATTGCCGCCGATGGAGGCGCGCCCCAGGCCTATCGCGATCTCGCGACGATTCGCGAAGTGGCCCTGGATTTCGACAAGCTTGCTCCCGACAAGGTGGTCGAGCGTCTCAAGCCGCTCGCCGTTCCCGGCAACGCCTGGTTCGGCAATGCCGGCGAATTGGTGGGCGTTGCCTACCTGAAGCAGGGCAAGAACGATCTGGCCGGCGCCTTGTTTGCCCAGATCGCCAAGGAAAAGACCGTGCCGGATTCGCTGCGTCGACGTGCGCGGCAGATGGCGGGAATGCTCGGCGTCGACGCGGTCGAGGACCCGGGCGAAACCGCGTTGGTCCAGCCTGCGGCACAATAATTCATCGAGGATGCACCGGAAATGACCCCCAACCCCAATATTCGCCGCGCTTCGCTCGCCAGCGTGCTGGTCCTTGCGCTCGCGCTGGGTGGCTGCGGCATTTTCGGCGGCAAGGACAAGGCCAAGACGACCCCGACGCTGGGCCAGCGCGTGCCGATCCTGTCGAAGATCGAGGCCGGCACAAAGGTCGACGATTCGATCTCGCTGACCACGGTCGTCCTGCCCGCGCCCGAAGTGAACGCCGATTTCGCGCAGGGCGGCGGCAATGCGAGCAAGTCCTACGGCCACCTCGCGCTCGGCGATGCGCCGCGCAAGGCCTGGACGGTCGGGATCGCCGGGTCCTCCTCGAAGCAGCGTCTGGCCGCGTCGCCGGTCGTCGGCGGGGGCAAGCTCTACGTGATGGACACGGACGGCACCGTCCATGCCTTCGACGCGGCGAGCGGGAAGTCCGTGTGGGAGACCCCGGTCAAGGCCGAGAAGCAGAACGCCAACTCCACCTTCGGCGGCGGCGCGTCCTATGACGACGGCGTGGTCTATGTGACCAATGGCGTTGGCGAAGTCGCTGCGCTTGATGCCGCTAACGGAGCGGTAAAGTGGCGCGTCAAGCCCGCCGGCCCGCTGCGCGGATCGCCCACGGTCGCCTTCGGGCAGGTCATGGCGATGACCCAGGACAACCAGATCGTCACCCTGAACGCCGCCGATGGCGTGGTCCTGTGGAACGAGAACGCCTCGGTCGGACAGACCAACGTGTTCGGCGTCGCCTCGCCCGCGGCAGGGCAGGGCACGATCGTGGCCGGTTATTCCTCGGGCGAACTGGTCGCCTACCGCTACGAGAACGGGCGCCAGCTCTGGGCCGACGCCCTTGCGCGCACCAGCATCGCGACCAGCGTCTCGACGCTGACCGACATCGACGCCGATCCGATCATCGAGCGCGGCCGCGTCTTCGCGCTGGGGCAGGGCGGGCGCATGGCCGCCTACGAACTCGTGACCGGCCAGCGCGTGTGGGAACTCAATCTCGCGGGCATCTCCACCCCCGCCATCGCCGGTGACTGGATCTTCACGCTGACCGACGAGGCCAAGCTGCTGTGCATCGCCAAGTCCAACGGCAAGGTCCGCTGGATGACGCAGCTTCCGCGTTATCGGAACGAGAAGAAGAAGAAGAACCAGATCCTGTGGACCGGCCCGGTCCTTGCCGGCAACCGCCTGTGGATCGCCAATTCGCGCGGCGAAGTGATGCACGCATCCGTCACCGACGGCACCGTCAGCGAATTCACCAAGCTCGGCGCGGCGGTAAGCCTTGCCCCCGTGGTCGCGAACCAGACGCTCTACATCCTCGACGACAACGGCAAGATCACCGCGTTCCGCTGATCAAAACCATTTCCTAACGCTTGCCGGGTAGGGACTGTGCGCATGAACGCGCGTCCCTCCCCGCCGCCTTCCGACGTATCAGCCGGCGTCGGCCTTGCCGGTCTGGTGGGCCTCGTGCTCTGGGTTCTCGCTTGCCGCCACTGGCCTGCGATTGCCGATGCACTCGCGCTGTCCGGCCCGCACGAAGTCATGAACGGCCCGTTGGCTGCGCTCATGGCGCTGTTGTTCTCGGGCGCGGGGATGGTCGGCTGGTCGCTTCTGGTCGACAAGGTCCACCTGCGCCCGACCACCGGCATCGACTGGTCCTCGCCCCGCCCCGTGCGGGATGTCGTCGACATCTCGATGACGAAGATCGCTGGCTTGTGGGCCACTTGGGCGATCCTCGGTTTCGCCTATTGCGTCGCGCGCTGGTACTGGCGCGGGCAATATGTCTTTGCGATGGAAGTGCTGGAAGCGGTCGCGCCGCTCCTGTTCCTGGGCGCCGTTCCCTACGTCCTTTGGCTGGACCGGGTCCTGGTGAATCCGCGCGACGCTTCGTGGCACTTCGGCGCCATGCTCATCGGGCGCGAGCCGTGGGACGCGGCGGAAGTGCGCCGTCACTGGCTTGCCTGGCTGGTGAAGGGCTTCTTCTGCGCCTTCATGATCTCGATCCTGCCCGGCGGATTTGCTGCCGTCGTCACGGCGGACTGGGCGGCCGTCCTGCACGATCCGGTCGCGCTCGGCACCTTGCTGATCGAGGCGATGTTCCTGGTCGACGTGCAGATCGCGATGGTCGGCTATCTGGTCACGATGAAGCCGCTCGACGCCCAGATCCGCACGGCCAATCCCCATCTGGCGGCATGGGTCGCCGCGTTGATCTGCTACCCGCCCTTCGTCCTCATGGGCGACGGCGGCGTGCTCGACTATCACTACAATGGCGCGGAATGGTCATACTGGCTGCAGGGGCACGAAGTCCTGTTGTGGCTGTGGGCGGGCGCACTCGTCTTCCTGACCGGGATCTATGCCTGGGCAACCGTGGCCTTTGGCCTGCGTTTCTCGAACCTCACCTATCGTGGCGTACTGACGAACGGCCCCTATGCCTTCACGCGCCACCCGGCCTACCTTGCCAAGAACACCTACTGGTGGCTGGCCTCGCTGCCCTTCCTGGTAACGAGCGGCTCGGCGGTCGATGCGATCCGCAACACAGTGCTCCTCGCCCTGGTGAGCGCCGTGTACTACTGGCGCGCCCGTACGGAGGAGAAGCACCTCCTTGCCGAAGACGCCAAGTACCGCGAGTATCACGCCTGGATGGCGCAGCACGGCCTGCTGACCAGCGCCCTGCGCCGCATCACCACCGCCCTCGCGCCGCGCAGGCCCGTCGCCCAGCCGGCGGAGTAGCGTCCAGCCTAAGTAGTCGTTCGAGTTGCCGTTGCCCCCGAAACGGGCCAGTTTGCGGCTTGCGGCGATCCGTAAACTCTCCCATCCCGCAATTCATGCTGGGGCAACTCCGCTGCTTTCATGGGGGGATGAAAGGTGACTGTGGTGATGTTCATTTCCATACTGGTGGCTTTTGTGGCCGGGGTCATGGTGATGCTCATCGCTGCAAACATCTATGTCGTCGTCGCAACGTTCACTCACCGGCGCAGGAAGGCCATGGAAGTGCTTTCCCACTTCTCGCGCGCCGTGATGATGCTCCGGTTGAGCGACAGCACGAATTTGTCTCGTTCCTATCGACGGGACGGGTGATCTGGAACTTCCCTATTTCGGCCAGTTGAGCATTTTCTGGACGGGCTTTCTCGGCAGCATCGTTGTCGAAGTGGGCACGATGGCCCGCGCTTGCGCAAACTTGGATGGCGGCATCCCTCAGCGCTACAAGAGTTTCATCTACCTTCCCGTGCGCTTCCTACTGGCCTTGTGCGGAGGGGCCATCGCAACGGTCTTCGACGCAAAGACCGGGCTGGTGGCCTTTTACCTTGGCGCATCCGCTCCGGTGGTCATCGATAAGCTGGCTCAGGGCGCCCTGCCTACTCTTCCGCCCGACAGTCCGGGTTAGACCGCTACCCCTTCGTCCGCCTCGAATACGCGGATGTCGCGTTCGGTCAGGCCCAGCGCCGCACGTTCCTCGGCCCAGACTTTCATGTGCTGCGTGCGGAAATGTGCGTCGAGCGCCGCGCGGTCGCGCCATTGTTCGCTCACCCGGACGAGCCCCGGGTCGATCGTGTCGCGCGAATAGGCATAGAGCAGGCAGCCGTCCTCTGCACGGGTCGCGGCGATGACCTTTTCCATCATCGGCAGCGCCGAATCGAAATTCTCGATCGGAAGGCGGAAACTGCCCATCACGATGATCACGCATGCTTCTCCTGCTGTGGCATTCGGGTGATGCCAGCAGGCCGCCATGCGATCAAATCGAAAGGACCGAAGCGCACCTTTCTGCGCGACGGGATCAGAAGCTCTTTTCCGCGTAGATCTGCGAAAGATCCCCGCCCCACGGGCCGTTGTAGAGATCCAGCAACCGCTCGGCCGGCGTCTTGCCGGTCGCCACGATCTCGTCGAGCGGCTGGAGATAGCCGGTCTCGTTGTCGCCCGCTTCGTTGAGCCGGTTGCGCGCCGAAAGCCCGCTGCGCGAGATTGCCAGCACCTCGGCCGCGATGTCGCGCAGGGTGCCGCCGCCGGGCAGGGCAGCATCGAGCCCGAGCCGGGGCACTTCCGCCCGCAGCCTTTCGCGCCCGTCCATGTCCCAGTCCTTGACCAGATCCCACGCCGCATCGAGCGCGCCCTGGTCATAGAGCAGGCCGACCCACAGCGCCGGCAGCGCGCAGATGCGGTTCCACGGCCCGCCGTCCGCCCCGCGCATCTCGAGGAACGACTTGAGCCGCACTTCGGGGAACGCGGTGGAAAGGTGGTCCACCCAGTCCGACTGGCGCGGCTTCTCGCCGGGCAGCGCGGGGAGTTCACCCTTCAGGAAGTCGCGGAACGACTGGCCCGAGGCGTCGATGTAGTGGCCGTCGCGGAATACGAAGTACATCGGCACGTCGAGCATGTAGTCGACATAGCGCTCGTAACCGAAACCCTCGTCGAACACGAACGAGAGCATGCCGGTGCGCGCCGGGTCGGTGTCGGTCCAGATGTGGCTGCGATAGGACAGGAAGCCGTTGGGCTTGCCTTCGAGGAACGGCGAATTGGCGAACAGCGCGGTCGCCAGCGGCTGGAGCGCCAGCGATACGCGGAACTTCTGCACCATGTCCGCCTCGCTCGAATAGTCGAGGTTGGTCTGGATCGTGCAGGTCCGAAGCATCATGTCGAGGCCCATCGAACCCACGCGCGGCATGTGCCGCAGCATGATCTCGTAACGGCCCTTGGGCATGATCGGCAGTTCTTCGCGCGTCTTGTCGGGCCAGAGCCCCAGTCCGAGATAGCCGAGGCCGAGCCGGTCGCCGATGGTCTTCACTTGCGCGAGGTGACGCCCGGTCTCGGCGCAGGTCTGATGCAGGTTCTCCAGCGGGGCACCCGAAAGCTCCAGCTGGCCTGCCGGTTCAAGGCTGACCGCCCCGTCCGGACCGCTCATCGCGATGACGTTGTCGCCTTCCATGATCGGCGACCAGCCGTATTCGGTCAGCGCCATCAGCAGGTCGCGGATGCCGCCGGCTTCCGTGTAGGAAGGCGCGCGCCTGTCGTCGGTACGGTAGACGAACTTTTCGTGCTCGGTGCCGATGCGCCAGGCCGACGCCGGCTTCTCGCCCTTCTGCATCGGCGCGACGAGCATGTCGCGGCTCTCGATCAGGGGATCGTTGCGATCTGAAACTTGCCGCGTGCTCATGGCGGTTTCCGTTAATGCGGCGATGCGGTTTAGGCCAGTCAAATTGTTTGCCCGGCGCGTTGCAACTCACTGTTCCCGCAATAGGTGAAATCAGCCGAACCAGTCGCCCTGCAAACCCATCCACAGGCCCATGCCGGCAATCGATGCCGTCTCGCCCCGCAGGATCCGGGGGCCAAGCGCGATGCCGACGGCGGCCGGATGCGCACGGATGGCGCTGCGCTCGGTCTCGTCGAACCCTCCTTCGGGCCCGACCAGAAGTGCTGCGGGACCACAGTGGAGCGAGAATGCCGCCGCTGCCGGAATGCCGCCGTTCTCGTCGGCAAAGAACAGTGTTCGCCCTTCCGGCCAGTCTCGCAGCAACTGGTCGAGCTTGACGGTTTCGCCCAGCGAAGGCAGCGCCGTGCGCGCGCACTGTTCTGCCGCCTCGACCATGATCGTTCGCGCACGCTCGGGGTTCAGCTTGTCGGCCACGCAGCGGCGCGTCACGACCGGCACCACGCGCGCGGCGCCGAGTTCGGTCGCCTTCTCCAGCACCAGGTCGAAGTTGGGCTTCTTCAGCAGCGCGGCGCAAAGCCAGAAGTCCGGCACCTCTTCGCGCGGCCGGGTCCGGCGTTCGATTTCCAGCACGAGGTCGCGCTTGCCGACTTCCGCCACGCGCGAAACCCACTCTCCCGTGGCATCGTCGCACAGCATCACCGCGTCGCCGGTGGAGACGCGCATGACCTTGCCCAGGTAATGTGCCTGCTGGCCGTCAACCGGCAATCGCATGCCTTGGTCGAGAGGCATCTCGACGAACAGGCGCGGTGCGCTCTTCGGTGGCCAGGCGGGGGTGGCGGACATGATGATTTCGCGCCTAGCGCATTTCATCTCACACGGTAAGGGTCGGATATGTCCGAGGTCAGTACGCAGCAGATCGTTCCCGACAGCGAGCACAAGGGGCTTGTCGCCCGCCTGCCGCAGCCTTGGCGCAATCTTGCCCTGCTCGCCCGGTTCGATCGTCCGATCGGCTGGTGGTTGCTGTTCTGGCCCTGCGCCTGGGGCCTGTTCCTCGGTGGCGGCACTTCGCGCTGGGGCATTCTGGCGTGGATGCTGCTCGGCGCGATTGCCATGCGCGGGGCGGGATGCGTCTACAACGACATCGTCGATGCCGATCTCGATGCGCGCGTCGTCCGAACCGCCGCGCGCCCGGTCGCCAGCGGCGCCACGAGCAAGCGGGCCGCGTGGATCTGGTTGCTCACGCTCTGCGCGGTGGGCCTCGTCGTGCTCCTGCAACTGCGCCGGGAAGCGCAACTCGTGGCGATCGGCAGCCTTGCCCTCGTCGCCGCCTATCCCTTCATGAAGCGGATCACCGGATGGCCGCAGGCATGGCTCGGCCTGGTCTTTACATGGGGCGCCCCGGTCGGTTGGGTCGAGGCCACCGGCTTCGACCGCCTCGGGCCGCTCGCTGCGCTCTATGCCGGATGCTGGGCATGGTGCATGGCCTACGACACGATCTATGCCCTGCAGGATCGCGAGGACGATGCCATGGTCGGCATCGGTTCTTCGGCGCTTTCGTTCGGCAGCTACGTACGCGCGGGCGTCGGCGGGCTTTATGCCATGGCGTTGCTGTGCTGGGCGGGGGCGGTCTGGCTGGTCCGCGCCGATCCGCTGGCCCTGCTCGCGCTGCTCCCGGTCGCCTGCCACCTGGCATGGCAGGTGCTGACGCTGAAGGAAGACGGGGCGGACCCACTGGCCAAGTTCCGCTCAAACCGCTTCGCCGGTCTGCTGATGGCCGCGGCCTGCTATGTCGTGGGTGCGGCCTGATCGCCGAACAGCGCTTCGTGGCGCGCCTCTATCGCGGGCCACAGCGTGACGGCCTCGGGCACGTCGAGCAGGAACAGGTCGCGCAACGCCTCGGCCAGTTCGTCGGCCGAGCCCAGCTCCCGCCGTTCCTCTCCGCCGGCCGTCACCACGGACAGGACCTTGCCGCGCAGCATCAGGTACTGTCCCGCGTCGCGTCGCTGCACCGTAAGGTTCTGGACGAAGACCGATGCCGGGTCATTGGCCTGCCAGTGGCACATCCGTGACAGAAGATCTTCGTCGGCCGGGGCGGCGTGGAAATCGTAGGACATAGCCGTCGTGCCGATGGTGGCGGAAAGCCGCCACATTCCATCTTCCAGCGTTCCGAGGCTGACGGGAAGGGGATCGTGGACCCAGGTCCCTGTCTCCAGCGGAAGCGGTGCCCCGATCCAGCTTCCGAACCCGGCGTCGACGAGGCGCGGCCCCTCGCATTCTACCAGCAGGCACAAGTGCGAACCCATTGCCGCATCGCCCCTGACCTCGCGCATCACGCCCGCGCTCATCCGCGTGACCGCGAAACCGATCGCCCTCAATGCCGCTGCCAGCACCCCGTTGTGTTCATAGCACCATCCGCCGCGCCGCCGTTCCACCAGCTTTGCAAAGGCCGCGCGCGGATCGGTCGAGAGAGGGCGGCCAAGCTGGGCGTCGAGGTTCTCGAACGGGATCATCCTGACATGAGCCTGCACGATCCGGTCAAGCGTGGCGAGATCGCGTCGAGGCTCGTCGTCGAACCCGATCCGTTGCAGGTAGGCAGCAAGTTCCTCGGCCGACAACGCTTCATGCAGCATAGCTGACCACCTCGAACTCGATGCCGTCCCAGTCGTAGAAGTAGAACCGTCGGCCCGGCTCATAGTCGGCGTGGTTGAACGGCTCCAGCCCAGCCTGCTTCACCGTGCTTTCGGCAGCGTCCAGGTCGTCCACCTCGATGCCGATGTGCTGCAACGGCACGCCCTTCTCGAAGCGGCCTTCGTGCCCGCCGGGCGGGGCGTAGAACACGATGTACTGGTCGCGGGTGCCGAGATGGATGGAAAATCCATCGTCGATTGCCGGCCCGCGCCACCGTTCCTGCCAGCCGCAGAGCGCGGTGAAGAAGGTGGCGGACCGTTCGGGGTCGCTCACGCGGATATTGACGTGTTCGAGGCGGGCAGCGGGCATGGGTTCAGCCTTTCCTTGGCAAATCGGATGAATCGATGCTTGCCAATCTGCAACCTCAAGTTAGCTTGAGATCAAGGATTTTCGACCGCAATCCGAAAAATTCGGTGGGATTTCTGAAAAGAGGGTCGCACTCGCGCAGATTGAAGGACGCATGAACCGCAACGATCTCATTCCGATCGGCACGCTCTCACGCCGCACCGGTCTCGCCGTCTCGGCCATCCGTTATTACGAGGAACGGGGCTTGATCTCGTCGATCCGGACAGGTGGCAACCAGCGTCGTTTTCTGCGTTCGGACATCCGGCGCCTCAGCTTCGTCCAGATCGCCCAGCGGCTGGGCCTCGGTCTTGCAGAGATCGAGCGCGAACTCGCCGCACTCCCGCAGGGGCGTACGCCCAACGTGCTCGATTGGCAGCGGATAAGCCGCTCGCTCCGCAAGGAAATCGACAGCCGCATCCAGTTGCTCACGCGTACCCGCAACAAGCTCGACGAGTGCATCGGTTGCGGCTGTCTCAGCCTTGAACGCTGCCAGCTCTACAACAAGGACGACCGTGCCTCCGCCTCGGGGCCGGGGCCGCGATACGTGCTTGATTAAACGGCGCTTTCCAGAAGCTCCACCGCGCCGCCCAGGTCGACGCTGACCAGCCGCGAAACGCCGCGTTCGACCATGGTCACCCCGAACAGGCGGTGCATCCGGCTCATCGTCACCGCGTTGTGCGTGACGATCAGGTAGCGCGTGCTGGTTTCCTGCACCATCGCGTCGAGCAGGTCGCAGAAGCGCTCGATGTTGGCGTCGTCGAGCGGCGCGTCGACTTCGTCGAGGACGCAGATCGGCGCCGGGTTCGTCAGGAACAGCGCGAAGATCAGTGCGACTGCGGTCAGCGCCTGTTCGCCACCGGAAAGAAGAGTCAGCGATTGCAGGCGTTTGCCGGGCGGCTGGGCGAAGATCTCGAGGCCTGCGTCGAGCGGGTCGTCGCTGTCGACCAGCGCGAGATGCGCCTCGCCGCCGCCGAACAGGCGCGCGAACAGGCGGCGGAAGTGGCCGTCGACGGCTTCGAACGCGGCGCGCAGGCGTTCGCGGCCCTCGCGGTTGAGGTTGCCGATCGATCCCCTAAGTCTATGAACGGCCTCGGTAAGTTCGGCCTGCTCGGCAATCGAGGTGCCATGCCGCTCCTCCGCCTCGGCCAGTTCGTCGGCAGCGACAAGGTTCACCGGACCGATCCGCTCGCGCTCCGCGACGAGGCGGTCCATGGCGGCGGACTCGTCCCCGGCCGCAGCGACCTCTGCCGAGGCGAATCCGAAGCGTTCGGGCAGGAGCGGGGGCGGGCATTGGAACCTTTCCCCTGAAATTCCAGCCATTTCCTGCCGCCGCGCATCCTCGTTCTCGGCGCGGGCAGTGGCGCCGGCGCGGGCCTCGCGCGCGGTGGCGAGGGCTTCATTCGCGGCGGAAAGGGCGCTATCTGCTTGTTTCGACGCGCTTTCTGCTTCTGCGAGTGCGGTTTCGGCAGCGGCAAGGTCGGTGGCAAGGCGCTGGCGGATCGTTTCGCCCTGCTCGATTTCCGCAATGAATCCAGCGGGTTTGACCGCCGACACAGCGCGCTCGGCTTCAAGCTCCTCGCGGCGGCCGGTCATTTCCGCCAGGCGCTTGGCGGCGTCGCCCGCGCGGGCCTGCCAGGCGCGGATGTCGCCTTTGATGCCTGCAAGCCGTTCTTTTCCAACGGCAATCTGTTGTTCGATGGATGCCGCCGCAGCCGACGCGGACTGGAGCGAGGTGCGGGCCGCGTCGTTGCGGGCGCGGGCGGCGTCGAGCGCGGCGCGGCCGGCGGCCGGGTCGGGGAGGCTGCTTCGCTTGTCCTCGGCTGCCGAAAGCTCTGCCTGCGCGGACTGGCGTTGCTCCGCCAGGTCTGTCTGAGTTCTTGAAATTTCAGCTTTTCTCTGGTCGAGCCGGGCGCGCGCCGCCTCTGCCGCGTCGAGCGCGCGCAACGCCGCACGTTCGGCATCGGCGGCGGCGGAGAGCGTTTTTTCCGTCTGCGACAGCGTGACCTGAACGGCACCTAAAGTGACACGAACGTCCTCGAACCCGGCCTCGGCGGCCGCAAGTGCCTCGCGTCGGGCCGGTAGAAGTGCCTGCAATTCGGCCAGGCGGTTCTCCGCCTCGAGCGCCGCAGCTTCTGCCGCGCCTTCGCCCCGCGCGACGAACCCGTCCCACCGACGCAGCCTGCCCGACCGGGTGACCAGCCATTCTCCCGGACGTAGGACTTGCCCCTCATCCGCTTCGGCGACGCGCACCAGGGCAAGGCGGGCGGCGAGTTCGGGCGGGCAGGTGGGAATATGGCGGACCAGCGAATCCGCGAGCGGTTCCGGCGCCTCGGCCCCTGTCCAGAAGCGCCCTTCGGCATCGGCGGGCGCCGCGCCGACCGGGGCGGCCGCATCGCGACCGAGGACGGCGGCGAGGGCGCGTTCGTAGCCTGCTGCGGCGCGGGTTCCGGCGATGGCGGCCTTGCCCAGGCCCTTGGCGGCGGCCGCCTTTTCGCGCGCGGCCTTGTCGCGGGCGAGAGCATCGGCTTCGCGCTCCACGCCGGCGAGGTCGGCACGGGCCTGCGCCAGGGCATTGCTTGCCGCATCGCGCCGCGTGGTCAGGTCCTCTCGCTGGCGCAGGAGGTCGGCACGTTGAGCTTCTGCATCGGCGAGCGTGGCTGCGGCTTCGGCACGTTTCGCTTCCGCTTCAGCGATTTGCGCTTCCGGATCGGCCTCTCGCGAAAGCGCTTCGGCCTGCTGGGCAAGCCGCGTCGCGTCGGCATCGAGCCGCGCCAGACGCTGGCGGGCGGCGGATACGGCGGCTTCGGCAACGCGCCATTCGGCATCGATGCCGGCTTGTTCCGCAACACGCTGCGCAAGCGCGACTTCGGCCGCGCGGGCAGCGCGGTCGGCGTCGTCGACCGCTGCCGCAAGGGTCGGCCTGCGCGCCTCGTCGCCCGCAAGGGCAGTTTCGGCGGCGGCCAGGTCCTGTTCGAGGCGGGCCATGGCGGCGGCGGCGTCCTCGGTCAGGCGGTCGGCGCTGGCGCGGTCCTCCTCGATCCGGGAAAGCTGGCGGTCGATGTCCCTGAGGCGCTGCTCTGCGGCTTCGAGCTGCGCGGTGAGCGAGGCCATGCGCTGGCCATGGGCGGCGGCGTCCTGGCGGCGGTCGAAGAGATCGTCGCGCGCTTCGGCGAGCGTCGCGGCGGACTTGTGCTGCGCGGCCTGCGCCTGGTTGGCGAGGAGCGCCGCGGCCTTTACCGCGTCTTCAGCCGCAACAGCTTGTTTTCGCGCGGCTTCCGCCGCAGCGGCGGCATCGCGCCAGCGGGCGAAGACGAGCCGCGCTTCGGCCAGCCGGATCTTCTCGCTGACCGCGCGATAGCGTTCGGCCGCCCGCGCCTGCCGACGCAACGTGGCGATCTGGCTTTCGAGGCCGGAGAGGAGATCGACGAGCCGGCCCAGATTGGCCTCGGTCGCGCGCAGCTTCTGTTCGGCGTCGCGGCGGCGGACGTGGAGACCGGCGATGCCCGCCGCCTCTTCCAGCATCATCCGGCGTTCGGCGGGCTTGGCGGCAATGACCGCGGCAATGCGGCCCTGGCTGACGAGCGCGGGGCTGTGCGCGCCGGTGGCGGCATCGGCAAAGACGAGCGCGACGTCCTTGGCCCGCACGTCCTTGCCGTTGACCCGGTAGGCCGATCCCGCCCCCCGCTCGATCCGGCGGACCACTTCGAGTTCGCCGCCGAACGGACCGGACGGGTCCGTCTCTGCCGTCAGCATGACTTCGGCGAAGGCGCGCGCGGGGCGGGTGGCGGTGCCCGCGAAGATCACGTCCTCCATGCCGCCCCCGCGCATGGATTTGGGCGAACTTTCGCCCATGACCCAGCGGATCGCTTCGAGGAGGTTGGACTTGCCGCAGCCGTTGGGGCCGACGACGCCGGTAAGGCCGGGTTCGATGCGCAGTTCCGCAGGCTCGACAAAGCTCTTGAAGCCGGAGAGCTTCAAGCGCCTGAACTGCATCATCGTGCCCCCCTCAGCACCGCGGCGCCCCCCGGCGCCCCTTAGCGGGCGCCTGCCTTCTGCAGCATGGGCTCAAGTTCTGCCCAGGTGGCGACGCCGGTCTTGCTGCCGTTGAGGAAGAAGGTGGGCGTGCCGGTGATGTCGTATTCCTTGCCCCACTGGTCGTTCACCGTGGCGAGCCTGGTCGCCTTGGCGGTGTCGGCAAGGCAGGTCGCGCCCTGGGCGGCGGCGATGCCGCGCGAGGCGAAAAATTCGCTGAGGCCGCCCAGCTGGGCGATACCGGCGAAACGCTTTTCGGCCGGAAGGTTGGAGATCTGCTGGAACGCAGCCTCGTCCTTCTGGAGGTTGCTGAACATGTTCGGCTGCCATGCCCAGAACTGTTCCGACAGCGGAATGACGGCTTCGGGTGCGCCGCAGGTGGCCAGCAGAACGGCGGGCATGTCGAGCGCGTTCAGCAGGAACAGGCGCAGTTCATAGGAGACGCGACCCGAGGCGATGTATTCGTCGCGCAGCTTGGGGAAGCCCTTTTCGGAGAATTCCGCGCAGTGCGAGCACGAGAGCGCGCCGAATTCGATCAGCTTGATCGGCGCATCGGGATTGCCGAGAAGGTAGCCGCCATCGGGCGTGACCGAGAAGGTTTCGGTCCAGGCCTTGCCTGCGGGCGCGGGGATCTTTGCGATGGGTTCGGCGCTGGCGACTTCGCCCCCGGTTGCATCGCTCTTCTTGTCGCAGGCGGCAAGGCCGAGGGTCAGCGGCAGGGCGGCAAGCATCAGGGCGCGGGCGAATTTCATCGTCAGAGGTATCCCGTTGTGTGAATTGCGCCAGACGCTAGCCCATTGCGGCGGGGGATTGAAGGGGCTGGCACGGAGGTTGTGGAAGGAATCTGGCGCAGTGCCGCCGCCCTTCGGCCAGATCTGCGCGAACGGACGTGGATGAGGTTCGCCGGGGGCAGTGTGGCCGGAGTTCGGGGGAAGGGTCGTCCTCGAAGGGTGACCGTTACTGGGCAGCGCCGAAGGCGGAGCGGACGGCCGGAATGGGGTGGGAAGAGGACATATCCTCCACCAACCCCCCGTCGCCCCGTGCTTGACACGGGGCTTGGCTTTTCTTGCGACCCCGCGTTTGGCATGATGGCCGGATGGAAAAGGGTGGCTGGGTCTACATCATGGCAAACCGCTATCGTGGCGGGATGTACGTTGGCGTTACCTCCGATCTCGTTCGGCGCGTGTGGCAGCATCGTGAAGGTGTAGGCTCAAGCCACGTGGACGACTTTGGAAAGACGAGGCTGGTCTACGCCGAGCGCCACGAAGAGATCGAACCCGCCATCGCCCGCGAGAAACTGGTCAAGAAATGGCGCCGGGAATGGAAATTCGCGCTGATCGAAGCAGGCAATCCCGATTGGTTGGACCTTTGGGAGCAGTGGTATCCGGCGGCGATTGCTTTGCGGGGCGTCGTTGAAAGGTAGCCAAGCCCCGTGTCAAGCACGGGGCGACGAACGTGTTGCGTTGCGGTGGCGTTCACGTCCGCTTCGGCGTCGTGCCCGGAACGTCCGTTTCCAGTGAAAGGCGGCGGATAGCGGACGGTCGGTCACGACGGCGCCTGTCCACGCATCGCGGAGCGGCAGCATTCCCTGCTGACGCTCAATTTGTCGAAGCAGGCCGGCGCCGGCGCAGGGGTCAGTTGAGGCGAGCGAGGATCTGGGGGCGGAGGGAGGCCCAGTCGTGGGTGCCGGCGAGGAGGATGCCGTCGATCATGAAGCTGGGCGTGCCCGATACGTTGTACTGGTTGATCGCCTCGTCGGTTTCGGCCGCGAGCTTCTTGGCGAGAGCTTCGTTCGAAAGGCAGCGGTCGAGCGTCGAGCGGTCCATGCCCCGCGCGGCCATGAAGTCGTAGAACCTGAAATCGCTGGCGATGGCGCGGGTGCGGGTGGCGAAGGTGCCGTTGAACCAGCGCTGGCGTTGCGCCTCGGTCGAGTTGGCGAGCGGGCCGATCCACTGGGCCTGGCTGCGCATGAAGGCGGTGTGCAGGGTGAAGAAGCGGCTGGGCGGCACGCAGTTGGTGATGAGCGCCACGGTCATGTCGATCGGATCGCGCACGAAGTTGCGCACCTCGATCGCGCCCTTGCCCGGCTGGACCATGCCGATCTTGAGCTGCCCTTCGGATTCGATCTCGAAGTGCGAGCAATGCGGGCAGGTGTAGCTGACGAATTCGACGAGGCGCAGTTTTGCCGCGGGATTGCCGAGCAGGTGGTGACCATCGGCCGTCACGGTAGAGGAGGCCACCCAGTTCGCGCGGGGGGCGGGCTTTGCGGGCTTGCCGGCGCCCATGAGAAGCACGGCTGCGCCCGCCGCGATCATGGTGCCCGCGATTGCCCTTATGCTTTTGCCAATCATCCGACCTTGTCCCCCTTGGCTGCGATGTCGAGGCTGCGCGCCAGCGATTCCAGTACCGTGCGCAGTTCCGGGTCACCGATATCGCGCAGCGAATCCCCGAGTTCCATGGGTATCGGCTTCAGCGACGGCGGCGCGGTGCGCGGCCCGTCCTTGGCCTTGGGCGCCTGAACGACGCCTTGCCGGATCTTGACCCTGGCCACGGCTCGATAGCCGAAGAAGCGGTTAACGCGATCCATGATTTCCGGAACGACATGCTGGATGATCGGCGCGTGCGCGGGGCTGACGACGAGTTGCAGGATGCCGTCGGACTTTTCGCCCGGCGGAAAGCGGATCGCTTCCGGCATGCAATGGCGCGCGTGACGTTCGCCCACGATTTCGGGCCAGCGGGTGACGACGCTGGACTGGACGAAGCCGAAGCGGCGGAACGCGGTGCGGCCGATGGCCGGCATCAGATCGGCGATCTGGCGCGCTTCCCCGCCGCGCTGGCGTTCGAACGGCTTTCCTGCCGTGCCGCCGGCGGCCTTGCGGGATTTGCGTTTCGCGGCGTCCGAAGGGGTGCTTTCCATCTTGCCCGCCGCCATGCCATAGCGGCGCGATGCAGGCCAGAGGACAAGCCACAGCCAAGTTCGATCCGCAGGCGATCGCGCCCGCCTTGCTCGACTGGTACGATGCCCATGCACGCAAGCTGCCGTGGCGGCGGTTGCCGGGAGAAGCGCGGCAGGACCCCTACCGGGTGTGGCTGTCCGAGGTCATGCTGCAGCAGACGACCGTGGCGGCGGTGGGCCCCTATTTCGAGAAGTTCACGCGTTTGTGGCCGACGGTTGGCGACCTGGCGGCGGCGGACGACGGCGATGTCATGGCTGCCTGGGCCGGGCTGGGTTATTATGCCCGGGCCCGCAACCTGCTGGCATGTGCGCGGGCGGTGGCGGCCATGGGCGGGACTTTCCCCGATAGCGAGGACGGTCTTCGCGCGCTGCCCGGACTGGGCGAATATACGGCGGCGGCGGTGGCTGCGATCGCGTTCGGCCGTCGGGCGGTGGTGGTCGATGCCAATGTCGAGCGCGTCATTGCCCGGCTTTTCGCCATCGATGAGCCCTTGCCGGCGGGGAAAGCGGCGATCCGGCTGGCGGCGGGGCAAGTGACTCCGGAGGAGCGGGCGGGCGATTTCGCCCAGGCGATGATGGACCTTGGCGCTACGGTGTGCACCGCGCGGTCGCCCCGGTGCATGTTGTGTCCACTGCGCGAACATTGCCGCGCGCTTGCCGAAGGTGCGCCCGAGCGCCTGCCGGTGAAGGCCGCGCGCAAGGCAAAGCCGGTGCGGCAGGGGCGCGCCTACTGGATCGAGCGCGAGGGCAGGGTGCTGCTGGTGCGGCGGCCGGGGCGCGGGATGCTGGGCGGAATGCGCGCGCTGCCCGACGACGGCTGGTCGGCGCGAGGCGACGGCGCCGACGCCATCGGCGGCGAATGGCGCGGGGGCGGCGTGGTTCGCCACGGCTTCACGCATTTCGATCTCGAATTGCAATTGATGCTTTGCGTTCAGGCGGAAGCGGCTAGTCTGCCCGGCCTGAACGATATCGAGGGAGAATGGTGGCCAGTCGACGAGATCGAGGCCGCCGGATTGCCGACCGTTTTCGCCAAGGCGGCGCGGCTGGCGATTGCCGAAAGGATTGGCTGACAAGATGCGGCAGATGGCGGTTTCAAGGCGCGGGCTGATCGGATCGCTGGGGGCGCTGGCCGGCTGTGCGCTGATGCCGCGACTGGCGTGGGCGAGCGCGGCGGCCGAGGCCCGCTTTCCGGCGGTGGCGCGGATGGTCGACGGCTATGTCTCGTCCGGCAAGCTGCCGGGCATGATCGCGGCGCTCGGCTGGGGCTCGAGCGAGGCGGCGATGGACATATCGCGCGGCGCGCTGGCCAAGGGCGGCGCGGCGGCCGTGGACATGGACAGCCTGTTCCGCATCTATTCGATGACCAAGCCGATAACCGGCATGGCCGCGATGATGCTGGTGGACGAAGGGCGGTTGAGGCTCGACCAGCCGATAGCGGACCTGCTTCCCGCCTTCGCGAAGATGCAAGTGCAGGCGGTGCCCGACGGTTCGATCTCCGACCTGAGGCCGGCGAAGACGCAGATCACCGTGCGGCACCTGCTGACGCACACGGCAGGGCTGGGCTATTCGATCATCCAGAAGGGGCCGATCCGCGATGCCTACGTGAAAGCGGGGCTGGTGCCGGGACAGGCGAGCCGGATGCCGCTTCCGGGGATGGACGCGCCGAAGCCGCTGGCCAGCCTTGCCGAGTTCGCGGACGTGCTGGCGACGATGCCGCTGGTGTACGAGCCGGGGACGGTGTGGAGCTATTCGGTGGGGCTCGACCTGCTGGGGCGGGTGATCGAGGTGGCATCGGGCAAGCCGTTCGATGCGTTCCTGGCGGAGCGGCTGTTCGAGCCTTGCGGCATGACTTCGACCTGGTTCCGTGTGCCCGCGGCAGAGGCGGGGCGGCTGACGACCAATTATGGCGTCCTTGGCGGGCTGCTGCTGCCGATCGATCCGGGCCGGTCGTCGACCTATCTCGATGCTCCGCCCTATCCGTTCGGCGGAGCAGGGCTGGTGTCCTCTCCGCGCGACTACGACCGTTTCCTGGCGATGCTGCTGGGCTTCGGCCGGATAGACGGGCGCGAGGTGATGAGCGAGGCGGCTGTGCGGCTGGGGACGAGCAATCTCCTGCCCGCAGGCACCGACCTCTCGCGCTCGTTCATCAAGGGCAACGGTTTCGGCGCGGGCGGCTCGGTCGGGCTGGGCGAGGATGCCGGGACGTTCGGCTGGGCCGGGGCGGCGGGGACCGTCGGCTTCGTAAGCTACCGGGCGGCGGTGCGGGCTGGCGTCTATACCCAGTACATGCCGTCGGACGCCTATCCGGTGCACCAGGAATTCGCAAAGGCCGTGCTGGCCGATGTAACGGGAAGGAAGGCCGCGGCCTGATGGAAACGACGATTGCATTCGCAGGCGCAGGGCTCGACCGCGCCGACCACGTCCGCGCCGATGCCGGGAAGCTCGGCGAGCTGATGAACTGGCGCGCCCGCTTGCTGAAGCTGGAAGGCATCGATCCGGTCATTTCGCCCGAGGGCGGGCTGGACTGGGGAACGCTGGCCGATGCCGATCCCGAGGCGGAGCTGGTGTTCCTGGGCCTGATGGAAGATGGCCGGGCCTGCTTTGCGCAAGTCGCGCCGTCGCTCATCGGCAGCGTCGCTCCGCCCAATCCGCGCCTGTGGGCGGCGATGGGCATGCTGTCGCCGCAGGATCTTGCGATCTATGGCGGGGCGCGCAGTCTGGTCGACTGGCACGCGCGGCACCGCTTCTGCGCGCGCTGCGGCTCTGCCACGAAGCTAGCCAAGGGCGGCTGGCAGCGGTCCTGCACCAACGAGGCCTGCGAGGCCGAGCACTTCCCGCGCGTCGATCCGGTCACGATCATGACCGTGGAGTGCGAGGGCGACCTGCTGCTGGGCCGGCAGCCGCGCTTTCCGCCCCGGCGCTATTCGGCGCTGGCCGGGTTCGTGGAGCCGGGCGAGTCTCTCGAAGGCGCGGTCAAGCGCGAGGTGCTGGAGGAGGCGGGCGTGAAGGCGCGATCGGTGCGCTATGTCGCCAGCCAGCCCTGGCCGTTCCCGTCCTCGCTGATGATCGGCTGCCATGCCTATGCCGATAGCCGCGAGATCACTATCGACACGACCGAACTGGACGACGCGCGATGGTTCACGCGCGAGGAAGTGCGCTATGCCATGACCGGGGCGGAAGACGGCGCGTTCATCGCCCCGCCGCCCTTCGCGGTGGCGCATCACCTGCTCAAGTGGTGGCTCGAACAATGAGCGCGCCCGCGAGGGTGGCGCTCGACCTGTGGTCCGACGTGATGTGCCCGTGGTGCGTGATCGGACTGGCGCAGATCGACAAGGCGCTGGCGCTGCTGGGCGACGAGGTGAACGCGACGATCCGGTTCCACCCGTTCGAGCTGAATCCCGACATGCCCGACGAGGGCGAGGAGCAGGCCGCGCACATTCAGCGCAAGTATGGCCGCACGCCCGAGCAATCCGCCGGCGTGCGCGAGACGTTGCGGCAGGCGGCGGAGCGCGCGGGCTATTCGTTCGACTATGTCGGAGAGGGTGAAGCGCCCCCGGCGATGATGTGGAACACCCGGCTGGCGCACCGCCTGCTGACCTGGGCGCTGCACGACTTCGGACCCGAAAAGCAGATGCCGCTGAAGCGTGCACTGTTCGACGCGCACTTCAAGGAGCGGCGCAACGTGTCGGACCCGGAAGTGCTGGCCGCGATCGCCGAGAGCGTGGGGCTGGACCGCGTTGCGGCGCTGCGGGCGATGATCGACCCCCAGATCGACGCGATGGTCGTCGCCGGCCAGAGGCAGGCCTGGGACATGAACGTGAGCGGCGTTCCGGCGCTGGTCATCAATGGCAAGCTGATCGTGCCCGGTGCCCAGGAGCCGCAGGTCTATGTCGACCTGATCCGCAAGGTCGTGGCGCGCGAGGCGGCGGGGTTCGCCTAGGGCTTAAGCGTTAGACCAGCCCGAGCTTTGCCAGTTCCGAGGCGATCTGCGCGGGCAGCACTTCACCAGCCTCGCCATCGGCGAGGTCGGCTGGGGCATCTGCCTCTTCGAGGTAGCGCCAGCCCTGGTGGGCGCGGCGGGGCTTGGGGTGGACGTCTATCAGTTTCGTGCTGACGACGATGTTGGTGTAGCCGTTTTCGGCTTCCTCGAAAGCGACGATCTCGGACCGGGCCACGAGCTGGTGCTTGTGAATCCAGTAGAGCGAGCCGCCGATCATCTCCTCGGCGCGCTTGGGCCGGTTGCGCGTGGTGAGACGCGCGACCTTGGCGCCGCCGCGACGACCCGAATCCGAGAACCATTCGTGGATTTCGGCGAGCGACTGGGCGCCGTAGGCAACCTTGGTCATGTTGAGGGGCATGATCTTCTTCCGAACTAGGCCAGACCGCTCAGCACGGCGAGGCCGAGGAACGAGAAGAAGCCCATGACATCGGTCGCCATGGTCACGAATACGGCCGAAGAGACAGCCGGGTCTACCTTGAGGCGGTCGAGCGTGACCGGGACCATGATCCCCGCAAGGCCCGCCACGAGATTGTTGATGACCATGGCCGCGCCGATCACCGAGCCGAGCAGCGGATTGCCGAACAGCAGGGCCGTGCCGCAGCCGATCAGCAGGCCGAGCGCGGTGCCGTTGGCGGCGGCGATGCGCAGCTCGCGCAGGATCATGCGGATGGTGTTGGAGCTGGTTAGCTGGTTGGTGGCGATGGCGCGCACGACCACAGCGAGCGTCTGCGTGCCGGCATTGCCCCCCATGCCCGAAACGATCGGCATGAGCACGGCAAGCAGGGCGAGCTTTGCGATCGCTCCCTGGAACAGGCCCACCACCGACGATGCGACGATCGCCGTACCGAGGTTGACCACGAGCCAGGTAAGGCGCGTCTGCACGGTCAGGCGGATCGGCTCGTTGATGTCGCCATCGCCTGCACCCGACAGGCGCAGGATGTCCTCGCTCGCCTCTTCCTGGATGATGTGGACGATATCGTCGACGGTAATCTGGCCGACGAGGCGGCCGGATTCGTCGACCACGGCGGCCGAGATCAAGGCGTACTTCTGGAAGCGCAGCGCGACTTCTTCCTGGTCCATCGTGACCGGGATCAGCGTCTGGTCGCGCTTCATCACGTCGGCCAGCGGCACGCTGCGCGGCGCGCGCAGTATCCATGAGAGGCTGCAGGTGCCGACCGGGTGGTGCTTGTGATCGACGATGAACACTTCCCAGAACTCGGTGGGCAGTTCGTCGTCGCGGCGTAGGTAGTCGATGAGATTGCCCACGGTCATCGCCTCGGGCACCGCGATCAGATCGCGGCTCATCAGGCGGCCGGCGGTCTCTTCCGGGTAGGACAGCGCCGATTCGATGGCGGCCCGGTCTTCCGGCTCCATCTCGGCAAGGACGGCCTGCTGGTCCTCCTCGTCGAGATCCTCGATCAGGGCGACGGCATCGTCCGTCTCCATCTGCTCGGCAAGGTCGGCGACTTCCTCGGGCTCGAGCGCTTCGACGAGCAGTTCGCGGACGTGATCGTTCAGTTCGGCGAGGACCTCGCCGCCCATCAGGTCGTTGATCGCGCGGGCGAGAACCACGCGGTCGTTCTGGTCGATCAGTTCGAAGAGGTCGGCGATGTCGGCCGGATGGAGCGGTTCGACGAGGTTGTAGACGGTCTCGTCGTCGCCTGCCTCGAGCGCTTCGGCGACCTTGCGCACAAAGCCCGGGCGCAAGGTGTTGTCCTGTTCGTCGAGGCTTTCCGAATGGCGCGAAGGTTCGACCGGCGCGGGGATATCGTCCGCGTCGGGAGCGAGGGATTCGATGAGGTCCTCGTCGCGCTCCATTGGGGCGGGTTAGCCACTGGGACGCCAATTGCAACCGTCTGGCAGACCTATGCGTGACTTTCTTGTCCAACCCCTTATATCCCCCGTCAAACAGGAAGGAATTGCGACAAATGGCTGATGAAAAACTGGTCCTCTCGCTCGACTCCGGCGATGTTGTGATCAAGCTGCGCCCCGATCTGGCCCCGGGCCATGTGGAGCGCATCAAGGAACTCGCGAACGAGGGCTTCTACGACGGCGTGAAGTTCCACCGCGTGATCCCCGGCTTCATGGCGCAGGGCGGTTGTCCGCAGGGCACCGGCATGGGCGGTTCGAGCAAGCCGGATCTCAAGGCCGAATTCAACGACGAACCGCACGTGCGCGGCGTGTGTTCGATGGCGCGCACCAGCTATCCGCACTCGGCCAACAGCCAGTTCTTCATCTGCTTCGACGATGCGCGCTTCCTCGACAAGCAGTACACCGTCTGGGGCCAGGTCGAGAGCGGCATGGAACACATCGACGCGCTGCCCAAGGGCGAGCCGCCGGCAAACCCGGGCGTGATCCGCAAGGCGAGCGTTGTCGCCGCCTGATCGGGATTACCCGTTGAAATGAAAAGGGGCGGGGCCGATGGGCCGCCGCCCCTTTTCATTTCATGCGGACAGGCGGCGTACAGCCTCGTCCTGCGCGATCAAAGGCAGGAGGGCGGCCATTTCCGGGCCGTGGTCGTGGCCGGTAAGGGCCTGACGCAGGGGGAGGAACAGGGCCTTGCCCTTGCGGCCGGTGCCGTCCTTGAGGGTCGCGGTGAGGGCGCGCCACGGATCGGCGGACCAATCCAGCGAGGCGGCGGTTTTGGCGGCCTGCGCGAGGAAGGCGCGCGTTTCATCGTCGAAGGTCGGGGCGGTGACGGGCCCCGTCACCACGTTCCACCAGTCGCGCGCCTCGTCGATGTGGGCGAGGTTGGGGCGGATCGCTTCCCATGCGGCCTCGCCCATGCCCTGTGGCAGGAGGTGTGCGACGCGGGCATAAGGCAGGCGATGGACGATCTGCGCGTTGACGCGGTGGAGATCGGCCTCGTCGAAACGGGCAGGTGCGCGGCCGAAGCGGGACAGGTCGAAGCTGGTTGCAAGGGCCGCGGCATCGAGCGCCGCGTCCACCGGGTCCGAAGTGCCGAGGCGGGCGAGAAGCGCGACGATGGCCTCGGGTTCGATGCCCTGTTCGCGAAAGTCGGCCATGCCGAGCGCACCGAGGCGCTTGGAGAGCTTGCCTTCGCTGCCCGTCAGCAGGGCTTCGTGGGCGAAACGCGGCGGTTCTGCACCCAGCGCCGTGAACATCTGGATCTGCGTTGCGGTGTTCGAGACGTGGTCCTCGCCGCGCAGGACGTCGGTGATGCCCATGGCGATGTCGTCGATGGCCGAGGGCAGCATGTAGAGCCACGAGCCGTCCGCGCGGCGGATGACGGGGTCGGACATCTGCCGGGGGTCGAAGCTCTGGGGCCCGCGAATGCCGTCGTCCCAGGTGATCGGCTGGTCGTGGTCGAGGAGGAAGCGCCAGTGCGGCCTTTCGCCTGCCGCAGCCTTTGCGGCGTGGTCCGCCTCGGTCAGCTTCAGCGCGGCGCGGTCATAGATCGGGGGCAGGCCGCGACCGAGCAGGATCTTGCGCTTGAGATCGAGTTCCTGCGCGGTTTCGTAGGCCCGGTAGATGCGTCCCGCCTCGACCAGACGCTGAAATTCGCGCTCGTAGAGTTCGGTGCGCAGCGACTGGCGTTCCTCGCCATCGGGGATGAGGCCCAGCCACTGGAGATCCGCGCGGATGGATTCGACGTATTCCTCGCGGCTGCGCTCGGCGTCGGTATCGTCGATGCGCAGGAGGAAGCGGCCGCCGGTCTTCTTCGCCAGCAGCCAGTTGTGGAGGGCGGTGCGGACGTTGCCGACATGGAGCTTGCCGGTGGGCGAAGGCGCGAAGCGGGTTACGGTGGCCATGCGCGCCGCCCTATCGCGCCAGGGGCGTTTGGGGAAGGGTCAGGCCGCGGGGATAAGGGCAACCGCGTGCAGCGTCGCCTCGTACAGCGCATCGTGGCGGCCAGCGCGGACAAAGCCAGCGATGGCCTGGGCGAAGGCATCACGGTCCGCTGCCTTGGCCGAGCGGACGAGAGCGGCCAGCGTCGTCTCGTCGGGCGTCATCGCGAGGCAGCAGGGGCGGTTGACCATGAAGGGTTCGGGCCAGACCTGCTTGATCGTGGAGACGAGGCCGTGGACCGCGCAGGCCGCCTCGACGCTGCGGTAGCGCTGGGCGAGGTCGGGCACGGGATCGCGGCCCGCGTTCTCGAACAGGGCGCAAAGCCGCATGGCCATGACCATGTGCAGGCCCGAGAGCGAGAGGCCCCTCACGTCCTGCGGACGGGCCATGCGGTCGATCAGGGCGGCGAAACGGGCAGTGGAGTCGCTGGCGGACATGAGCTTCCCTTCTTGCGAGCGATTCGCAGGTTAGAAGCGGCTGATCGCCGGGTCAATGCGAATCGTTCTCATTTAGGTTCAGCGCCGCCGTGCGAATCTCGCGGTCCCGCCGGTGCTGCGACGTGCGGTGCGAGCGCCAGCGCATGGCCATGCCGGTCACCGACAGGATCATGCCGGCAAGCAGGCAGACGAGCATGAAGGGATCGTCCTGCGCCGACTTGAGGGCGGGTATCCCCAGAAGAACCACGCTGATCGTGGATGTGAGATAGCCCCCGCCCTTCAACCTCGACGCCTGCCGCATTGTTCAACCTGTCCTGAAACCGTGGGTGATGGGATAGCGCCGGTCGCGCCCGTAGTTGCGGGCGCCCAGCTTTACGCCGGGAGGAGCCTGGCGCCGCTTGTATTCGGCAAGGTTCAGCAGGCGTTCGATGCGCGCGACGGTATCGCGCTCGAACCCTTCGGCAACGATCTGGTCCACGCTCTTCTCGTTCTCGACCAGGCCCTGCAGAATTGCGTCGAGCACGTCGTAGGGCGGGAGCGAATCCGAATCCTTCTGGTCGGGGCGCAGTTCGGCGCTGGGCGGCTTTGTGATGATCCGCTGCGGCATGACCGGACCGTCGGGGCCGAGCCCGATCTTCGGCCGATGGGAGTTGCGCCACTCCGACACCGCGAAGACGGTGGTCTTGTAGGCGTCCTTGAGGGGATTGTAGCCGCCGTTCATATCGCCGTAGATCGTGGCGTAGCCGACGCTCATCTCGCTCTTGTTGCCGGTCGTGACGAGCATCGGGCCGAACTTGTTGGACAGCGCCATGAGCGTGACGCCGCGGATGCGCGACTGGATGTTCTCTTCGGTGAGGTCAGGCTGCCGGCCGGCAAAGACGGGAGCGAGCATGCCGTCGAACGCGTCCACGGCGGGGCCGATCGGAACGGTATCGAGGCGCACGCCGAGCATCCGGGCACAGCCTGCCGCATCATCCAGGCTTTCCTGCGAGGTGTAGCGGCTGGGCAGCATCACGCACCACACGCGATCAGGGCCAAGCGCGTCGACCGCGATGGCGGCGCAAATGGCGGAATCGATGCCGCCCGAGAGGCCGAGGACCACACCGGGGAAGCGGTTCTTGTTCACATAGTCGCGCAGGGCCATGACCATGGCGCAGTAGATGTCCTCGGGATGCTCCGCGAGTTCGTGGACTTCGCCGGCCTCGCACCGCCAGCGGTTGGCATCGCCGAAATCGCTGCGGTGCCACACGGTCGTGACGACCGATTCTTCCCAATCAGGCATCTGCACCCAGACAGCCCCTTCCGGCCCGACGACGAAGCTGGCCCCGTCGAACACGATCTCGTCCTGGCCGCCGACGCGGTTGACATAGGCAAGCGGGATGCCGGTATCGATCGCGCGGCGCTTGGCCACGCCGTCGATGCGCAGCACGTCCTTGTCGATCTCGTAAGGGCTGCCGTTGATGCAGATGAAGATTTCCGCGCCCAGTTCGGCCAGGTGGCGGCAAACGTCGGGGTGCCAGATGTCCTCGCAGATCGGCAGGCCGAGCATCGCGCCCTTGAACAACACGGGTTCCGGCAGGGGGCCGGGCAGGAAATAGCGCTTCTCGTCGAAAGTGCCGTAGTTGGGCAGCTCGTACTTGAAGCGGGTGGCGGCGACGCGGCCGCCCTCGAGCAGCGCGACGCCATTGTGAAGGGCGCCGTCGCGCACGAAGACCGAGCCGACGAGCATCGCTGGCCCCCCGTCGGCCGTGACCCTGGCCAGCTTTTCGAGTTCCGCCGTCGCGCGTTCGACCAGCGCGGGCTTCATGATCAGGTCTTCCGGCGGGTAGCCGATGAGTTGCAGTTCGGGGAAAACGATGAGATCGGCGTCCCGCGCCCTTTCGCGCACGGCGAGCATGGCCGCGACATTGGCGGCAAGATCGCCAACCGACTGGTTGAGCTGGGCGAGGGTTATCCTGAGCGTATCGACCATGAGCGTTACGTAGGCTTCAACGCCCGACCACCGCAAGAGTTGCAAACCTGTCATCTTGGGCTAAGGGCCGCAGGGGATCGAATCCGAGGGAATCGCACGCATGAAGATCATGGCCGGCAACTCCAATCTGCCGCTCGCCCGCGCCATTTCGGCCTATCTCGAAATGCCGCTGACCGACGCCAGCGTGCGCCGCTTCGCGGACGAGGAGGTTTTCGTCGAAATCCACGAGAACGTGCGTGGCGAAGACGTGTTCGTGGTCCAGTCGACCAGCTATCCGGCGAACGACAACCTGATGGAACTACTGATCTGCATCGACGCGCTGCGCCGTGCATCGGCAAAGCGCATCACGGCGGTGGTTCCGTATTTCGGCTATGCCCGCCAGGACCGCAAGCCGGGGCCGCGCACGCCGATCTCGGCAAAGCTGGTGGCGAACCTCATCACCCAAGCCGGCGCCGACCGCGTCCTGTCGGTCGACCTTCACGCCGGGCAGATCCAGGGCTTCTTCGACATCCCGACCGACAACCTGTTCGCGGCGCCCGTCATGGCCGCGGACATCCAGACGCGCTATGGCGCGCAGGAACTGATGGTCGTCTCGCCGGACGTCGGCGGCGTGGTCCGCGCCCGCGCGCTGGCCAAGCGGCTCAACAACGCCCCGCTGGCGATCGTCGACAAGCGCCGCGACCGGCCGGGCCAGTCCGAAGTGATGAACATCATCGGCGAAGTGAAGGGGCGCATGTGCATCCTGATCGACGACATCATCGATTCGGGCGGTACGCTCTGCAACGCGGCGCAGGCGTTGATGGATGCGGGCGCGGTCGGCGTTTCCGCCTACATCACGCACGGCGTCCTTTCGGGCGGCGCGGTTGCGCGCGTGGCTGGGTCGGCGCTCAAGGAACTGGTCATCACCGACACGATCATGCCGACGGAAGCCACCGCATCGTGCGACCGCATCCGCGTGTTGACGATCGCGCCGCTGATTGGCGAGGCGGTCCGCCGCATCGCCGATGAAAGCTCGGTGTCGAGCCTTTTCGACTGAGAGCGCTGATCTGGCGGATGACGTGTTAAGGGGCCGGAATTCCGGCCCCTTTTCATTTGGCGCGCTGCAATTGCAGTTCCAGGCCCTTGCGGTCGGTCTGGAGCCAGTATTCCGCGATCTTCCCGGCCTCGACGCGATAGACGACTGAAGTCAGCTCGGTCAGCGGCGCGCCCGTGGGCGTTTCACCGTCCAGCGAACCAAGGTGATGCCCGTCCTGCCGCCAGCGGACGAAGACCTTGTCTTCGTCGGAAATAAATTCCTGTATCGTAAAGGAAAAGTCTCCGAACAGCTGGCGGAATTCCTGCACATGTCGTGCATAGGCCTCGGGGGAACGGACGACTACGCTTTCGCCTTCGGCAGTGACCTGATGGGCGCGTACTTCGGGCGCCAGGTAGTTCACGGTTTTCTCGGGAGCGCGGCCGGAACGGACTTCGTCGAGAAACCCGCGGACAACCGCAGCCGCCGTCGGGGCGGGCGAGGCACTGGCTGCCTGCGCGAAGGCAGGAAACAGGACGAGGGGAAGAAGCAGGTTGCGCATCATGGCATTGGTCCTTTTATATGGCAATTGCCATACTATAATGATCGCCATATAACGGCGAGGTGTTTTACGGACAAGGAGTCTTCGGTGCCCAGGAAAAGCGACGCACGCGCCAAGGCGATTGCCACTGCGGAACGGCTTTTCTGCACGTCGGGGTATGCGGCCACCGGTCTCGCGCGCATCCTTGAGGAGAGCGGCGCACCGAAGGGATCGTTCTATTTCCACTTTCCTCGCGGGAAGGCCGAACTGGCCGAGGAAGTGATCGAAGCCTACCGCGCCCGCACGACCGCCCTGTTCCGCGTGCTGGTCGAACGGGCGAAGGGTGACCCGCGAGCCTTCGTGACCTCGTTGGCGCAGGGCATCGCTGGCGAGATGGAACGGTCGGGCTGGTCCATGGGCTGCGTGGCGATGGCATTGGCGCAGGAAGTCGCGCCTGCCGATGCGGCGCTCACCGACGCATTGGAGCGCGTGTTTGCCGAATGGGCGAGAATTATGGCCGAAGGCATCCGGCGTCCGGACGAGGTGTCCACCGCCGCCGAGGTGCAAACGCGGGCGCTGGCGCTTCTGGCAGCGCTGGAAGGTGCGCGGGTGATTGCCCGGACCATGCGTTCAAGGGAGCCGTTCGAAGCCGTGGTCCACCAGTTTCGCTGTAGCGGACTCATTCCCAGGGTTTGATGTCGCCGGGTGCTAGCCTGCGGATGATTTCGAGGCGGCGGGTCTGGCGCGTCTCGAGGCCGAGCGTCATCAAGGGCTGCGGGCGTTCGACGAACTGCCGCGGGCTCATGCCGAACAAGGCGGTAAATTCACGGATCAGGTGGCTCTGGTCGTAATAGCGAAGAGCCAGCGCCTCGGCCTCGGCCTGATCGGCAACGCCGCGCAGGTGGCTGGCCATGTCGAGCGCACGGGCGCGGCGAAGCACCTGCTTGGGCGGCATTCCGAAGTCGCGGCGAACGATACGCTCGAGCCTACGCTGGTCGACGCCCAGTTCCTCGGCGAGTCGTCCGACCGTCACGGTCGGATCCGCGAAGGCGGCAGCTTCGAAGCGGGCGGAGACAGGGTCCGGTTCGCGCACGGCGCGGTGCGCCACGAGCGAGCGCATTTCGCGTTCCATGGCCTGGACCCATTCTTCCGGCGAGGCGTCCGGTTCGAACATGTCGATCCAGTGCTGCTCGGGCATGGACAGTTCGGTGAAGGTCGCGATCCGGTCGGTCAGCGTGGAAATTTCCGGGCCGCGCAGGGCATGGCACACCCCAGGCCGCAGGAACACGCCGACGCTGACGAAGCTGCCGGTGACGGTGATCGGCATGCGCTGCGAATGCGGGCCGAAAAGCATCGCGGCGCGCTTCGATTCCTTCACGCCATCGGCCGTCGTTGCGTGCCAGTGGCCCTGCAATTGCACCCTTATGCAGGCAAAATCGCTCAACAGTCCGCAATCGAGGCGGTGTTCGGGCGGCGCTCCGACGATCGTGACGTAGAAGCGGCCCACCCACCGTTCGAGATCCGGCGCGGGCGCGCGGCTGTAGGATATGGGTTGCCCGTCGCGCGTGGCGTTGGGTGAGACAATGGCGCGGTCTACGGCCGGCCGGTTGCTGCGGTTCATCTTTCTGCCCCTACGACAATCCTCGCCGGTGGTAGCGTCCCTGAGCCTTACCGCCTGTGCGGACTGTCACGCCTTAACTAAAGATGGAACGCGTAGATTGTCCAATACGGATTTGGTTAAGCGCAATTGACGTTCGGGGGCCGGGGAGGGCACAGGCAGGACATGAAACTCGACCAAGACATTGCCCTGGCGATGCGGCTCGCCGATGCGGCGGCTGCCGCCATCCGTCCTCATTTTCGCACTGTCATCGCAGAGCGGAAGGGCGATGCGACGCCCGTGACACTCGCGGATCGCGCGGCGGAAGAAGCCATGCGGCGAATTCTTACCGCCGAAGCGGCGCGCGACACGGTGATCGGCGAGGAATTCGGCGCGACGGCGGGGACCTCGGGCCGTAGCTGGGTGCTCGATCCCATTGACGGTACCGCCGGCTTCCTGGCCGGCCGACCGATCTTCGGCACGCTGATTGCCCTCGTGGTGGAAGGCTTCCCCGTGCTTGGCGTGATCGACCAGCCCATCACCGGGGAGCGGTGGATCGGCGCGACCGGGATGGCCACCACGCTGAACGGCAAGCCGGTGCGCACCCGCCCTTGCCGCGAACTGGCCGAGGCGACGCTGGCGACGACTGGTCCGCACTATTTCGACGACCATGACGGCGGACACTTCATGGGCCTGGCCGCCAAGACCGACCACAGGCGGATGGTCATGGGCGGCGATTGCTACAACTATGCCATGCTTGCCACCGGGCAGCTCGACGTGGTGTGCGAGGCCAACCTCAAGCTGCACGACTGGGCTGCGCTGGTGCCCATCGTCGAGGGAGCCGGGGGAACCATGGCGGACTGGAATGGCGATCCGCTTCACGCCGGATCGGACGGCCACGTGATCGCTCTGGGCGATCCGGCGCGTCTCGACGACGTTGTCGAGGCCTTGGCCTGCGGTCATTGACGACTCCATGCGCAGTCGGTTGTTCTTCTTCTACGGAACGCTGACGCAGGACCATGACACGGTGATGAACCGGCAGATCCTGCCCTTTCTTCAGGGCGGGCGACCGGGATTCGTGCGCGGCAGGCTTCTGGCGCTGCGCGCGCCCGGGGGATGGTATCCGCTGCTGGAAGAAGGGGCGGGCCGCGTGTGGGGCAGGCTCTATCGTGCGGGACCAGGTTTTTCGGCGCGGCATTTGCGGATGCTGGACAGCTATGAGGCTTACGATCCTCGTCGCCCTTCGCGCTCGGAATATGTGCGCAGGCGGGTTCGGGTGACGGTCAGGGGCGAGGCTGCTGTCCTTGCCGAGGCCTATGTCCACAATCGGCCCGCCCATTGCGGGCTGCGCGTGGTTCCGGGCGGGAATTTCGCCGGGCGTGCGGCGCGGCTTAGGCTGAAGGTCTGGGGATCGGAGGCCTAGCGGATCAGCAATTCGACATCGCGGATCTCGATCACCGGGACTTCCCAGGGATGTGCGGCCATCAGCGCGGCCAGCGCGGGTTCGATGTCCGAACCGGCCGGGGCATAGGTCGTGAGGATGGCGGTGGGCGAGAGCGCCGCGCTTCCGGCGGTGCCCAGCGCGGGGTTGGCGGCGGCCCCCGGCGTGAAGCTTTCCCAGCCGAGCCCGATTTCGACCACGCCGCCATAGAGCGCGAAGTCGCCCAGCGGATTGTCCGCGCGGATTATGGCAAGGATGGCGGCGGCGGTTTCATCCAGCTCGATCGCGGAGGCATCGCCGGCGAGCATTGCTGCCAGCGTCGCGGCAGAGACCGGGCAATGGATCTTGACCGCGATGGCCGCGCGGCGTGCGAGCGTCAAAGCCCCGCCTTCAGCATCCAGTCGTGGAACAACCGGACCGGGCGCGACTGGAGCGCGCGGGGACGGCAGACGAACCAGTAGGAATAGGGGCTGTCGACATCGATGTTGTAGAGACGCGCGAGGCGCGGATCATGGCTGCGATGATAATGGTCGTCGTGCATGATCGCGATGCCGAGGCCCTGCGCCGCCGCTTCGAGGATGAGCTGGCCCGAATCGAAATGGTCGATGGCTGCTGGTTCGAGCTTTTCGAGGTGCAGCGCCTTCTTCCATGCCTCGAAGCTCATCGGCAGGTCGTTGTGAACGAGGAACGTCTGCTTCGAGAGCTTGGCGATGTCCGGCTTGTCGCCCAGTTCGTCGGCCAGTTGCTTCGAAGTGATGGCGTGGACACGGTTGTGATCGAGGCGCACCGAATGGAGCGAGGCGTCCGGTCCTTCGGAAAGGACGATGGCGGCATCGATCGTGTCGCCCAGCTTGGTTTCGGCGGCGTGGCCGGAATCGATGTCGATGTGCAGTTGCGGATGCAGCTTGCGCAGTTCGCCCAGGCGCGGGAACAGGCGCTGGCTGCCGAACAGCGGAAGCACGCCGAGGCGAAGACGCATGACCTTGCCGGTATCGATCAGGCGATCCACCCGGTCGGCCATTTCATCGATCAGCGGGGCGACGGCATCATAGAGCTGCTGGCCCTCGTCGGTCAGCTTGAGCGCCTGGTGCTTGCGTTCGAACAGCGGCTTGCCGATGAATTCCTCGAGCGCGCCGAGCCTGCGCGACAGGGCCGAAGGGCTGAGCGCGAGTTCCGCCGCCGCGGTCTTGGCCGAACCCGCGCGCACGACGCGAATGAACGCCTCGAGCGAGCGCAGCGGGGGCAAGCGGCGGATCATCGTTATTCCTCGTCAACCGGTTCGGCCTGCGGCGCATGGAGCCTGAGGCGCGTGAGGCGACGTTCGTCGCCACCCGTGACCTCGATGCGCCAACCGCTGGCATGTTCGAGCACGCGTCCGACAGGGGGGACCTCGCCCGCGAGTACCACGGCCAGACCACCCAGCGTATCCACGTCTTCCTCGACTTCCGCAAGCCTCCGGTCAACCGTTTCGGCTACGTCGTCGAGTTCGGCGCGGGCGTCCGCGTCCCAGGTGTCGGGATCGATTCGGCGGATCAGTTCCTCAGGCGCATCGTCGTGTTCGTCCTCGATCTCGCCGATGATCTCCTCGACCAGGTCTTCGATGGTGATGATGCCATCGGTGCCGGAATACTCGTCGATGACGACCGCCAGGTGCGTGCGGCTGGCGCGCATGTCGGCCAGCACGTCGAGCGCACCGCGCGCCTGGGGCACGAACAGCGGCTGGCGCATGAGGCTCGTCCAATCCTTTGGCGGAGCCTTGCCGGACAGGGCCATGCCGGCGACGATGCCGAACACGTCCTTCACGTGGATCATGCCCACGATCTCGTCGAGCGATTCGCCATATACCGGCAGGCGGCTGTGGCCATGCTCGGCAAAGGCGGAAATCAGCTCCTCGAATGTCGCGGATGCAGGGACTGCCGTGATCTCGCCGCGCGGGATCGCCACGTCGTCCGCGTCGTGCTCGCTGAAGTGGAGCAGGTTGCGCAGCATCTGGCGCTCGAGCGGGACGAGGTCGCCCTTGCTGGCGCCTTCGTGATGAGGTTCCCCTTCGTGCTCGTCGATCGCTTCCTCGATCTGCGCGCGCAGCGACTGGTCATGGTCAGGCCCGCGAAAGAAGGCCCGGATCGCGCGCCACAACGCGCGACTGCTACTGTCTCCGTCACTCGACCGGCTTTCGCCGGCAGAGCCGTTGCCCTCGGGCACTTCGAATTCCCCCTAAGTGGTCAGTCTTCGACCGCATATGGGTCGGCGATGCCCATGAGCGCAAGCGCCTTCCGCTCCAGATTCTCCATTTCCTCGGCTTCGGCCTCGCCAAGCTCGTGGTCGTATCCGGCAAGGTGGAGCAATCCATGCACGACGAGGTGGGTGGCGTGGGTTTCGACGGACACCCCCTTTTCCGCCGCTTCGCGCGTGCAGACGCCGTGGGCGAGGATCATGTCGCCAAGCATGCCGGGCGCGCCTTCGTCGGCCGCGGCGTGGAGCACTTCCTCGCGGCTGAGCATGGGGAAGGACAGGACGTTGGTCGGCTTGTCCTTGGCCCGCCATTGCTTGTTGAGGGCGTGGACCTCGTCGTCGTCGGCCAGGACGACACTGACCAGCAGGTTCTCGTGGGCGAGTTCGGGCGCGACCTTGGCGGCGGCTTCCGCGGCGCGGCTGGCAATGTCCTCCCAGTCGATCGCGTCGCCCCAGACGGGGTCGATGTCCATTTCGAGGATGGGCGCACTCACGCGTCGCGGCCTTCGTTCTTGCCTTCGTATGCCTCGACGATCCGGCCGACGATGGGGTGGCGCACGACGTCTGCCGTGCTGAAGCGTACCGTTGCGATCCCTTCGACGCCTTCGAGGCGCTGGACGGCGTCGTTGAGCCCGCTTGCCCCGACACCGCCGGGAAGGTCGACCTGCTTGGGGTCGC
Source organism: Novosphingobium aromaticivorans DSM 12444 (assembly GCF_000013325.1). Taxonomy (GTDB): domain Bacteria; phylum Pseudomonadota; class Alphaproteobacteria; order Sphingomonadales; family Sphingomonadaceae; genus Novosphingobium; species Novosphingobium aromaticivorans. The sequence continues at coordinate 1,024,602 of NC_007794.1, forward strand.
CGCAGATGACCATGCGGCTGTTCTGGCCGAAGCGGGTGAGGAACATCTTCATCTGCGCGGGCGTGGTGTTCTGCGCCTCGTCGAGAATGACGAATGCGTCTGCCAGCGTGCGCCCGCGCATGAAGGCGATCGGCGCGATCTCGATCTCTCCGCTGGCCATGCGCCGCTCGACCTGTTCGGGCGGCATGCAGTCGTAGAGCGCGTCGTAGAGCGGGCGGAGATAGGGATCGACCTTCTCCTTCATGTCGCCGGGCAGGAAGCCCAGCCGCTCTCCGGCCTCGACCGCCGGACGGGACAGGATCAGTCGCTGGACCGAACCGGAGATGAGCTGCGCAACGGCCTGGGCGACCGCGAGATAGGTCTTGCCGGTACCAGCCGGCCCCAGCGCGAAGATCACGTCGTTCGAGATCAGCGCCTTCATGTAGTCGATCTGCGTCGGGGAACGCGGAATGATCGTCTTCTTGCGGGTGCGGATCATGATAGGCGGGGCACCGCCGGGCGCGCCGGTGATGATCCCTTCTAGGGTGGGCTCGACGCTCATCGCGATGAGGGATTCGACCGCGCCGGAATCGAGGTCCTGGCCTGAGAGAAGGCGCTGGTGCATCCCCTTGAGGACGTCGCGCGCACGGGCGACGGAATCTTCCGGACCTTCGATGAGGACGCGATTGCCGCGCGCCGAAATGTAAACTCCCAACCGGTTCTCGATCTGCACGAGATTGGTGTCGAACTGGCCGAACAGGGCGCCGAGGACGGTCTGTTCATCGAATTCGACTTCAACGCGGGCGCGCCTGTGAAGATCGGGGCGATGCTGCTCCGGGCGATGGTGCGCCTCGTCGGCGCGGGGGAGTTTTCGGGCCATGCGCTCCTGTCTGGTTGGGCCCTTACGGACAAGGGCCTGACAAGAGAATAGGTATGGATATTGCCGGCGCAAGCGCCGCGCCGACTATTCCACAGACCAATTGGACGAAGCGTTCGGCAGGGTGTCTTTCAGGCAGGGGCGCGGTTCAGGCCAGGCGCCCGGAAATCGAGTTCGGCCCGGCCTCGATCAGTTCCACTGTGACCATGTCCCCGATTTCCGCCTCGCCGGAAAAGTGCACCGATTGGAGCCAGGGCGATTTGCCGAGCCACTGGCCGGGATGCTTGCCCCGGCGTTCGACCAGAACCTCGCACGTCTTGCCGACGCTGGCCTTGTTGAAGGCGAGTTGATCCCGGTTGAGCGCGGCCTGGAGGCGCTGGAGGCGTTCGTCCATGACGGCGACGGGAACGTGGTTCTCCATCGTCGCCGCCGGAGTGCCGGGGCGGGCGGAATACTTGAAGCTGAAGGCCTGAGCATAGCCCACCGCATCGACCAGGCGCAGCGTGTCCTCGAATTCGGCGTCGGTCTCGCCGGGGAAACCGACGATGAAGTCGCCCGAAAGCGCGATGTCCGGCCGCGCGGCGCGGATGCGTTCAAGCAGCGCCATGTAGCTGTCGGCGGTATGGCTGCGGTTCATCGCCTTGAGCACGCGGTCGTTACCGGCCTGGACGGGCAGGTGCAGGAACGGCATCAGCTTTTCGAGTTCGCCATGCGCGGCGATCAGGCCGTCGGTCATGTCGTTGGGATGGCTGGTGGTATAGCGGATGCGCTTGAGGTCTGGTTCGGCGGCCAGCGCGCGGGCAAGACCGTCGAGCCCGATGGGGCGGCCCTTGTCGTCCTCGCCGGCCCAGGCGTTGACGTTCTGGCCGAGCAGCGTGATCTCGCGCGCGCCGCCTGCGACGAGCAGCTTTGCCTCCTCTACCAGATCGGAGAACGGCCGGCTGATTTCGGCCCCGCGCGTATAGGGCACGACGCAATAGGTGCAGAACTTGTCGCAACCTTCCTGCACGGTAAGGAACGCGGTCGGCGCAGACTTGCGGCGCTTGGGCAATGCCGCGAACTTGGCCTCGGCGGGCATGTCGGTTTCGGTCGAGCGCTTGCCGGCAGCAGCGTCGGCGACCATTTCGGGCAGGCGGTGATACGACTGCGGGCCGACCACGACCTTTACGCTTGGCGCGCGGGCCATGATCTCCTCGCCCTCGGCCTGGGCGACGCACCCCGCCACGGCGATGAGCGGGGCAGAGCCGTCCGCGCGGCGCAGGCGACCGATGTCGGAATAGACCTTTTCGGTGGCCTTTTCGCGGATGTGGCACGTGTTGAGCACGACCAGGTCGGCATCGTCCCCGTCCCCTGCGGCCGACATCCCTTGCGCCGCAAGTAGCTCTGCCATGCGCTCGCCGTCGTAGACGTTCATCTGGCAGCCGAAGCTTTTGACGCGGAACGTCTTGGGAGATGCGGAGGAAGGTGCGGAGGAGGACATGGGCCGCGCCGATACTGGATTTGGCGAGGCTTGGCTACCTGTTGCGGCCCATCGCGGCGAGGATCCGTTCACGCGAGGCAGTTGCCATCAGTTTGCGGCTGGCGGTTTCTTCGGGCTGGAGTGGCGCAAGGAAATGGACCGTGACGGGCAGTGACTTTCGCCGTGCGAGGATCTTGAGGAAGTTGTCGAGACCGTGTTCGTCGCCGACCCATGCCATGTCTGCAACGTCTGGTCCGTAATCCAGCCAGACCGGCTGGATCGCGATTCCCGGCGGCGGGGGATCGAGCGCGGACAGCAACGACGATTTGAAAGGCAAAAGGCTGCGGCCGTCACTGGTGGTACCTTCGGGAAAGACCGTCAGCGCCCCGGTATCGGTCAGGGCCGCGCGGACCTGTTCGACCTGGGTGTGGACCGAACGGCGGTCGTGCCGTGCGACGAAGACGGTGTCGTTCATGTCGCACAACCACTTGAGCAGGCCGTGCCCGGCAAGCCCGGAATGCGCCACGAACGCGCTGCCACTGGCGCCGGCGATGACCGGAATGTCGAGCCAGCTTACGTGGTTGGCGAGCAGGAACGCGCCCTTGCGGCTTGGCGCCCCCTCGACCTTGACGCGTGCGCCCGCAGCCCATCCGATGCCGCCGAGGAACAGGCGCGGCCAAGGGTTGTGCAGGCGAAGGATGCGCCAGACATAGTAGAGCGGCACGCAGGCCAGAAGCAGCAGAACCATCGCCAGCAGTCGCCGCGCGATGCGCAACCGGCCGGCCAGCGAAATGACCGGCTTGCTTATGGCATCAGCCGTCGCGTTCAAGCTTGACGCCGTAAAGCTCCATGCGGTGATCCACCAGGCGATAGCCCAGCTTCTCCGCGATCTGGCGCTGGAGCTGCTCGAGTTCGGGATCGACGAATTCGATGACCTTGCCGGATTCGACGTCGATCAGGTGATCGTGATGCGCCTCGGGCGTCGCCTCGTAGCGGGCGCGGCCGTCGCCGAAATCGTGACGGTCGAGAATGCCCGCCTCTTCGAAGAGGCGCACGGTGCGGTAGACCGTGGCGATCGAGATGCGCGGGTCGATGGCTGACGCGCGTTCGTGCAGCTTCTCCACGTCGGGGTGGTCGTCGCTTTCCGACAGGACGCGGGCGATCGTCCGCCGCTGGTCGGTGATGCGAAGGCCGCGCTCTGCGCAGAGGGCTTCGATGTCGATGGCCTGGTGCACGTAGGTCCTACAAAAACAATTCGGCCCGCCGATCTATAGTCGGGCGGGCCGAATCTTCAACCGCACGCTATACGATTGCGCGCAATCCTGTGGGGCGCGTGGATCAGGACGCGGCCTTGCGCGCGCGCTTCGGCGCGGGCTTGCGGCCGAGGCCGATCTTCTTGGCCAGTTCGCGGCGCTTCTCGGCATATGCCGGCGCGACCATCGGGTAGTCGGCAGGAAGGTTCCAGCGAGCGCGATACTGTTCGGGGGTCATGTTGTAGCGCGTTGCAAGATGACGCTTGAGCATCTTCAGTTTCTTGCCGTCTTCGAGGCAGACGATGTGATCGTTCTTCACGGAAGAGCGGATCGAAACTGCCGGTTCCGGCGCCGGTTCTTCGGCGGGTGCTGGCTGATCCAGTCCGGCGAGCGCCGAATAGACATTCGTGATCAGCGTGGGCAGGTCGCTCACAGCCACGCTGTTGTTGCTGACATGTGCTGCGACGATATCAGATGTGAGCGTGATGAGCGTTTCACGCATGTCGTTCTGGATTTCAGTCATTGGGATGCGACCTTCTCTTTTGGCTCAATTGAGCAAATGCATGTCCGAGTCTTTGGGTAGACCTGTAGCGACATTCGCAGTAGTCGTTATTTTGCTTAGAAACAACCGGAATGGGTGCTTCATTACGGACATTGTCGCAAGTTTCGTGCGCCAAATGGCAATCCAGGCTTAATCCGAAAGTATGAGTTCCTGGCTGATCGCGTCTATCCGCGTTCCCGCAGGCGTGCGGTAATATGCTGGTCTAACACCAATTTCTTGAAACCCGTGACTTGCGTAAAGGAAGCTGGCGGGGTTGTTGCGGCGCATCTCCAGGAAGATGCGCGAAATGCCATTCGCCCGCGCTTCCAGAATGAAACGCTGCAATAACTTATGCCCGAGTCCCTGTCTGCGGTGTGCGGGCGCGATTGCGAAGAGCAGCAGCTCTTCTTCGTCGAGTATGCTTCTGCCAAGAAAGAAACCCGCAGTATTGGTCTGCGATCCGAAATCGGCCGAACCATCAGGGGCGATCAGGCCGTAGCGACAATTGCCGACGACAAGCGCGTCGGTTACTTGCCGCCTGTTCCATGCTTCGCCGAACTCGGCAGGAAACGCGGCGTCCATCACGGACATGATGCGGTCGATGTCGTCCATGGGTGCGATCATCGTTGTTCTGGCTATTGGACCTGGGCGGGAAGCTTTGCGTCCGGCGCCCGGCCATAGCTTGGCCGTGGGTCGGAATGGAATGCGGCGGGCGCAAGGAGCACGGACCGCCGCGCATCGGGCAATATGTCGAGCGCGATGGCGTCCGGTCGCAGGGCGCCAAGCGCCAGTGCCTGGCTTCCCGCGACGAGAGGGGCGGTGCAACGGCCACGGGCTTCGTCCGGATGCAGCGAGGCGAGAGGCGAAAGCGGCGCAAGTTGGGCCGAGAACGACTGGAAGAACCATTCGCCATGGCCGCCGGTCATGCATACGTCGATGGGCAGGCCGGGACGCGCAGACGCAGCCATCGCGGCAACAAGCGAGAGGCTTTCGTAGCCTTCGATCCGGGCGCCCCACGCCATGGCCAATGCGCGCGCGGCGGCAAGGCCAACGCGGATACCGGTGAAGCTGCCTGGTCCGACATCGACGGCAATTGCCTCGGCACGGCCGTTTCCGGGAAGCGCCGCGATCATGGGGACAAGCCGTTCGGCATGGCCACGGCCGAGTTTGATGCATTCCCCGGCGACAAGCTCGCCGTTGTCGATCAGGGCGACCGAGCAGTTTTCCGTCGCGCTGTCGATTACGAGCCTTCGCATGCGATCGGGACCGGCCTCAGGCGGCGCGGACTTCGCTCACTTCGGGGACGTAGTGCTTGAGCAGGCTCTCGATGCCGTTCTTGAGCGTCGCCGTGGAGGACGGGCAGCCAGAGCAGGCGCCCTGCATCTTGAGATAGACCACGCCTTCGCGGAAGCCCCTGTAGATGATGTCGCCACCATCGTTTGCGACCGCAGGCCGCACCCGCGTCTCGATCAGGTCCTTGATCTGGTCGATGATGTCAGCATCGGCCGGATCGTCGGCGAAGTCTTCGTCGGCATCGGCAGGAACCACGATCCCGCCGGCAGAACCGGGAGCGAACAGCGGAGCCTGCGCAACGAAGTGGTCTAGCAGCAGCGAAAGTACCTGCGGCTTGAGATCCGCCCAGGCGACGCCGGGGGCGGCAGTGACGGACACGAAGTCACGCCCGAACAGGACGCCGGTCACGTCGCCAAGGTCGAACAGCGCCTGTGCAAGGGGCGATGCCTCGGCCTCTTCGTGCGATACGAACTCGCGCGTGCCGGACGCCATCACCTGCTCGCCCGGGAGGAACTTGAGCGTGGCGGGATTGGGCGTGGTTTCGGTCTCGATGAACATGATTCGCATGTAGGCCGCCGACGGGCGGGGTCAAGTGGACGAAAGTCGCTGGTTTGCGTGATGCGGTACGCATTTCCCGAATTTTTGTTGCAGTCCGCATGGCGCGGGAACCTGCGTCCGACTAATGACGGGTCATGACCAACTTCGCCCTGGCGCTTTGCCGCATCGCTCCCGTCCTCGTCCTCTCGGCCGCGGTGCCGGCCATTTCGGCTGCTCCCGCCAAGGCGCCCGTGGCCTCGGCCCAGGCCATCCCGTTGCCGCTGAACCCCGTGATCGCGGGACCGCAGCGGCTGTGCACCGCCAAGACCGCGAGCGGACTGGGCACGATGGGGCTGAAGGCCGTGGAAGGCGCGAAGCCCGCCAAGGGCGACTACGTGCTGGTCAACTACATCGGTTATCTTGCGACGAACGGCGAAGTGTTCGACCAGGGCATGCAGGCCGCCTTCCCGGTGGAAGGCGTGATCCCGGGTTTTTCCGAAGGGCTCCAGATGATGGCCAAGGGAAGCACGTGGCGCTTCTGCGTTCCGTCCCCGCTTGGGTATGGCGCGGAAGCTTCGGGGCCGATCCCGGCCAACTCGGACCTCGTCTTCCAGGTCGAACTCGTCGACTTCAAGACCGCCGCCGAAGTGGAGGCCATGCGGGCCGCCGCCGCCTCGGCCCAGCCCGGTGCCGAAGCGCAGCCTGCCACCCCGCGCTGATCCAGCCGGAACTGGCAGGTCTATTCACTGGTCCTTCATCGGAAGGCTTCCTATAGTCGGGCGATGCGAATTCGTACCACGCGCGCCCGGCGCATAGGCCTGCTTCTCCCGCTCCTGCTGCTGACTGCCGCGCCGATTGCGGCGCGCGCACCGGAAAGCGCCGGCGTTCCCTGGCTGTACAAGGGGTCGGACGTTCCGCAGGACAAGGCCTGGACTTTCGGCGTCCTGCCCAACGGCATACGCTATGCCGTGCGCCACAACGGCGTCCCGCCCGAGCAGGTCTCCATTCGCGTCCTCGTCGATGCCGGCTCGATGTACGAGACCGAAAGCCAGCGCGGCTATGCGCACCTGATCGAGCACCTGACCTTCCGTGAATCGAAATACCTCAAGGAAGGCGAGGCGATTCCGACCTGGCAGCGCCTTGGCGCGACCTTCGGCAGCGACACGAACGCCGAGACCAGCCCGACGCAGACCGTCTACAAGCTCGACATCCCGAACGCGACCGATGCCAAGCTGGACGAGACGTTCAGGCTCCTGTCCGGAATGATTACCGCGCCGATCTTCACCGACCACGGCGTGAAGACCGAAGTCCCCATCGTGCTTGCCGAAATGCGCGAGCGCACGAGCCCGCAATCGCGCGTGCTGGACGAGACGCGTGGCCTGTTCTTCAAGGGGCAGCTTCTTGCCTCGCGCAATCCCATCGGCACGGTGCAGACGCTCGAGGCGGCGAACGCGGCCGCGGTCAAGGCATTCCACGACAAGTGGTACCGGCCCGACAACACCGTGATCGTGGTCGCCGGCGATGCCGATCCCGCTGCTCTGGTGGCACGGATCAAGCAGTCGTTCGGCGGCTGGAAGGCCACCGGCAAGAAGCCGCTTCAGCCGGATTTCGGCAAGCCTCTGGCGCCTGCCGGTGCGGACCCGAAGAATCCGGTTGGCGAGGCAAAGGTGCTCGTCGAACCCGATCTTCCGCGCATCATCAACTGGGCGATCCTGCGTCCATGGGTCAAGGTCAACGACACGATCCAGTACAACCAAGGGCTGATGATAGACCGGCTGGCGCTGGCCTTGATCAATCGCCGGCTTGAAGCCCGCGCCCGGGGCGGCGGCAGCTATCTGGTCGCATCGGTTGACGAGATGAAGCAGGAACTGTCACGCTCGGCCGATGCTACGGTCGTGACCGTGACACCGCTTGGCGAGGACTGGAAGGGCGCGGTCAAGGACGTGCGAGCGGTCATTGCCGATGCCCTTGCCACGCCCCCCTCGCAGGAGGAGATCGACCGCGAGGTCGCCGAGTTCGAGGTGGCCTTCAAGGTCTCGGTCGAGACGCAGACAACAATCGCCGGATCGAAGGCGGCGGACGACATCGTCAATGCTGTCGACATCCGCGAGACAGTCGCCAATCCCGACACGGTCTACGACATCTTCAAGCGGTCGATCCCGCTGTTCAGGCCCCAGGCGGTGCTCGATCACACGCGCGGCCTGTTCAAGGGGACGGTCGTCCGTCCGCTCATGATCACGCCGAAGGCCGGGGAGGCCGACGAGGCCTCGCTTCGAGCAGCGCTGACGGCCCCGGTCGATGCCGCATCGGGAAGCCGCGTCGCGGCAAACGGCCTCAAGTTCTCGGACCTGCCGGCTGTCGGCGTGCCCGGCACGGTCGCCACGGCGCGGCCGATCGGCTTGCTCGGCATCGAGCAGATAGAACTGTCTAATGGGGTCAAGGTCCTGCTCTGGCCGAACGACGCCGAGCCGGGCCGGATCATCATCAAGGCGCGCTTCGGTGGCGGCTATTCGGCCATCTCCCCGCAGGACGCGGTCTATGGGCCGCTCGCGGAGGTGGCGCTGATGGACAGCGGCATCGGCGAACTCGGGCGCGACGATCTCGATCGCCTGGCCACCGGCCGCAAGCTCAGCCTCGATTTCGACATCGACGATACTGCGTTCGTCATGTCCTCGGACACGCGCCCGGCGGACCTTCAGGACCAGCTCTATCTCATGGCGGCCAAGCTTGCGATGCCGCGCTGGGACCCGAACCCGGTGCTGCGCGCCAAGGCGGCGGCGAAGCTCCAGTACGAAAGCTACAACTCCGCCCCGATGGCCGTGCTCAACCGCGACCTGACGTGGCTGCTGCGCGATGGCGATCCGCGTTATGCCACGCCCAACCCGGCGGAGCTTGACCGGGCGACCCCCGAAGGCTTCCGCAAGACCTGGGAGCAACTCCTTGCGCAGGGGCCGATCGAGATCGACATGTTCGGCGATTTCACGCGCGAACAGGCGCTTGCGGCGCTTGAAAAGACCTTTGGCGCGCTTCCGGCGCGACAGCCGGCGCCTGCCTCCACGCTGGCGCCGTCGATCCCGGCGCACAATGCCGAACCCCTTGTGCTGACGCATCGCGGCGATCCCTCGCAGGCTGCCGCTGTCGTTGCATGGCCCACGGGCGGGGGGCAGGCGGGGGTCCGCGAGAGCCGCCAGCTCGAGATTCTCGCCCAGATCTTCAACAATCGCCTGTTCGACGCGATGCGCGAGAAGGTGGGGGCGAGCTACGCGCCGCAAGTGGGATCGAGCTGGCCGCTTGATCTGCCCTCGGGCGGCTATATCGCGGCGACCGTGCAAGTGCGTCCGGGCGATTTCGAGACCTTCTTTGCCGCGGCCGACAAGATCGCCGCCGACCTCGTCGCCACGCCTCCGACTGCCGACGAGATCGCGCGCGTTACCGAACCGCTCAAGCAGCTCATCACCCGCGCCAGCACCGGCAACGGCTTCTACATGTTCCAGCTTGAAGGGGCCGCCAACGATCCGCGCAAGATCGCCGCGATCCGGACCATCCTCAACGACTACAGCCAGACCACGCCTGAACGGATGCAGGCGCTGGCCGAGCGTTATCTGCGCAAGGACAAGAGCTGGCGGCTCGAGGTGGTGCCGGAAAAGGCGGGGCAGGCGACGCCCTGAGGCCGGATTGTGCCGGCAGGCCAACGCCTTCGCCGCATGATTGCGGCGCGGGCAAGGCTTCCTTTGCATTTCTTGCCCGACGGCCTTATGGCCCCGCCTCTTGAAAGGAAGGAACAGTGGCAAAGAACTGGACTGCGGATTCGTGGCGCGGGCATGAGGGGCGGCATCTGCCGACCTATCCGGACGCCGAAAAGCTGAACGAGGTCGAGACGACCCTGACGAGCTTTCCGCCGCTGGTTTTTGCCGGCGAGGCGCGCGCGCTCAAGGCCGATCTCGCGCAAGTGGCTGCGGGCAAGGGTTTCCTGCTCCAGGGCGGGGACTGCGCCGAAAGCTTCGCCGAGTTCCATCCGAACAACATTCGCGACACGTTCCGCGTGCTGCTGCAGATGGCGGTCGTGCTGACGTTCGCCAGCAAGCAGCCGGTGGTGAAGGTTGGCCGCATGGCCGGCCAGTTCGCCAAGCCGCGTTCGTCGCCGGTGGAAAAGATCGGTGACGTCGAACTGCCGAGCTACCTTGGCGACAATATCAACGGCATCGATTTCACCCCCGAGTCGCGGATTCCCGATCCCGAGCGCATGCTGCGCGCCTACAGCCAGGCGGCGGCGACGCTGAACCTGCTGCGCGCTTTCGCGGGTGGCGGCTATGCGAACCTGCGCCAGGTCCACCAGTGGACGCTCGACCACATCGGCAAGAGCCCCTGGGCGGCGAAGTTCAGCGAGATGGCCGACAAGATCGGCGAGTCTCTCGACTTCATGGAAGCCTGTGGCGTCGATCCCAGCACCGTCCCGCAGCTTCAGGGCACGAGCTTCTACACTAGCCACGAAGCGCTGCTGCTGCAGTACGAAGAAGCGATGACGCGCCAGGATTCGCTGACCGGCGAATGGTACGACACCAGCGCGCACATGCTCTGGATCGGCGACCGTACTCGCTTCGAAGGATCGGCCCACGTCGAATACCTGCGCGGCGTCGGCAATCCCATCGGCATGAAGTGCGGTCCTTCGCTGACGCCTGACGCCCTGCTGCGCATGCTGGATACGCTGAACCCCGGTCGCGAGGCCGGTCGCATCACGCTTATCAGCCGCTTCGGGCACGACAAGGTCGAAGCCGGCCTGCCGCCTCTGGTGCGTGCCGTAACGCGCGAGGGGCACCCGGTAGTGTGGTCGTGCGATCCGATGCACGGCAACGTGATCAAGGCCGACAATGGCTACAAGACGCGTCCGTTCGACCGCATCCTGACCGAGGTGAAGGGCTTCTTCGCGGTGCATCGCGCCGAGGGAACCCACGCTGGTGGCATCCACATCGAGATGACCGGCCGCGACGTGACCGAGTGCACCGGCGGTGCGGTGGCGATCACCCAGGAAGGCCTGGCGGACCGTTACCACACCCATTGCGACCCGCGCCTCAACGCGGCGCAGTCGATCGAGCTCGCTTTCCTGATGGCCGAAGCGCTCAACCAGGAACGCGCGGAGCGCAAGGCCGAAGCGGCCTGATCGCCCCGCCTGCTTGAAGAATTGACGGCCCGTTGCCTTAGGCGACGGGCCGTTTTTCCGTGGCGAGCCCTGCCAGGGCGTGTTCGATGGCCAGCCGCGCAGCCGCCACCGCGTCGGCGGCAGAGAAGCCGAACCGCGCGCGATAGTAATGCCAGGTCGATGCGACGACGTGGTAGTGGATGTTGGCCGCGACCAGCCTGCGCATTGCGTCGGGCGCGTGTGGCGCGGCTTCGTCCACCAGCCTCCGGATCGTTTCCCCGCGCCGGACAAGGTCCCCGCTGCGGATGCGCTCGTAGACTTCGCTGCGCAGCGCGGCGCGGGTCAGCGGCGCGGTCGCCTCGAACCGGGCGAAGATTGCCTCGGGATAACCGGGCAGATCTTCGACGCGTTCCGGCACCGGGGGCGGGGCGAGGCGTGCGTTCATTTCCGCCGCGACGGCGTCGAGCAGGTCGTCGCGTGCCGGGAAATAGCGAAAGACCGTTCGTTCGGACATGCCGGCCCGCTGTGCGGCGGAGCGCACCGAAAGCTCGGCCGCGTCCTCCTCGGTCAACAGCGCGATGGCCGCGTCCAGGATGAGCGAACGGGTAAGCGCCGCATGGCGCGAGCGGAGCGTTCCATTACTATTTGACATACAGTATGACAGAATTTACTTTATTCAGACATAAGGGTTGCCACTCTGCCAATCGAGTCGCCCCGATGCAAGCATTTCAGGGAGCCGCATCAATGGATCGAATGGTCAAACGCCCCGTCCTCCACGTTCGCGCACCGGATGCACCCACCTTGCAGGTGCTCGGTGCCGGGGTCCGCTTCGTCTGCGAGAAGGAAGATACCGACGGCCGGTTCTCGGTCATGGTCAATGACCTGCCGTTTGGTGCTGGCCCGCCGCCACACCACCACGACTGGGACGAGGGCTATTTCATCATTGAAGGCGCGGTCGACTTCACGCTCGACGGACAGGCGTTCCACGCTGCCGCTGGCGATTTCCTGCTGGCGCCGGCGGGGACGGTCCACACCTTCTCGGGCGCCTGGCGCGACGGCGTGACCCGGCTTGGTCATCGACGCCCCCGCCCATGCCGCCGGCTTCTTCCGCGCCGTCGATGCCCGGGTCAAGGGCGAGGAGGACCTGCCGCGCGTCTCCCTGATCGGGGAAGAGCACGGCATCCATTTCGTTCGCTGAAGGCGGGCCGGGCGCTCAGGCCCCGGCCTTCACCGCAAAGCTCATCGCCAGTTCCGCCAGCGGGCGCACGCGTTCGGACATGGCCTTGGCATGGGCGCTCGACGCCGTGCCGTCGATGACCCGCTTCTTGATGCCCTGGATAATCCCGGCAAGGCGGAAGAAGTTGTAGGCCATGTACCAGTCTAGATCGGGCAGCCCATCGCGGCCCGTGCGCTCGCAATACCGGGCGACGACTTGGTCCAGTTCGGGAATGCCCAGCGCCTTGCGGTCGAGGTCCTGGACGCCGGAACGGCCGCCATTGTCCTGCACCCAGGCCGTGCATAGGTAGGTGAAGTCCGCCAGAGGGTCGCCCAGCGTCGACAGTTCCCAGTCCAGCACCGCGATGACGCGCGCTTCGGTCGGGTGGAAGATCATGTTGTCGATGCGGTAGTCGCCATGGACCACGCTGGTGCGGGTCTGTTCCGGCAAGGTGGCGGGCAGCCACTCGATCAGCCGCTCCATCTCCGGCATCGTTTCGGTTTCTGAAAGCCGGTACTGCTTGGTCCAGCGATCGACTTGTCGGCCGAAGTAGTTACCGGGCTTGCCGAAATCCGACAGTCCGGCCTTTTCGACGTCGACCGCATGCAGGTCGGCGAGCGTATCGACCATCGCGTCATAGGTCGCGCGGCGAAATTCGGGCGTCGCTCCCGGCATCGCGCCGTCCCAGATCGTCCGTCCGTTGACGCAGCCCATCACGTAGAACCACGACCCGATAACCGAATCGTCGGTGCACAGGCCGTACTGCGGGGCCACCGGAAAGCCGCTTCCGGAAAGTCCGGCTTGTACCTTGTATTCGCGGTCCACGGCATGGGCCGAGGGCAGCAGTTTGCCGAAGGGCTTGCGCCTCAGGACGTAAGGTCCCGAAGGACTGTCTATCCGGTAGGTCGGGTTCGACTGGCCGCCCTTGAACTTCGAGACGGCAAGCGGGCCCTGGAAGCCTGCCACGTTCGTCTCGAACCAGCGGGTCAGACTGGCTTCGTCCAGCCTGTCGGCGCCTTCGGGTGCAACCGTGCCGGTGAAGGCGGTCTGCGCGTCCATGGGAGCCTGCGTCATTGGTCGAACACGATGACAGAGCGGGCGGAATGGCCCTGCTTCATCTTCTCGAAGCCATCGTTGATCCCTTCGAGCGGGATGCGTTCGGCAATGATCGTGTCGAGATCGAGCAAGCCGCGCATGTAGAAGTCGACCAGGCGCGGCAGGTCCACCGGGAAGTGGTTGCGGCCCATGATGGCGCCCTGCAGCTTCTTGTCCGACAGCAGGTCCATCGCGGAAAGTCCGACCTTGTGTGCCAGCGGCATCATGCCAAGGATCGTGGCGGTGCCGCCGCGGCGCAGCGTCGCGACCGCAAGGTCGCCCGATGCCGGACGCCCCACGGCCTCGATCGCATGGTGGACGCCGCCTTTCGTCATCTCGACGATCTGTGCCGCCGCATCGGGTCCCGCGTCCATCACATCGGTCGCGCCCAGCTTCATGGCCAGTTCGCGCTTTTCCGGCATCGGGTCCACCGCGATGATCCGGCCTGCGCCGGCGATCTTCGCGGCGTTGACCGTGGCAAGGCCGACGCCGCCACAGCCGACCACGCAGACCGTCTCGCCCGGGGTCAGCTTCGCCGCGTTGAACACCGCACCCGCGCCAGTGGTGACCGCGCAGCCGATCACCGCCGCGCGGTCGAGCGGCATCTCGGGATTGATCGCCACGCAGGCATGTTCGTGCACCAGCATCTGTTCGGCAAAGGCCGAGAGGTTGAGCATCTGGTTCACGGCGCTGCCGTCGTCGGTGCGGGTAAGGCGAGGTGCCTCGCCCGCGCCGCGCCGGGTGTCGCCGCCAAGGCACAGCGACATCCGGCCGGTCACGCAGAACTCGCAATGACCGCAGAACGCGGACAGGCAGGTGACGACCGCGTCACCCACCTTGACCGTGCGCACTTCCGAGCCGACCGCCTCGACGATCCCCGCCGCCTCGTGCCCCGGCACCGCGGGCAGCGGATGGGGATAGGCACCTTCGATGAAGTGCAAGTCCGAATGGCACAGCCCGCAGGCTGCGGTGCGGATAAGGACTTCATGCGGGCCGGGCTTGGACACGCTGAGATGCTGAATATCCAGCGGCTTGCCCGGTTCGACGAGTACGGCGGCTTTCATCTGCGATTACTCCTGAACGTCAACGTGCCACGCCGAGGTCGCCGGAGCTGAAGCCCCGGTCGGCCTGCGGCATGTCGGCATGGCGGGCAAACTCGATGCGGGCGATTGCGCGGGCGTGGACTTCGTCCGGTCCGTCGGCCAGGCGCAGCGTGCGCATGTGGGCATAGCTTTCGGCAAGGCCGAAGTCCGCCGAGACGCCGCCGCCGCCATGGGCCTGGATCGCGTCGTCGATAATGCGAAGGGCCATGTTCGGCGCCTGGACCTTGATCATCGCGATTTCGAGCGCGGCGGCCTTGTTGCCGACCTTGTCCATCATGTCGGCTGCCTTGAGACAAAGCAGGCGGGTCATGTCGATGTCGATGCGGGCCTGCGCGATGCGCTGTTCCCAGACCGACTGTTCGGACACGCGCTTGCCGAAGGCGACGCGCGACTGGAGGCGCCGTGCCATCTTGGCGATCGCTTCCTCGGCCACGCCGATGGTGCGCATGCAGTGGTGGATGCGGCCCGGCCCGAGGCGGCCCTGCGCGATTTCGAATCCGCGGCCTTCGCCCAGCAGCATGTTGGTGACCGGGACGCGCACGTCCTTGAGTTCGATCTCCATGTGGCCGTGCGGCGCGTCGTCGTAGCCGAACACGGGCAGGTGACGGATGATGTTCACGCCCGGCGCGTCCAGCGGCATCAGGACCATCGACTGCTGCTGGTGACGCTTTGCCTCGAAATCGGTCTTGCCCATGACGATGGCGATCTCGCAGCGCGGATCGCCCGCGCCCGACGACCACCACTTGCGGCCGTTGATCACGTATTCGTCGCCTTCGCGGCGGATCGAGGTCTCGATGTTCGTCGCGTCGGACGATGCGACCTGCGGCTCGGTCATGAGGAAGGCAGAGCGGATCTCGCCGTTCATCAGCGGGCGCAGCCAGCGCTCCTTCTGTTCCAGCGTGCCGTAGCGGTGCAGCACTTCCATGTTGCCCGTATCGGGCGCGGAGCAGTTGAACACTTCGCTGGCCCAGCCGATGCGGCCCATCTCCTCGGCGCAGAGCGCGTATTCGAGGTTGGTCAGGCCCGGACCTTCGAACGCGAACGTTTCGTCGACGTGATGGTGGCCGCTGTTGCGCGGAGGCATGAACAGGTTCCAGATGCCGGCCGCCTTGGCCCTGGCCTTTTCCTGTTCGATGGTCTGGATGACCTTCCAGCGATCGGCCGTGCCGGCTTCCGCCTTGTAGTCGCCATGGCGCGGGCGGATGTTGTCCTCGACGAACTGGCGGACGCGGTCCCGCCAGTACTTCTGGCGCTCGGTCGGTTCGAAATCCATGATCGTCTCCTTCTCGCCCGGCACTGTCCATCGGGCCTGTGGTGTTTTCAAGTCAAAATTAAGCGTTCGGTTAATGGGCGCGCCCGATCCATGTCAAGGATGAAGGCCCGCGGCGTCCGGATCGACCCTCGCCACCTGGTCGAGCCTCGCCAGCCGCGCCTCGTGTGCGGCCCGGTCGATCGGGAAGCGTTGCACGACCAGCGCCGTCAGCACGGCCAGGAGCGCGATGCTCGCCGCATAGGCAAGGCTCAGGCGATAGGTGACTTCGGGCAGCACGTCGGCAGGCGCCGTGTTCGCCTCGAGCCCCGCGAAGCTCAGCAGGAGCCCGGTCAGGAATACGCCCAGTCCCCCGGCGCACTTCGAGGCGAGGAATGCGCCGGCCGAAAGCGTTCCTTCGGAGCGGCGTCCCGTCTGCTCCTCCGAAGCCTCGACGACGTCCGCGACCATCGACCACAGGGTCATCGTGCCCGTGACGGTAAACGTGTTCGACAGGAGCGTGCAGGCGAACATGCCCGCGATCGACGCGGTCGATCCGTCCGGAGCCCACAGCCCCAGCCAGCGCAGGATCAGGGGTCCCGCCCAGAAGACCATGCCGAGCGGTGCCATGCGGATCACGGTCCCCGCCTTTCCCCAACGCGCCTGCGCCTTGCCCACCAGCAGCGACGCGCCCACGACGCTGGCGAAAAGCAGGAAGGGGAAGGCCTTGAGCGCGGTCGGCGTGAACTTCCACACGTAGAGATAGAGGTAATTCGAAAGCGCGAATGTAATCCCCTGCGCGGTCAGGGCCGCCGCGATTCCCGCCATGACGACGAGGCACGCAGGGTGCGAGAAGCTTTCGCGGATCTCGCCCAGCGAGGCGAGGGCGCCCTTGTCCGCCGTCGCGCGCTCGGGAGGCATGCCTGCCACGGCCCGGTGCTGCCCGATGGCGGAAAGCAGGACGCAGGCCACCATCAGCCCGGCGCCGAACAGGCCGAAGTTGCGGTATCCCTCGCGCGCCAGCATGGCGTTGGGCAGGAACACCCCATAGGCGAGCAGCAGCATCAGCAGTCCGCCGCCCCACGAGAACAGGAAGCGGAACCGGGTAAGGCGGGTCCGCTCATCGTAGTCGCGACTGATTTCGGCGACCAGCGCTGCCGAGGGGACCTCGCACATGGCCACCAGCGCGCGCACCATGATCGCCGACATCAGCAGCATCGCGAAGCTTGGCTCGCCGATGGGCGACCACAGGAATATCCAGGCCAGGCCCAGCGGGATCGGGGCGAGGTAGAGGAACGGCAGTCGCCGGCCCCAATGCGTGCGCGTGCGATCGCTGATATGACCGACGACCGGATCGATCAGCCCGTCGAACACCAGTGCGATCAGCAGCGCGAGGCTCACCAGCCGCGCATCCATGCCCAGGACCTGATTGTAGAACAGCAGCAGGAACGTGGCGAAGCCATTGTCCTTGATGCCGTAGGCCACGCTGCCAAGCCCGTTGAACAGGGCGAGGCGGGTGGGAACCTTGCCCTGTATCGGGATCATGAAACCTTGCCGCTTTCCTTCATCTGCTGCAGCGCATCGAACAGGCCGGGCATGTTCGGGTCCCAGCTATGGCGCGGGCCCACGGTGATGCCGCCATCGACGATGAGCGAAGTCCCCGTCACGAAGCCCGCCGCCTCGCTCGCGAGGAAAAGCACGGCTTGCGCGATATCCTCTGGCTGTCCGCCCCGCGCTACCGGCTGGGCCTGTTGCGACATCGCCGCGATCGCGCCCTTGGCCTGTGCTTCCAGTTCCTCCGGCATTTCGAGCGAGCTGGTGAAGATGTTGGTGTTGATGAAGCCGGGCTGCACCGCGTTCACGCGGATCTGGTGCTTCGCAAGGTCCGCCGCAGCGACCTTCGTCAGGTGAAGCACGCCCGCCTTTGCAACTGCATAGGCCGTGGGCGAATAACCGGGGCCGACCGCCGCTACGCTGGACGTGTTCACGAACGATGCGCCATGGCGGCCCTTCATGTGCGGCACGGCATAGCGAATGCCGAAAGCGACCGACCGCAGCAGCAGGTCCATCGTCCGGTCCCAGCCTTCGGGCTCGATCTCGTCGATGGGCGCGCGGTCACCGCCTGCGCCGGCATTGTTGAACACGGTGTCGATGCCGCCCGTCTCGGTGCCTGCGCGATCCATCAGGGCCTTGATGTCCTCGCAGCGGGTAACGTCGCAGCGCGCGGTCCGGATCGCGCCGTTCGATTGCGCAGCCGTCTCTGCCAGCCCCGCCTCGTCGATGTCCGCCGCATAGACTTTCGCGCCTTCCGCAGCGAAGGCCAGCGCCGCCGCCCGCCCGATGCCCGACGCGGCGCCCGTTACCACCACGGTCTTTCCGTCGAATCGCATTGCCCTCTCCCCGGCGTTTCGTGCCGTTTTACGTTTACGTCAGCTTAGGGGGGAAAGACCTCGCGTCAATGCTTTGCCGGTTGACGCTACGGCATGCAGGGATTGCCCGAAAGTCGGAGAATCCGGCCGCATTTCCGCCCTTGCCAGCAGCCTGCGACTCGCCTTAACCTCCCGATTAAGAGAGGAGCTTCACCATGTCTGACCTTGACGCCTTCCGCGCGGAAATCCGCGCCTGGCTCGAAGAGAACTGCCCCGCCGAAATGCGCGAACCCGTCCGCGACGAGGGCGACGTCTGCTGGGGCGGCCGCAACTTCAAGTTCAAGAGCGAAGCGCAGAAGACCTGGATGGAACGCTGCGCCGCCAAGGGCTACACGGTGCCCGACTGGCCCAAGCCTTATGGCGGTGCCGGCATGTCTCCGGCCGAGGCCAAGGTGTGGCGCGAGGAGTGCGCCCGCATCGGCGCGCGTCCGCCGCTGTCCAGCTTCGGCATCTGGATGCTCGGCCCGGCGCTGCTCAAGTTCGGCACCGAGGAACAGAAGGTCCACTATCTCAACCAGATCGCGCGCGGCGAGATCCGCTGGTGCCAGGGCTATTCCGAACCCGGTTCCGGCTCGGACCTCGTCAGCCTGCAGACCTTCGGCGAGGACAAGGGCGATCACTGGGTCGTTAATGGCCAGAAGATCTGGACATCCTATGCCGACAAGGCCGACTGGATCTTCTGTCTTGTCCGCACCGACAAGTCGAACAAGTACCAGGGCATCAGCTTCCTCCTGTTCGACATGACGACGCCTGGCGTCACGACCAAGCCGATCAAGCTGATCAGCGGCAACTCGCCGTTCTGCGAAACCTTCTTCGACAATGTCGTGGTGCCCAAGAGCCAGATCGTCGGCGAGTTGAACCGCGGCTGGGACGTTGCCAAGTACCTGCTCGGCCACGAGCGCGAGATGATCTCGGGCGCAGGCGGCGGCGACCGTCTCAACGCGATCGGCGCGGTCGTTGCGCGCAACGGTCTTGAAGACCCGATCCTGCGCGCGGAACTCGCGCAGTTCGACGTCGATGCGCTGGCCTATGCCTGCATGGGCGAGAAGTTCCTCGACGAGGCCAAGGTCGGCCGCGCCCATCCTGCCCAGCCGAACATGATGAAGTATGCCGGCACCGAGCTGAACAAGCGGCGCCACGAACTGCTCATGGCGGCAGGCGGCGCCACGGCGCTTGAATGGGAAAGCGATCGCACCAGCGGCGGAACGCCCGCGCGCTCGTGGTTGCGCACCAAGGCGAACTCCATCGAGGGTGGGACCAGCGAGGTCATGCTCAACGTCATTTCCAAGCGCATTCTCGACCTGCCGGGAGCCTGATCGATGCCTCTTTACCACACCGAAGACCAGGCCATGCTGGCCGAAACCGTCACCGGCTTCATGGCCGATGAAGGTGCGATCAAGAAGCAGTTGCGGCACTATCGCGACATGAATTGCCAGGACGGCTTCGGCCATGCCCTGTGGAAGC
The DNA here is from genome assembly GCF_000013325.1 of Novosphingobium aromaticivorans DSM 12444. Lineage (GTDB taxonomy): Bacteria > Pseudomonadota > Alphaproteobacteria > Sphingomonadales > Sphingomonadaceae > Novosphingobium > Novosphingobium aromaticivorans. The sequence continues at coordinate 1,044,234 of NC_007794.1, forward strand.
AGTTTGCCGAAATGGGCCTGACCGGGATGCTGGCGTCCGAGGCCGACGGCGGGCTGGCCATGGGCCATGTCGAGGCGGGTATCGTTCTGCGCGAGATTGGCCGCAACCTCACGCCTTCGCCCTTCCTGACCACTTCGGTCATGGGCGTCACGGCCCTCTCGGGCGGGTCGGACGAGCTGCGCGGGCGCTGGCTTCCCGGCGTGATCGCCGGCGACAGCGTGCTTGCCGTCGCCATCGACGAAAGCCCCAAGCACCGACCCGAACGCATCGCCTGCCGCGCCGAGAAGGCGGGCAACGGCTTCCGCCTCCAGGGCCGCAAGGCCTTCGTGGTCCACGGCGCATCTGCGGACGCGATCATCGTTGCTGCGCGCACCTCGGGCAGCGACACCGATGTTGACGGCATCACGCTGTTCGCCGTTCCGAAGGATGCGGCCGGCATTGCCCACGAGAACCTCCGTCTCGTCGACAGTACGATGGCCAGCAACGTGACCTTCGACAATGTCGAGCTGGACGGCGACTGCGTGATCGGCGAGGTCGATGGCGGGCGCGAACTGCTGAACAGGGTGCTCAACGTCGGTCGCATCGGCTCAGCCGCTGAAATGACCGGGGTCGGGCAGGGCGCGTTCGACATCACCACCGCCTATCTCAAGACGCGCAAGCAGTTCGGCAAGCTGATCGGGGAATTCCAGGCGCTCCAGCACCGGGCCGCGCACCTCTACTCCGAGCTGGAGATTGCCGAGGCCGCCGTCATCAAGGCGCAGCAGCTTCTCGACGGCAATTCCGAAAAGGCGGACCTGATGATCTCGGTCGCCAAGGCCAAGGCTGGCAAGGCTTGCAACCTGGCAGTGCGCGAGGGTGTGCAGATGCACGGCGGCGTGGGCATGACCGACGAATTCGACATCGGTCTCTACATGAAGCGCGACCGCTCGCTGTCCGAGTTCATGGGGGACCAGTACTACCACGCCGAACGGGTCGCGCAGCTCAGCGGATATTGACGCTTCGACAGGTCGGGATGTGTCGGCGGCGGGACAGTACCGCTGTCCGTCCCGAACCTGTCGAAGGACCAGGGTACAACGGCCGCAAAGCAGGTCGGAAGGGAACACGATATGGATTTCAGCAAGCTTTTCAGCCTTGAAGGCCGCGTAGCGGTCGTCACCGGTGGTTCGCGAGGGATCGGCGAGATGATTGCCGAGGGTTTCATCGCCGCCGGTTGCTCGCGCGTCTACATCACCGCGCGCAAAGCCGCCGTGGTCGAGGAAACCGCTGCCCGCCTTGGCGAGAAGTGCATCGCCCTGCCAGGTGACATCTCCAACGTCGCCGGGATCGAACAGCTCGCCGCCGACCTCGCCGCGCGCGAGGACAAGCTCGACATTCTCGTCAACAACGCCGGCGCGGCGTGGGGCGCGGATTTCGAGGATTTTCCTGAACTGGGCTGGGACAAGGTCATGGACCTCAACGTCAAGACCCCGTTCTTCCTCACCCAGAAGCTGCATGGCCTGCTCAAGGCCGCTGCCAGCAAGGAACAGCCCGCCAAGGTCATCAACATCGCCTCGGTGGATGGCCTGCGCCTCAACCCCTGGGAAACCTACAGCTACCAGGCTTCGAAGGCGGCGGTCGTTCATCTGACGAAGCGAATGGCGGCACGCCTGGTCAAGGACCAGATCATTGCGAGCTGCATCTGCCCCGGCGCCTTCCCCTCGGAAATGAACAAGGCGGCAGCGAAGAATCCGGAAGCCTCGTCGCGTGGCATTCCGCTGAAGCGTATCGGCACGATCGAGGACATGGCCGGCGGCGCGATCTTCCTTGCCAGTCGCGCGGGCGACTATGTCGTCGGCACGCCGCTTCCCATCGACGGCGGCATCGTCAACGCGTGGATTCCGGAAAACGCCGTCGATCCGAGCGGACACTGACGCCGATGCCGCACACCGTTCGCACGCTGGCGGAAGGCCTGACCTTCGGTGAAGGCCCTCGCTGGCGGGCGGACGATCGCGGTGGCCGGCTCTGGTTCTCCGATTTCTTCTCGCAGTCCATCCGCTCGGTGGGGATGGACGGCGACGTCGCGGTGGAGCTTGAGCTGGACGACCGGCCATCCGGCCTTGGCTGGATGCCCGATGGCTCTCTGCTGTTCGTTGCCATGAACAGCAGAGAGGTGCGCAGGCGCGGGCCTGATGGCACTGTCGCGTTGCATGCCGACCTTTCCGGCGTCGCCAGCCACACCTGCAACGACATGGTTGTCGATGCGGATGGCGGTGCCTGGGTTGGCAACTTCGGCGTGGACTTTGCCGAACTCATGCACCGCTCCTTCGCCGACGTGGCGGCGGACCCGCCGCTTGCCGACCTCGCCCGCGTCGCACCGGACGGCACGGCTACAGTGGCGGCCAGGGGCATGGCCTTTGCCAACGGCAGCGTGATTACCCCGGACGGCAGGACGCTGATCGTCGCTGAATCCCTCGGACGGCGGCTCACGGCCTTCGATATCGCGCCGGACGGTTCGCTGTCGAACCGACGGACCTGGGCGGACACGCCGTCGCGCTCTCCCGATGGCATCGCTCTCGATGCCGAAGGTGCGGTCTGGTTCGCGAACGCCTTTGCCGGCGAATGCGTCCGTATTGCCGAAGGCGGAGAGGTGCTGGACGTCGTCGAGACCGGCGCGCGCAACTGCTACGCCTGCATGCTCGGCGGGCCCGAGGGGCGGCACCTGTTCATGCTGGTGGCCGATACGGTGGAACCCGACGCCGGGGTTCTCCCCACGGGCGCGATTCTGGTGACCGAAGTCGAGGTCTCCCGCGCCGGGCGTCCCTGACGCCTGCTCAGCCCCGCATCAGCCCGCGCACGAAGTCGATCAGCCCTGTCTGGCGCGTGCGGCGCATGCGCTCGGCCGCCAGGATTTCCCGGACCTTGCCGAAGCAGCCGTCGACATCGTCGTTGACCACGACGTAATCGTAGCCGTCCCAGTGGCTGATCTCCGCCTGCGCGCGGTCCATGCGCGCGGCGATCACTTCCGCGCTGTCCGTTCCGCGCCCGGTCAGGCGGCGGCGCAGTTCGTCGAGGCTGGGGGGCAGGATGAACACGCGGACCACGTCGGCCTGCGCCTTCTGGTAGAGCTGCTGCGTTCCCTGCCAGTCGATGTCGAACAGTACGTCGCCGCCGGTCTTCAATCGCTCGCGGATGTGGGCCTTGGGCGTGCCGTAGCAATTGCCGAAGACCGTGGCCCATTCGTAGAATTCGTTGGCTTCCACCATCCGCTCGAACTCGGCCGGTTCGACGAAGAAGTAGTCCTTGCCGTCAACTTCGCCGGGCCGCATCGGGCGCGTCGTTACCGAAACCGACATGGCAATCTCGCTGTCTTCCGACAGAAGCTTGCGCGCGATGGTGGTCTTGCCCGCGCCCGAGGGCGAGGACAGGATGAACATCAGGCCCCGGCGGTGCAGGGCGTCGTCGTCATGGGACTCGGTGTTTGCGGGATTGCCAGCCATGCCCGCTAGTGGCGCATCGGTTCCCGGCCGGTCAAGTGCGGAAGAGGACCCGGCGCAGGTGGCGGCCTCAGCCCTTCTTGCCGCGCTCGACCTGCTTTTCGAGCGCCTTTGAGCCGTCGCTCTTCGCTTCCTTCTCGCGCTTGCGGTCGTAAAGCGTCTTGGCCAGCATTCCGCCGCCGACGATGATCGCCCCGGGAACCGAGCGCGTGGCGATGCGCGCGATGGCGGTTCCGACCAGGGTCTGCATCATCGTGCGCCCCTTGATCACGCGCCCGGCCTTCTTGGCGCCGAGCTTGCTGCCGACAAGACCCTTTTCGACCCCACGGCGCAGTAGCGCGCCGCCGGTGCGCAGCGCGATGTCCGCAAGAATCAGGTTGGTCATCGGATTGGGGCTGGGGGCGGGAACCCTGTCGGCGATGTCCTTTGCCGCTTCGACCGCCTTCTTGCCCTTCCTTGCCATGCCCAAGCCTTTTGCTGCGGGGCGGCGCGGCCCCTTACTTCTTCTTGCCGAAATCGACGGTGACGACGTTCGAGCCGTCGTCGCTGCGTTCAACGGCGGGCCTTTCGGCTTGTTCCGGCGAATCGTTTTCGGCCGGTTCGAGCGGTTCCACCTCGTCGTCGTCGACCACGGCCTGGAACTGCAGTCCGAAATCGACCGCCGGGTCGACGAAGGCAGTGATCGCCGAGAACGGGATCAGCAGCGTGGAAGGGATCTGGTTGAACGAAAGGCCCACGGTGAAGCGGTCTTCCTCGACCTTCAGGTCCCAGAACTTGTTCTGGAGAACGATCGTCATCTCGTCGGGGAACCGCTCGCGCAGGCGCTGCGGAATGTCCACGCCGGGCGCGCCGGTCTTGAACGTGATGTAGAAGTGGTGCGTGCCTGGAAGGACGCCGCCAGCCGACTCGACCTGGCCGAGCACCCGGCCGACGACCGCGCGCAGCGCCTCCTGCACGATTTCGTCGTAGGGGATCAGGCTGTCGGGTGTGTCGCTCATGCCCAGACAACTGGCCCCGGTGACCGCGCCGGTCAAGTGGGGACGGTGATTGATTCTCGAGAGGAGGGGCGTATAGGCGCGTCCATGCGCACCGGATCGATCACGCGGAAGACCGAGGAAACCGACATCGCCGTGTCGGTGAACCTCGATGGCACCGGCACCTACAAGGTGGACACGGGCATCGGCTTTCTCGACCACATGATCGAGCAGTTCAGCCGTCACTCGCTGATCGACATCGAATGCCGCGTGAAGGGCGATCTCCACGTCGACCAGCACCACACGACCGAGGACAGCGCCATCGCGCTGGGCCAGGCGATCTCGCAGGCGCTCGGCGACAAGAAGGGCATCACCCGTTACGGCCACACCTACTCGCCGATGGACGAGGCGCTGTGCCGCGTCGCGCTCGATATTTCGGGCCGTCCGGTGCTGGTGTGGAAGGCCGCCTTCACCCAGCCGCGCCTTGGCGAGATGGACACCGAGCTGTTCGAGCACTGGTTCCAGTCGATCAGCCAGGCTGCGGGCATCACGCTCCACATCGAAAGCCTCTACGGCTCGAACAACCACCACATCATCGAGGGCATCTACAAGGGCTTCGCCCGTGCGATGCGCGCCGCCATCGCGATCGATCCGCGCAAGGCCGACGCCGTCCCTTCGACCAAGGGCATCCTCGGTGGCTGAGACGCTCGCGCTCGTCGACTATGGCGCGGGCAACCTGCGCTCGGTTGCAAATGCGCTCAAGGCGGCGGGGGCCGAGGGCGTCGTGGTGACCGCCGATCCTGCGGTCGTTCGGGCCGCAGATCGCGTCGTTCTGCCCGGCGTAGGTGCCTTCAAGGCCTGCATAGGTGCTCTCAGGGGCGTTTCGGGTCTTGTCGAGGCGATGGAGGAGCGGGTGCTCGTGGGCGGTGCTCCGTTCCTCGGCATTTGCGTGGGAATGCAGCTCCTTGCCGACCGCGGCGTGGAACACGGCGTCACCGAGGGCCTCGGCTGGATCGGCGGAGAAGTCCGCGTGATCGAGCCGGCCGATCCGTCGATCAAGGTGCCCCACATGGGCTGGAACGACGTCGCGCCGATGCCCCACGAAGGCGGCGCGGAACTGATCGAGCCCGGCGAGGCCTATTTCCTGCACTCGTACCACTTCGTCACCGACGCCGGCGCGCACATCGCGGCGATGAGCGACCACGGTGGCGGGATCGTCGCGGCGGTCGCGCGCGACAATATCCTGGGCGTGCAGTTCCACCCGGAAAAGAGCCAGTCCTACGGCCTTTCTTTGCTCGCCCGCTTCCTCGAATGGAAGCCCTGACGCGGCAGCCTGCGGGAACCTGACCGAGGCGCGGGGGCTTCCTACCTTTGAAGGAGGCCCCGCCAATGACCCAGTTCCCGTTCGACCGCCTGGTCTTCACCCCCTTCATGGTCGACCTGGAGCGTTCTCCGCTGCGGGGGCATTTCGGCGAGGAAACCTATGTCCTGGGTGCGTTCAATCCTGGGATGACGGTCCTGCCGAACGGCAACCTCGTGTTCATGGTGCGCATTGCCGAGGCGCTTCGCCAGCCGATCCGCGACGGCAAGGTCCACGCGATCCGGTGGGAAGACGGCGGCTACGTCCTCGACGGCTGGCCGCTTGAACTGGTCGACACTTCCGATCCGCGCAAGTTCCTGCTCCACGGCGGCGGCTGGAAGATCATGGCGCTGACCTCGTTGTCATGGCTGCTGCCGGTCGAAATGTCGCCCGACGGGCTCGACGTGATATCCATCCACTATGACAAGGCCATCGCGCCGCAAGGTTCGCATCAGTGCTATGGCATCGAGGACGCGCGCATCTCGCGCATGGGCGAGGGTGCCTATCTGATGACCACCTGTTCGGTCAGCCCCGAGCGCCATTCGACGACGCTCTACTCCTCGGACAACGGGCTCGACTGGACATTCGAGGGCATCGTCCTCGATCACCAGAACAAGGACATGTTGATCTTCGAAGGCCTGATCCACGGTGAATACTGGGCTCAGACGCGCCCGCTCGGAGACCTCTATTTCGCCTACCCGCCGGGCAGCGAATGGCGCTCCGGCCCGTCGATAAATCTGTCGACCTCGCCCGATGCCCTTCACTGGAAGCCCTGCCTCAAGCCTGGCATCCGGCCCCACGCCGGCACGGCGGCAACCGCGCGCATGGGCGGCGGCACGCCGCCGATCCTCACCGAGATCGACGGCAGGCGCGGCTGGCTGAGCCTGTGGCACGGGGTGGAGCCCAAGGAGATCGTCGGCATCTATCGCACCTACTGGTCGCTGCTCGATCCGGACGATCCGTCGATCGCCATAGCCGCAAGTCATGCGCCGCTGCTTGAACCGGACGCGGAACTGACCCGCCCGCTTGAAGACCTGCTTTACCTGCGCGACGTGGTGTTCACCACCGGCATCGCGGAAGTCGGTGATCGCTTCATCGTGGCCTCGGGCGAGGCCGATCTTGCCTGCCGCATCACCCATGTGCCGAAGGAAGCCTTCCGTTCCGCGTGATCGCCTGCTAGGCGCGCGGGCCATGATCGTCTTTCCCGCCATTGACCTGAAAGCTGGCCAGGTCGTTCGCCTCGCCGAAGGAGACATGGACCGCGCCACGGTCTACGGCGACAACCCGGCCCACCAGGCAAGCCTGTTCGCGCAGGCGGGGTCGCAATACCTCCACGTCGTCGATCTCGATGGCTCGTTCGCAGGGCGCGCTGAAAACCGCGAGGCGGTGGAAGGCATCCTCAAGTCCTTCCCCGGTCACGTTCAACTGGGCGGCGGCATCCGCACGCGCGAGGCCGTTTCGGGCTGGTTCGACCTCGGTGTCAGCCGCGTCGTCATGGGCACTGCCGCATTGAAGGACCCTCAGTTCGTCAAGGACATGGCGAAGGAATTCCCCGGCGGCATCGTCGTCGCAGTCGATGCGCGCGACGGCATGGTCGCAACCGAGGGCTGGGCCGACGTTTCCGATGTCTCGGTCGTCGACCTCGCACGCCGCTTCGAGGATGCCGGCGTTGCCAGCCTGCTGTTCACCGACATCGGTCGTGACGGCCTGCTCAAGGGCGTGAATCTCGACGCGACGGTCGAACTCGCGCGCCGCGTCGACATTCCGGTGATCGCCAGCGGCGGCGTGAAGGGCATCGACGACATCCGCATGCTCAAGATCCACGAGGGCGACGGAATTGAAGGTGTCATCACCGGCCGGGCGCTCTATGATGGACGTCTCGATCTGAAGGCCGCGATCGAGATGGCAGAGGCCTGATTCCATGACTGTCCGCGTCCGCGTCATTCCCTGTCTCGACGTTGCCGATGGCCGCGTGGTCAAGGGCGTCAATTTCGTCGACCTGCGCGATGCGGGAGATCCGGTCGAGCAGGCGCGCGCCTATGACAAGGCTGGCGCCGACGAGCTTTGCTTCCTCGACATTTCCGCAAGCCACGAAGGCCGCGGCACCCTGCTCGATGTCGTCGCCCGCACCGCAGAAGTCTGCTTCATGCCGCTGACCGTCGGCGGCGGGGTGAGGGCGGTGGAAGATGCCCGCGCGCTCCTGCTGGCGGGAGCTGACAAGGTCGCGGTCAATTCCGCCGCCGTCGCCCGGCCCGAACTGGTGCGCGACATTGCCGAGAAGTTCGGCGCTCAGTGCGTTGTCGGTTCGGTCGACGCGCGCCGCGTCAGCGAACCCGGCGCTCCGGGCAGATGGGAAATCTTCACCCATGGCGGACGCAAGGCGACGGGAATCGACGCTCTGGCGCACGCCGTGAACCTTGCCACGCTGGGTGCGGGCGAACTCCTCGTGACCTCGATGGACGGCGACGGTACGCAGAAGGGCTATGATCTCGAACTGACCCGCGCGATTGCCGATGCCGTGCCGGTTCCGGTGATCGCCAGCGGCGGCGTCGGCTCGCTGGAACATCTGGTGGAAGGGGTGACCAAGGGTCACGCCAGCGCGGTTCTCGCAGCCTCCATCTTCCACTTCGGGACCTACACCATCGCCGAGGCGCACGCGGCGCTGCGTGCGGCGGGCCTGCCAGCGCGCGGCTGAAATGCGCCGTGTCCCGCAATGGGGCATTAACCAACTGATATAAGGGATTTTACCGAATCACCCGATCTGGCAGGGCTAGGCCGTAAACCAATAGCACAGGCCCTCCGCCCGATGGTTCGCCCTCTCGTGTCCCTTCTTGCCCTGATCGTGGCCTCACCGGCCCTGGCGCAATCCGGGGGCATCTCGATCCCGGAGCCGACCGATGGCGCGCTTTTCGCGATCGGGCTGGTCGGCCTGATCGTCGGGCGCCAGATCGCCAAGCGGCGGGGATAAGGCCAACTTCAAGTCGAGGACTGCGTCACCCTGGACTTGTTTCAGGGCCTATTTCCCGGCGCGAGCCGCAGCGCGATCGGCAAGCTGGACCCTGAAACAAGTTCAGGATGACGGTTGAGCAAGAGTTCCCCTGTTACCCTTGACCGCCCCCCTCCATCCGCGCCATTGCGCTTGCCATGGAACACGGTGAAATCCTCGCCCGGCTCGAAGCCACGATCGCAGAACGTCGCCTCGGCGATCCGTCGGCCAGCTACGTCGCCAAGCTGAACGCCAAGGGGCTGGCCAAGATCGCGCAGAAGGTCGGGGAAGAGGGCACCGAGACCGTCATTGCCGCGCTGGCCGGGGACCGCAAGGAACTGGTCGGCGAAGCGGCGGACCTCATCTTCCACCTGATGGTGCTGTTGTCGGCCAAGGACGTGCCGTTCGCCGAAGTCCTGGCCGAACTCGCGCGCCGCGAAGGCACCTCGGGCATCGCCGAGAAAGCCAGCCGGAGCAACTGACATGGCCGTTGACGCTACCCTGCCTTATGACGACCAGAACATCTTTGCGAGGATCCTGCGCGGCGAGATCCCCAATCGCACGGTCTATGAAGACGATTTCGCGCTCGCGTTCCACGACATCAATCCTCAGGCGCCCACGCACGTCCTGGTGATCCCCAAGGGCGCTTACGTTTGCTGGGACGATTTCTCGGCCAAGGCCTCCGACGCCGAGATCGCCGGCTTCATCCGGGCGGTCGGCAAGGTGGCGCGCGATCTGGGCCTGGTTGCCCCGGGGTACCGCCTGCTCGCAAATGCCGGCACGGACAGCCACCAGGAAGTGCCGCACCTTCACGTCCATCTTTTCGCCGGTCGTCCGCTCGGACCGATGCTGGTGCGGTGAAACGGGTCGAAGCGGGGGTTATCGGTTAACCGGCCCTTGCCCTTCGACTCGTCGCAAGGGTAGGGTCGCGGTCGAATGTCCTTGCCCCAGCCGCCCTCCGGCCGTTTCGACGGCAACGAACACCTCTACGCCGTCCGCGTCTACTTCGAAGACACGGACCTGTCGGGCGTGGTCTATCATGCCAACTACCTGCGCTGGTTCGAACGCGCCCGGTCCGACATGCTCCGGCTTCTCGGCATAGACCAGCGCGCCGCGCACGAGGCGGGCGAGGGCGCCTATGCCGTCAGCGAAATGGACCTGCGTTACGTCCGCCCCGCGCGTCTCGACGACGATGTGCTGATCCGCAGCCACGTGGCCCAACTATCGCCCGCCACATGCCGTATCGTGCAGCGTGCGTTCAGGGACGACACGCTCCTGTGCGAAGCGGAGGTCCGCGTGGCCTTCGTCGCTCCCAACGGTCGCCCACGCCGCCAGCCGCGCGAGTGGGTGGCAGCCTTCCAGACCATCACTTCCGCTCCTGAAGGACCGAATTGCGAATGACCCTCCAGATGCTTGCCAACGGCGTTTCCTTCGCGCCGACCTCGCTCAATCCGGTGCAACTGTTCCTCGATGCCGACTATGTCGTGCAGGCGGTCATGGCGGGCCTCGTGCTCGCGAGCATCTGGACGTGGACGATCATCATCGGCTTCTCGCTTAAGATGGGCAGCGTCCAGCGCGGCTGCGACGCGTATGAGCGCGAATTCTGGGAAGCGCGCGACATCGACCAGTTCCACAAGGACAACAAGGGCAAGGACCTGCCATCGGTGCGCGTGGTCGCGGCCGCGCTGACCGAATGGCGCCGGTCCACCTCGGGCAGCGCTATCGATCGCGATGGCACCCGGCAGCGGCTGACGACCGCGCTCGATGGGGCGGTGGTGGCCGAGACCGATGCACTCGCCAGCCGCCTGAACTTCCTCGCCACGGTCGGGTCGGTGGCGCCCTTCGTCGGGCTGTTCGGCACGGTCTGGGGCATCATGGACAGCTTTTTCAACATCGGCGCGCAGCAGAACTCCTCGCTCGCCGTCGTCGCTCCCGGCATTTCCGAGGCGCTGTTCGCCACGGCCATCGGCCTTTTCGCGGCGATCCCGGCGGTCATCGCGTACAATCGCTTCTCGCACCGCGTGAACCGCTTCGAGACGCGCCTCTACCGCTTCGCCGACCGGTTCCACGCCTCGCTCAGCCGCGAACTGGAGGTCTGAGCCATGGCGATGTCCGTCGGAGGCGGTGGAGGTGGCGGCCGTGGCAGGCGCGGCCGTGGTGGCCGTGCCGCGATGAGCGAGATCAACGTCACGCCGCTGGTCGACGTCATGCTGGTGCTGCTGATCATCTTCATGGTCACCGCGCCGATGCTGGCGGCTGGCGTGCCGGTCGACCTGCCCGACAGCAAGGCCGATCCGCTCGACCAGCAGCAGGACCAGATCACCGTCAGCATCGATGCGCAGGGCAACGTCTTCCTCGACGACCAGCAGCTTGCGCCGGGCGAACTGACCGATCGCCTCGCCGGGCTCCAGCGCGGGCCCAAGCCGCCTCTTGTCACCCTGCGCGCGGATCGTGTGCTCGACTGGGGCCGCGTCGCCGCCGTGATGGGCGAACTGAACGCGGCGGGGTTCAAGTCGATCTCGCTGGTCACCAACAGTTCATCCGCGCCGCAATAGGCCTGTTGTGATGCGCGACCCCGTGTCAGAAGGACTGTCGAGGCAGGAAGGTGCCGGGCTGGCGATTGCCGCCGCCGCGCACGTCGCGCTGCTCGTCGTCCTTTCGCTGTCCCCGCCGGGCAAGACGGTCAAGCCGCCGCCCGAACGGATGGAAGTGACCTTCTCGGAAGAGATCGCCAACCAGTCGACCTCGCCCGATCCGATGGCCGAGGCCGCGCCCGACGTCGCGCCTGAACTGGGCGAGCCGCAGCCCGAGCCGGTGGTTCAGCCGCAACCGCTGCCCGAACCGCCAAAGCCGGTGCCCGCTCCGCCGCAGCCCAAGCCAGTGCCCGCGCCGCCCAAGCCCGCGCCGCAGCCCCAGCCGAGACCCGCGCCTGCCAAGCCCGCGCCGCCCAAGCCTCAGGCAAAGCCCGCACCCGCAAAGTCGGCCCCGGCGAAGCCTGCTGACGAAAGTCCGCGCCGCCGACCAGATGCCCCGGCCGGGGGAAGTCGCATCGGTTCGGATTTCCTCAAGGGCATTCCCGGCGCGACCAGGCCGGGCACGGCGAAGACGCCTCCGGCCGCTGCGATCGGTCCCGAGGTCAAGTCCTCGCTGGCCGGGGCGATCTCGCGCCAGATCAAACCGCACTGGGCCGCCCCCCAGGGTGTCGATGCCGACAAGCTCGTGACGATCCTCGCGTGGGATCTCAACGAGGATGGCAGCCTCGCGGGCCGTCCGCGCGTCGTACGGCAGGAAGGCATCACGCCCGCCAACGAGGCTCAGGCCAAGCGCCATGCCGAACAGGCCATACGTGCCGTTCAGCTCGCCGCGCCCTTCGAACTCCCCGCAATGTACTATTCCGGCTGGAAGCGCGTCGCCGCCTTCCGCTTTGACAGGAAGTTGTCCCAATGAAGATCCGTCACCTTCTCCTGCTAGCGGGGCTGGTCTCCGCGCCAGCCATCGTCGCGGCCCAGCAGACCGCATTGCCGTCGTCTAGCGCGGCGCAGGCATCGGGCGACGACGACGGTGGCCTGACCGGCTCTGTTTCCGACGAAAGCGAGTGGCAGGACCTCGGCATCGCCATTCCCTCGTTCCCGACCAACGCTTCGGTCCCGACCGCGGCCGAAGGCGGGACCACCGAGGCGTTGGGGCGGAACGTCGCGCGCGTGGTATTCAACGATCTCAAGAACAACGGCCTGTTCAAGCCGGTCGGCCCGGATGCGCTTCCCGCCATCGCCTTTCCGCAGGTGGCCGCGCCCGCGTTCGACGCCTGGCGCGGCCGTTCGGCCGAAATGCTGGTGCAGGGCTTCGTCAAGGCGAACGAGGACGGCCGCCTGACGGTCGGCTGCTATCTCTACGACGTCGCGCTCGGCAGTGAACTGGCGCGGCAGGGCTATGTCGTGAAGCCGGAGGAATGGCGCCGCGCCGCGCACAAGTGCGCTGACATGGTCTATTCGCGCCTGTCCGGCGAAAGCCCGTTCTTCGACAGCAAGATCGCCTATATCGCCGAGACCGGGCCCAAGGACCGCCGCCGCAAGCAACTGGCGATCATGGATTCCGATGGCGCCAACCATCGCTTCATCACCAATGGCCAGGCGACCGCGCTGACGCCGCGCTATTCGCCGGACTACAGCCAGATTGTCTACCTCAGCTATCTGAACGGCGCGCCGCGCATCTACATCTACAACATCGGCACCGGCCAGCAGAAGCTCGTCACGTCGAGCACCAACCCAACCTTCGCCCCACGCTGGTCGCCCGACGGCAAGTGGATTCTCTATTCGATGTCTGTCGCGGGCAACACCGACATCTATCGCGTCTCGGTCAACGGCGGCGCCTCGACGCGTCTGACCGACAGCCCGGGCATCGACGTCGGCGGGTCCTATTCGCCCGATGGCAGCAGGATCGTGTTCGAAAGCGACCGTTCGGGCAGCCAGCAACTCTACGTGATGAACGCGGATGGATCGAACCAGAAGCGCATCAGCTTCTTCGGTGGCCGCGCCGCGACGCCCGAATGGTCCCCGCGCGGCGACCAGATCGCCTTCACGCATCTCGGCGGCAATTTCCGCATCGCGGTGACCGATCCCTCGGGCGGCAACATGCGCTTCCTCACCGATAGCTGGCAGGACGAGGCGCCCACCTGGTCGCCCAACGGCCGCATCGTCCAGTTCTTCCGGACCGAGCGCGGCAGCGGCAAGACCGGCATCTGGCAGGTTGACCTCACCGGCCGGAACGAGCGGAAACTGAACACGCCCGTCGATGGTTCCGACCCTGCATGGGGACCCGTCCTGCCCTGAACGCGGTCGTAAACCGATCCGGTGCAAACGTCGTGGCCATGGAGCTTGTCATTTCATCGCCGGATATGCACGATACGTCGCCCCTCTCCCAATCCCTCCCAAAGGAGATAGCAATGTCCCGTCCGCTTCTGATCGCCGGCCTCGCCGCCGCAACGCTCAGCCTTGGCGCCTGCGCGTCCAAGCCCAAGCAGCTTCCGCCTGAGCCCGGCACCACGACGACGACGCAGACCGCGCCGCCGCCGGCACAGCCCACTGGTCCCGCCCCGGGCAGCCAGGCCGATTTCATGGCCTCGATCATTTCGGACACCGTCAACTTCGATACCGACCGCTACAACATCGACGCCGCGGACCAGGGCGTGTTGCAGAGCCAGGCCGCATGGCTTGCCCGCTATCCGGGCAAGGCCATCACCATCGAAGGCCACTGCGACGAGCGTGGCACGCGTGACTACAATATCGCGCTTGGCGAACGCCGCGCCAACTCGGCCAAGAACTACCTCGTCAGCCTCGGCGTCGACCCGGGCCGCATCACCACCGTCAGCTACGGCAAGGAACGCCCGCTGGCGCTTGGTTCGGACGAGGATTCGTGGGCGAAGAACCGCCGCGCGGTGACCGTCACGGTCAACTGAGGAGGCTGCGGCTGCCGCAGTTCCGAAATGCAAGGCCCGGTCCGCAACGGTCCGGGCCTTTTGCATGGGAAGGGCGGTTCCCATCTTGACGTTTGCCCACGGGTTTGGCTTGGCAGGAGCATGGCGCGGTCCACACGTTCGAATGACTGGGGTTTTCCCCGCTGGCGCGGCTACGGCAGTGGCCGGGACGCTGCGCCCGTGCGCCTTTGCGACCGCGCAGGGTGCGAGGAGCGAGGCGATTGCCCTGCGCCCAAGTCGCCCAACAATCCGGACCGCTGGTACTTCTGCGAAAAGCACGCCGCCGAATACAACCAGGGCTGGAACTATTTCGAAGGCCTCGACAAGGAAGAGGCAGAGCGCCGCGAGGCCGAAGAGCGCGGCGAGGCGGCCGGTTTCCGTCAGGCGTCATGGGCGGAATGGGGCGGTTCGGGCGACGGTACGCGCAGCCGCGACGAACTGCGCGCGCTGGAAGTTCTCGGCCTTGATCCGGATGCCGATTTCGAGGCGGTGAAGAAGGCCTGGCGGACCAGGGCCAAGGAAGTTCACCCCGACGTCCGCCCCGGCGACAAGGCTGCGGCGGAGCAGTTCCAGAAGCTGCAAGTGTCTTACGAAGTCTTGCGCGCGGCGGAAGAACGCCGCGAATGGAAGGGGTGAGCGTGGCGCAGATCGAGCGCTTCGGACCGGAACAGGCAACCGAGGCGGCGCAGGCATTGGCCCGCGATGGCGTTGTTACCTTCGATCGTCTGTTCGACCCGGGCCTTGTAGCCAGCCTTGGCAGGGAATTGCGGCGCGTCGTTCCCGGCGCCTATGACGAGACCGCCCGCCAACCCGTCGATTATCTCAGCGTCGGCGATCACCGGATCAACGGCCTTGTTCCCATCGGCAAGGGCCTTTCGCGCGCCCTCGACCTGCTTCTTCACCCGACGCTCGAGGCATTCTTTTGCGAGGCGCTGGGCGATGCGTGGGTCTATGAATCGTTTGGCGTGATCAGCTCGTTTCCCGGCGCCACGCTGCAGCATCTCCATTCGGACGACACGTTCCTGTTCGCGGGTAGCGAAAATGACGGGAAGCTCCCTGCCTTTGCGCTGACCATCGCAATCCCTCTCGTTGAAGTGAACGAGGTCAATGGCGGCACGGAGTTCCTGCTTGGAACGCATCGCTGCAAGTCGGGAAAGAGCTACCCCGGCGTTCCGGTCTCCAGCCCGCTTGCCCCCGGTGACTGCATGATCTGGGATTTCATGGTTCGTCATCGCGGGCGCCCCAATGTCAGCAACGCCGCGCGCCCGATGTTCTATATCACCGCCTGCCGCCCGTTCTGGATCGACAGCGCGAACTTTCGGTTCGGCGCGCAGAAGCTGGTGATCCAGCCCGAGCTCGTCTGGTCGCTGCCCCCGGAAAAGCGCAAAAGACTGAAGCGCTTCAAGCCAATGCCTGGCCTGCGCACGGGTCTTGGCGCGATCAGTCGCGTGGTGCGCTGGTATGTCCCAGGACTTGATCGAGGATTGCGGAAACTCTTGCGCCGTCAGGGAAGCCTTCGCTGATCCACTGGTCTTCGACCGCACGCAGCGTTCGCGCAACCTCCGGCCCGGCCGTGACCCCGCGGGCCACGATCTCTCCGCCCTTCAGTGGCAAGGCGGGGGCCTGCCATCCATCAAGTGCGGCAACGGGCCTTCCGGCAATCAGCAGTCGGTCGCGTGCTTCCTCGATCCCGATGCGGTAGGCAAGGGCCCGCGCATCGCCGTCCGCACCGGAAGGCGCCGCGACCGTTGCGAGGCGCTTGCGCTGTGCGGCCGAAAGCCTCAATCGCGCCGCGACCAGTTCCGCCAAATGCCGGTCGGCGGGAAGCAGCGCTGCTAGCCGCCGGATCGCCACCGCATCTGCTCTGGCGGACTGCTCATTGCCGATCAGCGCCTCAAGCGCATCAAGGCCATCTGCGGCAGTCTCCGGCAGCACCTGCGCCAAAACGCCCAGTTCGGCCATGCGGCGCATGGTTGGTGCCGGGTCGGGCAGGCCGAGAAGGTTCATCAGCTCCCAGCCCACGCGTTCGCGGGAAAGCCCCTTCAGGCCCGCAGCCAGTTCCGAAACGGCGCTTTCCGCCTCGGTATCGGCGGGTATCGACCCGAACCGTGCCTGGAAGCGGAAGTAGCGAAGGATGCGCAGGTAGTCTTCGCGGATGCGCTGGCGGGCATCGCCGATGAAGCGCACGCGCCGCGCGGCAAGATCGGCCAGGCCGCCATGGTAGTCGAACACCTCCAGAGTGCGCGGGTCGGCATAGAGCGCGTTGATCGTGAAATCGCGGCGCGCGGCGTCATCGCGCCAGTCGGTCGAAAAGCTCACCGTGGCATGGCGTCCGTCGGTGCTGACATCGCGGCGCAACGTGGTGATCTCCACCGGTCCGCCCGGCAGCACGGCGGTCACCGTGCCGTGGGCGATCCCGGTCGGCACGGATTTGATGCCTGCGGTGGAAAGTCGCGCGGCAGTCTCGTCCGGCGGCAACGTCGTTGCCATGTCGATGTCCTTGGCGGGCAGGCCCAGGATCGTGTCTCGCACGACGCCGCCCACCCAGCGGCAGTTGCCCTGCGAGTCTGGATCGAGCGCAGCTACGAGGGCCGCGAGGTCGTCCCGGGCGGTCCAGTCGGCCTTGGGCAACCGGTCAGTCATCGGCCGCGTCCTTCCAGGCCATGCGCTTCGAAAGGTTGGAGATGATCGCGGCGGTGACGCCCCAGATGCGATGCTCGTTCCACATGATCTCGATGTAGTGGCCTTTTCGGCCATTGTATTCGGCGGGTTTTCGCGCGTGCCGTGCGGGGTCCAGCACAAAGCCGAGCGGCGGCTCGAACCAGTCCGCCACTTCCGCGGGATTGGGCGACAGCGAAAGGTCGGGCGGGACCATGGCGAGCACCGGCGTGATGTCATAGCCGGTGCCGGTGCGGAAGCGGTCGGTCTCGCCGATCACCTTCACGTCCTCGGGGCGGATGCCAAGTTCCTCGTATGCCTCGCGAAGGGCCGCCTCGACCGGGGTCTCGCCAGGATCGAGCTTTCCGCCCGGAAAGGCAGCCTGTCCGGGATGGGCACGCATGTGCGACGGGCGATGGATCAGCAGCACGCCGGGTCCATCGGCATGACCGGCACGGTCGGTCACCGCGATCAGCACGGCAGCGGGACGCAGGCCGTGTTCGGGCAAGGGGCGCCAGTCTTCGTAAAGGTCCTGCGCCGGGGTGCGGTGCCCCTCGACATAGAGCCTGGTCAGGCGATCGTGCAGGCTCACGGCTGCGGTACCAGCCCGAAGCGCTGCCCGAGACTTTCGACGACCAGTTCGTCGCCATGCCCGGCCAGTGCATGTTCGATCAGTTGCACATATGTACTGCGGTTGAGCCGGGCTTCGGTGCCATGGCGGACCGCCAGGTAGAAGGCGGGAAGGTCGGCGGTGCCGCCTACGCGCAAGCGGTGCTCCGGTCCGCAGATGACGATGTCGTCGCTGTTGAGCCGGAAGGTGAGGGCGGGGCGGCCCTCGGGGTCGGTCCTTGCCTGCATGTCCGTGGCGATGAACGCGGCGTCGTCGACTTCGATGGACAGGCGCTGGAACGGCGTGACCAGCCAATGCTGCCCGTTCTCGTCGCGCATCAACAGCGACGAGAAGGCGCGGACCATTGCGGGGCGACGGATTTCCCCGCCCTGGTGGTACCAGCGCCCGTCGGCGGCAATGCGCATTTCGCTGTTGCCGCTTTCCTGCGGCGTCCACTGGCTCAGCGGGGGCAGCTTGCGCGCGGCAACCTGCGCGGCAATCTCGGCCAGGCTCAGCGAGGCAAGTTCGGGGGGCGGAACGTAGGGCACGATCCGCCGATGCCAGATCGGCTCAGCGCCGCCAAGGGCCCAACATGCCCTCTTGCGGCAGAACTGCCGGATTGGCGGTGCGACACAGCAGGCGGCGCTGCTCGAACGGGCCGGGCAGTTTCCACCCGGCGGTATGCGCGTTCGAGAAGCCGAAGAAGCGCTCGTAGTATTCAGGGTCGCCGATCAGGACTTGCGGCAAGGGCGCGCGCGGATCGATCGCGGTAAGGCTGGCGGTCATCAGCGCCTTGCCGAAGCCTTCGCCCTGGAGATGCGGCAGCACGGCGACCGGGCCGACCATTATCATCGGATGCGCGCGTCCTTCTGCGTCGGTCAGCGCGACGGGCCAGCACTGGATCGTGCCGGCCAGCATGTCTTCGTCGTCAAGCGCCGCGAACGAAAGGTTCGGCAGCCACTGCGTCCCTTCGCGCACCTTGTAGGCGGTTCGCTTGTGCCGCTCCGGCTCGAACGCCTGGTCGAGGACGGCCTCGATCAGGGCGGGATCGACATCGGCAAGCGGAATGATCTTGGACAACAGCGGTTTCCTCGGCCGTCCTCGCACGGAATCGCAAAGGACGCGCGCCGATAGCCCCCCGTGTCCCGGGCTGCAAGGTCGTCGCGGCGGCACCTCGCAACCGGGGGCATCGGTGATGCGATAAGTGCAACCGTTCAAACGATAATATCACTTTAGAAAAAGCTCATATATCTGTAGCTTGTGCCCCAGGCGCCACAAGAGACGCCCGATCCCATTGCGGGGAGCAACAATGTTCGCAGGGCTTGATCCACAAGGAACCGCGCTGGTTCTCGCGCGAATGCAGTTCGCCTTCACGGTGAGCTTTCACTTCATCTTTCCGGCCTTTTCCATCGGCCTTGCCAGCTACCTCGCGGTGCTCGAAGCCTTGTGGCTGAAGACGGGCAAGGCGCTCTACCTCGACCTGTTCCGCTACTGGCTGAAGATATTCTCGGTGGCCTTCGCGATGGGCGTGGTTTCGGGTCTCGTCATGTCCTACCAGTTCGGCACCAACTGGTCGGTCTTCTCCGAAAAGGTGGGCGGCGTGATCGGGCCGCTGATGGCCTACGAGGTGCTCACCGCCTTCTTCCTCGAAGCCGGGTTCCTCGGCGTCATGCTGTTCGGCATGAACCGGGTGGGCAAGCGGCTCCACTTCGCCGCCACGCTGATGGTGGCCGTGGGCACTTTCATCTCGGCCTTCTGGATCCTCTCGGTCAATTCCTGGATGCAGACGCCGACTGGCTTCGAGATGGGGCCGAACGGCGAATTCCTGCCGGGGCCGAGCTGGGCCGCGATCGTTTTCAACCCCAGCTTTCCCTACCGCCTCGTCCACACCGTCATCGCCGCCTATCTGACCACCGCCTTCGTCGTCGGAGCGGTCGGCGCGTGGCACCTGCTGCGCGACCGGGCCAACCTCCACGCCCGCAAGATGTTCTCGATGGCCATGTGGATGGCGGCTCTGGTCGCGCCGGTGCAGGTGCTGGTGGGCGACATGCATGGCCTCAACACGCTCGAACACCAGCCCGCGAAGGTCATGGCGATGGAGGGGCACTACCAGTCCCACCCCGATGGCGCTCCGCTCTACCTGTTCGGCATTCCGGACGACGCGGCGCAGAAGCTCGACTACGCGATCGCCATCCCCAAGGCGTCGAGCCTCATCCTCAAGCACGATCCGAACGCGCCGCTAGCCGGCCTCGATACCATCGCGCCGGACCGGCGCCCGCCGGTATGGATCGTGTTCTGGTCCTTCCGCATCATGGTCGGCCTCGGCTTCCTCATGCTCGGCCTTGGCTTGTGGAGCCTGTTCGCCCGCTTCCGGAAGCGCCTCTACGACTGGCCCATGCTCCACCGGATGGCGCTGCTGATGGGGCCGTCGGGTTTCGTCGCGGTCATCGCCGGCTGGGTGACGACCGAGGTCGGCCGCCAGCCCTGGACCGTCTACGGACTCCTCACCACGGCTGAATCCGTCAGTCCCATTGCCGCGCCGGCGGTGGCCACCTCGCTTCTGGCGTTCGTCGTCGTCTACTTCGCGGTCTTCGGCGTCGGCACATGGTATCTCCTGCGCCTGATGCACGAAGTGCCGCACCCGCACGAGCCCGGCCCTGAACTCGAAGAGCGCGCGCCGATCCGTTCTGCCGGCATCACCCCCGCCCAGCAGCAGGAAGGAGCCGCGTGATGATCGACCTTACCGTGATCTGGGCGCTGATCATCGCCTTTGCCGTCCTGATGTACGTCGTGATGGATGGCTTCGACCTTGGCATCGGCATCCTCTTCCCCACATTCGCGCCGGGCCAGGAGCGCGACCAGGCGATGAACGCCATCGCCCCCGTCTGGGACGGCAACGAGACCTGGCTGGTGCTCGGCGGAGGTGGCCTGTTCGCTGCGTTCCCGCTTGCCTACGCGATCATCCTTCCCGCGACCTACCCCCTCATCATCGCCATGCTCCTGGGCCTCGTGTTCCGCGGCGTGGCGTTCGAGTTCCGCTGGCGTGACCCGCGCCACCGGGCGTTCTGGGACATGGCGTTCTTCGCTGGATCGCTCGTGGCCGCGCTGGCCCAAGGCATCACGCTGGGCGCGCTGTTGCAGGGCATCCACGTCGAAGGCCGCGCCTATGCCGGCGGCTGGCTCGACTGGCTCTCGCCCTATTCTCTGCTCACCGGGGTCGGCGTCGTCGCGGGCTATGCCCTGCTCGGGTCGACGTGGCTTGCGGTGAAGGTCGAAGGCAGCGCCGAGGACAAGGCCTACGCCCATGCGCGCCGCGCGGCCTGGGCGACGCTGGCCCTGATGGCCGCCGTCAGCCTCGCGACCCCGTTTCTCGCTGGTCAATACTTCCAGCGCTGGTTCACCCAGCCGATGATCTACTGGCTTGCTCCGGTGCCGCTGGTCACCGGGGCCGTTGCCTTCGCGCTGATGCGCTCGCTCGGTGCGCGGCATACGTGGCGGCCCTTCCTGCTCTCGCTGGCGCTGTTCCTGCTTGGCATGATCGGTCTCGGCGTCTCGATCTGGCCGTGGGTCGTGCCGCAGAGCATCTCGATATGGCAGGCCGCTGCGCCCCATCGCAGCCAGGTGTTCATGCTCGTTGGCGTCCTCGCCATTATGCCGCTGATCCTGGGGTATACCGCGTGGGCCTATTGGGTGTTTCGCGGCAAGGTCGGAACGCATGGCTATCATTGACCCGCGCCTCGATGGGGCGGAGCAGGCGCAGGCCCGCCCCTTGTGGCAGCGCCTTGCGTGGATGGCCGCGATCTGGCTCGGCAGCGTGCTTGCGCTTGGCGTGGTCGCCATGTTGATCCGCTATTGGCTCAGCTCTCCGCAAAGCTGAACGGCTCGGCCCCACGCCGATAGTCGTCGGGTAGGATCTCGCGTCCGATGGGAGGTTCGGCGCGTGCAGTGCACTGGGCGCGGTGGCATAGGCGGCAGGTCACTCCGATCGGCGTTGCCGCAACCGCCCTTGGATCGCCCCCCGCCGCATAGACCAGCCTCGGGGCGTGTTCGGCTGCACAGGCCAGCGCGATGGCCCTCGTCATCCTCGGACGGTCGAAACCGCCGCCGCCAGACGTCACCGTGCGCGCAAGCGAGAAGAAGCGCTGTCCGTCGGGCAGTTCAAGCCATTGCGTGACGATCTGCCCCGGCGTGCGGAAGGTGTCGTGCACGCTCCACAGCGGGCAACCGCCGCCATGCGCCGCGAACGGGAAGCCGGCACCGTCGAGCCGCTTGGACACGTTGCCCGCCGAATCGACCCGTATGAAGAAGAACGGCACTCGCTCCTGCCCCGGGCGGTTGAGCGTCGTCAGCCGGTGCGCCACCTGCTCGAAACTGGTGCCGAACTGGCCGGACAGCGCCTCGATGTCGTACCGCCTCGCATCCACGGCTCGCGCAAACCGGTCATAAGGCATGGCGATGGCCGCTGCGGCATAGCTCGCCAGCGCCCTGCGCACGAGGTTCGCAGCGGTCTGGCTGGCAAAGCTTTCCCCCCGGATCACCGCCGCGATCTCTGAGCGTATCGCGGTGTAGGCGATGTGTTGCAGCAACTGCCAGACGCGGCTGGACAGTGGCAGCGTGTCGTCGATCAGCAGTTGCTCGTTGTGCCGGTCATAGCGCCGCACCGCGTCCATCATCACGTCGGGCGGCAGGAAGCGCACGCGCACGCCCTGCTTGCGGAGCCATTCCTGCGGCCCGCCCGCTTTGTCGATTTCCGACGCCAGTTCCTCTGCCCGCGAATCTATGGTCGGGAAGTAGTTGCGCCGCGCGGCCACGAACCGCCGCGCTTCGCCGATCGGGTCGCTTGCGCTCGTGCCCGGCCCGGCGTTGCGCTGTTCGGCCAACGCCTGCTGTTCGCGCTGCCATGCACCGTAAAGCCGCAACATTGCCTCGGTCACGCCGGGAAAGCTCGCGGCGACGTCGGCCACTTCCAGCGCCGGCAGGTCGATGTCCGAGAAGATCGGATCGCGCAGTGCATCGGAAAGACGCCGCGCATAGTCGTCGCGTTCGTCCGCGGCGAGGTCTGCCATGTCCAGTTTGTAGGCCCGCGCCAGGCGCAGCAGAAGGTCGGCGGTCAGCGGTCGCTGGTTTCGTTCGATCAGCGCGATGTAACTGGGCGAAATCCCCAGCTCCTCCGCCATGGCCTGCTGGGTAAGTCCCAGTTCGCGCCGGATGCGCTTCAGCCGGGGGCCGAGATAGAGCGGTCGGGAAGCCATGGCGGAACTCCGTGTACGGGCTGTACAACTTTACAAGCATAATCTGTAAAGTTTGACAACATGACCGCGCTGCATGTTCCGCAGCCACGATTCGCCAGTTATCCCAAGGCCACACGCAATGCTCACCACGTGAGGGAACTCGGGAAATGACCTACCACAGCAAGATCGTCGAGGCCGGCAAGGCCATCGCGCCTTTCAGCCAGACCTGGGACGGCATCGAGCCCGAGAGCGTGGCCCGCATGCGCCTGCAGAACCGCTTCCACACCGGCCTCGACATCGCGCGCTACACCGCGAAGATCATGCGTGCCGACATGGCTGCTTACGATGCCGACCCGGCGAACTACACCCAGTCGCTCGGCTGCTGGCACGGTTTCATCGGCCAGCAGAAGATGATCTCCATCAAGAAGCACTTCGGCACGACCAAGGGGCGCTACCTCTACCTTTCGGGCTGGATGGTCGCAGCGCTGCGCAGCGAATTCGGTCCGCTGCCCGACCAGTCGATGCACGAGAAGACCAGCGTTCCCGCGCTGATCGAGGAACTCTACACCTTCCTCAAGCAGGCTGACGCCCGCGAACTCGGCATGCTGTTCCGCGATCTCGATGCCGCCAAGGCTGCCGGCGATGCGGTCAACACCCACCGCCTGCTGCACAAGATCGACGAGTTCGAAACGCAC
Organism: Novosphingobium aromaticivorans DSM 12444; assembly: GCF_000013325.1. GTDB lineage: Bacteria > Pseudomonadota > Alphaproteobacteria > Sphingomonadales > Sphingomonadaceae > Novosphingobium > Novosphingobium aromaticivorans. Next base: position 1,067,694 of record NC_007794.1, read on the forward strand.
GTGGTTCCGATCATCGCAGACATCGACGCAGGTTTTGGCAATGCCGAGGCGACCTACCTGCTCGCCAAGAAGTTCATCGAAGCGGGCGCCTGCTGCATCCAGATCGAGAACCAGGTCTCGGACGAAAAGCAGTGCGGCCACCAGGACGGCAAGGTCACCGTTCCGCACGAGGACTTCCTCGCGAAGATCCGCGCGGTCCGTTACGCCTTCATGGAACTGGGCGTCGATGACGGCGTGATCGTTGCCCGCACCGACTCGCTGGGCGCTGGCCTGACCAAGCAGATCGCCTTTGTGAAGGAGCCGGGTGACATCGGCGACCAGTACAACAGCTTCCTCGATTGCGAGGAAGTCGATGCGGCCAACCTTGGCCATGGCGATGTGCTGATCAGCCGCGACGGCAAGCTGATGCGTCCCAGGCGCCTGCCTTCGAACCTGTACCAGTTCCGTGCCGGGACGGGCGAAGACCGCTGCGTGCTCGATTGCATCACCTCGCTCCAGAACGGCGCGGACCTGCTGTGGATCGAAACCGAAAAGCCGCACATCGGCCAGATCGGCGGCATGGTCGACCGCATCCGCGAAGTGATCCCGAATGCCAAGCTGGTCTACAACAACAGCCCCTCGTTCAACTGGACGCTCAACTTCCGCCAGCAGGTCTTCGATGCCTGGCAAGCCGAAGGCCGCGACACGAGCGCCTACGACCGTGCCAAGCTGATGAGCGTGGACTATGACGGCACCGAACTGGGCGTGGAAGCCGACGAGCGCATCCGCACCTTCCAGCGCGATGCTGCGGCTCAGGCCGGTATCTTCCACCACCTGATCACGCTGCCGACCTACCACACCGCGGCGCTCAGCACGGACAACCTCGCCAAGCGCTACTTCGGCGAAGAGGGCATGCTCGGCTACGTCAAGCAGGTCCAGCGCGAGGAAATCCGCCAGGGCATCGCTTGCGTGAAGCACCAGAACATGGCCGGCTCCGACATCGGCGACGATCACAAGGAATACTTCGCCGGTGAGGCCGCGCTCAAGGCGGGCGGCGCCCACAACACGATGAACCAGTTCGCCGCCTGATAGTCAGGCAGCTAGATAATCCTCGCGGCAATCAGGCCCCGAAGATCCAAGAAGGAGACCCACAATGGCTGAACCAGCACGTGCCCGCGCGGTCCTCTCGACCGAGGACTTCAAGCTGATCCGCGAAGCCGTATTGCACTATCTCAAGGCAATCGAGGACCAGCCGGAATCGGTGAAGTTCTCGAACCTCTACCATCGTCTGGGCAGCGCGCTGGGTCGCTGACCCGCACTGCCCGAAAGGGACCTTTCCTGGGGAGGAAAGTCCGGCCCGTCGCGTCCCTGGCGCGGCGGGCCAATTCGTTTGAGCCCTTCCGCTGCGATTCGCGGCTTACGATTTGGGTAATGAATTGCCTGTATTTCTGCTGACGTGAAGAATCCGTCTGCTCCCGTCGCCGAAGCTTTGTCGGCCAAGTTGCCGATAATGGCTGTCATTGGCCTTCGAGATCCCGTCGAGGGTGATTGGGGCCGGTTGCGCGGCCTGCAGTATTCCAGCCTCGCCCGCCTGACCTTCGCGCGGCTCATGGCGCATGCGGTCGCCGCGCTGCTCGTGTTGCAGACCTTTGGCGGACGGGTTCATCCCGCGCTTCTCGTCGGCTGGATGGCGCTGCTGGTCAGCGTGCTTATCTCGGGCGCGCGGTTCGACCGCAGTCTAGTCGATGCCGACCGGCGGCGCGTCAGCAGGCAGGAGATGCATCGCCAGACGATCAGCTCGCTCTTCGTCGCACTCGCCTGGGCGTTGCCCATGCTGGTATTCGGTCCGTTTGGCGATGCTGCCGGCCGCATGACCTTGTGGACGGTGCTTGCCATGCTGATGACTGGCATGGCCGTCACGTTCGCGGCGATGCCGATGGCGACCGTGCTCTTTTCCGGCGTGGTCGGCGTCTCGGCGGTCGCGGCATTCCTGTTCGAGGGCGAATACACCGCAGCGGCCGTGTCGACCGTCTTCGTGGTGATCGTCAGCGTCGGCGCGGTCGAGGTCGCGCGGACCTTCCTCGGTGCGCGCGTGGCCGAAGCGGGGATGGCGGAAAAGAGCGAGGTTGTGTCGCTCCTGCTGCGCGAGTTCGAGGAAGGCGATGCCGACTGGCTGTGGCAGGTCGATGCCAACCGCCGCATCCGTTCGGTCAGTCCGCGCTTCGCCTTCGCGCTTGGCGCCGATCCCGAGGATCTTGAAGGCAAGCCGCTGATCCAGGTCATCGCCGGCCCGGCCTGGGAAGATGGACACTTCCATTCCAGTCTCCACGATCTTGCCGAGCGGCTGAAGCGGCGCGAGAGCTTTTCCAATCTGCTCGTCCGGGCGACACTTCACGGCAGCCACCGCTGGTGGGAACTCTCGGCGTCGCCCAAGGTCGACGACAACGGGACGTTCGTGGGCTTCCGCGGCGTAGGTTCCGACGTGACCGAGCAGCGCGAAAGCGCCGAAAAGATCGCCTATCTCGCCCGCTATGACACGCTCACCGGGCTGCCCAACCGCCTGATGCTTACCGAGGCGCTTGGCGATGCGATGGGCTATTCCGAGAAGTGGCGGTCGAACTGCGCCTTCCTGATGATCGACCTCGATCGCTTCAAGGCGGTCAACGATACGCTGGGTCACCTGGTGGGCGACCAGCTCCTCGCCATGGTCTCGGACCGCATGACGCGCATCATCAAGGATGGCGAAGTCTGCGGTCGTCTGGGGGGTGATGAGTTCGCCGTGGTCGTGCGCGACGTTGCGGACAGCCAGCGCATCGCCGAGCTTGCAGATGCGATCATCGCCACCCTGTCGCAGCCCTACGAAGTCGATCACCACATGCTCTATGTCGGCGCCAGCGTCGGCTCGGCGATCGGCCCGCGCGATGGCGCTACGGTCGAGACCCTGCTACGCAACGCCGACCTCGCGCTCTATCGGGCCAAGGACGAGGGCGGGGGGAGCCACTGCACGTACGAACCCGCACTCCACGCCCACGCCGAGGAGCGCCGCAAGCTCGAGTTCTCGCTGCGCCACGCTCTCGAACGCAGCGAATTCGGTCTGGTGTTCCAGCCTGTCGTCGATGCGACAAGCGAAGCCGTGGTAAGTTTCGAGGCGCTGCTGCGCTGGAACAGCGAGGAGCACGGCTCCGTCAGCCCGGCGAAGTTCATTCCGCTGGCCGAGGACACCCGCCTGATCGTGCCGATCGGCGAATGGGTGCTGCGCATGGCTTGCCAGGAGGCGATGAACTGGCCGCCGCACGTCAAGATCGCGGTCAACGTATCGGGCGAGCAGTTGCTCGATCCCTACTTTGCCGAAACCGTCGTAGGTGCGCTGGCGGCAAGTGGGTTGCCCCCGCACCGGCTCGAGATCGAGGTGACCGAGAGCATCTTCGTGCGCGATGCCACGGTCGCGCAGATGACCCTCGAGAACCTCATGGGCATCGGGTGCGGCGTCGCGCTTGACGATTTCGGCACCGGATACTCGTCGCTCGGCTACCTGCGAAAGATGCGCTTCTCGACCATCAAGGTCGACCGCAGCTTTGTTCAGGGGGCCGCCAAGGACAACCCCGAGAGCCTTGCGATCGTGCGCGCTGTTGTGGCGATGGCCGACAGCCTCGACATGTCGACCACAGCCGAGGGCGTCGAGACCGAGGCCGAGCTGGAAACGATCCGCCGCCTCGGCTGCAAGAAGATCCAGGGCTACTACTTCGGTCGCCCGATGAGCGCGGCGGATGCGCGCGGCCTGTTCAGCCAGACCCGCATCCTCGAGCGGAAGGCGGGTTAGGCCTCTACCAGGCCCCGCACGACGCTTTCGAACAGCGCGCGCCCGTCGCTGCCGCCGTGCGCGGCTTCGATCATGCGTTCCGGGTGCGGCATCATGCCCAGCACGTTGCCACGGTCGTTGAGGACGCCGGCGATGTTGCGGGCCGAACCGTTGACCTCTTCGGCATAGCGGAACGCGACGCGGCCTTCGCCTTCGATACGGTCGAGCGTCGCGTCATCGGCGAAGTAGTTGCCGTCGTGGTGCGCGACGGGGATCGTGATCTGCTGGCCCGCGTCGTAGCCGGCGGTGAACAGCGACTGGTTGTTCTCGACCGTCAGCTTCACGTCGCGGCAGACAAAGCGGATGCCCGCGTTGCGCATCAGCGCGCCGGGAAGAAGCCCGGCTTCGGTCAGCACCTGGAAGCCGTTGCAGACGCCGAGCACCGTCACCCCGCGCTCGGCCGCGCGGACGACGGCCTGCATGACCGGCGAACGGGCCGCCATTGCGCCGGAGCGCAGGTAGTCGCCATAGGAGAACCCGCCGGGCAGTGCGATGAAATCAAGGCCTTCGGGCAGGTCGGCATCGCCGTGCCAGACGCGGTGGACCGTGCCGCCGCAGACCTGTTCGATCGCCACCGCCATGTCGCGATCGCAGTTGGAGCCCGGGAAGGTGATGACGGCGGAAGTGAAGGCCATGGGGAAGTTCCTTTTCAGGCCGCCTTTTCGATGCGGTAGTTCTCGATCACCATGTTGGCGAGGAGCTTGCGGCACATCTCGTCGAGCGCTTCGTCCGAAGTGGTGTCGGCCACGTCGAGTTCAATGACCCGGCCGGCGCGCACGTCGTTCACGCCCGAAAAGCCGAGTCCCTCGAGCGCGTGATGGATGGCGCGACCCTGCGGATCGAGCACGCCGTTCTTGAGGGTGACAATGACGCGGACCTTCATCGCGGGGCCTTTCGGACGCTTGGAGTGGAGATTCCCGGGATGGGAGATTCTTGCCGGCGCCTATGCAACCGCGAGCCGAGAAGAGCAAGGTTTGTGTGCCGCGTCGCCGACAGGTTGACGGGGTTTACACTGTCCAGGGAAACTTTCGCGAGCCCGGTTTCCGGACTGCCGCAACTGGCCGACGAGAGATCGGGAATGGCGCTGCGCAATGCCATGGGTCCGGGCCTAGCGCCTTTTGCGTAAGTAGGAAAACGGTTCGGCATCAGCGCGCTGTTCACGTATCCCGTCATATCAAAGGCAGGTCATCGTTCTTGCGGCGGCTGCCGGACGGGCGAGCGTTCCATGCCCCACGTAACGCCCCGACGTAGCCGCCGCGCCTTTTTTGCCTTTTAAATAACTGACGCGTCAGTTATGAATGGTGAATGCCGAGAGCCACGCCCAGCGATCGCCGTGAACGCATTCTCGATTCCGCGCGTGAGGAGTTTGCCGAGCGCGGTTTCGCCGCCGCGCGGATGGAGGACATCGCAAGGCGCGTGGGCATAAGCCGCGCCGCGCTGTACCTTGCGTTCGACAGCAAGGAGGCGATGTTCCGCGCGCTCGTTTCCGAAGTCATCACCGAGATGATGCCGACACTGCTGCCGAGCGACTATGGCAGCCTGCCCGCGCCCGCGCTGCTGCGTGCCTTCGTCAAGAACGCGATGAAGCGGATCGCCAGTCCCGACATGGCGTTCCTGCCGCGGCTGATCGTGGGCGAGGGACGCAACTTTCCAGAACTGGCACGGTTCTATCACGAGACTGCACTGATCTGCGTGCTGGGCGCGGTAGAGCGCCTGATCATCCACGGCATCGACCGGGGCGAGTTCGCCTGTGCCGACCCGAAGATGGCGGCCCGCAGCGTCGCGGGCGGAATCATCTTCGCCGCGCTGTGGCGCAATGTCTTCGAGCCGGTCGGTGCCGAGCCGCTGGACGTCGAATGGATGGCGGAAAATCACGCAGGGCTTATCCTGGCCGGCCTGCGCAGGGGAGACGTGGCATGAAGACGCCGCCGAAGCCGTTGATCGCACTGGGTGCACTCGCGCTCGCCGCGACGGGATACATGGTGTTTTCCCCATCGGCCGAGGCGGACCGCTGGTTGGGCTATGTCGAAGGCGAGCCGCTGATGATCGCGGCGCCGGTTGCGGGGACGCTTGCGGCCCGTCCTGCCATGCGCGGGCAGGAGGTGCTGCCCGGAGCCCCGCTGTTCACGCTTGACCCGACAACGACCGATGCCCAGAGCGCGCAATTGGCGGCCGAGGTCGCCGCTGCGAGGGCCCAGGCCGCCGACCTTGCGCAAGGGCGCAATCGTGCGCCCGAACAGGCAGCGGCAAGCGCGGCCCTGGCATCGGCGCGCGCCCAGGCGGTGCGGGCCGGAGCGGATTTCGAGAGGATTTCGGCCCTGGCGGGGAAAGGCTTTGCCAGCCGCACCCAGCTTGATGCCGCGCGCGCGGCGCGCGATTCGGCCAATGCGGCGGCCAGGCAGGCGGAAGCGGTGCTTGCCAGCGGTGGACTTTCGGCAGGGCGTCCTGAACAGCAGGCCGCCGCGCAGGCGGGCGTTGGCGCGGCCGAGGCAGCCTTGCGCGCACAGACCCGCCGGCGACAGGAAATCGCGCCCGTTGCGACGGTGAAGGGCGTTGTAGAGCAAACCTTCTACGATCCGGGCGAGTGGGTGCTGGCGAACCAGCCAGTGCTTGCGGTGCTGCCCGACGACCAGCGCAAGCTGCGGTTCTTCGTGCCGCAAGGTCGCGTGGCGGCGCTCAAGGTGGGAGCCACGGTGCGCTTTACCTGCGACGGGTGCGGAGAGGGCGAGCGGACGGCGAAGGTCAGTTACATTTCGCCGCGTGCCGAGTTCACGCCGCCGGTGATCTATTCCGAGCGGGCGCGGGCCAAGCTGGTGTTCATGGTGGAAGCGGCCTTGCCGGCGGGGCAGCCCCTGCCGTTGGGTCTGCCGGTTGCGGTGGTGGCGGAGTGAGCAGCGGCGAGGCATCGGCGGTACCTTCCGAAGCGTCGGGCGGTCCCCGACTGCGGGCCGAGCCGGATCTGGTCATCGATGTGCGCGGGCTGACCAAACGGTTCGGCGGACGGACAGTGGTCGACGAGGTGAGCTTGCAGGTGGCGCGCGGGTCGATCTGCGGGTTCCTCGGGCCGAACGGGTCGGGCAAGACGACGACGCTGCGGATGATCTGCGGGCTGCTGATCCCCGATGCGGGCGAGGGCGAAGTGCTGGGGCTGGACCTGAGGCGCCAGCGGGGGGCGATCAAGGGACGGGTCGGGTACATGACCCAGAAGTTCGGGCTGTTTTCCGATCTGACGATTGCCGAGAACCTCGAGTTCTTCGCGCGGGTGCACGGGCTGGACCGGCGCCGGGAGCGGGTGGCCGAAGCCTTGGAAGGGTTGGGTCTCGCCACACGTTCGGATCAGCTGGCAGGCAAGCTTTCGGGCGGGTGGAAGCAGCGACTGGCGCTGGCGGCGGCGGTGCTGCACGAGCCGGAAATCCTGCTGCTCGACGAACCGACGGCGGGCGTCGACCCGCAGGCGCGACGCGAGTTCTGGGACCAGATCCACGATCTTGCCCAGGGCGGGATGACGGTGCTGGTGTCGACCCATTACATGGACGAGGCCGAGCGCTGCCACGAGATTGCCTATATCGCCTATGGCCGCATGCTGGCGCGCGGGACGATCGGCGAGGTCGTTGCCGGGTCCGGGCTCAAGGCGCTGATGGGCGAAGGTCCGGGGGCGGACAGGCTTGCCTCGCGGATCGAGGGCCGTCCCGGCGTTGCCATGGCGGCCCCGTTCGGCACCGCGATCCACGTCTGCGGGCCCGATATCGCGGCGCTGCGTGCGGCGGTGGCGGAGTTCGACACGGTGGCATGGCATGAGGCCCGGCCGAGCCTGGAGGACGTGTTCATCCACCTGATGCGCGGGGCCGAGGACAATTCGGTGGTGGCGGCATGAAGTGGCGGGCCGCTCTCGCGCGGATCGCCGCTATGGTGTTCAAGGAAGTGCGCCAGATGGTGCGCGACCCCGGCACGATCGGCATGATGCTGATGATGCCGATCGTGCAGCTCACGATCTTCGGCTTTGCGATAAACAACGATCCCCGCCGCCTCCCAATGGCACTTGAGATCGGCGACAGCTCGCAGTTCGCGCGGAGCATCGACGCCGCGCTTCGCAACACCACCTACTTCCGCGTGACGCACGTGGTGAGCGAGCCGGGCGAGGGCGAGCGGTTGCTGAAGGACGGGGCGGTGCAGTTCCTCGTGACCGTGCCTGCCGACTTCGGCCGCGACCTGGTGCGCGGCGACCGGCCACAACTGCTGGTGACGGCGGACGCGACGGACCCGGCCTCGACCGGAAATGCCATCGGCGCGATCCAGCAGGCGGTCGATGGAGCGCTGGCGCAGGACCTGATCGGGCCGCTGGCCTTGCGCGGGCAGGCCATCGGGCCGGGCGCCTCACCAGTCGATCTGGTGATCCATCGCAGCTACAATCCCGAAGGCATCACCAGCCACAATACCGTGCCCGGCCTGCTGGCCATCGTGCTGTCGATGACGATGGTCATGCTGACGGCGCTTTCGGTGACGCGCGAGGTGGAGCAGGGCACGATGGAAAACCTGCTGGCGACGCCGCTGCGCCCGTTCGAGGTGATGGTGGGCAAGATCGTGCCCTATCTCGTGATCGGCGTGGTGCAGATGGCGGTGATCCTGCTGGCGGCGCAGGTGGTGTTCGATGTGCCGTTCGAAGGATCGGTGACACTGACGCTGGGATCGACGCTGCTGTTCATGGTCACCAGCCTCGCGCTCGGCTTCATGCTCTCGACAATTGCCGCCAGCCAGCTCCAGGCGATGCAGATGAGCTTCTTCTACATGCTGCCGTCGATCCTGCTGTCGGGCTTTGCCTTTCCGTTCAGGGGAATGCCGGTTTGGGCGCAGTGGCTGGCCGAACTCCTGCCGACCACCCACTACATCAGGCTGGTGCGCGGCATCATGCTAAAGGGCTGGACGCTGGGCGACGCCGCGTGGGAACTGGGCGTGCTGGCGGTGATGCTCGGCGTGCTGGGGACGGTGGCGGTGCGGCGGTACCAGGACACGGTGGCCTAGGTTCTGCCCCCCAGGGCCGCGGCGTCACTTTTCCGGCGCGGGCGCGCCGTCGGGCAGGACAAGTACCTGCACCGCCTTGTCCGGCGAGAGGTAGCGGCGGGCAAGGGCCTGGAGGTCTACCGCCGTCAGCCGTTCCAGCCGTGCGCGGGCGGACCTTGCGCGGGCGAGGCGTTCGGGTTCGGTCTGGGCGCGTTCGGCAAGGGCCATCCATCCCCCGTTGGTCTTGAGCGCGTTGTCGATGCGTTCGAGCATGGGTGCGCGGGCACGCTGGAGCACGTCCGCATCGACCGGTGCGGCGGCCAGCGCGCGGACCGTCTGGTCGAGCGCGGTGCGGGTGGCTGCAACGTCCGCCAGATCGACGGAAGCCGCGAGGACGAACGTTCCATAGCCCGGCCAGACGTGGCTGAGGCTGCTGGCAGCGCCGGGCGAATAGGCCTTGCCGAGCTTTTCCCGGATCGTGTCGAGCACTTCGACTTCTGCCACTTCCTTGAGCAGGGAGAGCGCCATGGCTTCTTCCGGATCGCGATCGTCGCGGGTGGGCCAGACATAGCGGACGAGCGCCTGGTTGGCCTCGCCGGTGTGGCGCACGATGACCGGGCCGCGCTTGCTCGTGAAGCCGCGCATGCGTTCGGCGCTGTAGGCGCGGAAGTCTGCCTCGCGCGGGGGAAGGGCGCCGAAGGTGCGGGCAACGGCGTCTATCGCGGCTGCCTCGTCGATGTCGCCGACGATGGCGACCTCTATCGCGCCGTGGGTGAGCCGGTCCGCGATGGCTTCCCGCAGCTTTGCATATGTCAGCGCGGTGTAGGCGCTTTCGGGCTGGAGCGTGAAGCGCGGGTCGTTGTCGGAAAGGATGCCGCCGATTGCATTGGACAGCGCCGCACCCGGGGAAGAGCGCAAGCGGGCGAAGAAGTTGGCGATGTTCTGGCGATAGAGGACCTCGCCTTCCGGGCGGTAGCCGGGGTCGGTGAGAAGCGCGGCCCAGAGCTGGAGCTGGAGCTGGAGGTCGCGCGGGGTCGTTACCGCGTCGCTGCCGAAGGTGTCGCCGCCAGGGCCGAGGCCCATGACTACCGAACGTCCGGCCAGCAGCGTCTGGAGGTCGTCCTCGCTGTGCTTGCCGAGGCCGCCGCGCGCGAGAACGCCGGTCATCTCGGTGGCGAGGGGTTGGGCGGGGGTATCGAGCATTTCGCCGCCGTCGAGATTGAGGCGGACCTCGACCCGGTCCCGCGCGAGGTCGGTACGCTTGAGGTTGAGGCGGACATTGTTGGCGAAGCGGATCTGGCGGATGGCGTAGAGCGGTTCGACCGTGTCTGAGACGACCGCGCCGGCGGGACCGAAATCGTTATAGGCAAAGGCCGTCGGTGCGGGGATTTCGCCAGCGGCTGCCCTGGCGCGGGTGGCCTTGTCCCAGGTCTTGCGCAGCGCTTCGGCCCCGCCCTTGGGCGCGGTTCGGCCCTGGAAGCGGATCAGCGGGGCCTTGAGGGGAACCGCTTCTTCCTTGAGCGCGGCCATTACCGTTTGCGGGGTGATCGTGGCGGCGAAGCGGTTGAAGCGGTCGAGTCCGGACTGCGGGGTCGTGGGCACCTGCTCGTCGCGCACGAGGGCGAGGGCGGCGTTGACCAGCGTGCCGTGCGGGCGCGTATCGGCGCCTGCGGCCGCATTCTCCAGCCCGGTGCGGATGTTGGCGACCTGCTCGTCGATCTCGACCTGGGTGAAGCCCGTGGCAAGCGCCCGGGCATAGGCGGCGGCGGCGGCGGCGAAACCGCGCTGCCATCCGCCGTCGACGGTGTCGACGATGAGATTGGTGGTGCGGCCGATCCTGAACACCTCGCTCGTTCCCAGCCCCGCGCCGCGGAACGGCGGGTCGATCGTCCGGCTCATGCGCTGGAAGCGGCGGTTGACCACGCCGTAGCCGATCTGGCGCAGGAGATTGCGGCGGCGGTTGGCGATCGTGTCGGGCTCGTCCAGCCAAGGCCCGTGGCGCGAGGCGGTGACGCGTTCGGAGAGCGATGGATCGAGGTGGATGTCGACCGCGCCCTTCTGCTTCGTAAGAACCTTGCCCTGGTCGGGGCGCGGGGTTTCGGCCTGGGGCTGCCAGTCGGCGAAGCGGGTGCGGATCGCCTGCTCCACAACGTCGGGATCGAAGTCTCCGACGATGACGAGCGTGGTTTTCGAGGGCACGTATTCGCGTGACCAGAAGGCCCTGAGCGTATCCGCCGTCGCGGCGTTGAGGGCCTCGACAGTGCCGATGGGCAAGCGCCGGGGGTAGGTGGCGGCGGGATAGAAGAAGGCGAGCTGGTCTTCGAGATTGGTGCGCTGCCAGCCCTGTCCGTCGCGCAGTTCGGACAGGACCACGCCGCGTTCGCGGGTGACTGCTTCGGGGTCGAATGTCAGTTCGCTTGCCGTCTCGCGCATGAGCATGAGCGCGGTGTCGAGAAGCTTCGCGTCGTTCCTCGGCAGGTCCAGCATGTAGAGCGTCTGCTCGAACGAGGTCTGCGCGTTGGTATCCGCCCCGAAGGAAAGGCCGTTGCGTTCCAGCAGTTTGACCATCTCGCCTTCGGGCACGCGGGTGGAGCCGTTGAAGGCCATGTGTTCGACGAAATGGGCAAAGCCGCGCTCGCTCTCGCGCTCGTCGAGCGAGCCGGTGGCGACATCCATGCGCACTTGCGCGGTCCCTGCGGGCGTGGCGTTCTTGCGGATGATGAAGCGCATGCCGTTGGGCAGCTGGCCGTAGCGAAAGGCGGGATCGGGCGGCAAGTCGCTGCGCTGGAAGGCCCAGGTTTCTTTGGGTGCGCTCGCGAGTTGCGCGGGCTGCGCGGCGCAGGCGGCGAGGGACAGGGCAGCGGCGAGGGGAAGCAGGCGGCGCAGGATCATTGAGCCGAGATGTGCCCGCTTGGGCCTGAACGCGCAATGAGGAGTTGGCTGTCCTGCCTTAGGCAGACACACCTTCCCGGTAGGCAGAGTGCCTTTCGGCCATCGCTTCCAGATCGGTGTCCTTCATCGCGACAACGGTGACGGTTCCGTCCGTCTGGAGCATGGAGCGGACGGTGTAGCCCTTGCCCTCGTAAAGTCGGCGGATGCCAGCCGCTGCCCGAGGAGATGCCTTGGTGAAGAATTTCTTGGCCATTACCCCAATCCTTCTACCTGTCTGAACGCCTGCGCGCGGTGGTTAGCATAGCTGGGGTTCGTTAGGAAATCTTCCAGGTCCACGTCCTTGCCGTAGGTATTCTCAACCCATTTCGAGAGTTTGGAGAAGTTCGCTGAATCGGCAATGAATTCGAGAATGCGCTCTACATGGTCGATATCGTCTGGCTGGAAGGAAAGAGTGGATTCGCCCGATACCGATGGATCGAGAACCGTCACCTGATCCTGGGCCCGAATCTCGAACCAGCCCAGCTTGACGTGGTCGCGCTCCAGGCGGTCAGCCATGACCTAGAGGTAATGCCGAAGGAAGATCCGGAAGCGGAAGATGAGGAAAAGGACAACCAGCGGCCAGATCAATGTGTCAATTATAGAGGCCCATGCCTCGGTCGGGCCGGGTAGAGAGTAGAGTACGGCCGCGATCCAACGGATGGTCCAGGGCGCATGGACAGGTTCGATCATCCTTCACCCATACCCCGCATTGCGAATGTGAAGGCTGGAGCTTGCACCGATATGGAAGAGTCTGGTCCATACGAGCGGGGCAAACGAAAACCCCCTCCGTTGCCGAAGGGGGTCTTGTGTTTCAGCCGGAGCTGAGAAGCTTATTTCTTGCCGCGCAGCTTGCGGTGGGCGCCGAGGTCGAAGACTTCGCTCGGGCCGCCGTCATTCTCGAGCAGGCCGAGGCGGCGGGCGACTTCCTGGTAGGCTTCTTCCTCGCCGCCGAGGTCGCGGCGGAAGCGGTCCTTGTCGAGCTTTTCGCCGGTGGTCATGTCCCACAGGCGGCAGCCGTCGGGGCTGATCTCGTCGGCCAGGATCACGCGGCTGTAGTCGCCGTCCCAGATGCGGCCGAATTCGAGCTTGAAATCGACCAGGCTGATGTTGATCGCCGCGAACATGCCGCAGAGGAAATCGTTCACGCGGATCGCCATCGAGGAGATGTCCTGCATTTCCTCGTTGCTGGCCCAGCCGAAGCAGGCGATGTGCTCTTCCGCGATCATCGGATCGCCCAGCGCATCGTCCTTGTAGTAGTATTCGATCAGGGTGTGCGGCAGCGGCTCACCCTCTTCGATGCCGAGGCGCTTGGAGATGGAGCCGGCGGCGATGTTGCGCACGACCACTTCGATCGGAATGATTTCCGCCTGGCGAACCAGCTGCTCGCGCATGTTGAGGCGGCGGATGAAGTGCGTGGGAATGCCGATATGGGCGAGGCGCGTGAACACGTACTCGCTGATGCGGTTGTTGATCACGCCCTTGCCGTTGATCGTGCCGCGCTTCTGCGCGTTGAACGCGGTGGCATCGTCCTTGAAGTACTGGATCAGGGTGCCGGGTTCCGGGCCCTCGTAAAGGATCTTGGCCTTGCCTTCGTAGATCTGGCGGCGACGGGACATCGTTTCGTCTTCCTGCACGGCGCCGGGTATGTCCCGGCCGGAATAAGAAACCCCGGCATCACGTGGAGACGACTCCATCGCTGCGGCCGGGGCGTTCGATTGGCCCATAAGCGAACTGGCGAAAAAGTGCAATTGCGCGGGTGCGAGTCGTGGTGGCAGCGGGCGCGCGCCGGGCCCGCGCCGAGGGCATCGCGATCCTTGCGGGGCGGCAAAGCTGCCTTTCCGGCGCATGGCTGGAACCGGCGCGCGAGGTTGGCTAGACCGGCTGCGAAGGAGATTTGCCCATGACCAGCCCCGCCGCCCGTACCGATGCGATCGCGCTGCTTGCCCGCTATTATGCCGCGTTCAACGCGGGCGACTGGCAGGGAATGCTGGACTGCCTCAGCGAGGACGTGGCGCACGACGTGAACCAGGGCGATCGCGTGGTCGGAAAGGCCGCGTTCGCCGAATTCCTGAAGCACATGGAGCGCTGCTACAAGGAGCGCCTGGAGGGCATCGTGCTGATGGCGAGCGAGGACGGCACCCGCGCTGCGGCGGAGTTCGTCGTCCATGGCGCATACCTGGCCACCGACGAAGGACTGCCAGAAGCGAGCGGGCAGAAATATGTCCTGCCGGCCGGCGCGTTCATCGGCATTGAGGGCGGGAAGATCGCGCGCCTGACGATGTACTACAACCTTGCCGACTGGACCAGGCAGGTCGTGGGCGAGTGAGCATCACTGTCCGGCCACTGACCGGCGACGAGATCGCGGCGGCACTGGAAGACCTGGCGCGGCTGCGGATCGTCGTATTCGCGGCCTACCCTTACCTTTACGATGGCGATGCGGCCTATGAGGCCGAGTACCTTGCCGAATATGCGGCGGCGCCAGACGCGGTGCTGGTGGCGGCCTTCGAGGGCGGACGAATCGTGGGCGCGGCAACAGCCGCGCCGATGATGCACCAGAAGGCCGAGTTCCGCGCGCCGTTCGAGGCGCGCGGGCTGGATGTGACGCGGTTGTTCTATTTCGGCGAGAGCGTGCTGCTGCCCGAGTATCGCGGGCATGGGATCGGCCATGCCTTCTTCGACCACCGCGAGGCGCAGGCGCGAGCCTGCGGGGCGAACGCCGCGTGCTTTGCCGCCGTGATGCGGGCCGACGACCACCCGGCGCGGCCAGCGGACTACACGCCGCTCGACGCGTTCTGGACCAAGCGTGGCTATGCCGTGGTGCCCGGGCTGACCACGCAGCTTTCGTGGAAGGAACACGGCGAGGAAGCGGAGCGGGTGAACGCGATGCAATACTGGCTGCGGCAATGGTGAGCTTTACCGTTGCCGCCGCGCAATATCCGGTCGACCGCCTGGAGGGGTGGGATGCCTATGAGGCGAAGCTGACGCGCTGGGTGGAGGAGGCCGCGACGGCTGGCGCGAAGCTGGCGGTTTTTCCTGAGTATGGCGCGATGGAACTGGCGAGCCTCGATTCCGCGACGATGGGCGATCTTGCCCTGTCGATCGAGACGGTTTCCTCGCTGTTGCCGCGCGTCGATGCTCTCCATGCCGAACTGGCTGGGCAGACGGGGATGCACATTCTGGCGGCATCTGCCCCGCGCAAGGATGCCGATGGGCGCTTTCGCAACGCGGCGCGGCTGTTTGCGCCCAACGGCAGGTCCGGCGTGCAGGACAAGCTGGTGATGACGCGGTTCGAGCGTGAGCAGTGGCATATCGCGGCGGGTTCGACCTTGCGGGTGTTTGACACGGCGCTGGGGCGGCTGGCGGTGACCATCTGTTATGACAGCGAATTTCCGCTGCTGGCGCGCGCCTGCACGGAGGCCGGGGCGCAAGTCGTGCTGGTGCCGTCGTGCACGGATTCGCTCCATGGATATTGGCGTGTGCGGATCGGGGCGCAGGCGCGCGCGCTGGAAGGGCAGTGCTATGCGGTCCATTCGCCTACTGTCGGAGAGGCGGAATGGTCCCCGGCGGTCGACGTCAATCGCGGTGCGGCAGGGGTCTATGGTCCGCCGGATCGCGGGATGCCCGAAGACGGCGTTCTGGCGATCGGGGACGAAGGCGCGGCGCAATGGGTCCTTGCCGAAGTGGATACGGCAAGAGTGGCCGAGCTTCGTGCCGATGGCGGCGTGCTGAACGCCTTGCATTGGACAGAGCAGCCGGGCGCGGCTCCGCTTCCGCCGGTGGAGATCGTGGACTTGCGATAGGCGGGCGGCTATCAGGCTGGTTCGTTACGAGGGAAACCATCCGCAATGTCGCTTGATGCCGCCGAGCAGGTCCACCGGCAGTTCCTTGATGCGCTGGACAAGGGAACCGCACGACGGCGTTCCAACCTTGGGCTGAAGGATGTGGGGCTGGCGCCGGAGAGGGCGGCAGCGCTGTTCCGGTCGCAAGCGCTGTCGCGCCAGCTTGACCGGCTCAGCCGCAAATTGCAGGCGCGGGGCGAGGGGTTCTATACGATCGGATCGTCGGGCCACGAGGGCAATGCAGTGCTGGCCGAAGTGCTGCGCATGGATGACATGGCGTTCCTTCACTATCGCGACGCCGCGTTCCAGATCCACCGCGCCCACCGCGTGCCGGGCGAGAATCCGGCGTGGGACATGCTGCTGAGCTTCACGGCCAGCATGGAGGACCCGATTTCGGGCGGGCGCCACAAGGTGCTGGGATCCAAGCGGCTGTTCATTCCGCCGCAGACGTCGACCATCGCCAGCCACTTGCCCAAGGCGGTGGGCGCGGCCTTTTCCATCGGCATCGCGCGCAGGATGGGATTCGACGACACCGTGCTGTCGAAGGACGGGGTCGTGCTGTGCAGCTTCGGCGATGCTAGCGCGAACCATTCGACCGCGCTGGGCGCGATCAACACTGCGTGCTGGGCGGCGTTTCAGGGCACGCCAATGCCGATCATCTTCCTGTGCGAGGACAACGGCATCGGCATCTCCACACGCACGCCGCCGGGATGGATCGAGGCGAACTTCTCGGGCAGGGCGGGGCTGAACTACATTCCCTGCGACGGATCGGACCTTGTCGATACCTGCGCGGCCGCAAGACAGGCACTGGAGATCGCGAGGCGGCAGCGAAAGCCGGTGTTCCTGCACATGAAGACGGTGCGGCTCTACGGCCACGCGGGCAATGACGTGCAGCTTGCCTATCGCAGCAAGGAGGAGATCCGAGCCGAGGAAGAGCGCGATCCGCTGCTGGCGAGCGCGGCCTTGCTGATCGAGGAAGGCGTCATGTCGGCGGCGCAGGTGCGCGGCGTCTATGACGAGATCGAGGCCACGCTGGAACGGCAGGTGGAGCTTGCCATCAAGCGCCCCAAGCTGCCCGACGCGGCGGCGGTGATGGCCAGCATCGTGCCCCCCAGGCGCGAAGGGGCGGCGCGCCCTCAGGCTTCGGCGCACGAGCGTGCCGCGCTCTTTGCCGACGATGCCGCCGCGATGGACAAGCCGCAGCATATGGCGAAGCTCATCAGTTGGGCCATGGCGGACCTGCTGTTGCAGTACCCCAACGCGATCGTCTGCGGCGAGGACGTGGGGCCGAAGGGCGGGGTCTATGCCGCGACGCAAAAGCTGCACGCGCGGTTCGGATCGGCGCGGGTGATCAATACCCTCCTCGACGAGCAGGCAATTCTCGGGCTTGCCATCGGGGCTGCGCACAACGGGCTGCTGCCGATGCCCGAGATCCAGTTCCTTGCCTATGTCCACAACGCCGAGGACCAGATCCGGGGCGAGGCGGCGACACTCTCGTTCTTTTCGAACGGGCAATACACCAACCCGATGGTCGTGCGGATCGCGGGCCTGCCCTACCAGAAGGGGTTTGGCGGGCACTTCCACAACGACAACTCGCTGGCCGTCTTCCGCGACATTCCGGGCGTGGTGCTGGCGGTGCCGTCGAACGGGCGCGATGCCGTGGCGATGCTGCGCGAATGCGTGAGGCTGGCGCACGATGAAGGGCGCGTGGTCGTGTTCGTGGAGCCGATCGCGCTCTACATGACGCGCGACCTGCATGAGCCGGGCGATGGCATGTGGTCGAGCGTCTACCAACCGCCGGGCGAGGGAGAGATCGCGTTTGGCGAGATCGGCGTTTTCGACTCTGGGCGAGGCGAAGGCACCGACCTGGCCGTGGTGACCTATGGCAATGGCTTTTACCTTTCGCTCCAGGCGCAGAAGTTGCTGTCAGAGCGCGGCGTTAACGTGCGGGTGATCGATCTGCGCTGGCTGGGGCCGGTGAACGAGGCGGCGGTGCTCGATGCGGTCGCGCCGTGTTCGCGCGTGCTGGTGGTGGACGAATGCCGGATCACCGGGGGGCAGAACGAGGCGCTGATGGCCCTGCTGGCCGAGCGAGCGCCGGGCAAGGCCATCGCGCGGATGGCGGCGACCGACAGCTTCATCCCGCTCGCGCGCGCGGCAACGCATACGCTGCCGAGCCGGGACGGGATCGTGGTCAAGGTGCTGGAGATGGTGCGTGGCTAAGGAAACCGTTCTGGTCGTCTGCCCCGGGCGCGGGACCTACAACGCGCCCGAGCTTGGCTATCTGGCGCGGCATCATGCAGGGTCGGAGTGGCTCGCGCGGTTCGATGCCATGCGCGAGCAGGCGGGCAAGGAGACGCTGTCTGCGCTGGATGGTGCGGTGAAGTTCACCCCGGCCCACCTGCGCGGCGACAATGCGGCGCCGCTGATCCATGCCTGCGCTTACCTCGATTTCCTTGGCCTGGATCGCGAGCGGTTCGAGATCGTGGCCGTGACCGGCAATTCAATGGGCTGGTACACCGCGCTTGCCTGCGCCGGGGCCGTTGCGGGCGAACATGGCTTTGCCATTGCCGATGGCATGGGCGTGAATTCGCAGAAGCACGAACCGGGCGGACAGGCAGTGCTGGTGCTGGTAGACGAGGACTGGAAGGTCGATCCGGCCCTGCGGCGCGCGGTCGAGGCGGCGATGGCGCGGCATGGGGTTATGCCCTCCATCCGGCTGGGCGGGATGCTGGTCGTGGCGGGGGGCGAGGCCGCGCTCGACGCGCTGGAGAAGGACCTGCCCGCGCTGGCGCGGCCGCCGATGCGGCTGGCGGGGCACGGACCGTTCCACACGCCGCTGATGCAGGCGAGCAGCGATGCCGCCCGTGCGCAGTTTCCGGAGGAATGGTTCGGGCAGCCGCAGGTGCCGCTGATCGACGGACGCGGCAAGGTGTGGCGGCGTTTCGAAAGCGCGCGCCATGACCTGTGGGACTATACCTTCGGCCACCAGATCCTTGCGCCTTACGATTTCACTGCCGCGATGACCGTCGGCATCCGGGAGTTCGCGCCCGATCGCGTCGTGCTGCTCGGGCCGGGCGAAACGCTGGGCGGCGCCATCGGCCAGATGCTGGTCGCGCTGGACTGGCTGGACATTTCGTCGCGCGCGGTGTTTGCTGCGCGGCAGGGAGAGGATCCGTTCCTGATCGGCATGGGCAGACCCAGCCAGCGAGGTATCGTGATCCCGTGAGCCAGCCTTCAGTACTGTTCGTGTGTCTTGGCAATATCTGCCGCTCCCCGCTGGCCGAGGCGGCCCTGCGCGCGCGCGCCTGGGAGGCGGGGGTTGCCGTGACGGTGGATTCCGCAGGCACCGGAGACTGGCACGTCGGTCGCCCGCCCGATCCGCGCGCGCAGGCGGTGGCCCTGGCGAACGGCCTCGACATTTCGGGGTACCGCGCGCGGCAGGTGGCGGCGGAGGACTTCGCCCGCTTCGGGCACATCTTCGCGCTCGATCCGCAGAACCTCAAGGATCTGCGCCGCATCCAGCCGGCGCGCGCCGTTGCCGAGGTGGGCTTGCTCATGGACATCGTCCCGGGGCGCAAGGGTACGGCGGTGATCGACCCCTACTACGGCGACGAGCAGGATTTCGAGCAGGCATGGGCCGACGTGAGCAGCGCGGCCGAGCAGATCGTCCGGCGGTTCCTGCGCTAAGGCCGTAAACTCATGAATGGCACCATTCCGGCGTCCCTGCGGGATTTGACCAAAACGGCCATCTGCCGCGTCAGTCGGGCTTGAAATATCGACATATTCCTGCGCCCTCCTTCCTTGCACCTGCCGTTTTGCCTCAAACCTCGATGGCGCCATTCATGAGTTTACGGCCTAGACCCCGGTCTAGACGACGAGCAGGTTCACCCCGGCGTCCTGGAGCGCCCTGGCGGTGTCGGAAGGGATGCCGCTGTCGGTGATGATCGTATCGATTTCGTCCAGCCCGCAGACGATGGTGCCCGACTGGCTGCGGAACTTGCTGCTGTCGACGAGCAGGATGACTTCTTCCGCGCGGTCGATCAGGCGGCGCTCGGCGGCGACCAGCACGACGTCGGCCTGCATCGCGCCCTGGGGGCCGACCGCTGCCGCGCCCATGAACAGGCGCGGAGCGTGGAAGCGCGGCATGGATTCCTCGCCGGCGGGGGCAAGGATGATGTTCTGTTCGCGGAACAGCGCGCCCGAAGGCAGCAGGATACGCGTGGAAGGCTGCGGCAGCAGGGCATTGACGATGTGCAGCGAGTTGGTGAGCACCTGAAGGCCGAGGCCATCGAGATGGGGGCACATCTGAAGCGTGGTGGTGCCGCCATCGATCATCACGCCTTCGCCCGGCGTGCAGAGCGCGGCCGCCGCCTTGCCGATGGCGCGCTTGGCCGCGAGGTTCTGGGTGATCGACTGGTCGAACGGCGTGCCGAGCAGGCGCGGGGCGGTCGAACCGTCGTCCTCGGGCAGCTTGGCGCCGCCGTGGACGCGCACGATCTGCCCGGTTTCCTCGAGCCGCGTCAGGTCGCGCCGGATCGTCGCGGGGGAGGCATCAAGCCTCGCCTCGAGATCCCGATAGCTGATGAAGCCGCTTGGCTTCAGAGCATCAAGGATTAGCCGTTCCCGTTCCGCCGCGTGCATGACCCTCACGTCCCCTTCCGGCGCGCTTATGCACCGGGGAATGATCGAAATCGATCACTCTTTTCAGGCTGACGCATTCAGCATGTTCCCCGCGCCGATCACCACCGTCGCGCCGACCAGAAGGCCGATGCCGGTCCACACCAGCGTGCGCGTGCGGCCGGATGCGCCCTTCCATTCCTTCAGCGCGAAGCCCCAGAGCGTCGAAAACAGGATGATCGACGCCATGTGCAGCGTCCACGACGAGAAGCCGTATTTGCCCATCTGGCTTTCGCCCATCGTGTAGAAGAAGAACTGCCCGTACCACAGCGTTCCGCCGAGCGCGGCCAGAAGCCAGTTGGCAAGAAGGTTGGGCCGCTCGCCCGGAGCGGCATCGGCAGGGGCCGCGCCGAAGAACTGGCCGAAGCTGCGGTTCCGGGCGATCAGGTACGCGCACCACAGGGCATTGGTGGTCAGTCCGCCCGCAAGGACGATGCAGAGGACCGGCAGGCCCTGGCTGAGCGGATCGGTGCCGGCGGCGAGGGTCAGGTCCCGGATCGGCTGGCCTGCGGCCAGGCCCCAGGCGAAGCAGCCAGACATCACGCCCGAGAATACCGCGATCAGCAGGCCCTTGCGCAAGTTGAATTCGGCGACGCCTTCGGAGGCCGCGCCGCCCAGTTCGGCTTCCTTGGCGCTGCCGGCGCGCGCCACCACGACGATGCCCACTAGCGTGACGAGAATGCCGAGCAGGGTCAGCTTGCCACTGGTCGTCGCGGCAATCTGGCCAAGCGTACCGTCGAATATCGGCGGGCCCATCGTGCCGATTACCGTGGTAAGGCCAAGTGCCACCGCCATGCCGAGCGAAAGCCCGAGATAGCGCATGGTCAGCCCGAAGGTGAGGCCGCCGAAGCCCCACATCGCGCCCCAGAACCAGCACCAGAACAGCGTCGAGGAAGGCGCGGACGAAAGCACGCCGAGAAGGTTGTTGGTGCGCAGCGAGGCGAAGAGCCACGGCGCGATGGCCCAGGAGAACAGGCCGCCCGCGAGCCAGAAAACCTCCCACGACCAGAGCTTGATGCGCTTGTACGGCACGTAGAAGCTGGCCGACGAGAAGCCGCCCAGCCAGTGGAAGATCACGCCCAGTGCGGGGTTTGCGCCCATCGGTATCCTGTCCCTTCGTTCTTTTATCTGCTGGCGAGGATCGAGCGGTCGATCTCACCGATGTTCTTCACGCCGGTCAGCGTCATGGCGACGCGCATCTCCGCCTCGATCAGCCGCAGCATGTGTTCGACCCCGGCCTGCCCCTGTGCCGCCAGCGCAAACACCCACGCGCGGCCGAGCAACACGCCCTTGGCGCCCAGTGCCAGCAGGCGAACGACATCCAGGCCCGAACGGACGCCGCCATCGGCGAGCACGGTCATGCGATCGCCCACGGCATCGGCGATGGCGGGAAGGGCCTTCGCGCTCGACAGCACGCCATCGAGCTGGCGGCCGCCGTGGTTCGAGACGACGATACCGTCCGCGCCGAGGTTGGCGGCTTCCACCGCATCTTCAGGATCGAGCAAGCCCTTGATGACCAGAGGTCCGTTCCATTCCGAACGGATGAAATCGAGGTCGCTCCAAGCGATGGAGCTGTCGAAGTTGTTGCGCATCCAGGCAAAGAAGTCCTCGATGCCGGTCTTGCCATCGAGCTTGCGCACGACGTTGCCGAGGCCATGCGGGCGCCCCATGACGCCGACGTCCCAAGCCCAGCCGGGCTTCATTGCACCTTGCAGGGTGCGCCGCAGCGCGCCCTTCATGCCCGACGCGCCGGCAAGGCCGGAGTGATAATCGCGGTATCGACTGCCCGGCACCGGCATGTCGACGGTGAAGACCAGGGTCGAACACTTCAGCTCGACCGCTTCCTGAAGCAATTCGCGCATGAAGCCGCGGTCGCGCGTCATGTAGAGCTGGAACCAGAACGGCTTCGATGCCGCGCCCGCGACTTCGGCGAGCGAGCAGGCCGATACGGTGGACAGCGTAAAAGGTATCCCCGCGGTTTCCGCCGCGCGCACCGCCTGGCATTCGCCGCGCCGTGCGTTCATCCCTGCAAGGCCGATTGGGGCGAGGGCGACGGGAAGGGCCACCTTCTGGCCGAACAGTTCGGTCGACAGGTCAAGTCCGGACACGTCGCGCAGCACGCGCTGGCGCAGCGCGATATCGCGCAAGTCCTCGACGTTCCGGCGAAGCGTGGTCTCGCTGTAGGAGCCGCCGTCGATGTATTCGAACAGAAAATGCGGCAGGCGGCGGCGGGCAAGCTCCCGGAAATCGGGGATCGAGGCGGCGATCATGCGGCGTTGCTCACGTAATGGGCTCCACTTTTGCAGCTTCGACCTCGGCCTGCCAGCGGTTGCGGT
This sequence comes from Novosphingobium aromaticivorans DSM 12444, assembly GCF_000013325.1. Taxonomy (GTDB): domain Bacteria; phylum Pseudomonadota; class Alphaproteobacteria; order Sphingomonadales; family Sphingomonadaceae; genus Novosphingobium; species Novosphingobium aromaticivorans. Next base: position 1,090,316 of record NC_007794.1, read on the forward strand.
AGGTATCGAGATCGGCCCACGATCCGGTGTCGAGCGGTTCGATCCGAACGAGTTCGCCCTGTGGCCTCAGGCCGGGATCGATCAGGCGGAGCGCACCGAACGATACGTCGTTATGGGCGTTCGCCGTGTATACCGCACAATCCGGCCGCAGCGAGGCCAATGCCCGCACGAATACGTCTGCCTCGGCAAAGCGGCCTTCGACGAGGATGCGGCCGGTCGATCCGATGAGGTCGAGCGCGGTATCGGCGACGAGCGCGGCATAGAGGCAGGCGGCGGCGCGGCGCTCGAACCAGTCTTCGGGCCGGTTGATCCATGCGAACCGCCCGTGCGGATAGGGTCCGAAGCCGCGCATGAGCGTCGGCAGGATCATCCGTCCGTGGCGCAGGACCTCGGGAACGGCGGCAAGAAGCGCGGGCTGGTCGGGCTTGATGTCGACGCGGCGGGTGTCGATCTCGATCAGCGTCTCGATCTCGCGCCCGCCCATGAAGCGCGCGGAAGGCACCGGGCGGCCGTGGACGTCGACATTGACGAGGCAGTCGCGCGCCTCGGGCAGGGTAGCGGTATCGACCGGAGTGGCGGGCAGGCGCATGGCGATGAACCACGTGCCGGTGGACAGGACGGTCGCCTCGTTGTCCGCAATCTCGGCAAAGCCGCGCGCGGCGAGGAGCGCGGCGTTGGAATCATGGAGACCTGCGAGGACCTGGACATCCGGCGACAGGCCCGTCCTTTCGGCAATGGCGGGAAGGAGCGCGCCGACCGTATCGCCCGCCCGCACGATCGGGGCGAACCGCGCCGCCCAGCCCAGTCGCTTTGCCATTGGCGAGAAATCGCCGTCCTGCGGGTCCCACAAGTCGGAATGGCAACCGAGGCTGGTGACTTCGCTGACGGCCCTGCCGGTGAGGAACCACGCCCAGTACTGCGCCCAGGGCAGCAGGGTCGCGTTCGCCATGACATCGGGGTGGAGCTGGTCCAGCCACCAGAGCTGGCTGCCGATGTTGAGGCCGTCGGGCAATGCGGGGGAGCCGGTCCGGGCGAAGGGATCGCGCTGCGAGCGGTAGTCGGCCATCACGGCTTCGGGTATCGACTGCTCGTAGTCCAGCGGCGGAAAGGCGAGCCTGCCATCGGTCAGCGCTGCGATGCCCGCACCGTGGCCCACCGGGACGATGGTCGTCACTGGATGATCGGCGTAGCGGGACAGGACATCGAGCAGCCAGCGGCCGGTGTCGGGTGCATCGAGGCGGCGGATGCCATCGATTTCGAGCGGGATGCTGGGGCGCACCTGGCGGTCGAGCATCCGCCCGTCCAGATCCCAGAGGCTGACCTTGCTCAGCGTCTTGCCGAGGTCGATGACTATCGTTGCGCCCGTAGACAAGCGCTCTCTCCCACCATGCTTGAAAACGATCAATAGCAATCAATCTTGATCGTTTCCAGCATAAAAGTCGCGCGGAGAAGCGCGCGGCGCAAGCGCTGTATGCGTGGGTGCATTGTTGCACCGAACGACGTCACCAAGATTTGGGGTCAGGAAGGCTGCACCACGCAGGCTGCGAGCGCGGAGGCCCAGACCTGTCGCACCAGGTCCGATTGGCGGCTGGCGCCGGTCTTGGCCAGCACCTGGCGCAACTGGCACCGCGCCGTAGCGATGGCGATGCCCCGCGCCGCCGCGTAGTCGTTGACGTTCGAACCCGCGCAGATGGCCGCCGCCAGCGCCGCTTCGGCGGCGGTCAGACCGTAGATCTCGCCGAGCGGGGCAACCGGAGGCGTGGTCCTGGCGGATGGCCGCGATACCATTACTGCGATCGCTCCGGGAATGGCCGGTTCCATCGTGGCCAGAAGGTCTACCGCGGCGGGGCCGGCACCGAAGCGCGCGCCACCGGGCTGCCCCTGGCCTGCGCGATCGAGCAGGCATTGCAAGCGTGCCACGTCAACCGGGGCCCGAGCCACGAGCCGATCACTCTCGAGCCGCACGGCGGCGTCCTCAAGTGCGTTATGCGCGGCCCGGTTGGCGTATTGCGCCGTGCCGCCTTTGTCGGTGCACAGGACGACGCCCATGCTGAGCATGTCGAGCGCTCCCCCGGCCATGCGGCGCCATTGTCGCAACTCCTCGAATTCGCCCCCCAGGGAAACGGCCTGCGCCAGATGTGGCATGGCCTCGCGCAGCACTTGCTCGGTTTCGCTTCCGAAGGCGTCCTGGTGTTCCGCATAGAGCGCCATCAGCAGTGTTTCACCCGGCTTCAGTTCGATCCGGGCACCGATGAAGCGCCGATAGCCGAATTGCGCTTCAAGCTGGTGCAGGCGGCGCACGTCGGGGGCGGACGCATCGAGACGTTCCTCGTCGCGGAAAAAGGCAACGCCTTGCACCGGCGGGCTGAGGTAGGCCGCCATGCGCGGGTTGGTCGCATCCTCGAGCCGAGCCAGAAAGTCTCCATGTGGCAGGCAGGGATCGGCCATCGCCCATCGGGTCTGCATCCTCAGGCCTTCGCGCCGGGCCCGCTGCACCAGTATGCGCGATCCTCCCGCGCAGGCCGAGATCCTTTGCAACGTCTGCGGCCATAGGTCCGGCGCGCTGGCACACCGATACGTCTGTTGCAGCACATCTGATGGAAGCGCCGTCATGCACGGAAGCTCTCATTGGCGGGCTCGGGCCGTATTGTCATCTTCGGCCAAATTGAGTGCTGCCTGCCGTGCCGGAGCATTCATATCATCCAAATTGATGATGCGGCAGCGTGCGCGCCCGACCTAGCCTCCCTCCTGAAGTCGCCAGATGACCGTCATGCGACGGCAATGGCAGCCATCTGTTCATGGGGGGAATGATGAACAAGCAAAGCAATCTGCAGTCGGCCAATGCGCGCAAGATCAACTCGTACAAGGCGCTGCTTGCCGGAACGGCCGTTCTGGCCGTGGTGTCTCCTGCTGCCGCGCAGGAAGCGGCCAGCGAGGATCCGGGCGAAATCGTCGTGACCGCAACCCGGCAGTCCGAAACGATTTCGAAGGTGCCGCTCAGCATCGCCGCCTACAGCCAGGAAAAGCTCGATCAGCAGGGCGTACGGCGGGTTGACGACGTCGCTCGCCTGACTCCGGGCGTCACCTTCTCGCGAGGGGACCAGCGCAATGCAGGCGCGGCGAACATTTCCATCCGCGGCATTTCGTCGGCGGCAGGGTCTTCCACCACCGGCATCTATATCGACGATACGCCCATCCAGATCCGCAACGTCGGCTTCAGCGCCTTCACGCCGTTTCCCGCAGTCTTTGACCTGCAGCGGGTCGAGGTGCTGCGCGGACCGCAGGGCACGCTGTTCGGCGCAGGGTCCGAAGGCGGCACCGTCCGTTTCATTACGCCCAGCCCGGATTTCGATGAAATGAAGTTCTATGCGCGAAGCGAACTGGCCACGACCAAGAGCGGCGAGGCAAGCTTCGAGGCGGGCGCTGCGATCAGCGTGCCGCTCGTCAAGGACAAGCTCGCCGCGCGGGTCAGCGGCTACTACCGGCGCGACGGTGGCTATATCGACCGCGTCGACTACACCAGCGGCAACGTGCTGGACAAGAATTCGAACTGGCAGGACACCAAGGTGGCCAGCGCATCGCTCGCATGGAAAGCCACCGACGCGGTCACAGTTACCCCTTCGGTCTATTTCCAGGAAACCTGGAACAACGACGCGGGCACCTATTGGGAAGTGCTGTCCGACGCCGGGAAGGGCCAGTTCAACAACGGCAATGCGGTTGCCAACTGGAATCGCGACCGTTTCGTGCTGCCCGCGCTGAAGATCGAGGCGGAGCTGGGCGACGTGTCACTGATCTCCAACACGTCCTACTTCTACCGCGACCAGAAGGCCCAGAACGATTACACCGTGTTCGAGGCCGCGCTCTGGACCGGCAACCCGTTCTATCCCGCAGGAATGTATGCGCCGGCGTTCCAGTACAACAGGCAATCCAACTTCACCCAGGAACTTCGCCTGCAGTCCAACAATCCGGACAGCCCCTTGCGCTGGGTGATCGGCGGCTTCTATGCGCACAATCGCCAGACTGCCCGCCAATTCGTCCAGGACACATTCCTGCCGGACCTGTTTGAATCGGTGACGGGCGTGCCGTTCGTGGCCGTGTTCGGCCAGGGGCTGGTGGACGACAAGTACACGTTCGTGCTCGACAAGGCGGCATCGACCGACGAACAGATCGCCGGCTTCGGGCAGGTCGACTACAACCTGACCGAACAGTTCAAGCTCACAGCCGGCCTGCGCGTGGCGCATACCAAATTCAGCACCAGCGCGCAGTTCGTCGGGCCGGTGGTCGGCCCGGATGTCGATGACACCGGCAAGCAGAGCGAAACCCCGGTGACGCCGAAGTTCGGCTTGTCCTGGCAAGCCAACGAGGACAACCTCGTCTACGCCACGGCATCGAAGGGCTTCCGCATCGGTGGCTACAATCCGGCCGTGGGCCTGCCTTGCGGTGTCTCCAGCTCTCCGGTCGCCGGAACTGCCTTGGGCAACCTCGGTCTTTCCGATCGCCCGCAGCAGTTCGGATCGGATTCGGTCTGGAGCTACGAGATCGGATCGAAGAACAAGCTGTTCGGCCGCGCGCTGACCCTGGAAAGCAGCGCGTTCCTGATCGACTGGAGCAATATCCAGCAGCAGGTCCAGCTCAACGCCTGCGGCTTCAATTTCACCCAGAATCTCGGCAAGGCGCGCAGCAAGGGCTTCGACGTGCAGTTCCAGCTCAAGGCAGCGGCCGGCCTGACCCTTGGCGGGTCGATCGGCTACACCAAGGCCGAGTTCACCCAGACGGTGAAGGGCGGTCCCGCCGCCACGCTCAACCTTGTCACCAAGGGCGACGACATTCCGCTGAACCCCTGGCAGATCGTGCTCAATGCCCAGTACGATTTCGCCGTGGGTGGCAAGGATGCCTATGTCCGGGCGGACTTCCAGCATCTGTCCCGCCAGAATGCGGACACGCCAGCCCGCAATCCCGCCAACGGCGTTGCCGACCTGACCATTCCGGGCGTGGCCGAGGTCAACAACCTCAATCTCCGGGCAGGCGTGCGCTTCGATCTGGTGGAACTGGCGGTGTTCGCCAACAACGTCACCGACGCGACGCCGCTGCTGCTGCGCCAGCATGATGTCGGCTTCTCGACGCTTTACCGCAACGCCACGTTGCGCCCGCGCACCATCGGCCTGACCGCCACTGTACGTTACTGAAGAAGGATGAGGACATGAAGGCGATGCTAAAGGCAGCTTCCGCGCTTGCCGGTCTTGGCTTGACGCTTGGTGCAGCGGTGCAGGGACACGCTGCGGAAAGCCGGGATTTCGTCATCACGAACGCGGATGTGCTGACGCCGTCCGGTTCCGCCGAGGCTCTGGCAGTCCACGACGGTGTGATCGTGGCTGTCGGTACGACCGCGGATGCCGAGGCAAAACTGCCCGGCGCGCGGCGGATCGACCTGAAGGGTGCGGCGGTGATGCCGGGGCTGGTCGACAGCCACGTCCACGTGACCTTCGCCGGGCTCGAACAGTTTGCCTGTCGCATCAGGCCCGGTGCCATGGCCAGGGAGATCGCCGAAACGGTGAAGGGCTGCGTTGCCAAGGCCAAGCCGGGCGAATGGATCAACGGCGGCAACTGGGTGGCGGCGGGTTTCCGCAAGGGCGAGCAGAACAAGGCCTTCCTCGATCGCCTCGCCCCGGCAAACCCGGTCGTTCTGGTGGACGAATCGCACCACAGCCTCTGGGTCAATTCCGCGGCCCTGAGGGCTGCCGGGATCACCCGCCAGACCCCTGATCCGGCAGGGGGCGTGATCGACCGTGACGGCAAGGGCGAACCGACGGGCCTCCTGCGCGAAACGGCGGCGGGGCTCGTTTATTCAGTGGTCCCCGCGCCCAGCGAGGAGATGCGGCGCGCCGCGCTCAAGCTCTCGACCGGGCAGATGCTATCCTATGGCATCACCGCATTTGCCGATGCCGGGGTGACGATGGCGGATGTCGGAACGCTGTCGGCGCTTTCGGCCGAAGGCGTGCTCAAGCAGCGGGTGCGCGGCTGCATGCGCTGGACGCCGCTGCTGGGAGACACGCCCGAAGCCAACGGCATGGCGCTGATCAATGCGCGCGCCGCCTATTCCACGCCGCGCTTCCGGCTGGATTGCGTCAAGGTCGTGCTCGATGGCGTCCCCACCGAGAGCCGCACCGCCTATATGCTCGATCCCTATCTGGCGCATGGCCATGATGACGTGCCGACGCGGGGGCTGCCGATGATCACGCCCGACCGGCTGAACCCGGCCATCGCCGCGTTCGACAGGATGGGCCTTACGGTGAAGTTCCATGCGGTTGGCGATGCCGCCGTGCGCGAGGCCATCGATTCGGTTGCCAATGCCCGCAAGGTCAATGGCTGGGGCGGACCATCGCACGACGTCGGCCATAACAGTTTCGTCTCCCCCGAGGATATCACCCGCGTGCGCGATCTGCAGATGACATGGGAATTCTCGCCCTACATCTGGTATCCCACGCCGATCGCTTCCAAAGATATCCGTGGCGTGATCGGCGACGAGCGGATGAAGCGGTGGATTCCCATTCGCGATGCGCTCGAAACCGGCGCGCTGGTCGTTGCCGGATCTGACTGGTCGGTCGTTCCGTCGGTCAATCCGTGGATCGCCATCGAAACGATGGTCACCCGCCAGATCCCGGGAGGCAGCGCGGAGACATTGGGCGAAGGGCAGAAGATCACTCTTGCCCAGGCTCTGCGCATCTTCACCGAGAACGGCGCCAGCTTCCTTGGTCAGCGCGACCAGTTCGGCAGCATCGAGACCGGCATGAAGGCCGATTTCATCGTCGTGGAGCGCAGTCCCTACAAGGTCCCTGTGAACGAAATCCACAAGACCAAGGTGTTGCAGACGTTCATTGACGGCGAGCAAGTCTACCTGTCTTCCGAAGCAACAGGTCAGGGCGCTCCATGAAATCGAGCTGCCGCTGAAGTAAGCCCTGCGCGCGCAAGGGCTGTCTTGAAAACTCTGCTAATGGGGGCAAGCGACCGTTTGCTCCCATTATTCATGGGTGAGCGCTGCCGTGACCCCCCGGAATTTCTTGATCGCGGCGCGCAAGGGCGGCCAGTCACAGACCGGGCAGACTTGATAGACGGCAGAGCTATGCCGACGTCTCAACTGTTGGGAAGGTGGCCCGCTGGGAAGTGGTGCCCGGGGACGGAGTCGAACCGCCGACACCGTGATTTTCAGTCACGTGCTCTACCAACTGAGCTACCCGGGCATCGCCTGACGGCCGCTTTTGCAAGGGCCGTTCAGATTGGAAGCGCGCCTATGGCGAAGCGCGGCGGGCTTGGCAAGCCCCCAAGTGCAGGAAAATTTCGCTGCGCCCGGATTGCGCAGTTCAGTCCTCAGGGTCCACTTCGGCAGGGCGACCGGGGAGGGCGTAGCCGTCCTCCAGCCAGCGCACGAGATCGCGGTCGCGGCAGCGGGTGGAGCAGAACGGGCTGTGGGCTTCGGAGCGAGGCTTGCCGCAGATCGGGCAGCGCTTTCCGGGCTTGGCGGCGGGAATGGTCATAGCGGCACCGCCTGCGCGAAACCGCCGGAAAGGGCAAGGGCCGGATCGGGTGCAAGCCGCACGACCCGACCGGTGCGGCGTGCGAGTTCCTCAAGCCAGTCGGGCCGCATTGCATCGAGGGTACGCGGATTTGCGCAGAGCAGCAGTGCGCCAGGCTCTGCCACGCGCTCTGCCTGGCGTAGCAGGATGCGAGCACTGGCGGCTGCCGGGTTGCGTGCGTATCGCGCAACGAGCGAGGGACGTTCGAGCCGGGAGACGAGCTGGACGAAGCCGAACCCGTTCATTCCTGTCCGCTCGCCCCGCCAGCCGGCTTCCGCGAGCGCGGCCTCGAGCGCGGCGTCAATGGCCTGGCGGTCCTTGCGGTCCTGCACGGTGGGGAAATCGATGCCAACGTTGCCGCCGATGTCCAGGCGCATCAGCGCGCCGGCGATGGCCGGCACAGCCGCAAGGGCGAGCTGCGCGGGCTGGCCGAAGCCATCGACGTCGATCAGGGTCATGGCCGGGGTCGGGCTGACCAGCAGCGAGCCGCCGGCAAAGGGAATCTCGCCGCTCTGCGCCTGTTCCACAAGTTCGTCCCAGCCACATTCGACAAAGGTGCGGTCGGTGGCGGGAAGGATGCGGACATGGTCCCCGGCCGCGCCGAGCCGGGCGGCGAGATCCGGCGCCGGCGTGGGCACTTCGCCGGGGGCGACGCGGACCACGGGGAGCTTGGTGCGTCCCTTTTCCGCAATCGAGGCGCGCACGACGCGCACGACCAGCCGGACGCCCTCGGTCGCCTCGCGCGGGAGCTGATCGATCAGCGCGTCATCGCCGCTGTCGAGGCGGACGGTGCCGCGACGTCCTCCGGCCGGGCGCGAGACGAGGCGGGCTTCGGCCACTAGACCGGGGCGCAGGGCCTCGCCCCAGTCGATGCGGGCAGCGCGGATTTCAGCGTCGGCGCAGAGGATGGCGCGGGTCTCGCCAATCCCCTGTTCGACCAGCCATTCAGCGGACATCGAGTCCGGCAGCGCGAAGGAGGCGGCGCGTTTCGTAGAGGGGCAGGCCGACCACGCCCGAATGGCTCCCCGACAGCCAGGCGCAGAAACCTTCGGCGCTGCCCTGGATCGCATAGCCACCAGCCTTGCCGTGCCATTCGCCGCCCGCGATGTAGGCTTCGATTTCCTCGTCGGAGAGGCGCTTGAAGCGCAGGATTGTCTCCGACAGCGCCTCGCGCAGCGTGCCATCGGGGGTGATGACGGCCACGGCCGAGAACACGCGATGGCGGCGGCCCGAAAGCAGTGCGAGGCACTGGCGCGCGGTTGCCTCGTCCTCGGCCTTGGGCAGGATGCGGGCTCCCGTGCCGACCACGGTGTCGCCGGCAAGAACCAGGCAACCGGGCGCAAGCGCGGCTGCGGCGCGCGCCTTTTCCGCCGCGAGGCGAACGGCATGGTCGCGGGGGCGTTCACCCTTGAGCGGGGATTCGTCGAGGTCGGTGGCGAGAACGCGCGCAGGGGAAACGCCGAGGCGCGACAGGAGTTCGAGGCGCCGCGGGCTGGCGGAGGCCAGGACCAATTCCGGATTTTGGGCGACGGGCGAGGCTTCGCCCGCCATCAGAAGCCGCCGGGACCGCCGCGACCGGGCATGAAGCGGTATGTGATGCGCCCCTTCGTCAGGTCGTAGGGCGTCAGTTCGACCAGGACTTCGTCGCCGACGAGGACGCGGATGCGGTTCTTGCGCATCTTGCCCGCGGTGTGGCCGAGGATCTCGTGATCGTTTTCGAGGCGCACGCGGAACATCGCGTTGGGCAGCAGTTCCACGACCGTGCCGCGCATTTCGAGGAGTTCTTCTTTCGCCATCGGCGGGTTCGGCTGCCTTTGCTTGTTGACGAGTCCGAACGCACGAAACATCGGATGGAATCCGCGCGCGCCCGCACTTTGGCGCGCCCATAGCGATGTGCGACGGAAAAGGAAAGAGGGGGCGGACAACTGCGCGTCCTGTCTCCGCGACCGCCGTTCAGCATGCTGCAATGCGACAAAATGATACCAAATGCGCGTTGTCCGCCCGGGACCGGATGGCCACCCTTGGCGTTGACTGTGGCGCCTTGGCTGGTGCTCCTGGTTTTTGTTCAAGGGTTGAGTTTGTGAGATTTTCAGCAGCGTCTTCGCTGGCAACACTGGCCTTCTGCCTCGCGGCGATCAATCCGGCGATGGCGCAGGACGTGACGGCGGGCACCGATTCAAGTGGAATGGAAGATCCGGCCCAGGCTGGCGACGATGAAATCGTTGCCGAGCCCGACCAGATCCTCGTCGTCGCCACGCGGATCAAGGGGCAAGTCGATACCGCGCAGCCGCCGATCGCCGTGCTCGATGAGGAAGCGATCGCGTCCTATGGCGCCGGATCGATCCAGGACCTGCTGAGCGCGCTTTCCCCCCAGACCTCGTCGGGGCGCGGGCGCGGCGACGGGGCGCCGGTGGTGCTGCTCAACGGGATGCGCATATCTGGCTTCCGCGAAATGCGTGGGCTCCCGCCCGAGGCCATTCGCCGGGTCGAGATCCTGCCCGAGGAGGTCGCGCTCAAGTTCGGCTATCGCCCTGACCAGCGCGTGGTGAACTTCATCCTCAAGGACAATTTCAGCAGCTACGGCAGCGACAGCGAACTGCGCCTGCCCAGCGGCGGCGGCTTTTCCGAGTGGGAGCAGGAATTCACGCTTGCGAAAATCGCCGGCAGCAACCGCATCAACGTGACCGCCAAGCTGGAAGACACCAGCCCTCTCACCGAGGCGGAGCGCGCGATTGCGCAGGCCGGTTCCACCGCACGGCTCGCCGGCGATCCCGACCCCGCGCAGTACCGCACGCTGATCGGCGACAGCAAGTCGGCGCAGGTCAACGCCACGCTTGCCCGCGCCCTGGGTGGCGGGGCGGGCCTCAGCGTCAACCTACTGGCGCAACGCGACGATGCACGTACGCTCAACGGGCTCAACACGGTGACCCTGACGGACGTGGACGGAACGCAAGTCCTGCGCACCACCGATCAGCCCCGGCCCATTACCACCCGGCGGCGGACGACGACCCTCCAGGCGGGCGCCGCCCTCAACAAGCCGCTTGGCGACTGGTTCCTTGCCGTGACGGCCGACGGCGGACACGTCGAGACCCGCAGCACGATCGACAACCGCGCAGACCTTTCGGGCCTTCAGGCGCTGGTCGATGCGGGCACGATCACCGCGACAGGGAGCCTGCCTTCATCCGCCATCGTTCCGGGCGCTGCCGATCGCGCGCTGTCAAAGACGGATTCGCTGTCCAGCCTTGCCACGATGAGCGGCGCCCCCCTGCGCCTCCCGGGCGGCGAAATGGCGCTGACCGTGAAGGCCGGGTTCGATTATTCGGGCATCGAGAGCAGCGATACCCGCACCTCCACAGGGCAGGTCAATCTCGAACGCGGCGATGCCCAGGCCGGGTTCAGCCTCGACCTGCCGATCACCAGCCGCAAGGAGGGCTTCGGAGCAGGCGCGGGGGACATTTCGCTGAATGCCAACGCCGAAGTGCACCGGCTGTCGGACTTCGGCACGCTCTACAACTGGGGCGGAGGGCTTACCTGGGCGCCGACCGAGAAGCTGAGCCTGCAGGCGACCTACGTCGTTGCCGACAAGGCCCCCGGCCTTACCGACCTTGGCGGTCCGACCACGGTCACGCAGAACGTATCGCTCTATGACTTCACGCGCGGCGAGACGGTGCTGGCGACGGTGCTTTCGGGCGGCAATCCGGGCCTGCGCGAGGAGCGCCAGCGCGACTGGAAGTTCGGCGTCAACTGGACGCTGCCCTTCCTCAAGGATTCCACGTTCGTCGCGGAGTATTTCCGCAACCGTTCGACCAACACCACCAATTCCTTCCCGCTGCTGACCCCGGCGGTCGAGGCGGCCTTTCCGGGGCGGGTGGTGCGCGATGCCGATGGCCGGATCGTTTCGGTCGACCAGAGCGCGGTGACCTTTGCCGAGGAAAAGGGATCGCGGTTGCGCTATGGCGTCAACCTGTCGGGGAGCTTCGGCAAGCCCGATCCCAACATGCGGCGCGGCCCGATGGCGGGGATGCGCGGGCCCGGCGGGCCCGGCGGCGGGCCGCGCATGGGCGCTGGCGGGCCTCCGGGCGACGGGCCTCATGGTGCGGGGCGTCCTGGCGGCGGCATGCGAATGCGCGGCGGGCCCGGTGGCCGGGGTGGCTTCAATTCCGACGGGCGCGGCCGGTGGAACCTTTCAGTCTTCCACACCGTGCGCTTCCAGCAGTCTGTGCAGATCGCGCCGGGCGGCGAGGTGTTCGACCTGCTCGATGGCGAGGCTATCAGCAGCGGCGTGGCACGCCATTCGATCGAGATGGAAGGAGGCGGCTTCTACCGCGGCTTCGGCCTGAGGTTGAATGCCACGTACACCGGCGGCTCGCGCATTGAATCGAGCGGTGCGCCCGGCGCCAGCACGCTGCACTTCGCGCCGATCGCCACTTTCAACTTCCGCGCATTCGCCGATCTCGGGCGCAAGGAGAAGCTGGTCGAGAAGGTGCCGTTCCTCAAGGGGTCGCGCATTTCGCTGTCGGTCGACAACTTGTTCAACGCGCAGCAGCGCGTGACGGACGCGACCGGTTCGGTGCCGCTGCGCTATCAGCCGGGTTATCTGGACCCGCGCGGACGGGTGTTCGAGATCGAGTTCCGAAAGCAGTTCTGAGGGCGCGCCGGCCCGTCGTCACACCGACCGCTTGCCGCCCTGAACCCACAGGCGCGCCCGTTCGCGGGACCGGGCCTGTGGGTTCAGGAGGTCCATGCGGGAAAACCCTGAGCCTGCGCTTCGTCGGAGCGCTGGGGAAAGGGCAGGTGCGGCCCATTGCGCCGCGCGCCCGAGCGACTATCTGCTTGTCACGCCATGGCCCGCAAGCCCCAGACCCCGCCCGACCGAGAGACCGAGCGCTTCCACGAGGAGCGGGCCGCCACGACCCTGCGCGGCGCCGACCGGCCGGACATTGAGCTTGGCGCCGGTGTGATCCGCGAAACGGTACAGACGCTCAAGCCCAAGCCCGGCGTCTACCGCATGCTCGATGCGCGGGGCGATGTCCTCTACGTTGGCAAGGCGCGCGCTCTGAAGAACCGGGTGGCGAACTACACCCAGGTCGAACGCCTGCCCAACCGTCTTCGCCGCATGGTCAGCCAGACGCGCAGCATGACCATCGTCACCACCAATTCGGAAGCCGAGGCGCTGCTGCTCGAGGCACAGCTCATCAAGCGTTTCCGGCCGCCCTACAATGTCCTGCTGCGTGACGACAAATCGTTCCCCTTCATCCTCCTGCGCGGGGATCACGCGTTCCCGCGCATCAGCAAGCATCGCGGCGCGCGCAAGGCCAAGGGCAACTACTACGGTCCGTTCGCCAGTGCCGGCAGTGTGAACACCACGATCAACGCGCTGCAGAAGCTGTTCCTGTTGAGGAGTTGCAACGACGGGTTCATGGCGCGGCGTGACAGGCCGTGCCTGCTTTACCAGATCCGGCGCTGCTCGGCCCCTTGCGTCGGCCGGATATCGGAAGCCGACTACGGCGAGCTGGTACGGCAGGCGAAGGATTTCCTCGGCGGAAAGTCGGGCGCGGTGCAGCGCGAGATCGAGGCGCAGATGCACAAGGCGGCCGAGGACCTCGATTTCGAGCGCGCCGCCATGTTGCGCGACCGGTTGCGCGCCGCGACGTTCATCCAGGGGAGCCAGGCGATCAATGCCGAAGGCGTGGGCAATGCCGATGTCTTCGCCATGGCGACGAAGGGCGGGCAGGTGGCCGTGCAGGCCTTCTTCATCCGGGGCGGCCAGAACTGGGGCCACCGCGCCTTCTTCCCCAGCCACACCGAGGGCTTGTCGGAAGAGGAAGTGATGACCAGCTTCCTGGCGCAGTTCTACGAGGAAGTGCCGCCTGCAAGATTGATCCTCGTCGATCGCGCCTTGCCCGAGGCGGATCTGCTGGCCGAAGCCTTGTGCGAAGCCGCCGGAGGGAAGGTCGAGATATCGGTGCCCCAGCGCGGCGACCGGCGCCGTCTCATGGAACAGGCGCAGCGCAATGCCGTGGAAGCGCTCGACCGGCGCATGGCCGAAAGCGGAACCAAGGCGAAGGTCATGCGGGAACTGGCCGAATTCCTCGAACTGCCTGAAGTCCCGCAGCGAATCGAGATCTACGACAACAGCCACATCCAGGGGACCAATGCCCTTGGCGCGATGGTCGTCGCGGGGCCGGAAGGGTTTGTGAAGGGCCAGTACCGCAAATGGAACATCAAGCTGGCCCAGACGAATGACGACTTCGCGATGATGCGCGAGGTGATGACCCGCCGCTTCGGGCGCGCGCAGGAGGAGGACCCCGATCGGGAAAGCGGCAACTGGCCCGATCTTGTGCTGATCGATGGCGGCAAGGGGCAGATGAGCGCGGTGAAGGAGGCCCTGGGCGAACTCGGCATCGAGGACGTTCCGCTGGTTGCCATCGCCAAGGGCCCGCACCATGGGCGCGAGGGGCGTGAGGTGTTCCATTTTCCCGACGGGCGCGAGAAGATGCTGCCGGTGAACTCGCCGGTGCTGTTCCAGCTTCAGGTCATGCGCGACGAAGTGCACCGTTTTGCCATCGGCGCGCATCGGGCGAAGCGCAGCCGCGCGATCACCGCGAGCCCGCTGGACGAGATTCCCGGAATCGGCCCCGCGCGCAAGCGGGCGCTGTTGCTGCACTTCGGCACTGCGGGCAAGGTGCGCGCGGCGAGCCTCGAGGACCTTCAGCGCGCACCGGGCGTAAGTGCGGCGGTCGCGCAGACGATCTACGACTTCTACCATCCCTCGGGATAGGAGGACACGATGCGGGAAGAATCCAGGGCCTGGGCCGACGAGGCGGTGCGGCGGATCGAGGCGGATTTCAACCGCTCAGCCGACACGCATCTCATCCGCGTAGAACTTCCACGCTTTCCGGGCATCACGCTCTATCTCAAGGACGAGAGCGTCCATCCGACCGGCAGTCTCAAGCACCGGCTCGCCCGCTCGCTGATCCTCTATGGCCTGTGCAACAATCGCATCGGGCCCGACACGCTGTTGGTCGATGCGACGAGTGGCTCCACGGCGGTGTCGGAAGCCTATTTCGCCCGGCTGATCGGCCTGCGCTTCGTGGCGGTTATTCCGCGCAGCACGTCACCCGCGAAGATCGATGCGATCCGCTTTCACGGCGGGGAGGTGCACATGGTCGATACCGCGGCGCAGATGTACGCGGAGGCGGCGCGCCTTGCGGACGACGCGGGCGGTTTGTTCCTTGACCAGTTCACGTATGCCGAGCGCGCGACCGACTGGCGCGGCAACAACAACATCGCGCAATCCATCTTCCAGCAGATGTCGCGCGAGGATCATCCGGTGCCGTCGTGGATCGTGTGCGGGGCTGGGACCGGTGGTACTTCCGCCACGCTCGGGCGCTTCATCCGTTACGGCCGCCATGCGACACGGCTTTGCGTTGCAGATCCTGAAGGCTCGGTGTTCCACCTCCACCATGCCGACCGAAGCGTCACAGAGCCGTCCCGGGGAGTGCGCTGCATGATCGAGGGAATCGGCCGGCCGCGCGTGGAGCCTTCTTTCCTGCCCGACGTGATCGACCGCATGATCGCGGTGCCCGATGCGGCGTCGATCGGTGCGATGCGGGCCATCGCAGCGCGGATCGGACGTCCGGTCGGGGGTTCGACAGGAACCAATGTCCACGCTTGCCTCGAGATCGCGCAGGAAATGGCAGCTTCCGGCGAGACCGGGTCGATCGTCACGATCCTGTGCGATTCCGGGCTGCGCTATGCGGGGACCTACTACGACGATGCCTGGCTCGACGGGCAGGGCATCGACTGGCGGGCCGACGAGGTGCGCGTCGCGGCGTTGCTTTCCTGACACGCCCCAACGGCAAAGCTTCCTTTCCGACGAGGTAACCCTGTTTGTTGGGTGCCGGTTGACGGTCCGCAGCGCCAAGTTCGCTTTGGACCTGCGGCTGGCACCGGGACGCCTTGCGCAGCGGAGAGACGTGAAATGGGACGCATCGCGGCGCTGGGGGCGCTATCGCTGGCATTCGCTTCGCCGCTGATGGCGCAGGCGGCGAACGGAGTAGGGACACCGTTCGAACTGGCCTTCTGGCAATCGGTCGCCGGAAGTGACGACCCTGCCGTCTACGAGGCTTATCTCCAGCAGTACCCGACAGGTACGTTCAGCGCGCTGGCGAAGGCCAAGGTCGCGAGCCTGCGCAAGGGTGCGGTGCCCGAGCGCACGGCGGAACCTGCCGTGGCTGCCGAGCCTGCCGTGGCTGCCGAACCTGCCGTGATTGCGGAGGCCGCTGCCGCGAGACCTGTCTCGGAGGCCGTGCAGGCAGCGGTTCCCGATACTGATGCGGCCCTGCTCGGCGAACTGGCGCGGTCGCAGGAGCCGGGCGCCAGCACTGCCCAGGTCGCGGCTGCACAGGGCTTCGCCTTGCCGCTGCGCCCGTCGCTGGCCGACGTGCCGGATCTGCCGCTGCCGGGCGCGTTCTGCTCGGCCGAACAGCGCAATGCATTTTACGAAACCCGCTACAAGCCGGTGCTTGAGCAGGCACGGTCGAACAATGCGGCGGCGGTGGCGCACATGCACAGGCTGCAGCAGGCATACGACAGCTACCAGCTTTCGCGCGACCCCGCGCCGATGAACGCGATTGCTGCCGAAGCGCGCGACTACCAGCAGCAAGTGGCGGCCATGACATACAGCCGCCAGGCCGCGCTCGTGCGGCAGTTCGATGCGATCATGGCCGTGCCCGTATCGGCCTGCCAGGTGGCGGCGGCCGCGAAATGAAAAGCTTCGTCGGCGCGTTTGCGGCATTTGCCTTGCTTGCGGCGTCTCCCGCCGGCGCGCAGGGGTGCCTCGACCGCGAGACGCTGACCGCCGCGCGCGTGCACGAATTCTCGACGATGATGCTGGCGGTGTCGTTGCGCTGCCGGGCAATCGGCGTGGACATCGGCGCGGGCAATTCCGCCATGCTCGCAACGCACGGTCCGGTCTTTGCCGCAGCGCACCGTCGTCTGCAGGCCTTCTTCGGGCCCGATGCTCATGCCTTCGATGGCTATGCGACGCGGCTCGGCAACCGATATGGCGCAGGCGCGACCGACCCGGCCAACTGCCGGCGCTTCGAAACCGTCGCTCGCGACCTTGCGGCAAGCCCCGGTCCTGCCGCGCTTGGCCGCGTTGTCTTCGCGATGGTGGCGCAGCCGAAGATTGCCGGACCGGCCTGTCCGCCGCGCTGATCAGCCTTCCCTGGGCTTTCGCGTGATCGGGCGGATCAGCCCTTCCTGCGCGACGCTGGCGACGAGCCTGCCCTCGCGCGTGTAGATCCGGCCCCGGTTGAAACCGCGCGCGCGGCCCGCCCACGGGCTGTCGCAGGCGTAGAGCAGCCATTCGTCCGCGCGGAAATCGTCGTGGAACCACACTGCGTGGTCCAGGCTGGCCCCCATCATGTTGCCCTTGGACCAGCTTATGTCGTGGGGCAACGTGGAGGTGCCGAGCAGCGTCATGTCGCTGGCATAGGCCAGCACCGCGCGGTGGATGCGCGGATCGTCGGGCAGCGAGGCGACCGAGCGGAACCACGTGTGCGAAACCGGATCGCGGGGGCCGCTGTCCATCCAGTGGCGCGCTTCGAGCGGGCGCAGTTCGATGGGGCGGGGCTGAAGCATCTGGCGGCGCATCGCCTCGGGCACCTTGTCGGCATACTTGCGCCGCAATTCCACTTCGCTCGGCAGATTCTCGGGCGGGGCGACCGTAGGCATCGCGTCCGCATGATAGACGCCGTCCTCGCGCTTGTGGAACGATGCCACCATGTTGAGGATCGGCTTGCCAAGCTGGCTTGCCACCACGCGCCGGTTGGAGAACGAGCCGCCGTCGAGGTCTCGCTCCACCTTGAAGTCGATTTCGTGGTCCTCGCTACCGCCGCGCAGGAAATAGGCGTGAAGCGAATGGACCGGACGGTCATCGGGCACAGTGCGCTCTGCACTGGCGAGCGCCTGGCCGATGACCTGCCCGCCGAAGACGCGCCCCACGCCGCCGATCTTGCGCCGCCCTTCGAAGCGGTCGCCACCATGGTCCTTCACGTCGAGCAGCGTCAGCAGGCCGTCCACCAGTTCCTGCGGACTCGGATTTTCGTTCTCGGTCATGTGCGTTCGATGAACCGAGCTCCCGTTTACGTCAACGGTATGCGTCAGCGCAGCCCACGTACCTTGCCGTAGAGCCGCCAGCACATCGCCTTGGCCCTGTTCGATGCAGGCCAGCGCCTGGGCGCCCCCGGCTTCAGCCCCATTGACCGCAGCAGCCCGTTGAATGCGCGTGCATCGGCTTCGGCAAAGCTCCACTCCGAACGCCACGTGATCGAAAGCGATACCGATGGGGAGGGGCCGTTGGTGACGAAGTGCGGCGACATCACCGGAACGTAGAGCGCCTCTCCGGGGGAAAGTGGCCATTGCCTGCCGTGGCCGAGCAGTTCGTCCCGCCAGAACAGCTCGCGCCCGCCGCCGGTATGATAGGTCTCGTGTGTTTCGTCCGGCGCGAAGCGGGAATCGCCGGCCGGGAACATCGTCATCACCTTGCTGCCCATGAGTTGCAGCAGGATATTGTGTTCGGGATCGAAGTGGTACGGGGTGACCCCGTCGGGGCTCGTCACGAAGACAAAGCCCTGCGGTTTCAGCATCGCCCCCGTTCGCGCCTCGATGGTTGGGCGCAATCCCTCCAGCAACTCTCCAAGCAGCGCGGCATAGGCCGGCACCTGCTCGACATTCTTCAGCGCTGCCCAGCTCCCGGTGGAGGCGATATTGCGAATGGTCTCGCCAATCCCGATGCCGTTGGGCGGGGCCTTCCCGCCGTTGAGCCCGATGGGCAGGTCGGCGCGGTTGTATTCGACCGAATGCGCGGGCAGTTCCTCGCCAAGGGCGGCGAGTGCATCGAGTTGCAGAAGTGGATGATCGCGCAGCCGGTGGACGAGCTTGTGCGGCGTCTCGGGATAGCAGGCGGAAAAGGCCGCGCATGACGTGGCATCGAATGTCTCGATTGACGCGGCGGTCATCTGCGAAGGAGTTGCAAGGTTCATGCACCGATTCCAGTCGGGTTGCGTTGCAGTTCGAGGGCAAGCGTCGTTTTGAAGATCGCACGCCGGATCTTGCCACCGATGCCGACCGACAGGCGCCCGATGGGGCGCCGTTCGGTCCAGATGCTGTCGATCATCGGGTGATCGGGCGCGGCGCAGCTATCGCACCAGGTCACGTCGTCCCGGCGCAGCAATGCGAGGTTTTCCAGTTGCAGGAGGACGCCGGGCGAGAAGCGGGCGAGCGTCTCGTCGAATGCGGTCTTGTAGGAGAAGCTGCCCGGCGGCGTGATGAAGTTCGCCAGCATCGCGACAGGTCGCCCGTCCAGCGTCAGCGAAAGCCGTTCCAGCTTACCGAGCGCCGCCGCCTGGATCAGTGCCTGGCGGAAGAGCGATGCGGTTTCGGGGGCAAAGGCCATGGCGCTTGCCGACCGCCCTTTCCAGCCAGCCGCTTCAAGCGCCAGAAAGGTCTCGATCCACGCGTCGATCCCTTGCGCATCCTCGCGCCGCTCGAACGCCAGCGCTCCCTGTTCGGCAAGCCTGGCATGTTGGCGGCGAAGTTCCTTGCGCTTCTTGCCTCGCAGCGCACGTTCCAGATAGGCTTCCGGGCTCAGCGGAGAGTGCAGCAAGGCCCTCTGTTCGCGCATCACCAGTCCCGCGGGACGGCCATTTTCGAAGCACAGGTCCATCAGGCACTGGGTCAGCGGCTGCTCGAGGGGCATTGCCGGCAGGTGCAGGAACAGCGCGCCATCGTCGGGCGCTGCCTTGTCGGCCCAATCCAGCAATCCTTGCCAGAACAGTGTCTCGCATCCGGCGCGCACCAGCGGTGTACCAAGGAAGGCATTGGCGTGCTGCCACGAGGCAAGGTGTCGCAGGGGCCAGCGTTGATAGCTGCGTTGCATGACGATCGGCATGAGCCCGATCAGCCTGCCGCCGGTCCTTATCGCGAGGATGCGTGCCGCACGGTCGGCATCGAAGGCTTCCAGTGCGGGAAGGAGATACCAGTGTTCGAAGAAGGGGTTCGGCGTCGTCGCCGCATCGGCAAGCTCCGCCCAAAGGCTTATCGCTTGCGCGCCTGCCCACTGGTCCCAGGGCTCCATGCTGGTGATCAGTTCGGCCGCCGGGCGCGACAGATCGGGCATCAGGGTTAAGGACGGGGCATGCAATTTGGCGAGTCTCCGTCGCCTCGATAGCGGAGCAGGCCCGAAGAGCTGGTTAACGCGCTGATTGTGATGGCTGTTCCCGTTTCGAGGGCAAGGAAAAACCCCGCCCGGATGAAGCCGGACGGGGTTCCTTCTCCCCAACTCGGGGCGTTCGGCGGTGTTACCCCGCCGCGTGTGCTGCCAGCGCCGCGAGCAGAAGCAGCGCGACGATGTTGGTAATCTTGATCATCGGGTTCACTGCCGGGCCGGCAGTGTCTTTGTACGGGTCGCCCACGGTATCGCCGGTCACGGCCGCCTTGTGCGCGTCCGAACCCTTGCCGCCGTGGTTGCCGTCCTCGATGTACTTCTTGGCATTGTCCCACGCGCCGCCGCCCGAGGTCATCGAGATTGCGACGAACAGGCCGCCGACGATAACGCCGAGCAGCAGTGCGCCAAGCGCGGCGAAGCCGTTGGCCTGCCCCCCAACCGCGGCGATCACGAAGTATACCGCGATCGGCGCCAGTACCGGCAGCAGCGAAGGCACGATCATTTCCTTGATCGCGGCCTTGGTCACGAGGTCGACGGTGCGGGCGTAGTCGGGCTTCGAAGTGCCCGCCATGATACCCGGATTTTCGCGGAACTGGTCACGCACGTCGATCACCACATCGCCCGCCGCGCGGCCCACTGCGGTCATGCCCATCGCACCGAACAGGTACGGCAGGAGAGCGCCGAGCAGCAGCCCGACGATGACATAGGGGTTCTCGAGGCTGAAGCTGACCGCGAGGTTCGGGAAGAACTCGCGAAGGTCGGTGGTGTAGGCAGCGAACAGGACGAGCGCGGCAAGGCCGGCCGATCCGATCGCGTAGCCCTTGGTCACGGCCTTGGTGGTGTTGCCCACCGCATCGAGCGCGTCGGTCTTTTCACGGACCGAATCGTCGAGGCCTGCCATTTCGGCAATGCCGCCTGCGTTGTCGGTGACAGGACCGTAGGCATCCAGCGCGACGACCATGCCGGCCAGAGCCAGCATCGCGGTTGCCGCATAGGCAATGCCGATCAGCCCGGCGAGCTGGTAGGCAATGATGATGCCGGCGCAAATCACGATCGTCGGCATCGCGGTCGATTCAAGGCTGATGGCCAGTCCCTGGATGACGTTGGTGCCGTGGCCGGTTTCCGACGACTTGGCGATGGAGCGCACCGGGCGGTAGTTGGTGCCGGTATAGTACTCGGTGATCCAGATGATCAGGCCGGTGATGACCAGACCGAGCAGCGAGCAGTAGAACAGCACGCGGCCCGAGAAGGTCACCGTGTTGTCGAGGATGGTGTACGACATCGAGGTTTCCATGTCGCCCAGCGCATAGGAAATGGCCCACCAGATCGCACCGACAGAGAGCACGGCGGTGACAAGGAAGCCCTTGTACATCGCGCCCATGATGTTGTTCGACGAACCCAGCTTCACGAAGTAGGTGCCGATGATCGAGGTGACGATGCACACGCCGCCGATCAGCAACGGAAGCGCCATCATCGGGGCGAGGGCAGCGCCGAGGCCCTTGAGCAGCAGCGCGGTCAGAACCATCGTTGCGCCCACGGTCACGACGTAGGTCTCGAACAGGTCGGCGGCCATGCCGGCGCAGTCGCCGACGTTGTCGCCCACGTTGTCGGCGATGACGGCGGGGTTGCGCGGATCGTCTTCGGGGATGCCTGCTTCCACCTTGCCGACGAGGTCGGCGCCGACGTCAGCAGCCTTGGTGAAGATGCCACCGCCCAGACGTGCGAAAATGGAGATCAGCGATGCGCCGAAGGCCAGCGCAACCAGCCCGTCCACCACGGTGCGATCGTCGCCGCCTACGGTGTAACCGGCAATGTCGGTCAGGTAGTGGTAGAACACCGCGATGGCGAGCAGGGCAAGGCCCGCCACCAGCATGCCGGTGATCGCCCCTGCACGGAATGCCAGCGTGAGACCGGCCTGAAGCCCATTCTGCGCTGCGGCCGCCGTTCGCACGTTCGAGCGAACAGAGATGTTCATCCCGATGAAGCCCGCAACGCCCGAAAGCACTGCGCCGATCACGAAGCCCGTTGCCGAGATCGTGCCCAGCGTAGCCGCGATGATCACGGCAACGACCACGCCGACTATGGCGATCGTGGTGTACTGGCGCTTGAGGTAGGCTTGCGCGCCTTCCTGGATGGCGGCGGCGATTTCCTGCATCTTGGAATTGCCGGCCGGTGCGCCAAGCACCTGGCGGCTGGTCACGAAGCCATAAACGACGGCAAGTAACCCGAGTATTATCGATAATACGACTAGGTTCACGTTGGCATCCCCCTTTATCTCCCGGACCACGAATGATCCGTCCCCGTCGTTGCGGGTCGGGCGGAAGCTATAGGTTTATTCCCGCCCCGCAAGTCCTTCGATGCGGTGCGCCAGTCGGTTTTTAATCGTGCGAATAACCGAGCCGACCCTCGGGTGGCACGCCGTCGACCGTAACGGCTGTTGCCATGCGGGCTACAGCATGGCCGATGCGAACGGCAGGGATCGGTGGAACCGATCGTGCGGGAAGGCAGAACAGCAACTCGTAATCATCGCCCCAGCGCATCGCCTCGTCGCGGCGCGTGGCGGGAAGGGCGGGCGGGAAGGCGACCGAGGCACTGTCGATGGCGAAAGTCACGTTGCTGGCATCCGCCATGCGCGCTGCATCGATCAGCAGGCCGTCGGACACGTCCATCATAGCCGTGACCATGCCTGCCAGCGCGCGACCTTCGGCAAGGCGTGGCACGGGCCGACGAAAGGCCGTGCTGTCCGCGGCGGTGCCATCGCGCAGCGCCTCGAACCCGAGCATCGCCGCTCCGACCGGGCCGGTGATCCACAGCACATCGCCCACCCTGGCGCCGCGCCGGTCGGGCACGGGATGTGAAGTCGCGCGGCCCAGGGCAGTCAGGCCGAGGCTGCGCGGGCCATTGCCGCTTACCGTGTCGCCGCCCAGCAGCGGAACGCCGAAGGTCGCCAGCGCCGCACCGAGCCCTTCGATGAAGCGCGCGTCTTCATCGTTGTCGAGCGTATACCCCAGCAGGACGCCGACAGGTTCCGCGCCCTTGGATGCAAGGTCCGACAGGTTCGTCGCCACCAGCTTCCACGCCACATCCGCCATGTCCTGCCCCGGCAGCCAGTGCACGCCCTCGACCATCATGTCGTGGGTCAGGACCATCGTTTCGCCGCCGAAGTCCAGCACTGCGCAATCGTCCGCGAGGGCGCGGGCGGCCGGGTGCGTGGCCAGCGCGCGCATCGCTTCGATCAGGGCGGATTCCTTGCTCACGCCCCGGTCTATGGGGTGGAGCGGCTGTCTCCACAAGCCTGCTTGACCAGCGGCCTTGCGGTCCTTAATCGTTCGATTAAAGAGTATTCGAGAGGAGTCGGAGAAGAAATGGCTACAGCCTATATCGTCGATGCGGTTCGCACGGCAGGCGGTCGGCGCGGGGGCAGGCTTGCGGGCGTCCATCCGGTGGACCTCGCCGCTCGCAGCCTCGATGCGATCGTCGCGCGCACCGGCATCGACCCGACCGCGGTCGACGACGTCATCATGGGCTGCGTCACCCAGGCCGGTCAGCAGGCAATGCAGGTGGGCCGCAACGCGGTGCTCGCCTCGAAGCTGCTGCCGCAGTCGACGCCGGCCGTCACCATCGACCGCCAGTGCGGTTCTTCGCAGCAGGCGATCCAGTTCGCGGCGCAGGCTGTCATGTCTGGCGTGCAGGATATGGTCATCGCGGCGGGCGTCGAGAGCATGAGCCGCGTGCCGATGGGCTCCAACGCCACGTTCCACATGAAGGAGGGGCTCGGTCACTACAAGTCGCCGGGGCTGGAAGAAAAGTATCCCGGGGTCATGTTCTCCCAGTTCATGGGCGCGGAAATGATCGTGAAGAAGCATGGCTTCACCAAGGACGATCTCGACCGCTTCTCGCTGGACAGCCATCGCAAGGCGATTGCGGCAACCAATGCCCAGGCCTTCGCGAACGAAATCGTGCCGGTAGAGATCGAGACGCCCGAAGGCCCCGCAATGCACACCGTGGACGAAGGTATCCGCTTCGACGCTACGCTCGAGGGCATCGCCGGCGTCAAGCTGCTCAGCCCCGAAGGCTCGCTCACCGCTGCCAGCTCCAGCCAGATCTGCGATGGTTCGAGTGCCGTGCTGGTCGTGTCGGAAGCTGCGCTCAAGGCGCATGGACTTACCCCGCTGGCGCGCATCCACAATCTGACAGTGACCGCGGGCGATCCGGTGATCATGCTCGAAGAGCCGCTCTTCGCCACCGATCGTGCATTGCAGCGCGCGGGCATGAAGATTTCCGACATCGACCTATACGAAGTGAACGAGGCGTTCGCCTCCGTTCCGATGGCTTGGCTGAAGCACACCGGCGCCGATCCGGAAAAGCTCAACGTCAACGGCGGCGCGATCGCGCTTGGCCATCCGCTGGGCGCTTCGGGCAGCAAGCTCATGGCGACGCTCGTCCACGCCCTGCGCGCGCGGGGCGGAAAGTACGGTTTGCAGACGATGTGCGAAGGCGGCGGCGTGGCCAACGTCACGATCATCGAGGCACTTTGAACATAACAAGCGTTTGAGAGAGGATTACCCCAGATGAAGCTCGACAATACCGTTGCCGCCGTCGTCACCGGCGGCGCATCCGGCCTCGGCGCCGCGACCGCCCGCGCGCTTGCCGCCAAGGGCGTGAAGGTCGCCATCTTCGACCTCCAGAAGGAAAAGGGCGAGGCCGTGGCTGCCGAAATCGGCGGCGTGTTCTGCGAAGTGAACGTGACCAGCGACGAAAGCGTCGATGCCGGCTTCGCCAAGGCCCGCGCCGCGCACGGGCAGGAGCGCATCCTCGTCAACTGCGCGGGCACCGGCAATGCCATCAAGACCGCCAGCCGTTCCAAGGAAACCGGCGAGATCAAGCACTTCCCGATGGATGCCTTCAACTGGATCATCCAGATCAACCTGGTCGGCACGTTCCGCTGCATCGCCAAGTCGGCGGCCGGCATGATGACGCTCGACCCCTGCGACGAGTTTGGCGAGCGTGGCGCGATCGTGAACACCGCTTCGGTTGCGGCGGAAGATGGCCAGATGGGCCAGGCCGCCTACTCGGCGTCGAAGGGTGGCGTCGTTGGCATGACCCTGCCGATCGCGCGCGACCTGATGAGCGAGGGCATCCGCGTCAACACCATCCTGCCCGGCATCTTCAACACCCCGCTGCTTCAGGGCGCGCCCGACAACGTCAAGGCCGCGCTTGCCGCCTCGGTCCCGTTTCCCAAGCGCCTCGGCCAGCCGGAAGAGTATGCCAATCTCGCCTTGTGCATGATCGAGACCGGCTATTTCAACGGCGAGGACGTCCGTCTCGACGGCGCCATCCGCATGGCGCCGCGCTGATGTTTTGATGCGATGAGGGGCGGGGCAGTGCATCCCGCCCCCATCGAACGGGAGAGGTCATTTGGCCGAATACAAGCAGATCACGCTCGAAATTGCCGACGGCATCGCGACCCTGACGTTGCACCGGCCGGACAAGATGAACGCCTTCACCGGCACGATGATGAACGAGATGATCGACGCGTTCGACCGTACCGACGCCGATGACAGCGTCAGGGCGGTGATCGTCACCGGATCGGGCGACCGTGCCTTCTGCGCGGGCGCGGACCTTACTCCTGACGACGGCAAGCATGTGTTTTCCAGCGGCGAGGCGGTGGAAGATCTGTCCGACCCGCGCGTGCGCGACGGCGGCGGCCTCCTGACGCTGCGCATCTACCAGTCGAAGAAGCCTGTGATCGGTGCGATCAACGGCGCCGCGGTTGGCGTGGGCGTGACCATGCAGTTGCCGATGGACATGCGCCTTGCATCGACGAAGGCGCGGTTCGGCCTGGTCTTCGCGCGGCGCGGGATCGTGCCGGAAGCGGCTTCGAGCTGGTTTCTGCCGCGCATCGTGGGTCTGCCGCAGGCGCTCGAGTGGTGCATGACCGGGCGCGTGTTCGACGCCGAGGAAGCGCTGCGCGGCGGTCTCGTGCGTTCGCTCCACGAACCCGAAGACCTGATGCCCGCAGCCCGTGCCCTTGCTCGCGAGATCGCGGACAATACCAGCGCCGTCTCGGTCGCGATGACCCGCGCGATGCTGTGGCACAATCCGAGCCTTTCGCATCCGATGGAAGCCCACCGGGTTGACAGTCGGGCGATCTATACGCTTTCGCGCGGCAAGGACGCGGCGGAGGGCATTACCAGCTTTCTCGAAAAGCGCGCTCCCAGCTACCCCGGACGCGTTTCTTCGGATATGCCGTCGTTTTATCCATGGTGGGATGAGCCAGGTTGGAAATGAGTTCAGACGTGCAGAAGGGTGACAACCTCGAGACGCCGGGCGCGCGCGATCTGCTGTTGCAGACGGCGTCGAACATCATGCGCGAAGGCGATGTCGTGGACATCTCGCTTTCCGAACTCAGTCTGCGCTCGGGCCTCAATTCGGCGCTGGTGAAGTACTACTTCGGCAACAAGGCGGGCCTGCTCAAGGCGCTGCTCGACCGCGACATGGAGAACATCGTCAAGTCGGTCGACGCGCTTCTCGCCAAGGACGATATGAGCCCGGAAGCCAAGCTGCGCCGGCACATCTCCAAGTGCATCGACACCTATTACGACTATCCCTACCTCAACCGGCTGCTCATGCGCCTGGTGCGGGACAGCGACGAGGCCGAGGCCAAGCGCATCGCCGACCAGTACCTCCTGCCGCTGCATCGTGCGTACAACCGTTTCATCGGCGAGGGCGTGAAGGCGGGGGTGTTCCGTCCGATCAACCCGCAACTGTTCTACTTCACGGTCACGGGCGCCGCAGACCGGTTCTTCTCCGCCCGTCTCGTGCTCAAGCACTGTTTCGATCAGGACACGCTGACGGAGCAACTGCGCGACAGTTATCGCGAACATACAGTCGATTTCATCATGGCGGGCATTCTCGCCCACTGACGCGCCTTGCTGCGTATCGTTGTGTGGCACGGGCCTCCCGGACCGGGGGTGCCCGCCCGCATTCGTGCCGAAAGCAGCGCTGGCGGTGGGGTAAAGAAAATATCCTGTGGCGCCGGTTCCCGACATGTTTTACCGGGTGCGCGCCGCCTGGTGATATTTTATTTCTCTCTTGCACACCCGGCTGGTTTCATGTGATACGAAATCATGCCTGGAACACAGACCCGTCTCTCCGACTTCATGCCCTATCGGATGGCCATCACCTCCAACGCGGTGAGCGGCCTCATTTCGGGCGAGTATCGCAGCGAGTTCGGCCTCAAGATTCCCGAGTGGCGGATCATGGCCGTGCTGGGCGACGCCGGGTCGCTGACGCAGCGCGATCTCGTGCGCGCCACGCTGATGGACAAGGTGGCGGTGAACCGCGCCTGCAAGGTGCTGGAGCAGCGGGGCCTCGTCCAGCGCAGCCCGAACGAGCAGGACGGACGTTCCCACCATCTCGAATTCACGCCCGCCGGACGTGAACTTCACGGCAAGATCTGGCCCCAGGCGGTCCACATCTACGAAAAGATCTTCTCCTCGATCACCGAGCGCGAGAAGGAAAAGCTGCGGTCGATCCTCGACAAGCTGCTGAAAGCCGCGCGCGCAATCGAAGGCGACGACAAGTGAAGCTTGCCTCCCTCCCGCAGGGACGGGATGGGCGGCTGATCGTCGTGTCCGACGACCTGGCCTGGTATGCCGATGCCGACCACATCGTCCCGACGATGCAGGGTCTGCTGGACGACTGGGACCGGCATTTCCCGTTGATCGAGGCCTTGGCGATCGAGCTTGCGCACGAAGCCATTCCGCTCAAGCGCTTTCACGAGCGCGAGGCCTGCGCACCCTTGCCGCGCGCCTTCCAGTGGGCAGACGGCAGCGCCTATGTGAATCACGTCGAACTGGTGCGGAAGGCGCGTGGGGCGGAGCTGCCTGAAAGCTTCTGGACCGACCCGCTGATGTATCAGGGCGGCAGCGACGACATGCGCGGCGGGCGCGATCCCCTCGTACTGGCGGACGAAGCCTGGGGTGGGGACTTCGAGGCGGAAATCGTCGTCGTCACCGGCGACGTGCCCCAGGGCGTCAGCCCCGAAGAAGCGCTGAAGCATATCCGCCTTGTCGGTCTGGTCAACGACGTGTCGTTGCGCAATCTCATCCCCGGCGAACTGTCCAAGGGCTTCGGCTTCGTCCAGTCCAAGCCGGCCAGTCACTTTTCCCCGGTCTTCGTGACGCCGGAAACGCTCGGTGACGCATGGGCTGGCGGCAGACTGTCGCAGACGCTGATGGTCGACCTCAACGGCGAGCCGTTCGGGCGCATCGAGGCTGCGGAAGAGTGCACGTTCGACTTCGGCGTGCTGATCGCGCATCTTGCGAAGACGCGCAGCATCGGGGCCGGTTCGATCATCGGATCGGGCACCGTGTCCAATCGCGATCCCGACGGTTCGCCAGGACGCCCGGTGGCCCAGGGCGGGCGCGGCTATGCCTGCATCGCCGAACAGCGCATGGTCGAGACGATCGCATCGGGCCAGCCGTCGACGGCCTTCCTGCGATGGGGCGATACAGTCCGGATCGAAATGCGCGACGACAAGGGCAAGAGCATCTTCGGCGCCATCGAGCAGACCGTCGTCCGCCCCTGAAGGTCGGCGCTAGCGCAGCGCCGACGCACATCTCGTTCCCGCGGTCGCCTCTCCCGTCAGACCGGCTTCTTGTTGACGAGGCTGTCGCTGATCGAGCATGCGGCTGGGCCGAGAATGACGATGAACAGCACCGGCAGGATGAAAAGGATGAGCGGGATCGTCATGATTGCGGGAAGGCGCGCGGCCTTTTCCTCGGCGCGCATCATTCGCTCGTTGCGGAACTCCGCCGACAGCACGCGCAGGGCCGATGCCAGCGGCGTGCCGTAGCGTTCGGTCTGGATCATCGTCGTGACCACGCCCTTCACCGAGTCCAGGTCGACGCGGTAGGCAAGGTTTTCGAAGGCGTGCCTGCGCTCGGTCAGGAACGACAGTTCGATGGCAGTCAGGGCAAACTCGTCGCCCAGTTCGGGATAGGCGCGGCCAAGTTCGCGGGCGACGCGGCTGAAGGCGGCGTCGACCGTAAGACCGGCCTCGGCGCAGATCACCAGCAGGTCGAGCGCATCGGGAAGGCCCTTGCGGACAGCAACCGTGCGCTTGGACACGAGGTTCTGGATGAAGAGGTCCGGTCCCTTGTAGCCCGCGATGAGGCAGACCGCGAAGCCGAGGAAGCGCTTGAACGGGCTCCAGTCGGGGAAGGTGTTCGACCAATAGAACACGGCCGCGCCGAACAGGCCGAGCGCGATCGGTCCGACGAGTCGGCCGAGGATGACGGCGACCGCCCATTCCTTCTTGCGGATGCCGGCCTGCGCCAGCTTTTGCTGGATGACCGCGAGCTGACTGTCCTGCAGGACTTTCAGCGATTCGAGGAAACCGCGGATCTGGTCGGTCGTCTGGTTGCGGCGGACGATGCTCGTGCGCTTGCGGGCGTTGGCGGTGACGATGCCTGACTTGAGCTGTTCGCGCCGCTCGTTCAGCGCCTTGACACGTTTGGCCATCGGATCGCGGACGGTGACTGCGGCGTAGATTGCCAGCATGACCGCGAAAGCCGCGATGGCCACGAGAATCGAGCCGACGAAGTAGACGTCGAAGCCGAGCAGCGTCGGTCCGGGGGGAGTCCTTGTCATAGCGCCTTGCCTCTCCCGCTCAGATTTCGAAGCTGACCATCTTGGCCATGATGAAGGCTCCGATACCGAGCCAGGTCAGGCCGCCAAGGCCGGCGATGATGAGGCGTTCGTCCACAAAGAACTTTCCGAGATAGACCGGGTTGATCCAGTAGATCAGGGCGAAGACGATGAAGGGCAGGGCGCCGACGATATACGCCGAGGCTTTCGATTCCGAACTCATCGCCTTGATCTTCAACTTCATCTGTGCGCGCTTGCGCAGCACGTCGGACAGGTTCGACAGCGTTTCCGCGAGGTTGCCGCCCGTCTCGCGCTGGATCGCCAGCGTGATGCAGAAGAAGTTGAATTCCGGCAGGTTCAACCGGTCCGCCGTGTCCTGGAGAGCCTCTTCCATCGTGCGGCCCACCTTGATGCGGTCGGTCACCAGCTTGAACTCCTCGCCCACCGGGCCCGGCAGTTCGGCCGCGACGACGCCGAGCGTTTCGGTGACGGGCAGGCCCGAGCGCAGGCCGCGTACCAGCAGGTCCAGGGCATCGGGCAGGCGGGTGACGAAGTTGTCGATCCGCTTGTTGATCGCACGACCGACCAGCATGTGGGGAAGGCCGCCGCCGATGAAAATGCCGGAACCGAGCGCCAGCAGAGGCGCGCCTGTGCGCAGGTACACCAGCAGGAAGATCAGAATGGCGAGGCCGCCGCTGACGTAGAGGTACTGCGAAAGCGTCCAGCCCTTGCCGGTGCGGTGCAGGCGCAGTTCGAGCGCCTCGAGCCGCGACGAAGACCCGGCGGGCCTCATGGTCTTCGGCTTGCGCGCGGCGAGCGTCTTGCGATACTGCGCTTCGACCTTGTCCAGCGTACTTTCCGAGTGACGGAAGCGGACCGACTGGAGGCGCCGGTTGACTTCCTTCGAGGCCGATGGACCGGACAGCGCGGCATAGCCCAGCACCATCGCCACCATCAGCCCGGTGGACATCAGCAGAAGCTGGATAATGCTGGTCATCGCCGGTGTCTTCCTGTCACATCTCTAGTTCACGCCGGGGGAGTCAGGCCGGCGCGCCCGCGCGGGCCTTGGGCGCAAGCATCTTCTTCAGGTCGAACTTGCCGAGCAGCGATGCCTTGCGGCTGTCGGCGCCGGTGTCGGCCGAGGTCGAGCCGTCTTCGCCGACCGATCCGATGATCGCCTCGCCAATGTCGCGCAGAACGGTCCCCGCCTTGGACGAGCGGTTCGCAGCAACGAACGTCTGGCCCAGCTTGGCCGCGTTGGAGGCGCCCTTGATGTCGTAGGGGATCATGTAGTTGATCTTGCGTTCGATCGACGCCTCGAAATCGGCCTTCGAGATCTCGTTGGCGCCAGCCTGGATCTTGTTGGCGACGATCAGCGGGCGTGCATGGGCCGCATTGGTCTTCAGCCAGGACAGCAGGCGGATTGCATCGCGCGCGCCAGCCAGCGTCAGTTCGGTCGCGACGATCACGACGTTCACGTCTGCCAGCAGGTGCGGGAAGTTGATCAGCATGTTGCGCGGCATGTCGATGACGGTCATCTCGAATGCCTGGCGGAACTCTTCTTCAAGCTGCAGGAAGGCGCTGCCGTCGGTCATCAGCGGAGAGCTGATCGGCGCTTCGGCCGAGAGGATCGCGAGGTTGTCGTTCGCGCGGATCATCGCGCGCTCGATGAACAGCCCGTCGATGCGGCTGGGATTGTCGATCGCGTCGGTCAGGCCGCGGCCGGGCTCGAGGTCGAGCGTCAGCGCGCCGGTGCCGAAGTGCACGTCGAGATCCAGCAACGCCGTCGGCAGGCGATGGTCGGTGCTGAACAGCCAGGCGAGCGAGGTCGCGAGCGTGGAGGCGCCGACCCCGCCGCGCGTGCCGACGATGGCCGTGGAGATGTGGCGCTTGGCCGTTGCCGGATCATGGCTCTTGGGCGCGGTGAAGATCGCCTGGGCCTGGACCAGGGCGTCGCGGAGCTGACCCGGGTTGAGCGGCTTGAGCAGGTAGTCCTGGATGCCCGAGGCAATCAGGTCGCGGTAAAGTCGCACATCGTTGACCTGGCCCACGGCGATCACGACGGTGCCGGGCTCGCACACTTCGGCGAGCGCATTGATGTCGTTCAGCGGATCGCCGCTTTCCGACAGGTCGACCATCAGGATGTTCGGGCTTGCGGTGATCGAAAGCGACTGGATCGCGTTGCGAAGTCCGCCGCGATGGCACTTTTCCGGCGCCCAGCCCATGTCGACGACCACCGGCCGGAGCATGTCCAGCGCGTTCTCGTCGCACATGAAGGCAGCGAAGGCGTCGCGGTTTGCGTTCTTCCAGCTCATGGTATCAGTTCCCTCCCGAGCCGCCGCTGGCGCTGGACGTGGTGACGTTCTTGAGGCCTTCCTCTCCGGTCGGTCGGGCCGCGCGATAGCTGTCGATGGCCTTGGTGCTGCTCATCACGACCGTCTCGCCGGTGCCCGAGGCGCCCTGGATGAGATGCTCCTTGTCGGCGACCATCGCGGCAAGGTTGCTGTTGACGGCGCAACCGAAATTGGTGCTGGTGTGATTGTTCAGGGTCATGTCGGAGTTGTATTCCCACGATGGGCATCCCGGCACCGAGGCGGTCGCGCGGGTCACGACGACACGGACCGCTCCGGGCGCGACGTAGCCCGGCGTGACCGGTGCGGCGCCGTCGGCCAGCATCAGCCCCCAGCGACCTGCCACGGCATCGACCGCCGACAGTGTGGCCTTCGACTGGAGCGGGTCGTCCACCGCGATCTTGTCGCCGTACTTGAGGCCGAGGCTTTCGAACCACCCCGCGAGACGGCGCTGTTCGGTGATCGAAAGTCCGCCGCCGGGCAGCGTCTCGAGATCGAAGACGAAGTGGTTGCGCTCCACCACGGGCTGGTGGACCGAGGTGAGCATGCGGTTCTCCGGCACCGACGAGCAGGCCGAGAGGGCGATGCCGAGCGAGAGGACGAAGGCACTTGCGGTGCCGCGGATGAGGCTGTGGCGCATGGCTTGTCCCTTTCTCACTGGATGCTGAAGCCGGGTTCGGCGGCGGCAGGCGCGGCGGCGACCTTCTTGCGGTCGGCCGGCGTGGTGGGCACGTCGAGTTCGCCCACCTTGGGGCCCTGCTGAGTCGTGCCTTCCTTCTGCGTCGGCTTGGGCCGGTCGCCGCCGGTTACGCCGTCGCTTTCCATGTGGCCGAGCAGGCGCTGGATTTCGTTCGGGCTCTGGAAGCCGTCGGTCGGCAGCTTGATGTCGTTCGCGTTGACCGGATTCACCAGGTAGGGGGTGACCACGATCACCAGTTCGGTCTCGCCCTTCTTGTAGCTGGTCGAGCGGAAGAGCGAGCCAAGGATCGGGATGTCGCCCGCGCCAGGCATCTTGGTCAGTGCGTTCTGCGCACCGTTCTGAAGCAGGCCGGCGATCATGAACGATTGTCCCGAACCGAGTTCCACCGTGGTTTCGGCGCGGCGAACGGTCAGCGCGGGAATCTCGACGCTGTCGAGCTTGAGTGCCCCGGTGCTGGATAGCTCCGAGGCTTCGGGACGCACGCGGATCGAGATGCGGCCGTTGGCCAGCACGGTCGGCGTGTAGGCCAGGCTCACGCCGTACTTCTTGTACTCGATCGACGTCGTGCCGAGACCCTGCGAAACCGGTATCGGGTATTCGCCACCCGCCAGGAATTCGGCAGTTTCGCCGGAAATGGCAGTCAGGTTCGGTTCCGACAGCGTGGTCACCAGACCGATTGTCTCACCGGCATCGAGCGCGGCGAGAAGGTCGAGGCCCAGCAGCTTGCCCATGCCCGCAATGGTCGTGCCGCTGCTGCTAGCAGCGACCGACGTTCCAGTCGCGGACACGTAGTTGGACGTGGCACCGGTCGGGTCGAGGATGTAGCCCGAGGTCGAGCTGGTGCCGACGCCAAACGGCAGGTTGCGGTTGGTCGCCACGGAGCCGGTCGTGCTGCCCTGGCCGATGCCGAACTTGATGCCTCCGGTGCCGTCGATCGTGGTGAGGTTGACGCCCAGCGTGCGCACCAGCGAACGG
Source organism: Novosphingobium aromaticivorans DSM 12444 (assembly GCF_000013325.1). GTDB lineage: Bacteria > Pseudomonadota > Alphaproteobacteria > Sphingomonadales > Sphingomonadaceae > Novosphingobium > Novosphingobium aromaticivorans. The sequence goes on from NC_007794.1 coordinate 1,123,802, forward strand.
CTCACCTCGGCGAACTTCACGTGCAGGCTGACCTGGAGCGGAGTTGCCATCTTGAGGCGGCTGATGACGTTGGTCTTCTCGCCGACGAAAGCCTTGACCAGGCGTTCGGCCTCGGCGGCATCCTCGGGCGCTGCCACGGTGCCGGTGAGCAGGACCGTGTTGTTCATCGTCGCCACGTTGATGCGCGCTTCGGGCATGGCGAGGTGCAGCATCTGGTCGATCGAGTCGAGGTTGTTGCCCACCCGCACATTGGCCGACCACACGACATCGCCCTTGGCGTTGCTTGCATAGATCGTCGTCTCGCCGCCGGCCTTGCCGAAGACATAGAGCTGGTTGGTCGACTTGACCTGGACGTCGGCGACCCTCTCGTCGGCCACGAAGACGTCGGCCATGCGGCCCGGAACCGTGACCAGTTCGCCGCGACCGATGGAGATGGTCACCGTGCGCGCCGGGCTGGTCATGCCCTGGGCATGGAGCGGGGCGCCTGCCGGGACCAGGGCCAGCGGCAGCGCGAGCGCGGCGGCCGTGAGGAGCGAAGTGGAGATTCGGCGGTTCATCGTGCGGACCTTCGCAATCTGGTTCTGTCGCGCGGGCTTCATGTCAGTTCCCTCCCAGCGAGACGGATTCTGTTTCCTTGCCGCGGGTCACACGGACGACCGGGCCGCGGCGAACGGGGGCAGCGTTGGAGGCCATTTGCGGGCCGGTGGCGGCTGCCATCTGCGGGGCGCCCATGCCGGCTGCGGGTGCCGTGACGGGCATGGTCTTGCGCTGGAAGCGCGAGACGTCGCCGCCGGTGACGAAGCTGTCCTTGCCGCCGCCCAGCGGGCGGTTCATCGCCTGCTGGAGCAGGGCCTCTTCCTGCTGCTTGGTCACGCCTGCCGGGATCTTGACGTCGCCGGCGGCAATGGCCTGCTCCAGCTCGGCCGAGTTGTCGGCCAGCGAGCGCAGCGAGAGGCTGATCGTACCGATGGTCTGCGCGACCGCAATCTTCTCGGCGATCTTGGGCGTCACTTCGAGTGTGACGGTGCTGAAGGTGCGGACGCGGGTCTTGCCTTCGACCTGTTCCTGTTCGGTCGACTGGTCGGTGGCAAGGACGCGCAGGTTCTTGAGGATCGTCTCCGACGCCTTGAGCGCCATGCCTTCGCCCGTGCCCTTGACAGTCTGGGTCAGCACGAGATCGATGTGATCGCCCGGGAAGACGAAGCCGGCAACGCCGGTGCGTGCGGAAACAGGGATGGTGACGGCGCGCATGCCGGCACCGAGAGCAGCAGCGAGGAAGCCGCGGTCGCCGGGGGCGACAAGATTGCCCTTGGTCACCGGTTCGCCCGCCGTGATCGGATTGCGGACGACGGTGCCGAGCAGCTTCTGCATGTCCGCCTCGCCTTCGACGAAGTAGGCGTCCTGCACCATGTCCTTGGGCCAGGCCTGGAAGTTGATTGAATCGGCTGTGATGATCGTGCCGACCGGAAGCGCGCGCTGCGCCACGAGGACCTTGGGGCCGGTCGGCACCTTGGCCGCGGCTTCAGCCTGGGGCGTCGAATTGCCGGCGAAAAGGCTCCTTGCTGCGAAGGCCGTGCCGATCGCTACGATCAGCGCCCCCACCAGCAACATCAGCTTCCTCTTGTCCATGACTCGTTGTCCCGCCCTCTAAAGTCCGGCCCGCATGTCTCGGGCAAATTGGTTAAAATTTGCGATATGCGCGTTTCACGCACCGTTCACGGAGCGCCAGCCAGCTTCCAGAACGGGAGCCAGTGTGATCAGTCCCGCGCAGGCAATGGCCACGCCATAGGGAATTTTCGCATCGCGCCTGCGGGTGACCGTGTAGTGCCACGCAGCGAAAACGATGGTGAGAAAGCCGCCCAGCAGCGACATGATGACGAGCAGCTTCACGAACATCCCCGGAGCCAGCCAGAGGGCGAGCGCGGACAGCAGCTTGACGTCGCCCCCGCCCATCAGCCTGAGCGCGAACAGGCCCGCCAGAACCAGGAACGTCGCAGCGGCCAGACCGACCTGCATGGCAATGTCCGGCCAGAGAGACAGGCCCGCTGCCCACCAGTAGGCGGGAGCGGCCAGCGCGATTGCGGCGTTCAGCCAGTTGTCGATCTGGCGGCGGCGGATATCGGTGAAGGCGGCAACCAGCAGTGCGATTGCCAATGCCCCGACCAGTCCGTAAACGAAGATGTTCCCCTGCATGCTCTTCGGCATAAGGGACAACCACTTACCAAACAGTAACCAAACCTTGGCGCGGATTTGCGCGGGTGGAGGCGGCGCGGCATGGATTTCGACACGGGCAGGCGGATCGACCGGAGAGCGATTCCAGCCGACGCTGTCGAGGGGACATGGACGGCAAGCGACGGTCATCCGATACGCCGCATAGACTGGCCCGGCCATTCCGAACCGGACGCTCCCACGGCGCCGCGAGGTTCGCTCCTGTTCCTGCCAGGACGAGGGGATTTCTACGAAAAGTATCTGGAATCCCTGGATTACTGGCATTGCGAAGGGTGGCGGGTCACCGCGCTCGACTGGCGAGGGCAAGCTGGCTCCGGTCGGCTTTCGTCGGATCCGATGACAGGGCATGTTCCCGATTTCGGGCTGTGGCTGGACGACCTTGGCGCGTTCTGGACGGATTGGGTTCGTGACACGCCCGGTCCCCATGTGGTCGTGGGCCATTCGATGGGCGGGCATCTCGTGCTTCGCGCCCTCGCCGAGCGCCGGATCGATCCGGCCGCGGTGGTGCTGAGCGCGCCCATGCTCGGATTCCTGACACCAGGCCCGAATCGGGTTCTTCACCGGGTGGCCGAGTTCATGTGCCGAATCGGCGACCCCGAACGAAGCGCCTGGAAGAGCAGCGAAAAGCCCGGGGCAACCACGGCCGCGCGCAATACGCTCCTCACGCATGACGAGGCCCGTTACGGTGACGAGACGCACTGGAAGACGGTGCGGCCCGAACTTGCAATGGGGCCGGGAAGCTGGCGCTGGGTGGAGCGGGCCTACGCCTCGATGCTGGTGCTGGACAGACCGGGGCTGCTGGAGGCGGTCGACGTGCCGGTGCTTTTGCTTGCCGCGCGCCATGACGGGCTCGTTTCCTGGCGCGCGATCGAGCGTGCGGCGCGGCGCCTGCCGCGCGCGCAACTGATGACCTGGGGCCGCGAGGCAAGGCACGAGTTGCTCCGTGAGGCCGATCCGGTAAGGGACAAGGTCATGCACGCCATCGACGATTTTCTTGACCGCCTTGCCCCGCCGACCGGGGAGGACGCACCCGCGTGAGCCTGCCGATCGAGGATTTCGACGTCGCCATCGTCGGGGCGGGCATGGCTGGCGCAAGCCTTGCCGCCGAATGCGCTACCCATGCTCGCGTGCTGCTGGTCGAGGCGGAGGATACGCCCGGTTACCACACGACGGGTCGTTCCGCCGCGTTCTGGGAAGAGACATATGGTGGACCGGGCGTCTTTCCGCTGACCATGGCTTCGGGCCGGTTCCTGCGCGAAGGTGGCTATCTTTCCCCGCGCGGGGCGCTGAACATCGGGCAGGCGGCGGACCGCGAGAAGCTGGAGGCATTCGTCGAGAAATTCCGCGCGCTCGGCGCGACGCTGCACATGCAGGATCGCGCTTCGCTCGAGCGTCGCGTGCCAGGCCTGCGCCCGGAATGGATCGTCGGCGCTTGGGAACCCGAGTGCGCCGACATCGACGTGGCCGGTTTGCACCAGCACTATCTCGCCGCATCGAAGCGCACCGGCACGGTGCTGCGGGTGCGGGCGCGCGTGGAGCGGGTGGAGCGCGAAGGCGCGGGCTGGCGCATCGCCTGGAATGGCGGCGAGGCGCGCGCGGCGATCCTTGCCAATGCCGCCGGGGCCTGGGCCGATGACTTCGCGCAGCTTGCCGGCGCCGCCGCGCTGGGCATCCAGCCGCTGCGCCGCACAATCGTCCAGCTGCGCACCGATCCCGCGCCCGCGGACGATTTGCCGCTGACGCTGGGCATCAACGAGGACTTCTACTTCAAGCCGCAGGGCGGCCGCCTCTGGCTTTCCCCGCACGACGAGATTCCGGACGTGGCGCGCGATGCCGCGCCCGAGGAACTTGACGTCGCCATCGCCATCGACCGGTTCGAGCATGTCGTGGACTGGAAGATCGTCGCGATGGAGCGGCGCTGGGCAGGCCTGCGCTCGTTCTCGCCCGACCGGCTGCCGGTCTACGGCTTCGACCCCCGCGTTCCCGGACTATTCTGGTTCGCCGGGCAAGGCGGCTTCGGAATACAGACCGCGCCGGCGGCGGCAAGGCTCGGCGCGCAGCTTCTGCTGGGCCTGCCGCGCGATGGCCTGACGGCGGAGATCGACGCGGAAGTCTATGCGCCGGGTCGTTTTGTCATGGCCTGAATGCATGATACTGTCATTTTGAGGAAACGAACGCGCTGGATTGAGTTTCAATCCCGGTTTCATTCTTCAAAAAGACCGAGAGGATGCGTTGATGGCACACCGCTTCGAGATCCGCAGGAACAAGGCCGGCGAATTCGTCGCCTACTTCTGCTTCAACAACGAAACGATCTTCTGGACCGAGGGCTACTCCAGCAAATCGGGCGCGAAGAATGCCATTGAATCGATACTGAAGAACGGGCCCGGCGCCGAAGTGGTTGATACCACGGCGGACTGAAGCACCGCCCGATCCCGCTGCCGCCACTCGCGATGCCAAGGCAGCTTCGGCATCAGCGAAGTGCCGGAGCAGGCGGAAATCAGCAGGCGGAACTTTCAGGCCGCCAGCGCCGCATCGCTCGCTAGCTTGTCGACCCGCTCGTTCTCGGGGTGGCCGTCGTGCCCCTTGACCCAGACCCATTCGACCTTGTGCGGGCGCACCGCATCGACCAGCGCGCGCCACAGGTCCTCGTTCTTGACCGGCTTGTTGTCGGCCGTCTTCCAGCCCTTCTTCTGCCAGCCGAAGATCCACTTGGTGATGCCGTCGAGCACGTACTTGCTGTCGGTGTGCAGCGTCACGCGGCAGGGCTGCTTCAGCGCCTCGAGCGCGCGGATCGCAGCCATCAGCTCCATGCGGTTGTTGGTCGTCTCCTTTTCGGAGCCGGCCATTTCCTTCTCGTGCTCGCCCATGCGCAGCAGCGCGCCCCAGCCGCCCTTGCCGGGATTGCCCTTGCACGCGCCGTCGGTGAAGATCTCGACGTGCTTCACGCGAAAGCATTCGTGTCGAATATGGCGGGATTGGCGGCGTAGAATTGCAGCCGCCGGGCGAACGCCATCGGGTCCTTGCGCACCACCAGCGCGTCGGCCGGCGTATTCAGCCAGTCATAGGCCCGGCTCGATGTGAAGCGCATCGCCGCGCCCTGCGCCAGCAGCGGCAGGGCCGCGCGCTCTTCCGGCAGCAGTGGCCGCACCGACTCGTAGCCTTCGAGCAGCGCCGCCGAGACGGCCGGATCGAAGCTCCGCCCGCTGCCGTCGAAGCACCACGCCGCATGGGTGACCGCCACATCGTAGGCCATGATGTCGTTGCAGGCGAAGTAGAAGTCGATGAGGCCGGTGACCTTGTCGCCCAGCATCAGCACGTTGTCGGGGAAGAGGTCCGCATGGATGACCGAGCGCGGCAGGTCGGCGGGCCATTGCGCCGCGATGCGGGGCATGTGTTCTGCCACCAGTCCGGCAAGGTCGGGGTCGATCCGTGCCAGCCCTTCCGCCCCGCAGGCATCGAACAGACGCTGCCATTCCGCCAGTCCCATCCCGTTTTCTCGCGAGCCGGCGAAGTCGGCAGAGGCCAGGTGCATCTGCGCCAGCGCCGTGCCCACGGCGCGGGCCTGCGCCGGGGTCGGCTCGCTGACCGAGACGCCGGGCAGGAACTCGATGAGCGCCAGCGCCTTGTCCCCGCGCATGCGGTAGAGCGCGCCTGCGCGGTCGTGGATCGTGCGCGGCACCGCGCAGCCGCGCCCAGCAAGGTGATCGAGCAGCGAGAGGAAATACGGCAGGTCTTCCAGCTCGATGCGGAATTCGTACATCGTCAGGATGAACCGCGCGCCCTTGCCGTCGCGCCCGGTGGTGTCGAGCAGCCAGTTGCTGTTCGACACGCCCTCGGCGATGCCCTTGGCCGAAACGAGTTCGCCCACGTCGAACTCGGCGACGAGCGCGGCCATGTCCTCGGCGCCGATCTGGGTATAGACCGCCATCGTCAGTCGACCAGTTGGCGCGGCAGCTTGAACACCATCTTCTCTTCGGCCGTGGTCACCGTTTCCTCGGTGACCGGCCGGAGCGAGGCGATCCGGGCGACGACTTCGCGCACCAGCACTTCGGGTGCCGAGGCGCCGGCGGTGAGACCGAGCGTTTCGACGCCATCGAGCCATTCAGGTTCGATCTCGCTCGCCCGCTGGATCAGGCGCGAGCGGGTGCCGAGCCGTTCAGCCACTTCGACCAGCCGCAGCGAGTTGGAGCTGTTCGGGGCGCCGATCACCAGCAGCAGGTCGCACTCGCCCGCGATTGCCTTGACCGCGGCCTGGCGGTTGGACGTGGCATAGCAGATGTCCTCTGCCTTGGGCCCGACGATTTGCGGGAAGCGGGTGTGGAGCGCGGCGACGATCTCTGCCGTGTCGTCCACCGAAAGCGTGGTCTGCGTCAGGAAGGCGAGCGGCGTGCCCTCGGGAAAGTCGAGGCCTGCGACGTCCTCGACCGTCTCGACCAGTGAGATCGTGCCCTCGGGGACCTGGCCCATCGTACCGATCACTTCGGGGTGCCCCTTGTGGCCGACGAACAGGATATGGCGCCCGGCCTCTACCTGCCGCTCGGCCTGGCGGTGGACCTTGCTGACCAGCGGGCAGGTGGCGTCGAGCCAGTCGAGCCCGCGCTCGGTCGCGGTCTGGGGCACGACCTTGGGCACGCCGTGGGCCGAAAAGACGACTGGCGCGCCATCGGGCACCTGGTCCAGTTCCTCGACGAAGACCGCGCCCTTGGCCTTGAGCCCGTCGACGACATAGCGGTTGTGGACGATTTCGTGCCGGACGTAGACCGGTGCACCAAAGCGTTCGAGCGAGCGCTCGACGATTTCGATCGCGCGGTCGACCCCCGCGCAGAACCCGCGCGGGGCGGCAATCAGGAGGCGGAGCGGGGCGCCCTGGGGCGCGGCGTCTGGCAAGCTGGCGTTCATCGCGCGCCCCTTAGCAGCAAGCGCGCCCGCCTGCCATTGCCGAAAGCGGCTGTGGTGGGTAGAGGTGGCGCAAATCTCGGCCAGATCGCCGCGACACAAGCCGCAATTGCCAAGGATAGAGTGCCCATGATCGCATCCGCCCGCCGTATCGCCCTCCTGGGCGCCCCGCTCGTGGCCGCGCTCGCGCTGTCGGCCTGTGGCGGCGGACGCGGCGAGCTTGTGGTGGACGAAGCAGTCGGCGTGAAGGCGCTGCGCGATCCCTGTCCGCGCGTCGGCGTGCCCGACTATACCGGCGACGTGACCCTGTTCACGGCGCCAGGCCGTACCGATTCGGGCGCGATCGACGTCGAGGCGGCGATCACCAACGTGCGCAGCCAGTGCACCGATGGCGACAAGCTCTATTCGGTGGCTTCCTTCGACGTGCTCGCCCGCCGCACCGACACGCGCGGCGCGCGCCGTGTCGAACTGCCCTATTTCTCCACCGTGGTTCGCGGCGGCAACATCGTCGTCGCCAAGCGCCTGGGCAAGGTCGTGCTGGACTTCGCCGATGGCCAGGCCCGCGCGTCCGCCAAGGCGGAAGCAGGCGCCTATGTCGAGAAGTCCGAAGCCTCGCTGCCCGAGGACATCGTGAAGCGCATCTCGCGCAAGCGCCGCGCGGGTGACGAGGATGCCGCGGTCGATCCGCTGTCGCAGCCCGAGGTCAAGGCCGCCCTGGCTCGCGCCAACTTCGAACTCCTCGTCGGCTTCCAGCTCACCGACGACCAGCTCCAGTACAACGTCCGCCGCTGACGGACCGTTTATCCGGGCCGATTGCGGGAACAGGAAAGGGCGTCTGATCGGCGCCCTTTCGCTTTTGGCGCGATTGGGCTAACCGCCCGCCCATGACTGACGCCACGATCAATCTTCACGCCGACTTCGCTCGGGTCATCGACGCTGCGCTTGATGCGCTGGAAGCTGCGGGCACGCTGCCTGGCACCCTGTCGCGAAGCGCCGTCACCTGCGAACCGCCCCGCGATCCGAGCCATGGCGATCTGGCGACCAACGCGGCCATGGTCCTGGCCAAGCCCGCGGGCACCAATCCGCGCGCATTGGCGACGGCGCTGGCGGCAGAGCTTGAAAAGGAGCCGCGCGTCGTTTCCGCCGAGATCGCCGGTCCGGGGTTCATCAACCTGCGCCTGACCGACGACGCCTGGCGCGGCGAGCTTGCGCTGATCGGCTCGGCGGGCGCGGACTACGGGCGTTCGACGATGGGCGGCAGCAAGGTCGTGAACGTCGAATACGTCTCGGCCAATCCCACGGGGCCGATGCACATGGGCCATTGCCGGGGCGCGGTGGTGGGCGATGCCCTGGCCGATCTGCTGGCCTTCAGCGGACACCAGGTCATCAAGGAATACTACGTCAACGATGCTGGTGCGCAGGTCGACGTGCTCGCCCGCTCGGTCCACATGCGCTACCGCGAGGCGCTGGGCGAAACGGTCGAGATTCCCGAAGGTCTTTATCCTGGCGACTATCTCGTTCCTGTGGGCAAGGCGCTCGCCGAGGAATTTGGCGACAAGTATGCCAAGGCGGCCGAAGCCGACTGGCTGATCCTGTTCCGCACGCGCGCCGTTGCGGCGATGATGGACATGATCCGCTCCGACCTTGCGACGCTGGGGATCCACCACGACCTTTTCTCCTCCGAAGCGGAGCTTCAGGCATCGGGCAAGGTGGACGCCGCCGAGCAGTGGCTGCGGGCACATGACCTGGTATACGATGGCCTGCTCGAAGCGCCCAAGGGCAAGACCCCCGAGGACTGGGAGCCGGTGGTGCTGCCGTTGTTCCGCTCCACGAAGTTCGGTGACGATCAGGACCGCCCGATCAAGAAGTCGAACGGAGCGTGGACCTATTTCGGCGCGGACCTCGCCTACCACTTTCAGAAGGCGCAGACTGCCGATGCCCTCGTCGACATCTGGGGCGCGGACCACGCTGGCACTGTCAAGCGGATCAAGGCCGCAGTTGCGGCGTTGACCAGCGCGGACGGCGGCACGCCCAAGCCCTTCGAGGTCAAGCTGGTACAGATGGTCCAGTTGCTGCGCGACGGCGAGCCGGTGAAAATGTCCAAGCGTTCCGGCAACTTCGTTACGCTTTCTGACGTGGTCGAAGAAGTCGGCAAGGATGTGGTGCGCTTCACCATGCTCACCCGCAAGCCCGACGCGCAGATGGATTTCGACTTCGCCAAGGTGGTCGAGGCGTCGAAGGACAACCCGGTGTTCTACGTGCAGTATGCCCATGCCCGCATCTGCCGGAACCTGCGCAAGGGCGCTGACGAGGGCTTTGCGCCTTCATCCGCCAATCTCGACCTGCTGGGTGATGAGGAACTGGCGCTGGTCAAGCTTGCCGCGCAGTTCCCGCGCACGATCGAGGCCGCCGCGGCGGCGCGCGAACCGCACCGGATCGCATTCTTCCTGCACGACCTCGCGTCGGCCTTCCACTCGTTCTACAATCTGGGGAACGACCGTCCGGACAAACGCTTCATTGTGGCACAAGACTCCGCAATGACCGCAGCCCGCCTTTTCCTTGCCGCGCAAATCGGGCAGGTAATCCGCAATGGCCTCGCTGTCCTTGGCGTCGAGGCCGCGCAAGAGCTTTGATGGGCAAAACGGGGCGGGCTACGGCATGAACGGCGAAGGCGGTCAGAATTCCTGGGATGAGCAGGCGGCGGGCAAGCCGTTTGACGTATCGGCGGAACTCGGTTCGCCAGAGCCGGGCGACGAACGCCTGGCCCTTGGCGACGAGGAACGCCTGCCCTGGCTGGAAAGCGCCGACGACGTCGACCTCGACGATGAGGAAGGCGGGAACAGCCGCCTGATCGGCTTTGCGGTCGTGGGCCTGATCGTGCTCGCTGCCTTGATCGGCGGCGTCTACTGGGCGACCAACCGCGGGCAGGGGCCGGCGGGCGCGGACGGCAGCCTGATCGAGGCGAGCAAGGAGCCCTACAAGGTCGCGCCGAGCGATCCGGGCGGGAAGACCTTCGCCGGCACCGGCGATTCCAGCTTCAAGGTGAGCGAGGGCGAAAAGCCGGGCGCGAATCTGGCAGGTTCCGCCTCGCCCGCGCCCGCGCCTGCGGCAACCCCGTCTGCATCGGCCAGCGCGAAGCCGAGCGCCGCCGCATCCGACAAGCCGTTGCCGAGCGGCGTGGGTGTGCAGATCGGGGCGTTCTCGTCGAATGCCGCCGCCGAAGCTGCCTGGCAGAAGCTCAGCGTCAATCACGAAGCGCTCAAGGGCCTGTCTCACCGCGTGATCGAAGGCAGGGCCGATATCGGCACGGTCTATCGTCTTCAGGCCGTGGCGGGGGACCTCTCGTCCGCCAGCGCGCTCTGCCAGAAACTTCAGGCGGGCGGTTTGAAATGCCAGGTAAAGCGCTGAACAGGGGCTGTTCCGCTCCCGGTTGAAAGCGGGGCAGGCCAGGTTCACGATCATCCGCGGCCTGCGCGCGGCGGCGCGACTGCTTTTCCCCGGTCTTGGGCGCTCCGGGCCTTGCAAATGGCCATGGCATCCGCGAATCCACCACCATGCTTCCGGCGATCTTCGGGCTTTCGGGCCTGACCCTGACTGAAGACGAACGCGCCTTCTTCCGCGATGCGGACCCGGCGGGATATATCCTGTTCGGTCGGAATGTGGAAAGCCCGGCGCAGCTTCGCGCCCTGACGGACGAGCTGCGCGCGCTGCATGGCCGTGACCGCACTTTCATCTGCATCGATCAGGAAGGCGGGCGCGTCGCGCGGATGAAGCCGCCGGTCTGGCAACCCTATCCTCCCGGCGAGCGGTTCGACCGGCTCTACGACATCGCCCCTGCCAGCGCGATCGAGGCTGCGCGCGCCAATGCCGAAGCGCTGGGCCTCGATCTGGCGGAAGCGGGGATCAGCGTCGATTGCCTGCCGCTGCTCGACGTCCGCCAGCCGGGCGCGCACGACGTCATCGGGGACCGTGCGCTCGGTTCGGAACCGATGCGCGTTGCGGCGCTCGGAAGGGCAACGCTCGATGGGCTGGCGCGCGCGGGAATTGCGGGCGTGGTCAAGCACATGCCGGGCCATGGCCGCGCGCTGGTCGATAGCCACAAGGAACTGCCCACGGTCTCTGCCAGCGCCGAGGAGCTGGAAATGGACCTCGCTCCGTTCCGCGCCCTGCGCGATGCCACCATCGGCATGACCGCGCACCTGCGGTTCCTCGCATGGGATGACTGGAACCCGGCGACGCACTCGCCCTTCGTCATCGAGGAGATCATCCGCAAGGCGATCGGCTTCGACGGGCTGCTCCTGACCGACGATCTCGATATGCAGGCGCTTGGCGGCACCGTGCCCGAACGCGCGGCGCGCGCGCAGGCTGCGGGCTGCGACATCGCCTTGAATTGCTGGGCGAAGATGGATGACATGGTCGGCATCGCGAACAGCCTCGCGCCCATGTCTGACAAAGTGATGCAGCGGCTGGAACGCGCGCTCGCGCCCACCGCGGCCTTCGACGCTCCAGCCGACATGACCGCTCAGGCCGCGCTTTTCGACAAGCGCGACCGGTTGCTGGAACTGGCCTGATGGACGAAGTCGCCGCACCGACGCTGTTCGAAGGCGACGAGGTGTGGGACGGCGTCGCCTCTGCCCAGGGCAACGACGCGGCGCTCTATCTCGAGCTGGACGGGTGGGAAGGGCCGCTTGACCTCCTGCTCGAACTGGCGCGGCGGCAGAAGGTCGATCTCCGGAAAATCTCGATCCTCGAACTGGTTGACCAGTATCTTGGCTATATCGAGCAGGCCGAGGCGCTGAAGCTTGAGCTTGCCGCCGACTATCTGGTGATGGCGGCGTGGCTGGCCTATCTCAAGTCGCTCCTGCTGCTGCCCCGCGATCCCGAAGTGCAGCCGAGCCCGGAGGAGCTGGCGCTGAAGCTGCAATTGCGGTTGCAGCGGCTTGGCGCGATGCGCGAGGCGGGGGCGCGGCTGATGGCGCGCGACCGGGTGGGCCGCGACGTCTTCGTACGCGGTGCGCCCGAAGGCCTGCGGATTGACCGCAAGTCCTTGTGGCAGTGTGATATCTTCTCGCTGATCCAGGCCTATGGCGCGATCAAGCACCGCAACCGCCCGGTCGTCCACATGGTGCGCGAGCGGGCAGTGATGACGCTCGATGCCGCGCTCGCCCGGGTGTCGAAGATGCTCGGCGTGGTCATGGACTGGACCGACCTGCGCGCCTTCCTGCCGCTTGAGGCCGACCCGATGTTGCGCAAGTCGGCGCTGGCGTCGAGTTTCCTTGCGGCGCTTGAACTGGCCAAGCAGGGGCGGGCGGAAATCGCGCAAGAACAGACGTTTGGGCCGCTCATGCTGCGTGCGGTGCGGCCGTGAGCGAGCCGAACGATCTTGAACGGGCGGTTGAAGCGACATTGTTCGCCGCCGAGCAACCCCTTACGGAACAAGAGATTTCTGCGCATCTGGGCGGCGTCGACCTGAAACGCACCTTACAGCACCTGAGCGACCTCTACGCCGACCGTGGCGTACATCTGGTCGAGCGGGGAGGGCGCTGGCACTTCCAGACCGCACCCGACCTCGCCCACCTCCTGCGCCGTGAGAAGGAAGAGCCGCGCCGCCTGTCGCGCGCCGCTACCGAAGCGCTCGCCATCATCGCCTACCACGAGCCCGTCAGCCGTGCCGAGATAGAAGCGATTCGCGGCGTCCAGACCGCCAAGGGCACGCTGGACGTGCTGCTGGAAGCGGGCTGGATCCGCATCGCCGGTCGCCGCGAGGTGCCGGGGCGGCCGACGATCTATGCGACGACACCCGATTTCCTCAGCCACTTCGGCCTCGAATCGCGTCGTGACCTGCCTGGAATCGAGGAATTGCGGGCCGCAGGCTTGCTCGACCCGGTCGACGAGGCGTTTGCAGTCTTGACGGGCGGGCACGATGAGGACACGGGGGCGATCGAGTCCTCGGGCGGGGAGGACGATGACGCGGACGAGCGCGATGGCGTCGCAAACGACGACATCGCTTAGTCGTGGCATGGATTGGCTGGCAAGTCGGGGCGGCAGTCCCTATCTAGGGTCGCGCGCCCGACGAGGCGCTAAGGAGTTAGTCAAATGGGTGGTCTTTCCCTTCCGCACCTGATCGTGCTGGCACTGGTCGTGCTGATCCTGTTCGGCCGTGGCCGCATTTCCGAAATGATGGGCGATTTCGGCAAGGGCATCAAAAGCTTCAAGCAGGGCATGAACGACGAGGACAGCAAGCCCGTCACCCCGCCGCCTGCCCAGATCCCGCCGGCATCGCTCCAGCAGACACCGCCGCCGGCCCAGCCCGCGCCGCAGCCGACTTCGACCGACCAGGCCCAGTAAGCCTCGGCAAGCAAGGCGACAGGGCCGTGTTCGACATCGGCGCGTCCGAACTTCTGGTGCTGGTCATCGTGGCGATCGTGGTGATCGGCCCGAAGGACCTGCCGCTTGCCCTGCGTACTGCGGGTCGCTGGGTGGCGAAGATGCGCCGTGTCTCCAACCACTTCCGCGCCGGCATCGAGACCATGATCCGCGAGGCGGAGATGGAGGAGATGGAGCGCAAGTGGAAGGAACAGAACGAGCGCATCATGCGCGAGACGGCGGCGCAGGAAACCGCGGCCGCGCAGGGTCAGACCCCTGCCGCAGCCGAGGACCAGAACGACCCGTTCCCGACGCCGCTGGCCGCCGATGCCCCCCACACCGATCCCGTAATGACCGGGCCGATGCCGCCCGAGGCAAAGGTTGAGGCCAGGGTCGAGGAAGCGCCGGCTGCCCGGCCGGGGAGCCAGCAACCGTGATCTCTGACATCGATGAAACCCAGGCGCCGCTGCTGGACCACCTGCTCGAACTGCGCACGCGGTTGCTGCGCTGCGTCTATGCGCTGATCGTGGCTTTCGCGGTGTGTTTCTACTTTGCCGACGACATCTTCGCGATCCTTGCCCGGCCGCTGGTCGTGGCCTTCCCGCCGGGGCAGGGCAAGCTGATCTACACCAAGCTCTACGAGGCGTTCTTCGTCGAGTTGAAGGTGTCGATGTTCGCGGCGTTCTTCATCAGTTTTCCGGTAATCGCCAACCAGCTCTGGGCCTTTGTTGCGCCGGGGCTCTATGCGCGGGAAAAGAAGGCGTTTTTGCCGTTCCTGTTCGCAACGCCGATCCTGTTCACGATGGGCGCCAGCCTTGCGTATTTCATCGTGATGCCGACCGCGTTCAAGTGGTTCCTCGGGTTCGAGGGGAACAAGGGCGGCCTTCAGCTAGAGGCGCTGCCGGGAACGGGCGATTATCTCAGTCTCGTCATGCAGTTCATCCTGGCCTTCGGCATCAGCTTCCTGCTGCCGGTCCTGCTCATGCTGCTGAACCGCGCGGGGATCGTCAGCCGCGAGCAACTGGTCAAGGCGCGGCGCTATGCGATCGTGGTGATCTTTGCCGTGGCGACCGTGGCCACCCCGCCAGACGTGGTATCCCAGCTCATGCTGGCGATCCCGCTGCTGATCCTGTTTGAAGGCACGCTGCTGATCATGCGCTTCACCGAGCGTGCGGATGCCAAGCGACGGGCCGAGGAAGCCGCCGAGGAAGCTGCGGCTGAAGCACAGGCGAGGCTTCTGCCAGCAGGCGAACAGCCACCCCTGCTTCCCTGAGCTTTCGGGTAACGGGTAGGACGGATAAAGACACGGGGGCCGAAGCCCCCGCGCCGCAATTACAGTCCAGAAGCCCCCTGTTTGCAATGGGGCTGCGAAACCGGGTGAGAGAGCGGTGGTTTCACAACGCAGCCTTGGACCATCGCCCGAAGCCTTCCGCGTCGGGCGTCCTAACGCTTTGAAGGAAGAGAAGTTTCCACCTTTTCCTCGGCCGACCATACGCGCCCCCCGCCAATCCACGTTTCCGCGACGCGGGCTGCGCGGAGTTGTGCAGGGCTTGCGGTGAGCGGATCGACATCGACAAGGACGAAGTCGGCCTTCATGCCGGGCGCCAGCCTGCCGAAGCGCTGCTCGGCAAATCCGGCATAGGCGGCATCGGCGGTATAGGCGGCGAGTGCTTCGGCGGGGGTGAGCCGCTCCTGCGGTTGCCAGCCGCCCGCAGGTTCGCCGTCGGGACCCTGGCGGCTGATGGCCGCCGCAAGGCCGGCCCACGGGTCCGGCGCTTCGACCGGCGCGTCGGAGCCGAATGCGAGGCGGACCCCTGCGGCTTTCAGGGACTTCCAGGGATAGGCGCCGGCAAGGCGGTCGGGCCCGAGGCGGGCTTCGGCCATGATGCGGTCGGAAGTCTGGTGGAAGGGCTGCATCGAGGCAATCGCGCCGCTGGCGGCAAAGCGGGCGTAGTCCTTCGGATCGAGGATCTGCGCATGTTCGATGCGCCAGCGCCGATCGCCCTTGTACGTGTCGGCAAGGTCGCCAATCGCGCCGATGACGGTAGCGTTCGCCTGGTCGCCGATGGCATGCACCGCCACCTGGAAGCCATCCATAGCTGCGCGGCTCATCAGGTTTCCGAGCTGCGTCTGCGAAAGCTGCGGCAGGCCGCGCGTGGCCGGCGCATCGGCATAGGGGGCCTTGAGCCATGCCCCGCGCGAGCCGAGCGCGCCGTCGAGGTAGAGCTTCACCCCGTTGAGGCGCAGGCGATCCTGATAGAGCCACGGTGAAGGGCCGGGCCCGCCGATCAGGGTCATCTGCTCGGTCCCGGCGGCATAGGCCATGATGCGGATGTAGAGGCGGTTGGCATCGCCTGCGCGGCGATAGGCCTGCCAGTCCTCTATGCTGGTGCCCATGTCGGCAGCGGCGGTGACGCCGCGCTTGAACAGGATCTGCTGCGCGGTGGCCAGCGCCACGTCGCGGTCTTCCGGGCGAGGGGCTGGGACGCGGGCGGCGACAAGGGAGGTGGCGGCATCGACCAGCACGCCTTGCGGCGTGCCATCGGGGTTGCGCTCGATCCTGCCTCCCGATGGGTCCTTGGTCGCGGCCGTGACGCCCGCTGCCTTCAGCGCGGCGGTATTGGCCCAGCCTGCGTGGCCATCGACCCGCTCCAGCCAGACCGGGCGGTTGCCGGTGACGGCGTCGAGTTCGGCAGCCGTGGGGAATCGGCCGAGGTTCCAGACGACCTCGTTCCACCCACGCCCGACGATCCACGGACGGTCCTGATGCTCGGCCGCGAACCTGCCGATCCGGTCAAGCGCGTCCCGGAGCGAGGTAGAGCCGGTCAGGTCGAGGCTGAGAGCCGCGAAGCCGAGGCCCATGACGTGCGCATGGGCGTCGATCATGCCGGGAAGCATGACGCGGCCCTTGCCGTCGACATGATACTGGTAGTCCTTGCGCGGGCGGGGCTTCTTCTCGCCTGCGCGGATGATGCGCCTGATCGTGCCGGCATCGTCGAACAGCAGGCCGGTGAACTGTTCCACCTGCCCGCCCGCGCCGATTGTTTCGCCCCTGACGTTGTCGACCAGGGTATCGGCAAGTGCGGGCGCGGATACTGACGAGGACGAGGCGAGCAGAAGCGCGGCGAGCGCCGCCCGACCGACGATCATGCCCTTGGAGCCCGTCGCGGCAAATGGCGGATGAGCGCGCTCGTGTCCTCGCGGCCGTGCCCCATGGCCTGCACGTCGACATAGAACTGGTCGACAAGCGCGGTGACGGGGACGCTCGCTCCCAGGTTGCGCGCCTCCTCTATGGCCAGGCCAAGGTCCTTGCGCATCCAGTCGACCGCGAAGCCGAAGTCGAACTCGTCGTTCGCCATCGTGTGGAAGCGGTTGTCCATCTGCCACGACTGGGCCGCGCCGCCCGAGATCGCCTCGAACACCTTTTCGAGATCGAGGTGCGCGATCTGTGCGAACCGGATCGCCTCGGACAGGCCGGCAAGCGTCCCGGCGATGCACATCTGGTTGGCCATCTTCGCGGTCTGCCCCGCGCCGGACTTGCCGACGTGGACCACGCGCTTGGCGTAAGCGGCAAGGATCGGGCGCGCGGCGTCGACCGCGCGGGCGCTGCCGCCGCACATGATCGCCAGCGTGCCGGCCTCGGCGCCCGACTGGCCGCCCGTGACCGGCGCGTCGACGCAGAGCAGTTCCTTGTCGCGGCCTTCGACCGCGATCTGGCGGGCAATGCGCGCCGAGACGGTGGTGTGATCGATGTAGAGCGCGCCCCGGCGCAACGTGGAAAAGGCGCCATTCGGGCTGAGCACGACATCGGCAAGGTCGTCGTCGTTGCCGACACAGGTGATCACGACGTCCGCATCCTCGGCGGCTTCGGCCGGGCTGGAGGCGACGCGAGAGGCAAGGCCCGGATTGGCGGACTGCCATGCCTCTGCCCGCGAGGGCGTGCGGTTGTAGATCGTCAGCCGGTGGCCGGCCTTGCCGAGGTGGCGCGCCATCGCGCCGCCCATCACGCCAAGGCCGAGGAAGGCGACGGTGGCGGGCTCGATGGGGACCTGGGCGGAAAGTTCAGCGGAAGTCTGGTCAGTCATGCAGGCATTCATATCCGGTTTGCGGCGGTGCGCCACCCCGTACGGGTTGTCAGCGAAATTGCCCCGCAGCATAGAGGGCGCGATGGACCGGATGACACAGATTCTATCGCGCCTAGCCCGACTGGCGTTCTGGCCGGCGCTTGTCTTTGCGCTGGTCATGGCGGTTCTGCCAAAGCCGCCAGAACTGCCAACGGATGCGCTGGGCGACAAGTTCCAGCACATGCTGGCGTTCTTCACGTTGACCACGCTGGCCGGGCTGGGCTGGCCGCGCGCATCGATCGTGCGGACCGCGTTGTGGCTTTCGCTGGTGGGCGCGGGAATCGAAGTCGTGCAGGCGATTCCGGACCTCCACCGCGATTCCGATTGGCGCGACTGGGTGGCGGACAGCGCGGCGATCATGGCCGCCTGCCTGCCAGTGTTCTACTTCCGCCGCGTGGCCGGCGATCCGGGCGAATCCGGAAAAGCTTGAGGTTTCCTTCAAGCGCCGTTTCCGTTAGGGCGCGCGGATGGAAAATGCAGCGCTCACGCCCGTAGTGCAGGGGGCCGCCGACGACGCGGACGCCCTGCTGACTCTCGCCGACGTTCGTGCGGCGGCGGAGCGCATTGCCGGCCAGGTGGTGCGCACCCCGACCCTGCACAGCAAGACGCTGAGCGCGATTACCGGCGCGAACATCTGGATCAAGTTCGAGAACCTGCAGTTCACCGCCGCCTACAAGGAGCGAGGTGCGCTCAATGCCCTGCTGCTCCTTTCGCAGGAACAGCGCGCGCGGGGCGTGATCGCCGCGTCGGCGGGAAACCACGCGCAGGGGCTTTCCTACCACGGAACCCGCCTGGGCGTTCCCGTGACCATCGTCATGCCGCGCACGACGCCGACGGTGAAGATCATGCAGACCGAGGCCGTGGGCGGCAAGGTCGTGCTCGAGGGCGAGACCTTCGACGAGGCCTATGCCCATGCGCGCAAGCTGGAGCGCGAACTGGGACTGACGTTCGTCCACCCGTTCGACGAGCGCAATGTCGCGGCCGGACAGGGTACGGTCGCGCTCGAGATGCTCGAGGATGCGCCCGAGATCGACATGCTGGCCGTTCCCATCGGTGGCGGTGGCCTGCTTTCGGGCATGGGCACGGCGGCGCGCGGGATCAAGCCGGAGATCGGCCTGATCGGCGTGCAGGCACAGCTCTTCCCGTCGATGTTCGCGCGGCTCAAGCACCTCGATTTGCCATGCGGCGGCGATACGCTGGCCGAGGGCATCGCGGTGAAGGAGCCGGGGGCGTTCACCTCCGCCGTGCTGCGCGATCTGGTCGACGATGTGGTGCTGGTGAACGAAGCCGCGCTGGAATCGGCCGTGGCGCTGCTGCTCCAGATCGAGAAGACCGTGGTCGAAGGCGCGGGCGCCGCGGGGCTGGCGGCGGTGATGCAGAACCGGGAGCTGTTCGCGGGCCGCAACGTGGGCGTCGTGCTGACGGGCGCGAACATCGATACGCGCCTGCTGGCCAACGTGCTGCTGCGCGATCTTGCACGGTCGGGGCGCCTCGGCCGCCTGCGCATCACATTGCAGGACCGTCCTGGCGCGCTGTTCAAGGTGGTCGAGGAGTTCAACCGTCACCAGGTGAACATCCTTGAAGTTTGGCACCAGCGCATCTTCACTTCGCTGCCGGCCAAGGGCCTGACCGCCGAGATCGAGTGCGAGGCGCGCGATCGCGAGCAGATCGACCGGCTCGTCGCCGGGCTGCGCGGCAAGGGCTACGACGTCGAGCAGGTCGAACTGGGGTAGGGAAGGGCGCGGGCGTTAAGCTTCGTCCGCCAGCCTGTCCCGATTTCGGACTTCGCGCCGTTTCCGCGCGAAATAATCGGCGCTGGCCAGGAACTTGACATGAATTGGGCCCGAATGTGTGGTTAACGGGGCTTTAACCTGGGCGCCGGGTGCGGCATTGTCGCAATTGACAGGGCGGATCGTCCGACCTGAGGAGGCATTCGCAAGCTCGTGACCGCGCCCGTCCGTTTCCCGCGCTTCTTCGTGACCAGCCCCGCGCCGTGCCCTTACCTGCCCGGGCGGAGCGAGCGAAAGGTGTTCACCGAGCTCAAGGGCGCGAATGCCGATGAGCTTAACGACGCGCTGGGCCGAATCGGCTTTCGCCGGAGCCAGACCGTCGCCTACCGGCCGAGCTGCATCGATTGCCAGGCCTGCGTTTCGGTCAGGGTCGTGACGGGGGAGTTCAGGCCCTCGTCCACGCAGAAGCGAATCCACAAGCGCAATCGCGATCTTGAAGTAAGTATCTGCAAGGCTTGGTCGACTCCGGAACAGTTCGAGCTTTTGCAGCGTTATC
Source organism: Novosphingobium aromaticivorans DSM 12444 (assembly GCF_000013325.1). Lineage (GTDB taxonomy): Bacteria > Pseudomonadota > Alphaproteobacteria > Sphingomonadales > Sphingomonadaceae > Novosphingobium > Novosphingobium aromaticivorans. Next base: position 1,143,703 of record NC_007794.1, read on the forward strand.
TCGCCGTGCGTCATCCAGGCGGCGGGATGGCGGCCATGGACGAGATGGATTTCGCGGACATGGTGGAGCACACGCCGGTCAAGAGTTACGTGATTGAATACAGGGAGCCCACCGTGGACGGCTCGCAGGGAAGGCTGGTAGGGGCCTGCCTGACCGACGAGCAGGGCGACGGTCTCTCGATGATCTACAGCTTCTACGATCCACAACACGAGACGCGGTCCGGGCTTGGCACCTTCATCATCCTCGACCATATCCAGCGTGCGGCCCGCGCGGGTTTGCCCTACGTGTACCTCGGCTATTGGGTCGAGGGCTCGGAGCGCATGCAATACAAGGTGCGTTTCCGCCCGATGGAGAAGCTGGGCCGCGATGGCTGGGAACGGTTCGAACCTGCTGAACAGGCCAGCGCCATCGAGCGGGCTGTCACTGCCCGCAAGTGCGAGCCGGCAAGTCTTGTCGAAGGCAGCCTCAAGGACGGCGTCCACGGCGCGCAGGAGCGTTACGCGCACATCTGATTCTCCGCTCTGCCGTGTCCTGGCCGCGCTGATCGCGCTGGCATCGCCCTTCCAGGCCTTCGCCCAGTCGATGCAGGCCGACCAGGAGCTGGAAGACCTCATTCCCGATTCGGCGGTGCAGAACCCGGATGGGTGGGCGCTGGACACCGATGCCGCGCGCACTGGCGCGCCCCCTGCAAGCGTAATCGAGGAGGTCGAGGCCGACGCCCCCATGCCCGACCTGCCAGGCATGACCATCCCCTGGCCCGATGGCAGCGACCTGCCGCCGATCGAGCCGCTTTCGCCTGATCCCGACATAGACGTCGCCGAACAGGCGACCGATGCCGCCGTCAATGCCCTGCCCGGGCAGGAAGAGGCGGATGCGCCCGCCAATGTGCGGCTGGCCGATGCCGATGTGAGGCGCGTGGGCAAGCAGGTCGAACTGGCTTTTCCCGTCGGCGCGGAGGCGATTGCCGACCAGGGCGCGATCACGGAGCGGTTCGCAGGTCTTTCCAGCCTCAAGTCCTTCGACGACGATGAGGACAACCTCGCCCAGATCGTCCGCCGCGCGCGGACGGACAGGGAGTTGCTGGCCGAGATCATGCGGGTTCACGGCTACTACGACGCGCAGATCTACCAGTCCCTGGGCGGGCTGGGCGACGCGGCCGAAGGCGACGGCAGCGCCCCGATCGATGTCGAGAAGGTCGTCGTGCGCTACGATATCCAGCCCGGTCCGCAGTACCACTTCGGCAAGCTGGCATTCGGGGACCTGGCGGCTAGCGGCCCGGACTACGATCTTCTGCGCGGCGCCTTCGAACTCAAGACGGGCGATGCGATCAATTCCGACAAGGTCGCGGCCGAGCGCGAGGATCTCCGGACCGCGCTGGGCGAAAATGGCTACGCCTTTGCCAAGGTGGGCGATCCCGACCTGCTGATCGATCACGAAAGGCGCGAGGGCGACCTGACCTTGCCGGTGACGCCGGGCGGCGTGTACCGCTTCGGACGCATCGTTTCCTCGCGCGAGAAGTTCCTGAGTTCGCACCACCTGCAACGCATTGCGCGCTTCGATCCAGGCGAGCGCTTCAAGCGTTCGGAAGTCGATGACCTGCGTCAGGCGATCCTGGCGACGGGGCTGGTGTCCTCGGTGACGGTCGAGGCGCGCAAGACGGCGGAGCCTGCGGACGGCCAGCCGGGCGACGTCGACATCGATGTTGCCCTGACGCCCGCGCCCGTGCGCACGATTGCCGGGCTGGTCGGCTATTCGAGCGGCGAAGGCTTCCGCGTCGAGGCGCAATGGGAACATCGCAACTTCTTCCCGCCGGAAGGCATGTTGCGCCTGCGCGGCGTGGCTGGCACGCAGGAGCAGCTTGCGGGCGTAACGTTCCGCCGCAACAACTTCCTGACCCGCGACCTCGTGCTCAATGCCGACCTCTACGCGCGCAACCAGAAGAGCGACGCCTATCAGGCGCGCACCCTTTCGCTGACCGCCGGGATCGAGCGGCAGACGACCCTGCTGTTCCAGAAGCCGTGGGTCTTTTCCGCCGGCCTCGAGGCAGTGGCGACGTCGGAACGGGACGCGGCGGCGATCCTGGCAGGCGAGCCCCGCAAGACCTATTTCGTAGGCGCCCTGCCGATGCGCGCGGCTTATGACGGCAGCGACAGCCTGCTCGACCCGACGCGGGGCTTCCGCGTGGGCCTGCGCCTTTCGCCCGAGCTTTCGGTGCAGGATGGCGTGAAGTCGACCTATGGCAAGGTCCAGCTGGACGCCAGCTACTACCAGCCGTTCGGCGAGAGCGTCGTCATGGCCGGCCGCGTCCGCCTGGGGACGATTACCGGCACCGACATCGAGAACATCGCGCCGTCCCGCCGCTTCTATGCGGGCGGCGGCGGATCGGTGCGCGGCTATGGCTACCAGCAGATCGGCCCGCGCGACACGCTGGGCGAGCCGAGCGGCGGCCGGGCGCTGACCGAGTTCTCGCTGGAAGCGCGCGTGAAGACCGGGCTGTTCGGCGGCGCGGTCAGCGTGGTGCCCTTCGTGGACGCGGGCGCGGTGGATACTTCGACCACGCCGAAGTTCGATGACCTCAAGATCGGTGTCGGTGTCGGCCTGCGCTATCAGACCAACTTCGGTCCGATCCGAATTGACGTGGGCACGCCGCTCAACCCCTCGAAGGGCGACAGCCGCATTGGCGTCTACGTCGCACTGGGGCAGGCGTTTTGATGGCGGAGGACGCCGTCCTTCCCGACGAACCCCGGCGGCCTGAACGTTCGCGCCGGTCGCGGATCGTGCGCGGCATCGCGCGGCGAGGCGCGATCCTGCTGGTGGCCACGATCGCGATGATTCTCGCGGCGCTCGTTGTTCTCGACAGTTCGCTTGGCCACAGGCTGGTTGCGGACCGGATCGCGGCACTCGCCCCCGGATCGGGCCTGAGGATCGAGATCGGCCGCATCGACGGCTCGATCTATGGCGCGGCAAAGTTGCGCGATATCCGCGTGAGCGATCCGGAAGGCGTGTTCCTGACCGTGCCCGAGGCGGAACTGGACTGGCGCCCGCTGTCCTGGCTGAAGACGGGCCTCGACGTGCGCCTGTTGGCGTTGCATCGCGGGACGCTGCGCCGCGCGCCGCGCCTGCGGCCCAGCGAGGACACGAACCAGCCGATCCTGCCCGACTTCGACATTCGCGTGGACAAGCTGGTGGTCGACAACCTGACCGTTTCCGAAGCCCTTGCCGGGCGCAAGCGGCGGGTCGATGTGGTGGCGAAGGCCGACATCCGGGGCGGCCACGCCATCGTCAACGTCAACGGCGTGCTTGGCGGCAAGGACCGCGTCGTATTCGTCCTCGACAGTGAACCGGACCGTGACAAGTTCGACCTGAGGCTGGCCTACGACGCGCCCAGTGATGGCGTGATCGCCGCGATGATGGGCGCGAAGAAGGACGTGCGCGCCCGTGTGTTCGGCAGGGGCGGCTGGTCAAGCTGGAATGGTATCGCCTATGCGACGCAGGACGGCCAGCGGCTGGCCGCGTTCCAGCTCGAAAAGCACAAGGGTGCCTATCGACTCGCAGGGCAGGCATGGCCTGGCGATCTGTTGAAGGGCACGTCGGGCAGGGCCGTTGGACCCGCGCTGTCGCTGCTGTTCGACGGTACCTTTGCCGACCGGGTGCTGGACGGCAGGCTGCGAGCGGCGGGCGCGGCGTTCAAGCTGGCGACCGACGGCGGGCTCGACCTTGGCAGCAATGCCGCGAACGACCTCAAGGTGAAGGCGCGCATATTGCGACCGGAACTGCTGCTGGCATCGCCGCAGCTTTCCGGAGTGGCGCTCGATGCCACACTGGACGGTGCGCTGAAAGAGCTGTCCATCGAGCATGTGGTGACCGTGGAGCGAATGAAGCTCGGCACGCTTGACGCGCAGGGGCTGCGCACGGCTGGCACCGCGACATGGGATGGAGCACGCTTCACCCTGCCGCTGGCGGTGACCGCGCGGCGTGTGGTGACGGGTAACGCGCTAGTGGACCCGCGCTTTGCCGGCGGGCGGCTGACCGGCGATCTGGTGTTTGCCGGAAATCGGCTGACGTCGGAAAACCTGTCGCTCGCCCTCAACGGGCTTGGCGCCCGGCTGGTGCTGCGCGGGGATATCGCGCGGGGAGGCTATGCGCTGGCTGGGCCTGTCGCGGCCCGCGGTCTTGCGGTGCCGAACCTGGGCACGGTGGATGGCAATGCCAAGATCGTGTTCAAGATCGGCAGCGGTGTGCCATGGACGCTCCAGGCCAATGTTGCCGGACGCATGACGCGCATCAGCAACGGGACCTTGCAGACGCTGACGGGAGGCGGATTGCGCTTTGCGGGTGGCGCTGCCCTGGGCGAGCGTATTCCGGTGACGTTCCGCAAGACGACGATCAATTCGAACAAGTTGCAGATGACGCTCGATGGCAAGGTGCTGCCGGGCGGCGCGGCATCGCTGACAGGCAGCGGCCGCCACACCGATTACGGCGCCTTCACTGTCGAAGCGGCGATGACCGGGAGCGGGCCGAACGCGGTGCTGGTCTTTGCAAGCCCTTTGCCAGCGGCCGGCCTCAAGGACGTGCGGGTGGCGCTTTCGCCCATTGCCGAAGGTTTCCGCATCGAGACCGATGGGCAGTCGACGTTCGGGCCGTTCAATGGGGCGCTCGGGCTGTTCATGCCGCAAGGCGGCGCGACGCGGATCGACATTGAGCGTTTCCGCGTGTGGCAGACCGATGTCACCGGTGGTCTCACGCTCGGCAACGAGGGGGTCGCCGGACAGCTTGCGCTGGTGGGCGGCGGCGTCAACGGAACGGTCGCGCTTGTGCCCCGAGACGGCGGCCAGGGCTTTGATGCCAACCTGACCGCGCGCAATGCTCGGTTCGGCGGGACGCGGCCGCTGTCGATAGGCAACGCCAAGGTCGACGCCACCGGTCTCATCAAGGACGGGCACTCGACAATCGAGGGCAATGTGCTGGCCGAAGGCATCGGCATGGGCAAGATCTTCATCGGTCGGCTGGCGGCGGCGGCCTATGTCCAGGATGGCAGCGGATCGGTCACGGCCTCGGTGTCCGGCCGGCGTGGGACGCGGTTTGCCTTGCAGGGCACAGCGGCGTTTGCCCCCGACCAGATCGTGACATTCGTCTCGGGCGAGTATGCGGGGCGGAGCGTCACCATGCCCCGGCGCGCGGTGTTGACGCGGGAAGGGCCGGGCTGGCGCCTGGCGCCCACGCAGATCGGTTTCGGGCGCGGGATACTGATTGCGGAAGGCCACATTCTTGGCGGTCCTACGCAATTGCGCCTGCTGATGTCGAAGATGCCGCTTTCGGCCGTCGACATCGTGGTGGCCGATCTCGGACTGGGCGGCATCGCTTCGGGCATCGTCGAATACAACAACGATGGAAAGGGCGCGCCTTCGGGCAATGCTGCGCTCATCGTGAAGGGCCTTTCGCGCTCGGGCCTGGTCCTGACCTCGCGGCCGGTGGACCTCGCGCTGGTAGCGCGGCTCGATCCCGATGCCCTGCAGACGCGGGCGGTGATCCGCGAGGGCAACGAGGTGCGCGGGCGGTTCCAGGCGCGTATCGGAGGCCTTCCGCGCGGCGGGGGCTTTGTGGACAGGCTTCAGGCAGGGCAACTGGCTGGGCAGCTTCGCTATTCGGGGCCGGCAGACGCACTGTGGCGCCTGACCGGTGTCGAGGTGTTCGACTTGACCGGTCCCTTAGGCGCGCGGGCTGACATCTCGGGGAGCATTGGCGCTCCCGTCCTGCGAGGCGCGGTGGCATCCAAGGGGATGCGTGTGCAGAGCACGCTTACCGGTACCGACTTGCGGCAGGTGGAACTGGCGGGGACGTTCACCGACTCCACTTTGCAACTGGCGCGCTTCAGCGGCGTCACGCCCAATGGCGGCCGGGTGAGCGGCAGCGGCACGATCGGCCTTGCCGACCTTGACCAGCATGGGCCTTCGATTGACCTCAAGCTTTCGGCGCAGAACGCGCAGCTTATCAATCGCGACGACATGGCGGCAGCCGTCACCGGGCCGTTGCGCATCGTCAGTTCAGGCGTTGGCGGCACCATCGCGGGACGTGTGCGGATCGAGCGTGCGCGCTGGGCGCTGGGCCGGGCAACCGCGGCGCGGGAACTGCCGAACATCGCCACGCGCGAGATCAATGCGCCAGCCGATGCCGCCCCGGCCCGCACGCCGGCAGCGCCGTGGCGCTTCTTGATCGATGCGAGCGGCGCGAACCTGATCAACGTGCGGGGACTGGGCCTCGACAGCGAGTGGGGTGCCGACATCCGTCTGCGCGGCACGACCGCTGCGCCCCAGATCTTCGGGACGGCGGACCTGGTGCGCGGCGGCTACGAGTTCGCGGGCAAGCGCTTCGAACTGACGCGCGGCCGGATCCGCTTCACCGGCGAAGTGCCGGTCGATCCGCTGCTCGACATCGTGGCTGAGGGCGATGCGAACAACATCAGCGCCAAGATCACGATCACCGGCACTGGCAACCGGCCGATCATTGCGTTCTCCTCGACCCCGTCGCTGCCGGAAGAGGAATTGCTGAGCCGCATCCTGTTCGGCAGCTCGATCACCCAGATTTCCGCCCCCGAGGCGGTGCAGCTTGCATCGGCGCTCGCTTCGCTGCGCGGGGGTGGCGGGTTGGACCCGATCAACAAGCTGCGCGCGGCCATCGGGCTCGACCGCCTGCGCATCGTCGGTGCCGATCCGACTGTGGGTTCGGGTACGAGCATCGCGGTGGGCAAGTACATAGGCCGTCGCTTCTTCGTCGAACTCGTGACCGATGGCGGAGGCTACAGCGCGACCTCGGTGGAATTCCGCATCACGCGCTGGCTTGCGCTGCTCGCCACGATGTCGACCATCGGGGACGAGAGCATCAACCTCAAGGCGAGCAAGGACTACTGACGGCAAAAGGAAAGGGCCGCCCCTTGCGGGACGGCCCCTTGCTGCGTGTGGGATGGAAGGATCAGGCAGGCAGGCCGCTGATCGCCTTCATTTCCATGAAGTCCTTGAGGCCATAGAGCCCGCCCTCGCGGCCGTTGCCGGACTGCTTGTAGCCGCCGAACGGCGCGCCCGGGGTGGGGCCCCAGTTGTTGATCGCGACCATGCCGGCGCGAAGCTCGGGCGCGACTTCAGCCGCCTTCGCCGGATCGCCGGTGATGCAGGCCGACAGGCCATAGGCGGTGTCGTTGGCGATCTCGATGGCCTCCTCGAGGCTGTCGTACGCCATGATCGTCGCGACCGGGCCGAAGATTTCCTCCTGCGCAATGCGCATGTCGGGCGTGACGCCGGAGAAGACCGTGGGCTTGATGTAGTAGCCGCGGTTGACGTTGGCCGGGAGGTCGGGGCCGCCGGTCTCGAGCTTCGCGCCTTCGTCGATCGCCGACTGGATCAGGCCGCGGATCTTGTCGAACTGCGCCTTGTTGACCACCGGGCCGATGTGCGCACCTTCCTGCATCGGATCGCCGACCGGGGTTGCCGAGTACATCGCCGAAACGAACGCCGCGGCTTCGGCTTCGCGTTCGCGGGGTACGAGAATGCGGGTGGGCGAAATGCAGCTCTGGCCGCTGTTGACCAACGGGCCGGACGCGGTCGACGGCAGGTACTTGGCGAAGTCTGCATCGGGCAGGACGACGTTGGGCGACTTGCCGCCAAGCTCCTGATGGACGCGCTTGACGGTATCGGCCGCAGCCTTCGCCACGAGGATGCCCGCGCGGGTCGAGCCGGTGAAGCTGACCATGTCGATGCCCGGGTGCGAGCTGATCGCAGTGCCGACGCCGGGACCATCGCCCTGGATGAGGTTGAAGACGCCTGGCGGGACGCCGGCGGCATCGAGGATCTCGGTAAAGATCGCGGCGTTGGTGGGGCATTCCTCGGACGGCTTGAGGATCATGGTGTTGCCCGCGGCCAGCGCCGGTGCGACCTTGAGCGCGATCTGGTTGAGGGGCCAGTTCCATGGCGTGATCATGCCGACGACGCCGATCGGTTCGTAGGCGACCTTGAACGCACCGTTGTCCTCGACGAAGGAGAAGTTGCGGAGCGCGGCCATGGTGCCGAGGAAGGCGCCGATGCCGGCGCCGACCTGCGCGGTGCTGGCGAAGCTTACCGGAGCGCCCATTTCCTCGGCCATCGCGGCGGCGAGATCGGGGACGCGCTTCTTGTATTCCTCGACGATGCGTTCAAGCAGCGCGAGTCGCTCCTCGCGCGTCGTCTTGCTGAAGGTCTTGAAGGCGCGCTGGGCCGCGGCCACTGCCTTGTCGACATCGGCCTGCGTGCCCAGCGTGATGACGCAGCAGGGTTCCTCGGTCGTCGGATTGATGACCTCGTGGCGCTTGCCACCCTCGCTGTCTACCCACTTGCCATCAATGTATTGCTGTAGCCGTTCGCGCATCGCGAAACCTCCCGGAAAAGACATGGCGCCGAACAAGCTGGCGTTCGGCAGCGGACCTTCAAGAGGCTAGGCAATAGCGTTTCACTTCGCAACCCGTCTAATCGCGGGCCGTCGATTTAGACTCTCCGGCCGCGGAACAGATGGACGAGGCCGACGATCAGGGCGACGACGAGCACCAGATGGATCACGCCGGCGGTCACCTTGAAGGCGAAAACTCCAAGCGCCCAAAGGACGAAGAGAATGAGGGCAATGGTCAGAAGCATATTCGGTCTCCCAGGGCTCCTCCCGCCCCTGCGCGCTCTCAATTCGCGAGGCTTCGGCTTTGTTCCACGATGCCCGGCGGCGACGGTGGATGAACGAAAGTTTGCCTGACGAAGAATTCGCCGCGCGTAACGGCTGCTAACCATTTCTTCGTAACCGGTTGCTAGCTCTCGACTGCATGGGGACGGGACCCTTCATTCGGCAACGCCGGTCGCGGCAGACAGCCGGCGCGGCGAGCGCGGGGTGGATCGTGGCAGCCACGTTCGTCGCCCTGCTGGCGCTTACGACCGCCCTGATCGTGGCGTTCCGAAATTCGACCAACATCGCTGACCACTTCGCCCGCACCGAAGAACAGCGGCTGGTCGAACGCTTCATGGAGCGCACCGAGAAACAGATCCTCGAAGCGGACAAGCTGCAGGTCGTGTGGGACGATGCCGTCACCATGCTGAACAGCCCCAAGGCCGAGGTGTGGGCGCGCAACTTCCTGGCAGGTTACTTCTGGGGAAGTCACCGCATCGACCGCATATTTCACGTCAGGTTCGACGGCAGCCTCGTACGCTGCTGGCACGGCGTGAAACTCTCGCAGGACTGCCGCTACCGGCCCCTTTCCAGGACGATTTCGGGCCTGATTCGCCAGTCCCTGAAAGACCAGACCCAGCGCGGGCAGGTGCGCGATTGGCGAAAGCACGGCAGCGTGAACTGGCCCTACGATTCCAAGGGCTTGCCCATCGGACTCGGCCAGTCGTCGATTGCCAGCGTCGAAGGCCAGCCGGCCATCGTCGCGGTGGCTTCCGTCGTGCCCGACGTCACGCCTTCATTGCTCCAGGCAGAGCCCGACTACATCGTCCTCGTGCGCTTCATCGACGAGCGCATCATATCGGACCTGCATGAATCCCTGGTGCTCGATGACGTGCGCTTCGAGACTTCGGCGACCGACGACAAGAATCGCAATTCCCTGGCGATCAGGGACCTGCACGGAGACCGGATCGGCTGGATATCGTGGCTGTCAAAGCCGCCGGGACCGGCCATCCTGCGGCAGACGGCGCCGCTGCTGGCGGTCTACATCCTGTTCTTCGTCGGCGTCGTGGCGGGCGGGGCGATCATCGTGCGCCGGATGCGCCGGACGACAAGCGAACTGATCGCCAGCGAAGCGCAGGCGCAGCACAATGCCCTGCACGATGCCATGTCGGGCCTGCCGAACCGCGCCCACTTCATGCAACGCCTGCGGCAGGAACTGAACGCCTGCGTCGAACGACGCGAACTGGGCGACGTCTTCGTCGCCTATGTCGACATCGACCGGTTCAAGATCGTCAACGATACGCTGGGGCACCATGTAGGCGACGAACTGGTGCGGCAGGTGGCGCTTCGCCTGCGTCGCTCGCTCCCGCCAGGCGACTTCCTGTCGCGCTTCGGCGGCGACGAATTCGTGCTCATGCGCCGCACCACGGGTGGCCGCGCGGCGGCCGACATGCTTGGCAAGCAGATCATGGCATTGACCCGCGAGCCGTTCGTCATTTCCAGCAACAACCTGGAAGTGAGCCTTTCGTGCGGGATAAGCTGGGGCCCCGAACAGAGCGAGGACCCCGGCGAACTCCTCCGGCGGGCGGACATCGCTCTCTATCGCGCGAAGCAACGGGGCCGCGCGCGCTATCGCCGCTTCACGCGCGACATGGATGCTTCGGTCAAGCTGCGCCGCGAGATGGAAGTCGAACTGCGCCGCGCGATCGTCCGCGACGAACTGACGCTTGCCTACCAGCCCATCGTCCATGCCGGGAGTGGCGCCATCGAGGGTTTCGAGGCACTGCTGCGCTGGCCCCACCCCGAGCGCGGCTCGATCAGGCCCGGCCTGTTCGTGCCTGTCGCCGAACAGGCGGGCATGATGGTACCGCTCGGGTCATGGGTGCTGCGACGCGTGTTCACCGAAAGCCGGCAATGGCCGGATTGCGACATTTCGGTGAATCTTTCGCCCCTGCAGATCATGTCGAGCGACTTCCTCCAGGCGATGGACGAACTGGTGCGCGAGACCGGGGCCGACCCGCGGCGTTTCATCCTCGAGGTCACCGAAGGGGTCATGCTCGACCGCAGCGACCATGTGCTCGACGTGCTGAAGGGGCTCAACTACCGGGGCTTCCGCATCGCGCTCGACGATTTCGGCATCGGCTATTCCTCGCTCAGCTACCTGCGCTCGTTCCAGTTTGACCGGATCAAGATCGACAGGTCGTTCGTCCAGAACATCGAGGGCGATCTCGACGCCCATTCGATCCTGAAGGCCATCGTCTCGCTCGGGCATACCTTGCGCATGAAGGTCGTGGCGGAAGGGGTGGAGACGCCGATGCAGCGCGCGCTGGTCCAGGCAGCCGGCTGCCAGATGATCCAGGGACACCTGTTCTGGGAGGCGCTTCCGGTCGACGAGGCGAAGGCGCTGGTCCGGCCCGCGAAAGTCCGCGGCCTGAGCAAGGTCCGCGTCGGCTGAACGCCGCCGCTGCCGTTCTTCAATAGGTTGGAAATCAGCCCTTGGCGGGCTTTGCCGTGTCGGCCTGCGCCGTCATCGTACGCGGATAGATGAAGCCCTTGGCGGGGCTCGCGCGCAGACCGACCGACTTGGTCGGCGCGTACCACACGCGCACTTCGCTCCAGTCGCCGGCGGACGAAACGTCGACCGCCATCACGCCCTTCTCGACCATTCCGGGTCCCGACCAGTTGGCGTGGTCGATCAGGATATGGCGGGAATCGACGACCTTGCGGACGACGGCGACGTGACCGTAGGGCATTGCCTTCGTGCCGCTGAACGCGAGGACGGCGCCGGTCTTCGGCTCCTGGCCACGGGCGTAGCTGCCTTCGGCGTTGCTCCACCAGTCGCGGGCATTGCCGCTGATCTGCACGTCGGAGATCTGGCGGGCATAGGTCACGCACTGGAGACGCGCATGGGCAGCACCCGGAAGGGCTGCGAAGGCGGAGACTGCGAGGAGCGTTGCGACCACGTTACGAAGCATGGGAGCCTTCGTAAGGATTTCGGCGGATTCGATAACCCACCGGCCCCTCCGCTCGACCGAGTGTCCCAACGGTTCGTCGCAGCTCGTCGCAACCTGTGGAAAAGATCACGATCGGGAGCGTTGTCCAGCTGTGGCGGGCATGTGGATGCCGGGCTTTGCGGACATCAAAAGGAAAGGGCGCCCGGTTTCCCGGACGCCCCTCCTGTTTCGCAGGTCCCGAAGGATCAGAGCGAGTAGTACATGTCGAACTCGACGGCCGACGGCGTGGTTTCCCAACGCAGCACTTCCGGCCACTTCAGTTCGATGTAGCTTTCGATCTGTTCCTTGGTGAACACGCCGCCCTGCAGCAGGAAGTCGTGGTCGGCTTCGAGGCTTTCCAGCGCTTCACGGAGCGATCCGCACACGGTCGGAACTTCGGCGAGCTCTGCCGGCGGCAGGTCGTAGAGGTTCTTGTCCATGGCTTCGCCCGGATGGATCTTGTTCTTGATCCCGTCGATGCCGGCCATGAGCAGCGCAGCGTAGCACAGGTAGGGGTTGGCCATCGCGTCGGGGAAACGGAATTCCACGCGCTTTGCCTTGGCGCCAGCGCCATAGGGGATGCGGCACGAAGCCGAACGGTTGCGGGCCGAGTAGGCCAGCAGAACGGGGGCTTCGTAGCCCGGCACCAGGCGCTTGTAGCTGTTGGTGGTCGGGTTGGTGAAGGCGTTCAGCGCCTTGGCGTGCTTGATCACGCCGCCGATGAAGTACAGGCACATGTCCGACAGGCCGGCATAGCCATTACCGGCGAACAGGGGCTTGCCGCTATCCCAGATCGAGATGTGGGTGTGCATGCCCGAGCCGTTGTCGCCCTTGATCGGCTTCGGCATGAACGTGGCGGTCTTGCCATAGGCATGGGCGACCTGCTGCACGACGTACTTGTAGACCTGCATGCGGTCGGCGGTCTGGACGAGCGTGCCGAAGGTCAGGCCGAGCTCGTGCTGGGCCGAGGCCACTTCGTGGTGGTGCTTGTCGCAGGGCAGGCCCATGTCGAGCATGGTGCGGACCATCTCGCCGCGGATGTCGACGCAGCTGTCGACCGGCGCGACGGGGAAGTAGCCGCCCTTGGCGCGCGGACGGTGGGCGAGGTTGCCGCCTTCGATGTCCTTGTTCGAGTTGGTCGGCAGCTCGATGTCGTCGATGCGGAAACCGTTGCCGTCATAGCCGTCGTAGAACTTGACGTCGTCGAAGAGGAAGAACTCTGCTTCCGGGCCGACGTAGACGGTGTCGCCAAGGCCGGCCGTCTTGACGAAGGCTTCGGCGCGCTTCGCGGTCGAGCGCGGGTCGCGGGCGTAGAGTTCGCCGGTCGAAGGCTCGACGATGTCGCAGCAGATGATCAGCATCGGGCTGGCCGAGAACGGATCGACGTAGACCGCGTCGAGGTCGGGCTTGAGGATCATGTCCGACTCGTTGATGGCCTTCCAGCCTTCGATCGACGAACCGTCGAACATGAGGCCGTCCTCGAGTTCATCCTCGCCGAGGACGGTCGACACCATGGTCAGGTGCTGCCACTTGCCCTTCGGGTCGGTGAAACGGAGATCGACCCATTCGATTTCCTCGTCCTTGATGCGGGCGAGGATGTCCTTTGCAGTTGCCATCGCTGGTCCTTCTTCTTGCCCCCGGTGGAGAGCTGCGGGGGGTAACAGGGTGGTTGTGTTTCTGGAGGCTCGCCCGTCCACGGGCCACCCTCCATCTGATGCCTGCCCGACGCCTGCGGGCCAGCGTCAACTTTGCGTGCGATCCGTCAGGTCAGATCGCGTCGTCGTCGCGTTCGCCGGTGCGGATGCGCAGTGCGCTTTCGACGGGGATCACGAAGATCTTGCCGTCACCGATGCGGCCCGTCTGGGCGGCGGCGGCGACAGCTTCGACCACGCGATCGACCAGGGCGTCGGAAACCACGACCTCGAGCTTCACCTTCGGCAGGAAGTCGACGACGTATTCGGCGCCGCGATAGAGCTCGGTATGGCCCTTCTGGCGACCGAAGCCCTTGGCTTCGGTGACGGTGATGCCGGAGACGCCGATTTCGTGCAGCGCTTCCTTCACTTCATCGAGCTTGAACGGCTTGATGATCGCTTCGACCTTTTTCACGTCGTACAGACCCCTGCAACGCGGGCCGGAAAGCCACCATGGCGGCAACCCGGCCTTTTGATATCCCGTGCGTAGCGACGACTTTACAAGAATCGTGCCACTGTGACGCGCATTGCACTAGGCCATAGCGCGACGCCGCGAAAGCAGGAAAATCGGGGTGTCGGCAAGAATTGAATCGTGAGCCTTGGTGCTGCATTCGTATCATTGCGCGCGATTGTTCAAATCGTGCACAAATTTTACGCAACGTCTGCCTTATTTTTAGGCAGGGAGCGCCAGCCACCCGATCAGACCGCGTAGGGCGGCTTGTCGAGGCCCTTGGGGCTGGCGGTGAAGATTTCGCAGCCGTCCTCGGTGATCCCGATCGAGTGCTCGAACTGCGCCGAGAGCGAGCGGTCGCGCGTGACCGCTGTCCAGCCATCCTCGAGGATCTTCACTCCGGGCTTGCCGAGATTGATCATGGGCTCGATCGTGAAGAACATGCCAGGACGAAGTTCCGGTCCGGTTCCGGCGCGGGCGGCGTGGACCACTTCCGGCGCATCGTGGAACAGGCGTCCGAGGCCGTGGCCGCAGAACTCGCGCACGACGCCATAGCGCTGCTTTTCGGCATGGGCCTGGATGGCCGCGCCAATGTCGCCGAGGCGGGCGCCGGGCTTGGCCTGCTCGATGCCGATCATCAGGCATTCATAGGTCACGTCGACAAGGCGGCGCGCTTTCAGCGGCACGTCGCCGACGAGGTACATGCGGCTGGAATCGCCGTGCCAACCATCGAGCAGCGGGGTCACGTCGATATTGACGATGTCTCCGTCCTTGAGCGTCTTGTCCGACGGAATGCCGTGGCAGACGACGTGGTTTATCGAAATGCACGAGGAGTGCGCGTAGCCGCGGTAACCCATCGTCGCGGGTACCGCTCCGGCATCGAGCGTCATCTGGCGCACGACATCGTCGAGGTAGTCCGTGCGCACGCCGGGCTGGACCAGCGGGGCCAGGGCGTCGAGAATCTCGGCGGCCAGCCGGCCCGCCTTGCGCATGCCCTCGAAGCCGGCGGGGCCATGGAGCTTGATGGTCCCGTCGCGCGGCAGGACGCTGTGGTCTTCGACTGTAACGTATTCGGTCATGGGCGCCATGTAGCGATCCATCGCCCAAAATGCGAGCCATTCGCGCGGGCGTGTTTCATCGTGCGACGAAGGTGCCCTTGAATTCGGGCTTCACGGCCGCGAGGACCTTGGCGGAGACCGGAACCGTCACTTCATAGTCGCCTTCGGCATAGGGTCCTGCCGCATAGGGCGCGACGAGTACGCCGATGCGGTCGAACGCCTTGCCGTTCGATGACCCGAGGATCACCGTTTGCTCTGCCGGATCGATGCATTCCTCGAATTCGGGGATGCCGCCGCCCGGTTCGTAGCCTTCCCGCTTCTTCGCGCGCTGGCGGTCGAGTTCCTTGCAGAAGGGGGCCCGGATCGCGGCAGACAGCGCGGCCTTGGACGTGAAGAGATCCACGGGCGCACGCCGCTTCCCGGCGATCCTGTCCCACAGGATGGTGTCGTAGGCGTAGTTCGGATGCGCGCCGCCAGAGTAGAAGCCGACAAGAGTGGACAGGCTGAGCCAGGCCGGAAGGTCGGTCACCACCTTCCATTCCACGCTGTGGCTGTGGGGATGATAGGGGAAATCGTTGGCCTTGGCTTCCGCCCGCCCATTAGCCGCCTCGGCCTTGAGGTCGGCGCGTGCCTTTTCAAGCTCCTTGTCGAGCAGGTCCTTGAGCGCGGGAATCGCACCGGCGGCGGCGGGGTAGGAATAGTCGAAGACGTAGAGGTCGTTGTCCTCGTGCACGTCGCGTGCGGTCACCGGCGTCTGGGTAGGCGGTTGCGGCGCTTCGGGTGCGGTCGATGTCGCCTCAGGTGCACTTCGGGTCGCTTTCGGGTCATCGGGTGCTGAACAGGCCGCGAGCAGCGCGAGGGGCAGGAGCGTGGTCGGGCGCATGGGGCAATTTCCTCTCGCAACGGGCCGCGCTCTGCGGCATTGTCCGATGCAAGATGACGGACAAGAACGCGCTGATCCAGCCTGATCGCGGCCAGCAGGCCATTGCCCTCCACCTTGTCGACAAGGCGACGCTGCCGGATTTTCTCAAGGGAATCAATGCAGGCCAGCGCGCCAGCCTTGTTGCGCAGAAGTTCGAGGGCGGAGGGTACGAACATGCGATCGTGCCCGATGGCGACGGCTGGTTCGCAGTCGCCGGGGTGGCCAACGTCGATGACCTTTCGTCGTGGTGCATGGCCAGGCTGGCGGACGTTCTGCCGGGCGGCACATATCGCCGCGCTGGCGGGGAGCCGGGCAAGGCGCTGCACGGATGGATTACCGGGCAATACCGGTTCGACCGTTATCGCAAGGACGCGACAGAGAGCGAGCCGCGCATCCTCCTGACCAAGGACGTGGCGCTGATCGAACCGGCCATTGCGGAAGCATCGGCCGTCCTGATGGTGCGCGACCTGGTAAATACGCCGGCCGAGGACATGGGCCCCGCGCAGCTTGAGGCGGAAGCGCGGGCGCTGGCCAAGACCTGGCACGCTGAGGTCCACGTCGTGTCGGGCGACGCGCTGGAGCGGGACTATCCGATGGTCCACGCCGTCGGCCGAGCCGCGGCGCGCAGCCATGCGCCGCGCCTGATCGAACTGGAATGGGGCGATCCGAAGCATCCCCGCGTCGCGATCGTCGGCAAGGGCGTCTGCTTCGATTCGGGGGGGCTCGACATCAAGCCCTCGAGCGGCATGGCGCTGATGAAGAAGGACATGGGCGGCGCCGCCCATGCCCTCGCACTGGCGGGCCTGGTCATGGCGATGGGCCTGAAGGTGCGCCTGCACGTGCTGTTGCCGGCGGTAGAAAACGCGATATCCGGCCACGCCTTCCGTCCTGGCGACATCCTGCGCGGGCGCAACGGACTGTCGGTCGAGGTCACGAATACCGACGCCGAAGGCCGGCTGGTGCTTGGCGATGCGCTAGTACGCGCAAGTGAGATGAAGCCGGAACTGGTCATCGATTTCGCTACCCTGACGGGGGCGGCACGCGTGGCGCTGGGCCCGGACTTGCCCGCCATGTTCGCGCGCAAGGACGAGACGGCGAATGGACTGCTCGTCGCCGGCATCGAGCGCGACGACCCGTGCTGGCGCCTGCCGCTGTTCGAAGGGTACCGCGAATACCTCAAGTCCGACGTAGCCGACCTGCAGAACTCGCCTGCCAACGGCTTTGCCGGAGCCAGCGTGGCGGCGCTGTTTCTCGACCGCTTCGTGGGCGAGGGGATCGACTGGGCGCACTTCGATACCTTCGCCTGGCGCCCCGCGGCGAAGCCCGGGCGCCCCAAGGGGGGAGACGCCCTTGGACTGCGCGCGGCGTGGGGGCTGCTCAAGGCGCGATACGGCTGAGAATGCGCGATAGCTTGCCTGACTGCGCCGACGCCGCTAATCGCCCGGCTTTCCTGTTCCGGGGACAACCTGAATTGACCGTCGAAGCCACGCCTCTTCCCGTTGCCGTACCGACCGTCCAGCTTTCGCTGGTGCGGCCTGCCGACCGTTCCGACAAACCTCACCTGCCGGTGCGCGGTGACCTTGCGCACATCGGCCTCGCCGGGCGCTACTTCGTGCCGCACTACGCCGTGCCTATGGCGCACGTGGTGAAGGCCGGAACTGCGCTGCGTGGTGCAGGCAAGCCGGAAGGCGGAGAACTGCGGCTACTGGCCCAGGGCGAAGTGTTTGACGTTCTCGACATTGCGGGCGGTTGGGCCTGGGGCCAGGCGCAGTCTGACCTGCTGGTCGGTTACGTCGACATGGCCGTGCTGGAAGCGGCGGAATGACGACTTCTGTATTCATCGACGGTGCGGCAGGCACCACGGGCCTCGAGATCGCGGAGCGGCTGTCCGGACGCAGCGAGTTCGCGCTGATCGCTCTCGAAGACGCGCGCCGCAAGGACGATGCCGCGCGGGCCGAGGCGATCAACGACGCCGACGTCGTGATCCTGTGCCTGCCTGACGATGCCGCGCGCGATGCCGTGGCGATGATCCGCAACGACCGCACCCGTGTAATCGACGCTTCGACCGCGCATCGCGTCGCCGATGGCTGGACATACGGCTTTCCCGAAATCGTCGGCCGCGAGACCGTGGCGCAGGCCAAGCGCGTTTCGAATCCCGGCTGCTATCCGACGGGTTTCCTCGGCCTGCTTGCCCCGCTGGTGCACAATGGCCTGCTGCCGGCGGCATGGCCCTATAGCTGCACCGGCGTGTCCGGCTACTCAGGCGGCGGCAAGGCGCTGATCGCACGGTTCGAGCAGGACCGCGACATCGCCTGGCGTGGCTATGGCCTGACCTTCGGGCACAAGCACGTGCCCGAGATGCAGCGCTATGCCGGCCTTGCCATTGCGCCGATGTTCTCGCCGGCGGTGGTCCCGGCGCACCGCGGCATGGTGGTCGAGATCCCGCTGCCGCTGGGCGTGATGCCGGGCAACGTTCCTGCCGAACTGTTGCGCGCCGCGCTCACCCAGTTCTACGCCGGATCGCCGATCGTGACGGTGGCTCAGGAATTGCCGGCGGACGGCGAAATGCTGATGCGCGCCTCGATGGAGCCGTGGGACGGCCTCGAACTGCACGTCATGGGCAGCAGCGACGGCGAACAGGCGCGGCTCGTCGCGGTTCTCGACAACCTCGGCAAGGGCGCGAGCGGGGCGGCGGTACAGACGCTGAACCTGATGGCGGGACTGGACGAAACGGCGGGCCTGCGGCTCTAGTTCCGGCAAACGCTGGCTGCAAAAAAAGGCCCGCGCTCCGGTTGGAGGCGGGCCTTTTTTGGTATTCCGCTGCTGCCGGAAGATCAGTCTTCCGGAGCGATCGTCACGCGCAGGCCGTCGAGATCGCCGGTGATCTGCACCTGGCACGAAAGGCGCGAGGATTCGTTGCGGTGGTCCGAGCTGTCGAGCAGGTCGTTCTCGTCTTCGCTCATCGCCGGGATCTTGTCGGCAAAGGCGGGATCGACATAGACATGGCAGGTCGCGCACGAGCAGCAGCCGCCGCACAGGGCCAGCAGCTCGTCGAAGCCGTTGTCACGGATTGCTTCCATCACCGACAGGCCGGCATCGGCGTCGACGGTCTTTTCTTCACCAGCACGATTGACAACGACAATCTTGGGCATCGTCCATTCTCCAAACGCGGCGCAGGGAAAATCCCGCCCCCTGTTCGCCTTTGGAAGGGGCTGCTATCGCGTGGTTCCGGCTTTGGCAACTGCCGATCCGGCCATAATCTTGCCAAGGAGAAAAAGGGCGTGGGTCTTAGCGCAGAGGCAATCCGCGAAGGACTGGACCATATTGCCGCCCGGTCTCCGGCGCTGGCCGATGCGATCGAACGCGTCGGATACCCCGAGCCGCGCATAAGGCCGACCGGCTATCGCACGCTGTTGCGCACGATTGTCGGGCAGCAGGTCAGCGTGTCGGCGGCGGCATCGGTGTGGAACAAGCTGGAGGCCCTGCTGGGCGAAGACCTGCCCCCGCATGACCTGCTCGCGGCCGACTTCGACGCGTTGCGCGCCTGCGGCCTGTCACGCCAGAAGCAGGGCTACGCGCGCAGTCTTTGCGAACTGGTGGTATCCGGCGAACTCGATTTCGATTCGCTGCCGCAGGACGACGAGGAGGCGATTGCCGAACTCGTGAAGATCAAGGGGATCGGGCGCTGGTCGGCGGAAATCTACCTCCTGTTCGCGGAGGGGCGGCCTGATATCTGGCCGGCGGGCGACCTTGCAGTCCAGGTGGGGCTGGGGCGATTGCTCGGACTGCCGGAACGTCCGAGCGAGAAGGATACGCGCGTCCTGGCCGAACAGTGGCGGCCCCATCGCGGCGCGGCGGCGATCTTCACCTGGCATTGCTATAACAATCCGGCGCTGTAGTCTCTTGCTGACAAGCATGTAGGCAAGAGGGACAGCCACAATGGGCAAGACGATCTTCATCACCGGCGGCGCATCGGGCATCGGCCGGGCGGTGGCGCAGCGATTCGGGCAGGGCGGATGGTTCGTCGGCATCGCCGACATCGATGAGGGCGGCATGATGCAGACCGCCGCGATGCTGCCGTCGGGCCGCTCGTCTCGCCACAAACTCGACGTGCGCGACCGTTCGGCATGGGACGCCGCGCTGGCCGATTGTGCCCGGGCCGGGGGTGGACGGATCGATGTCGTGTTCAACAACGCAGGGATTCCGATAGGCGGCGCTATCGCAGACCTTGCGGTCGAGGAGATCGAGCGGACGCTCGACATCAACCTCAAGGGCGTGATCTTCGGCGCGCAGGCGGCCTATCCCTGGCTAAGGGCGAGCGCACCCGGATCGGTTCTGCTCAACACCGCGAGTGCCGCGGGCATCTATGGCTCGCCCGGCGCATCGGTCTATTCGGCCACGAAGTTCGGGGTACGTGCGATCACCGAATCGCTGGATGGGGAATGGGCGGAAGACGGCATCCGCGTGCGCGACCTCATGCCAGGCTTCATCGAGACGCCGCTGCTCGATCATGCGCCCAACCGCGCCTCGAACGAGGACATCCGCTCGCGCGTTCGCGGCGCGGGGCTCGAGATCACGCCGGTCAGCGAAGTGGCCGAAGCAGCGTGGGCCGCAGTGCATGGCGAGCGGTTGCACACGCTGGTCGGCAAGACTGCGCGGCGGCTTGCATTCGCCTCCCGGTGGATGCCCGGCGCGCTCCGCAAACAGATGCGTTCGGCCGAGCGTCCCTTGGGCAAATAGCCCTAGAGAAAGCTTTCCATCGCGCGCGCCATGTCGGCGTCGCGCGCGGAAAGACCGTCCGCGTCGTGGGTGGTCAGCGTAACTTCGACGCGGTTGTAGACGTTGAACCATTCGGGATGGTGATCGGTCTTTTCCGCATGAAGCGCGACGCGGTTCATGAAGCCCCATGCTTGGGAGAAGTCCGCGAAGCGGAACGTGCGGACGATGGCCAGGCCGTCTTCCCGCAGGGCCCACTCGGGCAATTCGGCCAGAAGCGCGTCGCGCTCTGCGTCGGTCAGGCGGGCTACGGTCATTGCATGTCCTTTTCGTCGGCGTCCTTGGCAGGGCCTGCGCTTTCCCCTATCGCGTCGCGCCATGCAAGAGTGCGGTCTCGTCGCCACGGATATTGCCTGCCGGCGCGGGGATCGCATTCTGTTCCGCGCGCTGTCGCTGGACGTGAAGGCGGGCGAGATCGTGCACCTTGCCGGCGCCAACGGCATCGGCAAGTCGAGCTTGATCCGCATCCTTGCCGGATTGCTGCGTCCCTTTGCCGGAACTGTCGAGCGGCGGGGCGCGATTGCGCTTTCGGACGAACGGCTGGCGCTCGACGGTCACCTTCCGCTCGAGGATGCGCTGCGCTTCTGGGATCGGATCGACCGGGCGGGCAGGCCCGAAGCGGAGTTCGGGCTCGACGATCTGCTGGACGTTCCGGTCCGCTATCTCTCCACCGGGCAGCGCAAGCGCGCGGCGCTTGCGCGGGTTGCCGCCAGCGGGGCGCCTTTGTGGTTGCTGGACGAGCCGCTGAACGGCCTTGACGTGCATTGGAGCGAGCGGGCGCAGGAGGCGATCGAGGCCCATTGCGCGCGCGGCGGGGCAGTGGTCATCGCATCGCATCAGCCGCTCGCGCTCGAGCGCGTGCGGACGCTTGCAATCCGGAACTTTCAGCCATGATCGCGCGGCTGTGGCCTATCTTCACCCGCGACCTTGCCCTGCTTACGCGGGGGGCGCAGGGGCGGGGCGGGGCGGTTCTGCCGCTGCTGTTCTTCCTTGCCGTAGCCATGCTGTTTCCCTTCGCGGTCGGCCCGGATGCGCGCCTGCTGGCTCGAACCGGGGCGGGCGTGATCTGGGTTGCGGCGCTGCTGGCGGCGATCCTTCCGCTGGACCGTCTGGTCGAGCCCGACCTTGAAGCCGGGATGTTCGACCAGTGGGCCCTGCGCGGCATTTCCGAAGAGGCGCTGCTGCTGGTGCGCATCCTTGCCCACTGGCTCAGCTTCGGCGTGCCGCTGATGGTCGCCGCGCCACTTTCCGCAGGGTTGCTGTCGCTCGACGCCGGGCAATTGCGCACGGTCGAGATCGGGCTGCTGCTCGGAACGCCGGGGCTGGCGGCGATCGGCGTGACCATTGCCGCGTTGACGGCGGGCATGCGCGCGGGTGCGGCGCTAGGCGGGTTGCTTGCGATTCCGCTGGCCGTGCCGCTCCTGATCTTCGGCGCCGGGTCGCTTCAGCCGGGCGGAGAGGGCGGTTTGGCGCTGCTGGCGGCGTGTAGCCTGGTGGCGCTCGCCGTCGCGCCCTTCGCCGGCGGTGCGGCGATTCGGGCAGGCAGGGAGTAGGACTTCGCGGCATTGAAGCGCAAATTCGTTGGCATTCGCGCAAACTGCTCTTAACTCAGGCGCCATGATGGCTCCTGCGATTGCTCCCGATACCATTTCCCTCATCGGCAACACGCCTCTCGTCCGGCTCAAGGGGCCGAGCGAGGAGACCGGTTGCGAGATCTACGGCAAGTGCGAATTCACCAACCCCGGCGCTTCGGTGAAGGATCGCGCGGCCCTGTGGATCGTCCGCGACGCCGAAGAGCGCGGCATTCTCAAGCCCGGCGGCACCATTGTCGAGGGCACGGCGGGTAACACCGGGATCGGCCTGGCACTCGTCGCCAATGCGCGCGGCTACAAGTCGGTCATCGTCATGCCCGAGACGCAATCGCGCGAGAAGATGGACACCTTGCGGGCACTGCGTTCGGAGCTGGTGCTGGTTCCGGCCGCCCCCTTCTCGAACCCCGGCCACTTCGTGCACACTTCGCGCCGCATTGCCGAGGAGACCGAAGGCGCGGTCTGGGCGAACCAGTTCGACAACATCGCCAACCGCCGAGCGCACATCGAAAGCACCGCGCCCGAAATCTGGGAGCAGATGGAGCATCGCATCGATGGCTTCACCTGCGCTGCGGGTACGGGTGGCACCATCGCGGGCGTGGGCATGGGCCTCAAGGCCTTCGACGAGAACATCACCATTGCCCTCACCGATCCGCATGGCGCCGCGCTGTACAATTACTATGCCCACGGCGAACTGAAGGCGGAAGGCTCTTCGGTTGCCGAGGGGATCGGTCAGGGGCGCATCACGGCGAACCTCGACGGTGCGCCCATCGACACCCAGTTCCGCATTTCGGACGAGGAAGGTCTGCACTGGGTCGAACGCCTGCTGGCCGAGGAAGGCCTCTGTCTTGGCCTGTCGAGCGGCATCAACGTGGCGGGCGCGGTTGCGCTGGCAAGGCAACTGGGCAAGGGCAGCCGCGTGGCGACGATCCTGTGCGACACGGGCTTCCGCTATCTCTCCTCGCTCTACAATCCGGAATGGCTCAAGACCAAGGGCCTGCGAGTGTTCCCTTGGCTGGAGCAATGAGGTAGAAGGCGCGCATGGCCTTCTTCGCCAGATCGCAGTCCAGGCCCGTTGCGGCGACCGGCGTCGAGCCGGCCACGCAGACGAGCCCGCTTGCCTATGTCCCGCCCTCCACCCGTGAACTGCGCGCGCAGGCTGTGCACCGGCTTCAGGTCGGCATGTTCGGGCTTGCCGGAATGCTGCTGCTGGTCAGCCTTGCCAACGTCATCATGGACAGGGCGAAGTACGTGGATGCGACGGCGGTGAACACGGCCGCGCCCGCGGTCACGGCCAGCGAAACGACCGCCAACGATCCACTGGTCGACATGGGCGTCGCACCCGAGCTTCCGGTGGCCTCGAAAGACAAGCCGGCCGCCCGGCCGGTACCGGCGCGCAACCCCGGCGAAGCGCCAAGCCCCTGACGATGCCGAGGCGCTATCGTGGCCTTGCGATGGCTCTCGTCGCACTGGCCCTCCTGCTCGGCGCATGGCTGCTGGCCGGGCGCGGCCTCGGCAGGGATGCTGACGCGGATCAGCCTCTGGGCTTGTTCACGAGCCTGCCCATCCTGTGGACGGAGCAGGCCGACATTCGCGGAATGCTTTCCGAACAGGCCGCGCCGCATTGGGCGCGGGCGGTGATCGAGCGGCACGGGAGAGTGCGGGCGCTCGACACACTGATCGACATTCGCGGGCTGGACCGTCTGGTCATCGCGCAGCCGCGACCGCTGTCGCCCGAGGAGAACGTCGCGCTCGACGATTGGGTGCGCAAGGGGGGGCGGTTGCTCCTGTTGGCGGACCCGATGTTGACGCAGGAAAGCGCGTTTTCACTGGGCGACAGGCGGCGACCGCAGGATGTCGTGCTGCTTTCGCCCATCCTGGGGCGCTGGGGCCTTGAATTGCGCTTCGATGATGCGCAGCCCGCCGGAGAGCGGGAAAGTGCGGGCGAGGCCATTCCGGTGAACCTGCCGGGCGAAATCGCGCTGCGCAAGGGTGGTCTGGATTCGCGCTGCGCAATTGGTCCGGACGGGCTCGTGGCGCGCTGCACGGTCGGAAAGGGGCACGTGACCGTCGTCGCCGACGCCGCCGTGCTCGAGCCGGAAGATGCGGCGGGGCGCAAGGCGGCCGCGTTGGAAGCGCTGCTCGGCGAAGCTCTGGCGCATTAAGCCGCCGAACTACGGGAAAATACGGGAAAGAGCCGTGCTCGTTGTCGGGGCGGGTTGAAGAGTCGCGGAAATTCGCGGCTTTTTTGGTGCGCTCTACTTTGGCGTCTTGGTTAACACTGCGCCAACCTGAGAAAAAAATGCTGCGGATTCATGCTGAGTCCGGATTTTCCCGCATTTTCCCCTTTTCGCCCGTGCCATCCCGCGTTAGTAATGTCGTTCATCGGGACGAACTCCAGTCGCATCCGCGGGGGATGAGTCGGCCGGGCGCGAAGGCGCCGGGTCGGGGGGGTGGAGCTTTTGTCCTCGAGCGGGGTGTCCAGGTGGCGGGAGGGCCGGTAAATTTCGTGGGACAGGGCTTTTCGCCGCGGGGCGAAAAAGGCCGCTTCGTCCTGCCTGCCGACTTCCGCTCCGATGTCTTCGCTGCGTCCGACAACCAGCGCGTCCTCTGTCTCGACAAGCATCCTCGCCTGCCTTGCCTTGTCGGCTTCGGCCTCTCGCGCCTTGCGGATTTCGCGGCCGAGATCGACCGCGAGGAAGAGAAGAAGCTGCGCCTCGGCATCGATTTCGACCGCGACATGGCCGAGGCTCAGGTATACGGCTTTCACCGCGCCAGCTTCGATGACAGCGGCCGTTTCGTCCTGCCCGATCACCTCGCGGAACTCGGCAAGGTGGAGGACGGCCTCTATTTCCATGGCGGTGGCCGCCAGATCACCATCTGGAACCCGGGCATCCTGTTCGAACAGGGCGCTGGTTGGGAAAGCGCCCAGGCCGGTTGCCGCGCGAAGATCGCCGAAGCCGCGAAGGGGAAGCGCAAGTGAGCGCCGAAACCGGCTCCCGTGCCCCGCACATACCCGTTCTCCTCGAAGAGGTCGTGGCTGCACTCGACCCCAAGCCGGGTGACCTGATCGTCGATGCGACCTTCGGGGCCGGCGGCTATACGCGTCGGCTCCTTGATGCAGGCGCCACCGTCCACGCCTTCGACCGGGACCCCGATGCCATCGCGGCTGGGAAGCTCTGGGGAGAAACCTGTGGAAAAGAGCCGCGCCTGGTTCTGCATCCTCGTCGTTTTTCCGAGATCGCGGAAGGACTTGCAGAGGCCGGAATTGCTGGAGTCCAGGGGGTGGTCTTCGACATCGGGGTCAGCTCGATGCAGCTCGATCAGGCCGCGCGCGGATTTGCGTTTTCGTCCGACGGTCCCTTAGACATGCGAATGTCGCAGGAAGGGCCGAGTGCGGCGGACTTCCTGAACGAAGCGGACGAGGGGGAGATCGCGGACGTCCTCTATCGCTACGGCGAAGAACGCCAATCGCGTCGGATTGCCCGCGCCATCGTTGCTGCCCGTCCGCTGACCACGACCGCCCAGTTCGCTGCCGTCGTCCGCAAGGCTCTTGGCTACCGGCCCGACATCAAGGGTCCCAAGGCGCCCAAGGATCCTGCCACCCGCAGTTTCCAGGCCGTGCGCATCCACGTAAACGGTGAGCTCGATGAGCTGGTGCAGGGGCTCGCTGCCGCAGAGAAGGTGCTTGTGCCCGGCGGCCGGATCGCCGTGGTCAGCTTTCACAGCCTCGAGGACCGGATCGTGAAGCAGTTCCTGCGCGAGGGCGCGGGTGCCGTTCCCGCCGGTTCGCGTCACCTGCCGCAGCTTGAAAGCAAGGTTCAGGCCGTGTTCGAGAAGCCTTCGGGTGCGATCAGGCCGACGCCGGAGGAAGAGGCCCGCAATCCTCGCGCCCGCTCCGCGACCCTGCGTTGTGCCGTGCGCACTGCCGCGCCGGCGCGCGCTCATCAGGGGAGGGCCGCGGCATGATCGCTTCGGCCAATCGCCTTCGTTCGGTAGGCTGGCTCGTCCTGCTGGGCCTCTGTCTGGCGCTGGTTCTGGTTCTCGCGTTCAAGGTCAACGCGCTGCGCAGCCAGATCCATCACGCCGAGCAGCGCATCGTCGCGTTGAAGCAGGAACGGCTCTACCTCGAAACCGAGTTCGAGACGCGCTCCAACCAGCAGCAGCTCAAGGTCTGGAACGATGTCGAGTTCGGCTATGCCGCGCCTGGTGCCAGCCAGTACCTTGAAGGCGAGCGTCAGCTTGCCGAACTGAGCATGCCCGCCACGCCCGACGCGCCTGCCCCGATCCGTGTCGCCAGCGTCGACGACAGCGTGATTGCCTCGGCGGCCTTCCCGGCGATGGTCTCGCCGCTTTCCGGCAAGGCTCTGGCGAGCAACGACCGCGCCTCGCAAAACGAGGATGCGGACCGGCCGTCCCTCTCCGACGCGGATCGTTCGGACGCCGTCGAAACCTTGAAGGACCGCCTTGGCAAGGTCGTCGATGCGCGGCCCAAGGGACCGGTCCGGCAGGAAACGGCCTCCGAGAAGGAGCGTCCGAAGAAGGATTCCGCCAAGAGCGCGGCCAAGGCATCCGCTTCGGAGAAGCCTGACGCAAAATCGGCGGCCGATCGCAAGCCGAAGCTTGCGGCCAAGGCGGCTTCGACCGCACCAAAGGCCAAGGCCGATTCCGCGAAAGCAAGGCCTGTCCAGAAGGCAAAGGCCGAAAAGGCCCCTGCGCCAAAGGCAAAGGCGACGTCAGTTGCGGATAAGTCGCCCGCGAAGAAGGACAAGTCGGCCCTGGGGTCTCGCCCCGCGGCGAGGAAGGAGGCTAAGGCAGCCCGGTGAATGCGCTCACCGCCTCCGCCGCCATCGCATCGGGCCGGGTTCGCCTGGCCAACGTCCGCCAGCGTTCGCTGGTCGAGGCCAAGGTACGCGTGCTTGTCGTCGCGTTCCTGTTCCTGTTCGCGGGAGTGGCCGCACTGGTCCGCATCCTGCAACTCGGGCTGTTCGAGGATGCGCCCGAGCGCCGCTCGCTTGCCGAGGCCCTGCTGCCCCCGCGCGGCGAGATCACCGACCGCAACGGCGTTCCGCTTGCCCGCGCTTTTCCAGCCTATGCCCTGTGGTACAATCCCAAGGCCTTCGGAGAGAACGGCTCGCCTTTGGTGAAGTCGCCCGAGGAAGTGGCCAAGGCGCTGCTCGCGATCTTCCCTGACGCTGATTACAACGACCTCCTCAAGCGGCTGAAGTCTGACAAGCCGAGCTATCTGCGCCAGCGCGTGATGCCCGAAGATGCC
This sequence comes from Novosphingobium aromaticivorans DSM 12444, assembly GCF_000013325.1. Lineage (GTDB taxonomy): Bacteria > Pseudomonadota > Alphaproteobacteria > Sphingomonadales > Sphingomonadaceae > Novosphingobium > Novosphingobium aromaticivorans. The sequence continues at coordinate 1,171,131 of NC_007794.1, forward strand.
AACCGCATCTTTGCATTGGGTGAGCCTGCTCTGGAATTCCCGCGCGAGAACCAGCGCTACTATCCGCAAGGTTCATTGGGCGCGCACGTCCTCGGCTACGTTGATACCGAAGGTCACGGTCATGTCGGCATGGAGCAGGTGCTGGAGAAGCAGCTGCTTGACCCGGCACAGCGCGGCAGGCCGGTGGCGCTTTCGATCGACATGCGGGCGCAAGGGGCGCTTGAGGACGAGCTCGGCCGCGGCATGCTCGAAACCGAGGCCAAGGGCGCGGCGGGCGTGATCCTCGATGTCGATACAGGCGAGGTGGTTGCGCTGGCATCGCTGCCGTCGTTCAACCCGAACCGTTCGGATCAGGCGCTCAACAACCTCGTTTTCAACAAGGTGACCAACCAGGTCTATGAACTAGGCTCCACGTTCAAGCCGCTGAGCATTGCCGCCGCCATTGATGCGGGAGTGGTGACCGACCTTTCGGTGCGCTATCCGTCGGACAAGCCGCTGGCGATCGGCGGTTTCCACATTCGCGACAGCCACAGCTTCGGCGCATCGCTCAACGTGCCCGAAGCGCTGATCCACTCCTCGAATATCGTCACCGCGCAAGTGGCCGACAAACTTGGCGGACCGGCGCTCAAGAAGACGATGGCCGCGCTCGGCATGAACGAGCGGCCCTATATCGAGCTGCCCGCACGCGGCTTCCCGCTCTGGCCGCGCGGCACAAACAAGAACGGCGACTGGGCCCGCATCACGACGATGACGGTGAGCTATGGTCATGGCATCGCGGTCACGCCGCTGCACCTCGCTGCCGCCTATGCCGCGCTGGTGAATGGCGGCATCTGGCGTCCGGCCACGCTGTTCAAGCGCGATCCTTCGCAGATCCCCGAAGGCCGCCGCGTCTACAAGGCCTCGACCAGCGCGCGCATGCGCCAGCTCCTGCGCATGATCGTGGTCGATGGCACCGGCAAGAGCGCCAATGCCGTCGGTTTTCGCGTCGGCGGCAAGACCGGTTCCGCTGAAAAGCCGGGCGGGAAAGGCGGATACAACCGGACCTCGCTGATCGCCACCTTCGCCGCCGCCTTCCCGATGGACAAGCCGCGCTATGTGGTGATCGCCATGCTCGACGAACCCAAGGGCACGGCCGCGACTTCCTACCAGCGCACGGCGGCTTGGAACGCGGCGCCCATCGTCGGACGCGTCGTGCCCCGCATCGGCCCGCTGCTCGGCGTCGTGCCCGACGACAGTCGCGACATCGACATTTCCGATCTTTCGCCCCTCGTCGGCAACGGAGAAGGCGAATGAAGCTCGGCGCGATCCTCGATGCGGCAGGCTATCCGGTGGCTGCGGCCGATGCCAACGTCACCGGCTTTGCCATCGATCATCGCAAGGTCGCCCCCGGCACCGTTTTCGGCGCGTTCCCCGGCACGCGCTTCAACGGCGAGGACTTCATCGCGGACGCAGTGAAGGCAGGCGCGGTCGCTGTCGTCGCCCGACCCGAGGCTGTAGTGGAAGGCGCTGTCCACGTCGCCGATGCCGAGCCGCGCCGGGCGTTCGCCGCGCTCGCCGCGCAGTTCTTCCAGCCGGTGCCGGAAACGGTCGTTGCCGTGACAGGAACCAACGGCAAGACTTCCACTGTCGAGATGACGCGGCAGATCTGGCGCATGGCTGGTCGTTCCGCGGCCTCGATCGGAACGCTTGGCGTCACGACTGCGGACGAAAGCGTTTCCACCGGGCTGACCACGCCCGACATCGTCACGTTCCTGTCGAACATGACCGGCCTTGCCCGCGAAGGGGTGACGCACGTCGCCTACGAAGCGTCGAGCCACGGCCTCTCGCAATTTCGCAACGAAGGCCTGCGCGTGATCGCAGGGGCATTCACAAATCTCAGCCGCGACCATCTCGATTACCACCCGACGATGGAAGACTACTTCGCGGCCAAGATGCGCCTGTTCGACCACGTCGTCGACGACGGTGGGGTGGCCGTCGTCTGGATGGACGATGAATGGTCGGGACGGGCAGTGGAGCACGTCCGCCGACGGGGTCTGCGGCTGCTCTCGGTGGGCGAGCAGGGGGAGACGATCCGCCTGCTCGCCCGTACCCCCACCCAACTCGGTCAGGTGCTCGAAGTCGCGTTCGACGGTGCGCGGCGCAAGATCAGCCTGCCGCTGATCGGGGCCTATCAGGCCGCCAATGCGCTCGTTTCCGCGGGCCTCGCCATCGCTTCCGGCATCGACGCGGGGCAGGTCTTCGACGCGCTCGCCCGGTTGCAGCCGGTGCGAGGAAGGCTGGAGCGCGCTGCGATCAATCGCGCCGGAGCGCCGGTCTATGTCGATTACGCGCATACGCCCGACGCCATCGAGGCGGCCATCGCCGCGCTTCGCCCACACGTGAAGGGACGGCTGATCACCGTATTCGGTGCCGGGGGCGACCGCGACGAGGGCAAGCGTCCCGAGATGGGCCGCGCGGCCTGCGCGGGTTCGGACCTTGTGATTGTCACGGACGACAATCCGCGCGGCGAGGACCCGGCTGCGATCAGGGCCGCGATCATGGCGGGCTGCGCCGACAACGCGCGCGAGATCGGGGATCGGCGCAGCGCGATTGCGGCGGCAATTGCCGAGGCCGGGCGCGACGATATCGTCCTTGTCGCGGGGAAGGGGCACGAACAGGGGCAGATCATCGGCAGGGGCGATGCCATGCGCGTCCTGCCGTTCGACGACGTGCAGGTCGCAAGGGAGTGCACGACATGACAGCCCATCCCGCCCTCATCGCCTGGCCCGAGGACCCGTCCGATGCGGCGGGTCTCGCACTTTGGACGAGCGAGGAAATCGCTGCTGCGACCGGCGGGCGGGCAAGCGCGCCCTTTGCCGTCTCGGGCGTCGAGATCGACAGCCGCGAGGTCGTCGAGGGAGATCTTTTCTTCGCGCTGAAGGGCGAAAATTCCGACGGGCATCGCTACCTTGAAGGCGCCTTCGGTCGAGGTGCGGCAGGCGCTGTCGTGGAGCATGCCTGTTTCGGGCCGCACGTCCTTGTCTCGAACACTTCAACCGCGCTTGAGGATCTTGGAAAAGCCGCGCGAAATCGGGTGGATGCGGGCATTATCGGAGTCACCGGCTCAGCAGGAAAGACCGGCGTCAAGGAAGCCCTCTATGCCGCGCTGGACCGTGCGAGCCGGGGGCGCGCGCACCGTTCCGTCAAGAGCTACAACAATCACGTGGGCGTTCCGCTGAGCCTTGCCCGGATGCCTGCGCGTACAAGCTTCGGCGTGTTCGAGATGGGCATGAACCACGCGGGCGAACTGGCGGCACTGACCCGCTTGGTGCGGCCGCACGTCGCCATCGTCACGACCATCGCCCCGGCGCACATCGGCCACTTCGCCGGCGAGGAAGCCATTGCCGATGCCAAGGCCGAGATCTTCGAAGGGCTGGAGCCCGGCGGTGTCGCGATCATCCCGGCGGACAACCGCCATTTCGAGCACCTTCGCGCCAAGGCCACGCTGCACGCCGAGCGCGTCATAAGCTTCGGCGTCGCCAAGGACGCGACGGTGCGGCTGCTCGATGCCGTGCCCGCACCGGGTGGCGGCACCCTCGTCACGGCTGACCTGGGCGGACGCAAGGTCTGCTACACGATCGCGCAACCGGGCGAACACTGGGTGGCCAATTCGCTGGCGGTCATGGCTGCGGTCGAGGCGATCGGCGGCGATCTGGGCGCGGCCGGTCTTGCGCTGGCGGAAATGGAAGGCCTTGCCGGACGCGGCGCGCGCCATGCCATTCCGGCGCATGGCGGCGACGGATCGGGCAGCGCGCTCCTGATCGACGAAAGCTACAACGCCAATCCCGCGTCGATGGCGGTGACGTTGCGTCAGCTTGGCCAGACGCCGGCCGCGCGCCGCGTCGCCATTCTCGGGGCCATGCGCGAGCTTGGCGCCGACGAGGCGCGCTACCACGCGGAGCTTGCCGGCCCGGTCGCGGAAGGCAAAGTCGACAGACTGATCCTGGTGGGCGGCGAAATGACCGCGCTGGCCGACGCATTGGGGAAAAGCGGCTCGGCCGCGCTTGCCGGTGCAATTGATGTGGCGCATGTGCAAACGGCGGCGGAAGCGGCGGAATGCCTGGCTGCAGATGGCGTGCGCGGGGGTGACGCCATCCTCGTCAAGGGGTCGAATTCGGTCGGGCTGGGTGCGCTGGTGCGCTCGCTCACCGGCAAGGAACGTTGAATGCTCTACCTGCTGGCGCAATGGCTGCACTTTGAGGGGTTCAGCAACCTCATCCGATACCAGACGTTCCGCGCCGGCGCGACGCTGCTGACCGCGCTGGTGATCGGCCTGATCATCGGGCCCCGGTTCATCAACATGCTCCGCGTCCGCCAGGGCAAGGGCCAGCCGATCCGCGAGGACGGCCCGCAGTCGCACCTCGCCAAGCGTGGCACGCCGACCATGGGCGGCCTGATGATCGTCACGGCGCTCACGCTGTCGCTGCTCCTGTGGATGGACGTCACCAGCAGGCTCGTCTGGGCCTGCGCCGTCGTCACGCTCGGCTTTGGGCTGATCGGCTTCCTCGACGACTACGACAAGGTGACGAAGTACGCGCACAAGGGCGTGCCCGCCAAGGTGCGGCTGGCCGGGGAATTCGTCGTTGCAGCCTTTGCCGCGTGGCTCGCGGTGGGCGAGACGAACCTCTACGTGCCGGTGTTCAGCAACCTCTACGTCCCGCTCGGGCCGTTCTACTATCTCTTCGCGATCTTCGTGATCGTGGGTGCCGGCAATGCCGTGAACCTTACCGACGGCCTCGACGGGCTTGCCATCATGCCCGTCATCATCGCGGCCGGCACCTTTGCGATCATTGCCTATCTCGCGGGCCGCTATGACTTCGCGACGTATCTCGGCATCCCGCATGTGAAGGGCGCGGGCGAACTTGCGATCTTCTGCGCGGCGATGATGGGGGCGGGGCTGGCCTTCCTCTGGTTCAACGCGCCACCGGCGGCGGTGTTCATGGGCGATACCGGCAGTCTTGCGCTGGGCGGCGCGTTGGGCGTGATCGCGGTCGCCGCGCACCACGAGATCGTGCTGGCCATTGTCGGCGGGCTGTTCGTGATGGAGGCGGTCTCGGTGATCGTCCAGGTCGCGGTCTACAAGCGCACTGGCAAGCGGGTGTTCCGCATGGCGCCGATCCACCACCACTTCGAGCAGCTCGGCTGGAAGGAATCGACCGTCGTCATCCGCTTCTGGATCGTGTCGATCGTGCTCGCGCTGATCGGCCTTGCGACGCTGAAGGTTCGATGATCGTCTCGCGCGCCTTTGCCGGAAAGCGTTACGCGGTTCTCGGTCTCGCGCGCTCGGGCCTTGCCAGCGTCGAAAGCCTGCTGGCCGGCGGCGCTGACGTCACCGTCTGGGACAACCGCGAGGAACCGCGCAGCGCATTCGAAGGGAGCTGCACCATCGCCGACCCGCTGTCCATCGACCTGACAGGCTTTGCGGGTGTCGTGGTTTCCCCGGGCGTGCCGCTCAACCGCCACCCCATCGCCGACCATGCGCGCGCCGCTGGCGTTCCGGTGATCGGTGACATCGAGTTGTTCGCCCAGGCGCGCGCCGACCTTCCGCCACATCGCGTGGTCGGGATCACGGGCACCAACGGCAAGTCGACGACAACGATGCTGGTCCACCACATCTGCGCCGCCGCTGGCCTTCCCGCGCGGCTCGGCGGCAATATCGGCCTGCCGATCCTCGGGCAGGAGCCCTTGCCCGAAGGCGGGGTCTACGTGCTCGAGCTGTCGAGCTACCAGATCGACCTGACCCAGAGCCTGGCCTGCGACGTAGCCGCGCTGATCAACCTCAGCCCCGATCACCTTGACCGTTATGACGGCTTTGCCGGCTATGCCGCATCGAAGGCGCGCCTCTTCGCGATGCAGCGGGCCGACCAGCACGCGGTCTTCGGCTGCGGCGACGAGCACACCCTCGAGATCGCGCGCGAGGCGTCGGCAACCCACGACACGGGCTTTGTCCACGTCGTTCAGCCGAGTGCGCTTCACGGCCAGCTCGAATGGCCTTCGCTGCAAGGTCCGCACAACCTCCAGAACGCCGCCATCGCGGTAGAGATCGCGCGGCAGCTTGGCATTGCCGAGGATATCTGGCGTTCAGCGCTGGCCAGCTTCGTCGGCTTGCCGCACCGAATGGAGCGCGTGGCCGAGGCCAACGGCGTTCTCTTCGTGAACGACAGCAAGGCGACTAACCCGGCTTCCACCGCCCCTGCGCTCGGCGCCTATCCGCGCATCCACTGGATACTCGGCGGTCTGCCCAAGAGCGACAACCTCGACGAGTGCGCGCCCTATTTCGATCACGTCGTTGCGGCCTATACCATCGGCGAGGCCGGGCCGCGCTTTGCCGAGATCCTCGAACCCGTGATGCCCGTCACCCGCAGCGAGATGCTGTGCGATGCGGTGCGCCAGGCTATGGAGGCCGCGCAGCCGGGCGATGTCGTCATGCTGTCGCCCGCCTGCGCCAGCTTCGACCAGTTCCGCGATTTCGAGGCGCGTGGCGATTCCTTTCGGCAGATCGTCGAGGCGCTGATCGAGGATCGGGAAGCGCCCTGTCCGGACGGAACGCCGACGTGAGCACCACGCCAACCCCGACGCGCCTTGTCACCACCACCATGCCCGACGGCGGCGTGAAGGTTGTCGGCCACGGTTCGCGGTTCCGGCGCAGCAGGCGCAGTGAACTCCTTATCTGGTGGCGCGAGATCGATCGCGTCCTGCTGGGACTTATCCTTTTCCTCGTGGCGATCGGCTGCATCGCCGTTGCCGCGGCAAGCCCCGCCAGCGCGCATCGCCTCTCCACCAGCCAGAAGGCGCTGGGCGACCTCTACTTCTTCTGGATCCACCTGCGCTGGGTGGTGGTCGGCATGGTCGCGATGTTCTTCGCCTCGGTCCTGCCCAAGGAAGCGGCCAGACGCGCCGCGATCCTGCTGGCGGCGGCGATGCTCGTCGCGCTGGTTCTCGTGCCGCTCGTCGGCAGCGAGGTGAAGGGGGCCAAGCGCTGGCTGTGGATCGGCTTCAGCCTCCAGCCTTCGGAGTTCCTCAAGCCGGGATTTGCGATCGCCATCGCGTGGATTTTGTCCTGGCGCGTGCGCGATCCCAACATTCCGGTCATTCCGATCACGATCGCCATCATGGGCCTCGTCGGCATCCTGCTGATGGCGCAGCCTGACTTCGGGTCGACGGTTCTGTTCGGCGGCGTCTGGTTCGTGCTGGTGCTCTTGTCGGGGCTTTCGGTGAACCGCATCCTGTGGTCGATGGGCGGGGGCGTGGCGGCCGTTGTCGCGGCCTATCTGTTCTACCCGAACGCAACCCATCGCATCGACAACTTCATTTCCGGCGGCAGCGAGTTCGACCAGGTCGACCTTGCCATGCGCACGCTTCTCAACGGCGGGTGGAGCGGTACCGGCCTCTGGCTGGGCAGCCGCAAGAACGCGCTGCCCGAGGCGCATACCGACTATATCTTTTCGGTGATCGGTGAGGAATTCGGGCTGATCGCCTGCGCGGTGGTCGTTGCCATCTATTGCATGATCGCGCTGCGCGTGCTGATGCGCCTGCTGGATGAAGAAGACCTGTTCACGATCCTTGCGGCGACCGGGCTGACGGCGCAGCTTGTCGGGCAGGCCTTCATCAACATCCTCGTCAACCTGCAACTCTTTCCCTCGAAAGGCATGACCTTGCCGCTGATCAGCTACGGCGGATCGTCGACCATCGCGCTGCTCATGGGCGTCGGCTTCCTGCTCGCGATCACCCGCCGCAATCCCTATCTGTCGAGAGAGAAGTTCGCGGTCACGGATCTGGTGCGCAAATGACGACAGTGTCCCGACACTATGTGCTGGCTGCCGGCGGCACCGGCGGACACCTGATCCCCGCTTTCGCGTTGGCCGTGGAACTGGACCGTCGCGGCCATCACGTTGCGCTGGTCACGGACGAACGCGGCGCGAAGATTCCCGGAAAGCCCGATTTCCTGCCTGCGCACGTGCTTCCCGCCGGGCGCCTCGGCAAGAACCCGGTCGCGCTGTTCAAGGGCCTGCGCGCGATCTGGCAAGGCCGCGCCATGGCGCTGCGTCTGTTCGAAAGCTTCGAGCCTTCGTGCGTGATCGGCTTTGGCGGTTATCCGGCGCTTCCCGCCCTGCTCGCGGCTCATGCGGCCAGGATCCCGACCGTCATCCACGAACAGAACGCGGTGCTGGGCCGCGTGAACCGCCTGCTGGCCAAGCGGGTCGACGCCATCGCGACCGCCTATGGCGAGGTCGACCGGCTCGACCCGAAGCTGTGGGGCAAGGTTCACCGCGTGGGCAATCCCGTGCGCCCGGATGTGCTGGCGCTACGCGGAGAACCGTTCCCCGAATTTACCGAGGACAGCCTGTTCCGCGTCCTCGTGACCGGCGGGAGCCAGGGCGCATCGATCCTCTCGGAAGTCGTGCCCGATGGTCTCGCGATGTTGCCCCCCGCCTTGCGCCACCGCCTGCAGGTGACCCAGCAGTGCCGGCCTGAGGACCTCGAGGTCGTTCGCGCCCGCTATGCCGCGCACGAAATCCCCGCTGAACTTGGCACCTATTTCGAGGACATGCAGGCCCGGCTCGCGGGCACGCACCTGTTCATCGGGCGGGCAGGGGCCTCGACCATCGCCGAACTGACCGCCGTCGGCCGTCCGGCGATCCTCGTTCCCCTGCCGATCGCGACCGACGATCATCAGGCCGCCAACACGCGCGAAGTCGTTGCCGCCGGGGGCGCCCGCGCGATCCGGCAGTCCGGCTTCACCCCCAAGGAACTTGCAAAGCAGATCCAGGCCATGGCCCAGCACCCGCACACCCTTGCCAATGCCGCGCATGCCGCGTGGAACTGCGGCCTGCCCAATGCCGTCAAGGACCTCGCTGACCTCGTCGAAAGCTTCGGCGCCAGCCCGATCATGGACGTGATCCGCCTCGATTCCACCGTCTCGGCCGCATCCGGGCAGGAGCAACTGGCATGAAGGGCGTCGGCACCGAGATCGGCACGATCCATTTCGTCGGCATCGGCGGCATCGGCATGTCAGGCATTGCCGAGGTCATGCACAACATGGGCTATTCGGTGCAGGGTTCGGACATGGCGGAAAGCTATGTCGTCGAAGGCCTGCGCTCGCGCGGGATCAAGGTGATGATCGGCCAGAAGGCCGAGAACGTCGCCGGCGTTGCCGTCGTCGTCACCTCGACCGCGGTCAAGCGCGACAATCCGGAAGTCGTCGCCGCGCTCGAGAACCGCATTCCCGTCGTCCGCCGCGCCGAAATGCTTGCCGAGCTAATGCGGCTGAAAAGCACGGTCGCGGTTGCCGGTACCCACGGCAAGACCACCACGACTTCGATGGTCGCCTGTCTTCTTGACGCCGGGGGGATCGATCCCACCGTCATCAATGGCGGCATCATCAATTCCTATGGCTCGAACGCGCGCCTGGGCGACAGCGACTGGATGGTGGTGGAGGCCGACGAAAGCGACGGTTCCTTCCTGCGCCTCGACGGCACGCTTGCGGTCGTCACCAACATCGATCCCGAGCATCTCGATCACTATGGCAGCTTCGAGCGAGTGAAGTCTGCCTTCGTCGAGTTCATCGAGAACGTGCCTTTCTATGGCGCGGCGATGCTCTGCATCGACCATCCGGAAGTCCAGGCGATCATCCCCAAGGTGCGCGACCGCCGTGTCGTGACCTATGGCTTCTCCGCCCAGGCCGACGTGCGCGGCGAGGGCGTGACCCCGATCCCGGGCGGCAACCGCTTCACCGCCGTGCTGCGCCAGCGCGATGGCTCGTTCCGCCGCATCGAAGGCATCGAACTGCCGATGCCGGGCCGCCATAACGTTCAGAACGCGCTCGCCGCTGTTGCCGTGGCGGTGGAAATGGGCGTCTCGGACGAACTCATTCGCGGCGGCTTTGCCAAGTTCGGCGGGGTCAAGCGCCGCTTCACCAAGGTCGGTGAAGTCGACATTGGCTCTGGAGCAGTCACGATAATCGACGACTACGGCCACCATCCGGTCGAAATCCGCGCCGTTCTGGCCGCCGCACGCGAGGGCGTGCAGGGCCGCGTCATCGCCGTTGTTCAGCCGCACCGCTTCACCCGCCTGCGCGACCACATGGACGAGTTCCAGGGCGCCTTCAACGATGCTGACGTGGTCTATGCCGCGCCCGTCTATCCGGCCGGCGAGCAGCCCATCGAAGGCGTGGACAGCGCGGCCATGGTCGAAGGCATCAAGGCGCGGGGCCACCGCAGCGCGCACCTGACCACGGGTGCGGATGAGCTGGCGAAGGAGCTTGCCGCCACAGTGCAGGCGGGCGACATGGTCGTGTGCCTCGGCGCAGGTGACATCACCAAGTGGGCAGCAGGTCTTGCCGACGCGATCGCGCGCGAAAGGGCTGGGGCGTGAGCAATTCGGTCCCTTCCAGCGTGAGGGGAAAACTGACCCCAGATGCCCCGCTCGCTCCGCTGGTCTGGTTCAAGTCCGGTGGCACCGCCGATTGGCTGTTCGAACCACGGGACGTGGCCGACCTCCAGGATTTTCTCGCGGGCCTTGCCCCGGAAGTGCCGGTCATGGCGCTGGGCCTCGGCTCCAATCTGATCGTGCGCGATGGTGGTGTGCCGGGCGTGGTGATCCGCCTCGGCAAGGCCTTCGCCAAGGTCGCGAAGGTCGACGAGGTCACGCTCGATTGCGGCGGCGGCGCGAGCGGCATTCTCGTTTCCTCGACCGCGCGCGACAACGGCATCGCCGGTCTCGAATTTCTCCGTTCGATTCCCGGCACGGTCGGCGGCTTCGTACGCATGAACGGCGGCGCCTATGGCCGCGAGGTCAAGGACGTGCTTGTCGATTGCGACGTCGTGATCCGCTCGGGCGAGATCGTCACCCTGCCGCTGTCCGAACTCGGCTATACCTACCGTCATTCCAACCTGACCGACGGTTCGATCGTCGTCGCAGCCCGCTTTCGCGGGCATCCCGGCAATCCGGAAGCGATCCAGGCCGAGATGGACCGCATCAGCGCCGCGCGCGAGGCTTCGCAGCCGCTGCGTTCCAAGACCGGCGGCTCAACCTTCAAGAACCCCGATGGCGGCAAGGCCTGGGAACTGGTCGACAAGGCCGGCTGCCGCGGCCTCCAGATCGGCGGCGCGCAGGTCAGCGAAAAGCACACCAATTTCCTCATCAACACCGGCACTGCCACCAGCGCCGAGATCGAAGGCCTGGGCGAGGAAGTCCGCCGCCGCGTGAAGGCGAGTTCAGGCGTGGACCTCGAATGGGAAATCAAGAGGATAGGCCGGCCATGACGGTGCCCGCCCATCGACTCGAGCCGAACGGAGAATGCTGAGAGTGTCCCTGCCCAAACTTCACGTTGCAGTCCTCATGGGTGGCTGGTCCAGCGAACGCCCCGTGTCGCTCATGTCCGGCGAGGGCGTGGCCAAGGCTCTTGAATCGAAGGGGCACCAAGTCACGCGCATCGACATGGACCGCGACGTCGCACTGCGCCTGGCCGAGGCGAAGCCTGACGTCGTGTTCAATGCCCTGCACGGCACCCCGGGCGAGGATGGTTCGATCCAGGGCCTGATGGACATCATGGGCCTGACCTATACCCACTCCGGCCTGGTCACCTCGGTCATCGCGATCGATAAGGAACTGACCAAGCAGGCGCTGGTGCCACATGGCATCCCGATGCCCGGCGGGCGCATGGTCAAGACGGCTGACCTCTACAAGGCCGATCCGCTGCCGCGCCCCTATGTGCTGAAGCCCGTCAACGAAGGGTCATCGGTCGGGGTCGCGATCGTCACTGCCGAGGGCAATTACGGCAGCCCGATCAGCGCGGCGAGCAAGGGCCCGTGGCAGGAATTCGACCAGCTCCTCGCCGAACCCTTCATCCGCGGGCGCGAGCTGACGACCGCCGTGATCGGCGACCGCGCGCTTCTGGTCACCGAACTTCGTCCGAAGTCCGGCTTCTACGACTTCGACGCCAAGTACACCGAGGGCATGACCGACCACATCTGTCCCGCCGAGATTCCCGACGAGATCACCGAGGCGTGCAAGGACATTGCGCTGCGGGCCCACAGGTTGCTCGGCTGCAAGGGGACCAGTCGTTCCGACTTCCGCTGGGATGACGAGCAGGGCGTCGAGGGACTGTTCCTGCTGGAAGTGAACACCCAGCCGGGCATGACGCCGCTCAGCCTCGTGCCGGAACAGGCGCGGGCGCTCGGCATGGATTATTCCGATCTGGTGGAGGCGATCATCGCCGAAGCCCTGAAGGACGCAGGAAAGGCCTGAACCCATGGCGCAGACGATCAAGCGTGGCGGAAAGGGCGTGCGGCGCGCGACCGCAGCGCGTTCGGCGCAGCGCAAGGTCCAGACCGCGCGCCAGCAGACCGGGTCCGTGCTCGACAGTGTCCTGCGCTGGCTGCCGTTCTCGGAAGAGACGCTTCACCGCATCCTCATGACGCTGATCCTGGCCGCCGCGGCCGGTCTCGTCTGGACTGTGGCGGTCATGGCGGGCATTCCGGCGCTCGTTTCCGAACAGGCGGCGATCATCGCATCGGACGCCGGTTTCAAGGTCAGCCACCTCGAAGTGCGCGGCGTCAACCGCATGAACGAGGCGAAGATCTACGAACGCATCCTCGGCCAGAACGACCGCGCGATGACCACGCTCGATCTTGCGGCGCTGCGCGACGAGCTGAACCAGCTTCCCTGGGTCAAGGATGCCCGCGTCTCGCGCAAGCTGCCCGATACGCTGGTGATCGACATCGTTGAGCGCACGCCCCACGCCGTGCTGCGCAAGCCCGACCGAATGGTCCTGATCGATGATACGGGCGTCGAACTCGAATCGGTCCGCGCCGACCGCGCAAAAGGCATGCTGGTGCTTTCGGGCATGGGCGTGGGCCAGCGGGTGGAGGATCTCACCCGCCTGCTCGATGCCGCGCCCGCGCTCAAACCCCAGGTTTCCGAGGCCGAGTGGGTGGGCAACCGCCGCTGGAACCTGACCTTCAAGACCGGCCAGGTCCTCGCCCTGCCCGAAGGTGACGAGACCGCCGCCAGCGCACTTCTCAGCTTTGCCCGCATGGATGGCGTCAACCGCCTCCTCGGCGGCAAGGTCGCCGCGTTCGACATGCGCGCGCCCGATCGCATCTACATGCGAGTCCCCGGTCATGCCGACGAGGTCGCCGCTGAAAAGCGCGCCGAAGAGCAGGCGAGGGCAGAGGCCAAGCGCGCCGCCTCCGCCAAGAGCGACGAGGGATAAGGCGGGGATGGCAACGCCTCGCATTTCCAAGATTTTCGCCGCCGTCAACATCGGCTCGTTTCGTGTGTCCGCGATGATCGCAGGTCTTTCCGAAACCGGCGAGATGGTCGTCCTCGGTTCGGGCCACCGCGCGGCACAAGGCATCAAGCGCGGCTACGTGACCGACATGCAGGCCGCTACCCATTCGGTGCGCGATGCGATCGAGCGCGCAGAGAAGATGGCGAACATCGGCATCCAGAAGGTCTGGATCGGCTGCTCGGGGGCGGGGCTCGCCAGCACGACCGCGCGGGTCGAGGTCGATGTCGGCGGGCGCCGGATCGAACAGGACGACATCGAGCATCTGCTGGTCGCGGGGCGCGAGGTGATCCAGCCCGATGGCCGGACGGTGCTCCATGCCCAGCCAGCGCACTACACGCTCGACGGGGCGCACGGGGTGCCCAATCCCAAGGGCCTTCATGCCGAACGGCTCGCGGTCGACATCCACGTCATGCTCGCCGATGGCGCGCCGGTCCGCAACATCCGCGAGGCGGTGGAAAACGCCCACCTCGAAGTCGAGGCGGTTGTCGGCTCGCCGGTTGCGGCTGGCCACGCCTGCCTGACGCCGGAAGAGCGCGAACTGGGCGTCGCACTGGTCGAATTCGGTGCGGAAGTGACCACCGTTTCGGTCTATGCGGCGGGCATGCTGCTGGGAATGCAGGTGATCCAGTACGGTTCGGGCGACATTACCGATGCCATCGCCTCGGCTTTCGGCATCCGCCGCTACCAGGCGGAACGCCTCAAATGTATGTCGGGTTCGGCCATCGCCAGCCCGGCGGATCACCGCGAGATGATCCCGGTGAACGCGCCCGGCGATCCGGAGGGCGGGCCTGTCGCTCGTCACGCCGACGACAAGAACCGCATTCCCCGTGCCGAACTGATCTCGGTCATCACCCAGCAGCTCGGTTTCTTCACTGAAGAAGTGTCCCGTTCGCTCAAGAGCATGGGCTTTGTCGGGCAGACCGGCCAGCAGGTCGTGCTGACTGGTGGCGGTGCGCAGCTTCCGGGGCTGGCTGACTATGCGCAGTCTGCGCTTGGCCGTCCGGTCCGTATCGGATCTCCGCCGACCATGCTCGGCTTGCCGCCGGGGCATGCGACGCCAAGTTCCTCGACTCTGGTGGGACTCGTGCTGTTTGCGGCGGCCGATCCGGTCGACATTCGCGCGATCGGTCCGGCCTTCGCGCCTACCGGTTCATACAAGGGGATGAAGCTGGTGAGTCGGCTGGTGCGCGCGGTGCGCGACTATTTCTGACGGAGTTATCCACCGCTCCGCCTCCAAAATGGCCGAATTGCGGCTCCGTATCGTGTTCCAACCTGTGGAAAAGGTTAAACCGCCTTTGATTCGTAACTCCGCCTTGTGCCACAGGTTAATGTGAACTTTTCCAATCTCGCCAAAGGCCGTTCGGCAGCCAAAGGCGAAGCACTGACCCGCTTGGGAGACCGACAATGAGCATCAACATCGGACCGCCGGCCATCGACGAGCTTCGGCCCCGGATCACGGTGATCGGGGTTGGTGGCGCAGGTGGCAATGCCATCGCGAACATGATCAAGGCCCGGATCGAGGGTGTCGACTTCATCGTCGTCAACACCGACGCGCAGGCCCTGAACAATTCCATCGCGGAACATCGCATCCAGCTCGGCCCGGACATCACCCAGGGCCTCGGCGCAGGCGCTCGTCCCGAAGTCGGCCGCGCCGCTGCGGAAGAGACCATCGAGGAACTGGAGCGCGCGCTCGACGGCGTCCACATGGTATTCATCGCCGCCGGCATGGGCGGCGGCACCGGCACCGGCGCAGCGCCGGTCATCGCCGAGGCAGCCCGTCGCAAGGGCGTGCTGACTGTCGGCGTGGTGACCAAGCCGTTCCTGTTCGAAGGCACGCGCCGCATGCGCGCTGCGGAATCGGGCATCGAGGAACTGCAGAAGCACGTCGATACGCTCATCGTCATTCCGAACCAGAACCTGTTTCTGGTGGCCAAGGCGGAAACGACCTTCAAGGAAGCCTTCCAGCTCGCCGACGAGGTTCTCCAGCAGGGTGTCCGCTCGATCACCGACCTCATGGTCATGCCGGGCCTCATCAACCTCGACTTCGCCGACGTCCGTTCGGTCATGGGCGAGATGGGCAAGGCGATGATGGGCACCGGCGAGGGCGAAGGCGCGAACCGCGCGCTCGAAGCCGCGGAGCGCGCGATTGCCAATCCGCTCCTCGATGGCGTGTCGATGCAGGGCGCGAAGGGCGTCATCATCTCGATCATCGGCGGCGACGACATGAAGCTGCTCGAAGTCGACGAGGCCGCGAATCACATCCGCGAGCTGGTCGATCCCAACGCGAACATCATCTGGGGTTCGGCCTTCAATCCGGACCTCGATGGCAAGATTCGCGTGTCGGTCGTCGCCACGGGCATCGAGCAAAGCCAGGAGCAGGCGGAAATCGCTTCGCGCCCGGTCTCCATTCCCGGCACGTCGCGCGGGCCTGCCGTTCCCTCCGCGCCGCCCGCAGCGCCCGTTGCTGCCCCGGCTCCCGCGCCTGAACCTGTCCAGCAAGCCTGGACCCCGGCCGCCGAGCAGGTCCAGCCCGCCCCAGCCGCAACGCCCGCGGCCGAGCCTGAACCGCTCGACCTCACGCTCGACCTGTCCGAAGTGCAGGAAGCGCCTGCCCGTCCCGAGGCCGAGGAACTGCTGCTCGGCGGCATGGAAGAACCAGTGCAGCAGCCGGAATTTGCTCCCGAACCGGCACCGGAACCGGCTATGCCGCGTCTCGGCCGCGCGCCGGAAGCGGCGCCGGCAAAGCCTGCCGGGGGCAGCACCCTGTTCGAACGCATGGCGAACCTTTCGCGTGGCAGCCGTGCCAGCGAAGAGGACGATGGCGATGAGGGCGGGGCGCTGAACATCCCACGCTTCCTTGGTCGTCAGAACAACCAGTAAGCCTAAAGGAGCGGCGGCGTGTTGCCGCCGCTTCATCTTCACGTTGGTATGAGCGCGGCTGGATGACGAATCGTTTCACCTTCGCGCAAGGGATCAGGTTTTCGATCGGGCTCCTGCTGGGGGCATCGGCGCCTGCGGCGCTGGCTCAGGCCGATGACGATCCCGATGGCGGCGGCATGGTCTCGCGCCCGGTCGTCCAGTCCACGGCACCCAGCGCAAGCCGCGAACTCAACGCGGCCCTTGCCCGGCTGGCAGCCGATCCGCGCAACGTGCCCGCCCTGTTCGATGCGGCAGAGGCCGCGCTTCGCCTTGGCGACAGCGATGCGGCAATCGGCTTCGTCACCCGCGCCAATGAAGTGCAGCCCAACAACCCGAGGGCAGGCGTGGTCATGGGGCGCGCCTACCTGGTGGGCGAGGACCCGGTCAGCGCCATCCGGGCGTTTGACGAGGCCGAGCGTGCAGGAGGCGATACCTTCGCGATGGCTTCCGACCGTGGCCTTGCCTACGATCTTGTCGGCGACAACGCCCGGGCGCAGCGCTGGTACCAGGTCGCGCTCAGCCGGGGAGCGGACGACGAAGTCACCCGCCGTTATGCGCTGAGCCTCGCTATTTCCGGAGATCGCCGTGCTGCCGAAGCCCTGCTCGCGCCCCTGATCCAGCGGCAGGATCGTCCTACCTGGCGCACCCGCACGTTCGTCATGGCCGTGACCGGTGGCCCGGACGAAGCGGTGGCCATTGCCTATGCGACGATGCCGCAGGAACTTGCCGCAGGCATCGCGCCCTATCTGCGCTACATGCCGCGCCTTACCACCGCGCAACAGGCCGCCGCCGCCAACCTTGGCCGTTTCCCGCGTGCCGCGGATATCGGCCGCGATGACCCGCGCATCGTCCAGTACGCCGCCCTCAATCCGCGTGCGCCCCGCACCGCCGAGGCGGGCCTCATCCCGTCGGGCGCGCCGCTCGGTCCCGGCGTTGCAGCTTCGACAGACAAGGCGAGCCGCGAGAGGCGTCGGCGGCCGGGCAGGGACGACAAGAAACTGGCGGCAGCCACTCCGGTCGCCAAGCCGGTCAGCGTGACGGTCACGCCCATTTCACCGCAACCGGCTGCGGCACTTCCGCCGGCCGCTGCTCGTCCGGCGGCACCGTCCTCGCCGCAGGTGGCGTCCGCCGCTGCTGCATCGGTTCCGCAGCCCGCGTCGGCGGCGCCCAGGCCGACGGTCCTCTCCGCTCTCGATCTTCCGCCGGGTGCCCCGAGACCCGCCGTGCCGCCCATCCGTGCAACAACGCCCGCAACGGTTTCGCGTCCGAGCGCGACGCCGCCGGTGCCCGCCCGTGAAGTGGCGGCGCGGCCCGTCCCGGCAACAACCGTCGCCCCGCCTGCCGCTTCTTCCGCACCGGTCTCCGCGTCGCCCGTTCCGGCCTCCGCCGTTGCCAGGCCAGGAAGCTTCGATCTGGCTCGGGTAGGCGGTTCGGCCCAGGTTGCGGCAGCAGCCCCGGTTCAGGCGGCTGCACCCGTTCCTCCGGCTTCCTCCGCCTCCAACGCTTCGGCATCGCTCGCGCCGGTCGCGCTGCCGCCATCGCAGCCGGCGCAGGTCGCTGCGGCAACTGTCCCGCCTCCTGCTGCTCCCGCGCCCGTTGCCGCTGCGGCAGCACCGCAGCGTCCGGCCGACTTTGCGAGCCTGTTCAAGAGCTTCACTCCGCCAGCGGAAGAGCGCACCGCCGATCGTCCGGCCGTGGACATCACACGCCTTCCACCCAAGCCAGCGCCGAAGCCGGTTAAGCCCGACACGCGCGGCGAACGGCCCGATGGCCCGATCGATGTGTCCCGCACGTCCGCGAAGGATGCCGAAAAACCCTCGCCGAAGGACCTCAAGGCGGGCTTGAAAGACACCAAGACCGCCCCGAAGGACACCAAGACGGGCGCGAAGGATGCCAAGGCAGCCGCAAAGGACGCCAAGGCAAAGAAGGCGGAGCCTTCTCACCCCAGCCGCATCTGGGTCCAGGTGCTTACCGGGGCAAACAAGGACGTGATGGACAACGAGTGGCGCCGTATCGTTAAGGAGGCACCCGAGGTCCTGCGCGGTCGCAAGCCTTTCCTGTCGCCCTGGCGCAACAATTTCCGCTTGCTCACCGGTCCCTTCGAGAGCGAAGCGGCGGCGCAGGAATTCATTGGAAAACTTCGTAAAAGTGGCGTTTCCAGCTATCAGTGGACGAGCCCGGCGGGCCAGCCGGTCGATACTCTCGCGCTGAAGTAGGCAACCTTTTCGGGCGTCGGCTGTTCACCCCTTGTCCACAGCTTACCCACAAGCTTGTCGAGTTTTGCCCAACCGCCTGTTAAGCCAAGATTGTCGGCAAGGGGTTGCAGCCTTCATGGACAGGCCTGACGGCAGGTCGGGCAATCGCCCTGCCGGGGGCCGACCATTCCGGGAGGCCTAGCGAGTGATCAGGGGACGTACGATGCGGACCGGCCATGACGACAACGAGCGCGAAGAGGCAGCGCCTGTCGACATGATCGCCTCGCTATTCGAGGCGCGCGGCTGGCCTTGCGAATTCGTCTCGGACGACGAGGTGACCGGCGAGATTCAGGGCTCCTGGGCCAACTACCAGGTCCGCGCGATCTGGCGCACCGAAGACCACGTTCTCCAGATCCTCTGCCTGCCCGACATCCGCATTCCGGATGACAAGAAGGGCCCGGTCTACGAGTTGATGGCCCTCATCAACGAGCAGGTGTGGATCGGTCACTTCGACATCTGGTCCAACGGTTCGGTGCTCCTCTACCGCCACGGCCTGATGCTCGGCGACGAAGGCCTCCTCAGCCTCGGCCAGGCGCAGGCGGCGATCGAGGCGGCGGTGGACGAGTGCGACCGCTTCTATCCGGCCTTCCAGTTCATCCTGTGGGGCGACAAGAGCCCCGCCGAAGCGCTGGCCAGCGCGCTGGTAGACGCCGCCGGCGAAGCCTGAACGCGGCTTGCTGTCGCGGGCAGGTGGCGGCATTGAGCGCCCTCACGCGACTCAATCTGGCGCGATTCAAGGGGCAGCGGCGATGACCAAGACCTTTCTCCAGTTCGGCTGCGGCAACATGGGCGGAGCCATGCTCAAGGGCTGGCTTGCCGGCGGTCTGGCGCCGGAAACCTTCACCGTGGTCGATCCCTATCTCGAAGCGGCGCCGCACGGCGTTCGCCTGCTCGAAGCTGCGCCCGCCGGCGAGGATGCGTTCGACATCGTCCTGCTCGGCTTCAAGCCGCAGCAGTTGCCCGACGCGGCGCAGGCCGTGCGCCCCTTCGTCGGGCCGCGCACCCTGTTGCTGTCGATACTTGCGGGCGTCGACCTCGCCACCTTGCGCCGTACTTTCCCCGAAGCGCGTGCAATCGTCCGCGTCATGCCCAACCTGGCCGCCGCGCTAGGCAAGTCCCCGATCGCGCTGTTCGGCGATGCGGACGAGGCCGCCCGTGCCGAGACTGACGCGCTGATGGCACCGTTGGGGCAGGCGGAATGGCTCTCGGGCGAGGATCAGATGGACCTTGTCACCGCGCTCGCTGGTTCGGGTCCTGCCTTCGTGTACCGCTTCATCGATGCCCTGGCCGAAGGCGCTGCCGCTCTCGGCCTGCCGCGCGACCAGGCTGACCGCCTGGCGCTGTCGATGGTGGAGGGTTCGGCCATGCTCGCCGCCGCCTCCGAACACTCGCCGGGTGAACTCGCGCGCCGGGTCGCCAGCCCCGGCGGGGTCACGCAGGTTGGCATCGACATCCTCGACGCCGAGCGCCGTCTTGCGCGCCTCGTGGAGGACACCTTGCGCGGTGCGCGCGACCGCAGCGCCGAGATGACGGAGCAGGCGCGGGCGCGTCAGCAATAATTCGTTACAATTCGTTGCCGATGGTGCGCACCGGTTTCGCTTGAAACCCGGGGCGAGAGCGCCGATATTCGTCGGACGTGGCCATTCGGGCCGCAAAACGGAGCTTGAAAAAAGATGGCAAACTGGAACGACCCTCGGCCCACCGGAACGGGCTTCGGCGCGTCTCCGAGCCTTTCCGGCGTCCAAGGCCGCAGCGAAGTGTTCGATGCAGGCCTGCGCCGTCACATGCTGTCGATCTACAACTACATGGCCTCGGGCGTCCTGCTTTCGGGCATCGTCGCGCTGCTGTTCGCCACTTCGGGCGCCGCGCTCGCCGTGTTCGGCACGCCGCTCCGCTGGGTCGTGGCGCTCGCCCCGCTGGCCTTCGTGATGATCATGAGCTTTGGCGTGAACCGCCTCTCGACCTTCGCAATGCAGGCGATGTTCTGGGGCTTCAGCGTCGCGATGGGTCTGTCGCTTTCGGCGATCTTCTTCATCTACACCGGCCCCTCGATCGCGGTGACGTTCTTCGCAACGGCGGGCGCCTTCGCCGGCCTCAGCCTGTTCGGCTACACCACCAAGAAGGACCTGTCGGGCTTCGGCAGCTTCCTCATCATGGGCGTGTTCGGCCTGCTGATTGCTTCGCTGATCAACATGTTCCTGCAGTCGCCGGGTCTCGCCTGGGCGGTCAGCTTCCTTGGCGTGCTGATCTTCGCGGGTCTTACCGCCTATGATACGCAGAAGCTCAAGGAGCAGTATGCCTATGTCGCGGGAACCGATTTCGCGGGCAAGGCCGTGGTCCTCGGCGCGCTGAACCTCTACCTCGACTTCATCAACATGTTCCAGTTCCTGCTGCAGTTCATGGGCGACCGCCGCTGATCTGTTTTCATTCTGGATGAATTACGTACCCGGCGAGCCAACGGTTCGCCGGGTTTTGTGTCTTTCGGGGATTCTCAAAGGCATGATCGCGCGCTAGACTTGCCGTTCAGCTTGCAACAAGGATGCCGGGCGCAGGGTTTTCCGTGCCGCGGGGTCATCCGGGGGAATGCCAATGTCTCGCTTCGGGCGCATCCTAGCGCCGACTTTCCTGCTCTCCGCGCTGGCCATCGGCCTTGCTTCGTGCGCCGCGCCGCCGCCGCCGCCCCCGCCGCCGCCTCCACCGCCTCCCAAGGTCGTGATCATCCCGCCGCGGCCCAAGGCCCCCAACGGTGCGTCCGAGAACATCTATGTCCCGCCGGCCGATGCCAACGGCCTGCGTCAGTCGCTCAACCGCAACATCTCGACCGCGCAGATGGTGTGGAACCTGCGCGCGGCGTACAATGTCGCAGCGCTCAACTGCTCGGCGCCGCAGCACGCGGGCATCCTGCCGCTCTACAAGGGCTTCCTTACCACCCACGCCAAGGCTCTGAACGCGATCAACAAGCGCCTCGATGCGGAGTTCAAGGAAAAGTACGGCGCAAAGTTCATCGCCCCGCGCGAAACCTACATCACCGCCGTCTACAACCACTTCGCCCTGCCGCCGACCCTGACCGATTTCTGTGATGCGGTCCTCGCCGTCGGCCGCGACGGTGCGGTGGTAAAGTCCGCAGAGCTTGAAGCCTTCGCCGTCCGCAGTTTGCCGAGCATCGAGGTGGTGTTCGACGATTTCTACCGGCGCTACGAAATCTACCGCAACGATCTCGCCATATGGGAGGCGCAGTACGGCAAGCCCGTCACCACCGCGCAGCCGGCGGCAGCCCTTCCGGGAACCGGCATTTCCGGCGCGAGCGGGGCTGCAAACTGAGCGTCGGCAACCCCGCAAAAATGTGAATTTTGGTCTGGTAAGGTCGGGAACGCTGCGCTAATGGCGGCGCTCCCGGCAGGAATCACCTGACGGGCGATACCGGGAACGGGGCCGTAGCTCAGATGGGAGAGCGCGTCGTTCGCAATGACGAGGTCAGGGGTTCGATCCCCCTCGGCTCCACCAGGTATCATCGAACCGCCTGATCAGGCAGGCGCCTTGCGGTTCGAGACACCGGCACTCCATGAACGGGACCAGCAGGCTCGCTTACGGGGCGCGGCGTCCTATTGCATTCGGGCCTGTCAGTGGACACGTTACCCAGATGCATTTTCTCGATCAGGCCAAGATCTTCATCCGCTCGGGGCAGGGCGGTCCCGGCGCGGTCAGTTTCCGGCGTGAGAAGTACGTCGAGTACGGCGGACCCGATGGCGGCGACGGCGGCAAGGGCGGCGACATCATCTTCGAGGCCGTAACCGGTCTCAACACTCTGATCGACTTCCGCTATGCGCAGCATTTCAAGGCGCAGCGCGGCCATGGAGGCGCGGGCAAGAACCGTACCGGCGCGGGCGGCAACGACCTTGTCATCAAGGTCCCCGTCGGCACGCAGGTGCTCGACGATGACCGCGAGACGGTGCTGCTCGACCTTACCGAAGCGGGCCAGCGCGAAATCCTGCTGCGCGGCGGCGACGGCGGGCGCGGCAATGCATCCTACAAGACGTCGACCAATCGCGCCCCGCGCCAGCACGGTCCAGGCTGGCCGGGCGAGGAAATGTACGTCTGGTTGCGTCTGAAGCTTCTGGCGGACGCCGGCCTTGTCGGCCTGCCCAACGCCGGCAAGTCGACCTTCATCAACCAGATCACCAATACCAAGGCCAAGGTCGGCGATTACGCGTTCACCACGTTGCGTCCGCAGCTTGGCGTCGTGCGCCACCGCAACCGCGAATTCGTGCTGGCCGACATTCCGGGCCTGATCGAAGGCGCGGCCGATGGCGCCGGCATCGGCGACCGCTTCCTGGGCCATATCGAGCGTTGCCGCGTGCTCATCCACCTTATCGACATTCACAGCGACGTCGATCCGGTCGAGGCCATGCACATCGTCGAGGGCGAACTCGAAGCCTATGGCGCCGGCCTCGACGAGAAGCCGCGCCTTGTCGCGCTCAACAAGATCGATCTGGTCGACAAGGAACTGGTCAAGGCGTTCCAGGACGAACTCCTCGAAGGGGGCGCGGACCGTGTGTTTCCGATCTCCGGCGCCACCGGCAAGGGCATGGACGCATTGCTTGACGCTGTCCTCGAGTATCTCCCCGCCGCCACGGTGACCGAACGCCCGACCGGCGAGGTCGAGGAAGCGGAAGACCAGAAGCCCTGGTCCCCGATCTGACCGCGTTCCATCCGCCCGTCCCGCGCCTGTCGAGGGACGCGGCGGCCACGCTTGGCGTCATAGACACGACGCCCTGCATATCCGACCGGTAACCCTTCACGCACCGCCACATTTGGCCTAAGCGGCTCCCCATGAAGATCAGCCAGCTTGCCCAACTGACCCAGGCTTCCACCTGTCCGCGCCTCGTGGTCAAGGTCGGGTCGGCCCTGCTTGTCGGCAAGGATGGCGAGCCGCGCCGCGAATGGCTTTCTGCCCTGGTGTCCGAGATCGCCGCCATGCGCGCGGCCGGACAGGAAGTCATCGTCGTCTCCTCCGGCGCGATCGCGCTCGGTGCGCGCAAGCTCGGGCTTGCCAAGGGCGGGCGGGGCAGCCTCTCCGACGCCCAGGCCGCCGCCTCGGTGGGCCAGATCGCGCTCGCGGGGCTCTGGGCCGAACTTCTGGCGCAGCACGGGCTCACCGCCGCGCAGATCCTGCTGACGCTCGAAGATCTCGAGGATCGCCGACGTTACCTCAATGTCACCGCCACGCTGGGCACGCTGCTCGCGGCATGCGCGGTGCCGGTGATCAACGAGAACGATTCCGTCGCAACCCAGGAAATCCGTTTCGGAGACAACGACCGCCTTGCCGCCCGTGTGGGCCAGGCCGCAGGCGCATCGGGTGTGCTGCTCCTGTCCGACATCGACGGTCTCTACGATCGCGACCCCCGCCAGCCCGGCGCCACCCGCATTCCCGTGGTCAAGGGCGTGACCCCTGAAATCCACGCCATGGCCACTGGCGGTTCGTCTTCCGGACTCGGCTCGGGCGGCATGACGTCCAAGCTCCAGGCCGCCGAAATTGCCGAGCTTGCCGGAATGGCGCTTGCCATCATCGACGGACAGCCCGTTGCCCCGATCGCCGCTGCCATGGGCGCTGCGCGCGGCACCCTGTTCCTGCCACGCGGACGCAAGCAGGCGCGCAAGGCCTGGCTCGGCGGGCGAATGCGGATGCGCGGCAGCGTGCAGGTCGACGCCGGTGCCGCCGCCGCGCTGGCCCGTGGCTCCAGCCTGCTTGCCGCCGGAGTGACAGAGGTCGACGGCGATTTCCAGCGCGGCGATGCCATTGCCGTGCTCGGTCCCGACGGCCGGACGCTGGCGCGCGGCCTTTCGGAATACGACGCTGCCGAGTGCGCGCGCCTCAAGGGGCGCCACAGCCGCGAGCATGAAGAACTTCTGGGCTATGCGCCGCGCTCGGCATTGATCCATCGCGACCAGATGGTGCTGCTGTAATGGCGGCAGAATTGCTGGCGATCACCGGTGCCACCGGGTTCGTCGGGCAGGCGGTTCTCGATTTCGCCGCCCGCGCAGGGATAGAAGTCCGTGCGCTTGCCCGCCGTCCCCAGGAAGCGCGCGCCGGCGTGGAATGGGTGCAGGGCGACCTTGACGACAAGCGCGCGCTCCAGCGCCTTGTCGGCCGCGCCAGCGTGGTCCTGCACATCGCGGGCGTCGTCAATGCTCCCGATCCGCAAGGCTTCGAGGCCGGCAACGTCCTCGGCACGCTCAACGTCGTCAATGCCGCGCTGGCTGCCGGTGTGCCGCGCCTCGTCCACGTTTCCTCTCTCTCCGCCCGCGAGCCGGACCTGTCGATCTATGGCAGGTCGAAGTTGCGGGGGGAAAAGATCGTCAAGGCCAGCAGCCTCGACTGGACCGTGGTGCGTCCGCCGGCCGTCTACGGCCCGCGCGATACCGAGATGTTCGAGCTGTTCAAGCTCGCCCGCAGGGGCATCGTGCCGCTGCCGCCGCAGGGCCACCTCTCGATCATCCACGTCAATGACCTGGCGCGTCTGCTCCTCTCGCTCATCCCCGGCGGCGAGGAGGTGACGCACCTGACCTTCGAACCCGACGACGGCACCACGGGCGGATGGACGAATACCGAGCTGGCAAAGGCCATCGGTGTTGCGGTCGGCAAGCGGGTCACAGCGATGAACCTGCCGGCGGGCCTGCTGCGCCTCGGCGCGAAGCTCGATGCGCGGTTCCGGGGCAAGGGCGCGAAGCTCACGATGGACCGTGTCGGCTACATGTGCCACCCGGACTGGCGCGCGGGCGAAGGCAACCAGCCGCCGCCTGCGATCTGGACCCCCCAGGTCGAAACCCGCATGGGTCTCCACGCCACGGCCGCCTGGTACCGCGAGGCGGGCTGGCTCAAGTAAGTCGTGCGGGCATTCGCAGCCATGCACTTGCAGTTGTAACCAATTCGTGTTCACCTCGTCCCAACTGCTCAAGTCGAGCGGGCACAAGGGGGAACCGGACATGGAATGGATGCTGATGCCGTACCGGCGCTACGCCGATTTTTCGGGGCGTTCGCGGCGCAAGGAATATTGGATGTTCATGCTGTTCAGCGTGATCGTCACGATGGTTTGCGTCACGCTGCTCGTCGCCGGCGGAATGTCCATCGACGAGAATGGCGAAAGCACGCCCGGCCCGCTGTTCTGGGTCGGCGTCGTCGCCATGACGGTGTGGGGCCTTGGCAGCATCATTCCCTCGATCGCCGTGCAGGTTCGCCGGTTCCACGATCAGGACAAGTCCGGCTGGATGGTCCTTCTGGGTCTCATCCCTTACGTCGGCGGGTTGATCGTGTTCATCTTCATGTGCCTCGAAGGCACGCGCGGTCCCAACCGCTATGGTGAAGATCCGAAGAATCCCGTCGGTTACGACGTCTTCGCCTGACAAACCGGAGCGGCCGCATGAACTGGATGATCCTTCCCTATCGGCGCTACGCCGATTTCAGCGGCCGCTCGCGGCGGCGCGAGTACTGGATGTTCGCGTTGTTCTACGTTCTGGTGATGATTGCGCTCAATGCGGTCTTCGGCACGAACGAAGTCGAACGAGGCAACGGCGCATTCTCCTATGGCAGCAGGCTTGTCGGCGCGGGAGGCTGGATCGGCGGGCTGTTCTGGCTGGTCAGCATAGTGCCCGGCCTTGCCGTCAGCGTCCGCCGCCTGCACGACCAGGACCGCACCGGCTGGCTGCTTCTGCTCTGGTTCATTCCTGTCCTTGGATGGTTCGCGCTGCTCGTGCTGATGTGCCTCGAAGGCACGCGCGGCCCTAACCGCTTCGGGCCCGACCCGAAGAATCCCACGCCGGCGGACGTTTTCTCCTAAAGCTCGCGCAGCACTTGCGCCGGGCGCGTGCGCAGCAGGCCGATCGAGCCTGCCACCGCCAGCACCATCACCAGCGCCACGCCGGCGGCCAGCACGCCGAGGATGCGCGTCCAGTCCGGCAGCCAGTCGAATTCGAACAGCCACACGATCACGCCCCAGGCCACGCCCGTGCCCAGCACCAGCGCCACTCCCGCCAGCAGCGCGCTGAGCAATCCGTATTCGGCGACCAGCAGTACCAGCAATTGCCGGCGGCTTGCGCCCAGTACGCGCAGGATCACGTTGTCGTAGGTCTTGCGCTCGCGCGCGGCCGCGATGGCGCCCGTCAGCACCGCCATTCCGGCCAGGATAGCCACGCTCGCCGCCGCCAGGATCGCCGTCCCCATCTGCGACAGGATCTCGCGCGCCTGGCCCAGCACGGGCCCGATCTCGATCACCGAACTCGACGGCAGGGCCTTGACCAGGCCGCCAAGGATCGCGCGGCGCACGCCTGCCGTCTTGGACTGCCCGGGCAGGCTGATCGTCGCGGCAAGGTTGTGGGGCGCATCGGCCAGCGTGTTGGGACTGAACACCAGCACATAGTTGAAGCCCATCGAATCCCAGTCGATCCGCCGGAACGAGGCAATGCGCGCGCTGCGCTCGACGCCCAGCACCGAAACCGCGATCCTGTCTCCCAGTTTCAGCCCCAACGCCTCGCGCAGGTCGTCGTCGACCGACACCAGCGGCTCGCCGGCATAGTCCGTCGGCCACCAGGCGCCTTCGGTCAGGACATTGCCTTCCGGAACCTCGCTCGAATAGGTCAGGCCCCGGTCGCCTCGCAGCGGCCAGGCGTTGTCCGGTATCTCCTTGAGGTCGGCCACGCGTGTCATCGCGTTCTCGGCGCCATAGGCGACGATCGTTCCGCGCAGCGCCGGCACCATCCGCAGCACCGCACCGGGCGCCGCCTCCTTCACCACCCCCTCGAACGCGCCGACCTTGTCCTGCGGCAGGTCCAGCACGAAGTAGTCGGGCGCGCGGTTCGGCACCCGCCGCGCGATATTGCCGTCAAGGCTCGTCTGCACCCCTGCCAGCAGCACGAAGGCCGCAAGGCCGAACCCCAGCGCGACGACCAGCGCGGAAGTCTGCGCGCCGGGTCGGTAGAGGTTCGCCAGTGCCATGCGCGCAATCGCGCCCCGTGGCCGGGGTATCCGCGCCGCCCCGCGCGTCAGGCCCCAGCCCAATGCCGAGAGTAGCAGGAACAGACCCGCCGCGCCGCCCAGGAATCCTGCGGCCAGCAGCTTCTGCGGCGCGGTCAGCACCGCCAGCGCGGCAATCCCGCCAAGGCCCAGCGCGACCGGCAGCACTGCGCCGCGCCAGCCGCCGCTAAGCGGGCTCACCCGCGCGCGCATCAGCGCCATGGCCGGAAAGGCGCGCGCCCGCGCCAGCGGCGGGGCGGCAAAGGTCAGCGCGATCAGCGCGCCATAGGCCGCCGCGATGGCGAGCGCTCCCCAGTCGAGCACGAACCCGGCCTCGATCGGCAGCAACCCTTCCAGCGCCTTGCCCAGCAGCGGCGTCACGCTCACCCCGACAGCCAGCCCGGCGAGGATCGCCAGTGACGAGGCGGCGGCCAGTTGCAGCAGGTATATCCGCGCGATGTCGCCGCTCGACGCGCCAAGTATCTTCAGCGTCGCGATGCTGCCCCGCCGCGCCTCGAGGTAGGAATTCACGCCATTGCCGATCCCGATCCCGGCGATGGCCAGCGCCGCCAGCGCCACCAGCACGAGGAACTGCCCCATGCGGGAAACGAACCGGTCGAGCCCGGGCGAGGCCTTCTCGCGCGTGCGCACTTCGTATCCGGCCAGCGGGAACCGCGCCTTGATGCTCTCGCCCAGAGCCACCGCATCGGCCCCGGCGGGCAGCTTCAGGCGCAGCTTGGTCCGCACCATCGATCCCGGCTGCACCAGCCGCGAGGCATCTAGCGCCGCCTTGCTGACGATCACCGTCGGGCCGAGCGAGAAGCCCTCCGCCAACCGATCCGGCTCCTTTCCGATGATCCCGGCCACGCTCAGCACGGCTTCGCCCACGCGCAACCGGTCGCCCACTTTCACGTCCAGCCGGTCGGCCACGCCGGGCGCGATCCATGCCGCCATGCCCTGCGGCGCCCCTGCCGTCCTGCCGCCCTCCAGCTCGAATTGCCCGTAGAGCGGCCACCTGTCGTCCACCGCCTTGAGTTCGACCGGCGTGGCCGTCTGCGAGGTCGATGGCGCAACCTTGACCGCCATCGCCTGCAACCGTGCGCCTTGCGAAAGCTCGCCAAGCATCCCGATCGCGGCCAGTTCGTCGGGCGCGGGTTCGCGCGCCGCCAGCGTGAACTCAAGGTCCGCGCCCAGCATCTCGCGCCCGCGTGTCGATAGCTCGCGTTCGATCGCACCTGTCAGCGTGCCGATGGCGGAAAGCGCGGCGGTTCCCAGCACGAGGCACACCAGCAGCAGGCGCAGCCCCTTGAAGCGCCAGTCGAGACCGCGCCGCGCGATGGCCCATGCGGCGCGCCACGAAAGGTTCATGCCGCCACGTCCGAGGCGATCCGGCCGTCGGCCAGCCGCACGATCCGGCGGCAACGCGCGGCCAGCGCCTCGTCGTGCGTCACCATGATGAACGTCGCGCCCGCCTCTTCGGCGCGGGCGAACAGGAGGTCGGCAACCGCCTCGCCGGTAGCATGGTCGAGGTTCCCGGTGGGCTCGTCGGCAAACAGGATCGCGGGCTTGGGCGCCAGCGCGCGGGCAATCGCCACGCGCTGCTGTTCGCCGCCCGAAAGCTGGGCGGGATAGTGGTTCAGCCGGTGCCCGAGCCCGACCGCCACCAGTTCCGCCTCTGCCCGCGCCATCGCGTCGGTCACGCCCGCCAGTTCCAGCGGGGTCGCCACGTTCTCCAGCGCGGTCATCGTCGGCAGCAGGTGGAAGGCCTGCAACACGATCCCGATCCGCCCGCGCCGCGCCGCCGCAAGACCATCCTCGTCAAGCGCGGTGAAATCTTCCCCTGCAACCGACAGCGTTCCGCCCGTGGCCCGCTCCAGTCCCGAAAGTATAGCCAGCAGGCTCGACTTGCCCGATCCCGAAGGTCCCAGCAGCGCCAGCGTTTCGCCCGGCAGCACGGCAAGGTCGATACCGCGCAGGATTTCGACCCGCGCCTCCCCGGTGCCGAGCGAAAGGGTAAGGGCGGATGCGGCGATTACCGGTGCTATGGTGCTTGTCACGGGCCTCAGGTGGCATAGATTGGATGCGGCGTGCAACCGGCACTTGGGTGTGCGTTCACGGAGTTTCAATGCGTCGACTTGCCCTGATTGCCGCCATTCTGGTCGCGGCCTGCTCTCCCGAGAAAAACCCAGATGCCCAGCCCACCGCCGCCGCGCAGGTTTCGGCCCCCGTGCCTGCTGGCGCGCCCGTGATCCTCGCGTTCGGCGACAGCCTCTATGCCGGCTATCGCCTCAACCCGGGTGAAGGCTATCCGCCGCGCCTCGAAGCGGCTCTCAACGCCGCCGGCACCCCTGCGCGCGTGGTCAATGCCGGCGTTTCGGGCGACACCACCGCCGCCGCGCTCCAGCGGCTCGCCTTCACGCTGGACAATCAGCCGGCAAAGCCCGTGCTCGCGCTTGTCGGCCTCGGCGGCAACGACATGCTGCGCGGGCTTCCCCCGGAACAGACGCGCGACAATCTCGATGCGATCCTGACCGAGTTCGACAAGCGCGGCATTCCCGTGGTGCTCACAGGCATGCTCGCCGCGCCCAACCTCGGCGCGGATTACGCGCGCAAGTTCAATCCCATCTGGCCTGAACTTGCAAAGAAGCACAAGGCGGCGCTGGTGCCCTTCTTCCTGCAACCGGTGATCGGCAACAAGGCGCTGATGCTGGACGACAATATCCACCCCAACGCGCAGGGCGTGGACAGGATCGTGGCTGCCACGCAGGCACAGGTGGCCGATGCACTGGAGGCGGCGATCAAGCCCTGATCGCGCAGTCCCGGCTTACCGGCGACGGTTACTGCGCGAAAACGGCCCCGTCGCGCACAGACCAGATCGCGCTTTCCCCCGCGATCTGCGCGAAAGGCGCCATCTCGGTCCCGGTCATCCACACTTGCGCGCCGCTCGTCGCCAGCCGTTCGAACAGCGCGCCGCGCCGCACCGGGTCAAGGTGCGCCGCAATCTCGTCGAGCAGCAGCAGCCGCGGGCGCTCCCCGGCCGTCAGTCCGGCGTGGGCCAGCACGATGGCGATCAGCATCGCCTTCTGCTCCCCCGTCGAACAGTCTGCGGCGGGGGCGTTCTTCGCTGCGAGCAGGACGGCCAGGTCGTCGCGATGTGGTCCGATCAGCGAACGCCCTGCCGCCCGGTCCCGCCGGCGCCCTTCGCGCAGCATGGCCCGCAAGCCGTCGGCGTCCGGCGGTACTTCGCTGGCATAGCGCAGCGATGGTCGGGCAAAGGGTTGATCGGGGACGGTTTCCAGCACGCGCGACAAGTCCGCCACCAGTTCCGTGCGCGCCGCCGCCATGGCTGCGCCGGTTTCGGCCATCTGCGCCTCTATCCCGTCCAGCCATAGCGGGTCAGGCTCGGCAACCTCGCCCAGCAGGCGGTTCCGCTCGCGCAGTGCCGTTTCATAGCGGGTCGCGTTGCGCGCATGTCCGGGGTCGCGAGCCAGCACCAGCCGGTCAAGGAAGCGCCGCCGCGAACCCGCGCTCTCCGCGAAAATCCGGTCCATCGCCGGGGTCAGCCAGGTTATCGAAAGCCATTCGGCCAGCCGTGCCGCGGGCCCTTCGACGCCATTGATCCGCACCGACCGCCGGCCCGGCGCGTCGGGAGATGTCGCCGTGCCGATCTGCACCGCCCCATCTTCCATTTCGGCTGCTATGGCAAAACCGCCTGGCCCCTCGCGCCCGGCCATCTCTGCTGGCTGCGCGCGCCGTAGCCCGCGCCCCGGCGCCAGCAGGCTGATCGCCTCCAGCACATTGGTCTTGCCCGCGCCGTTCTCGCCCACCAGCACGTTGAACGCGCGCATGCCCTCCAGCCGCGTCGCGGCATGGTTGCGAAAGTCGCGCAAGGTCAGGCGGGTGAGGGACATCGTGTCGCGGCGTTAGTGGGTTTCCGGGCAAGACGCAAAGCGGACGAAGCGCGTTCAGGCCTTGCGTCTGGTAGCAACCGTCCCTCAACCCCGCTCCATCAATCCGTGCTTTTTCATGCAATGGCGAAGCTGGTCGTAGGTCAGTCCCAGCGCCTTGGCGGTCTGCCGCTGGTTGTAGCGGTTGCGGCCCAGGTGATGCTCGATGATCGCCCGCTCGTGTGCGTCAACTGCGGCGCGAAGGTCGCTGACGCCGTCGAAGTCATGCGGGCCTGCGCTGCGCGGCGTGGGCGCGCTTTCGCTTTCCGCCGTGTCCGCCCGCGTCGATGCCGTCGGCTTCCACGGACTCTCGAACGGGTCGAACTGCACGTGGGCGATGGGGGTGCTCCAGTCGTCCCAGCGATAGACTGCACGCTCGACCGCGTTGCGCAGCTCGCGCACGTTGCCGGGCCAGGGGTATTCTTCCATCGCCCTCTGCGTCTGCGGCGCGAAGCCCGGCCAGGCATCCCAATGCAGTTCCGCCGCCATGCGCCGCCCGAAGTAGTCGGCCAGCACCGCGATGTCCCCCTCGCGCACGCGCAGCGGGGGCAGGGTAATGACCTCGAAGCTCAGCCGGTCGAGCAGGTCCGCGCGGAACCTGCCCTGCTCGGCCATCCTGGGCAGGTCCTCGTTCGTTGCCGCCACGATGCGCACGTCGACGCGGACCGGCTTGCTCGATCCGATCCGCGTGACCTCGCCATATTCGACCGCGCGCAGCAGTCGCTCCTGCGCGCCCATCGACAGCGTGCCCAGCTCGTCGAGGAACAGCGTGCCCCGGTCGGCCTCCTCGAAGCGCCCCACGCGCGAGCGCGTCGCTCCGGTGAAGGCGCCCGCCTCGTGCCCGAACAGTTCGGCTTCGATCAGGGTTTCGGGCAGGGCCGCGCAGTTCATCGTCACCAGCGGTTCCTGCCAGCGCGTCGACAGGCGGTGGAGGCGTTCGGCGATCAGTTCCTTGCCGGTCCCGCGCTCGCCGATCACCAGGACCGGTCGGCGCATCGGCGCGGCGCGGCTGGCGCGCTCGACCGCGTCGAGGAATGCGCCGGACTGGCCGATGAACTGAACTTCCCGATCCATGCGCAAGAAGTAGCGCATTTTCCCAATGGTCGGCAATATTCCCCAACATTAAAGCTGGATGACCTGCGGAAACGCCCGGAAATCCGCCGCCTCCGCGATTTGGCACGCCGCTTGCTCTACCATGAACAATCCCGGCGACATGCCGGATCAACCCGCCGAAAGGTCCGCAAGATGTACACCGCCCGCTTCTTCTCCACCCAGCTCGGCCGCGCCAGCCTCGCCAGCATCGGTGCGATGGTGGTGATGTGCTGCTTTGCCCTGACCCAGCAGGTCCGCGCCGTGCCGACCGTCATGGCATCCTCGGCCGCCATTACCGGCGAGCTGGCATGATGGCTGACGACCTCTCTCCGATCCGCCCGGAACGAGCCGATGGTGGTCGCACCACCCGGCTCGACGCCGAGCTTGATCGGCTGCGCTCTTCGACTGCAAATGGTGCGTCCGGCCAGAACCGGCCCGCTTTCACTTCCGGAGTAAACCTGATGGGCATCTTTTCGCGTACCCGCGATATCATTGCCGCCAATTTCAATGACTTGCTCGACAAGGCCGATGATCCGGCGAAGATGATCCGGATGATCATCATGGAGATGGAGGAGACGCTGGTCGAAGTCCGTGCCTCGGCGGCGCGCACCATCGCCGACCAGAAGGAAATGGGCCGCCACGTGTCCCGGCTGGAACGCCTCCAGGCCGACTGGTCCGAAAAGGCCCAGCTCGCCCTGTCGAAGGACCGCGAGGACCTTGCCCGCGCCGCTCTCGTCGAAAAGAAGAAAGCCGCCGACATGGCCGACCAGCTCAAGGTCGAGATTGCCGTCCTCGACGATGCGATGCGCGCCTACGAGCAGGACATCGAAAAGCTCCAGACCCGCCTGCGCGAGGCCCGCAGCCGCCAGACCGCCATCGCCGCGCGCCTCGAAAGCGCCGAGAACCGCGTCCGCCTGCGCAGCTTGCTTGCCAGCGAGCGTGTCGATGAAGCGATGGCCCGTTTCGACCAGCTCGAACGCCGCGTCGATTATGCCGAAGGCCGCGCCGACGCGCTCAGCCTCGCCGACGGCAGCGCCAAGCCCAGCCTCGCGGACGAGATCGCCGCGCTCGCCGGGCAGGACAAGATCGACGAGGAACTCGAAGCGATGAAGCGCCAGCTCGGAAAGGAAGCCTGATCCATGGAAGACGTTGTTGCGATCGCCGCGATTTTTCTCGGCCTGCCGTGGATCATCTTCCACTACATCACCAAGTGGAAGACCGCCGCCACCCTGACGAACGGGGACGAGGCGCTGCTCGAGGAGCTTTACCAGCTCGCCCGCCGCCTCGACGAACGCATGGACACTGTCGAGCGCCTCGTTGCCGCCGACAATCCCGATTTCAAGCCGTCGCGCATCATGCACGACCGCGAAACCGACAACCAGAAACTGCGCGAACTCGACCGGATGTTCGCCGAACAGGGGAGGACCGTGAAGTGAACAGCCCGCGCACCCGCTTCTATCGCGACAAGGTCAATGGCAAGTTCATGGGCGTATGCGCCGGGGTTGCCGACTACACCGGGGTCGACGTCCTCTGGGTCCGTCTCGGCTTCCTCGTCCTTGCCTTCTCGATGGGCTGGCCCTTCCTGGTCTACTTCGCGCTCGGCATTCTCGCGCCGAAGAAGCCCGGCAACCTCTACGGTGACCGGCAGGAGCAGAAGTTCTGGCAGGGCGTGCGCCAGTCGCCTGCCCGCACTGCCCGCGAAGTCCGCGCCCATTTCCGCGACATCGACCGCCGCCTGGCCGACGTCGAGAGCTTCTATGTAAGCTCGAACCCGCGCCTTTCCGCCGAAATCGAGAAGCTGCGCTGAAAGCAGAACCGTCCTGAGGGGGACTGAAGCCATGGGACCTGATACGCTGGCGCCGCTGATCCCGATTGCGGCCCTGATGATCCCGATCGTCGCGATCTGGACCAAGCATCGCCAGAAGATCGTCGAGATGCAGACGAAGGCGACTGCTGAACTGAGCGCCGAGAAGGCCGCGCAATACGCCCAGCACACCCGCGAACTCGAAGAGCGCGTCCGCGTCCTCGAACGCATCGTCACCGACAAGGGCTTCGACACGGCCGCCCAGATCGAGGCACTGCGCCGCGATGCTCCCATCCTCGAAGACAGGAGGCCGTGATGCACTGGGGCAGCCCCGAGTTCGTCCTGGCGATCATCGCCATTTCCACCGGCGGATGGCTGGTCAACAACTGGATCCGCGCCCGCCATGGCTACGCGCTGGAAGACGAGTGGGGCGGCAAGACCGACCGCGCGGACCAGCAGGCCGTCACCCGACTGCGCGAGGAGAACGCCATGCTGCGCCAGCAACTCGACGCCACGCACCAGCGCCTCGCCAATGTCGAGGCCATCGTCACCGACCGTGGCTTCGACGTCGCCAGCCAGATCGAGGCACTGCGCCCGGCGCACGAGCAGGGGAGGGCGCAATGAACGAGGACGTCATCCTGGCCCTCGTGTTCATGGTCATTGTCGTGCCCATCGTGCTCGGCATCGCCTCGGACATCTACAAGCGCCGCCTTGCCTTCCGGGAGCGCGAGCTTGAGCTGCTCTCGCGGCAGACTGCTGAAAAGGCCGCGCAGTACGCCGCGCAGGCCGAACGCCTCGAACAGCGCGTGCGCGTGCTCGAACGCATCGCCACCGAAAACAACAACGACCTCGCGCTGCAGATCGAGAATCTGCGCGACGCCAAGGTCAACTGAGGGAAACCGCCGCAATGTCCTTCTGGAGCGCCGTCGTCGCCATTGTCGCGATCATCGCGTTTGCCCGCATCCGCATGAACCGCGACAGCGCGGGCCGTCACTACCACAGTACGGAGCAGGCGCCCCCGTCCGACGCGGCCTATACCGCCAGCCTCGAACGCGAAGTGGCCGAACTGCGCAAGCGCCTCGAAGTGCTTGAGCGCATCGCTACCGACGAGAACGAACCCCGCCGCCTCGCCCGCGAAATCGAATCGCTGCGCGACCAGTAATCGAGAACAGGGAGTTGCAGTCATGACTTCCGACATCGTCATTGCCCTGTCCGGCCTTGCCGGCCTTGCCCTCGTCGCCCTCGCTGCCTTGCGCGGCTGGGACGGCTGGCTCGCGCTCAAGCGCCTCGAACTCGAACGCTCCGAAACGGGCGGCGCGGGCGGGCTCATCGAACTGGCCGACATGCGCGAGCGCCTGCGCAAGCTCGAGGCCATCGCATCCGGCGTGGACATCTGACCGGCACAAAAGGTGGGCGGGCTTCGCCCCGGTGCCGCTTGAGGCTGCCGATCCTTCTGCTAAAGCCGCGTGATGCGCAGCCTTGAAGACATCCTCGAGGAGTACGAATTCCTCGACGGCGACGAACGCTACCGCCTGCTCATCGAGCTTGGCCGCGAGCTTGAGCCGATGCCCGAAGCCCTGAAGACCGACGCGACTCTGGTGCGCGGCTGTTCCGCAAGCGTCTGGGTCTATCCCACGCAGGCAGAGGGCGGGCGCCTCCACTTCCTGGCCGACAGCAATGCAGCGATCACCAAGGGCATCGTCGCGCTCGTCCTTGCCGCGGTCCAGGACCGGCCCGCCGCCGAAGTTGCGCAAAGCGACATCGCCGAAGCGCTCGCGCCGTTCGATCTCAAGCGGCAGCTGTCGTCCAACCGCACCCAGGGCGTGCCCAACATGATTGCGCTGGTGCGCGAGCACGCCGCGCGCATCGCGGCCACGGCCTGAGGCGCGGGGCAGGGAGGTTGCGCCGCCACCTCTATCTAGCGGGCGGAATCCTCAGCGTGATGTTCGGTGCGATTGGCGCGTTCCTGCCTATCCTTCCGACCGTCCCGTTCCTC
The DNA here is from genome assembly GCF_000013325.1 of Novosphingobium aromaticivorans DSM 12444. Classification (GTDB taxonomy): domain Bacteria; phylum Pseudomonadota; class Alphaproteobacteria; order Sphingomonadales; family Sphingomonadaceae; genus Novosphingobium; species Novosphingobium aromaticivorans. Next base: position 1,207,484 of record NC_007794.1, read on the forward strand.
CTCCTCGCCACGTTCTGCTTCGCGCGCTCCAATCCGGCCTGGGAGCAGCGCCTGCTCGATCACCCCCGTTATGGCCCGCCCTTGCGTCAGTGGCGCGAACGGCGCGCGATCTCGCGCCGGGCGAAGAAGGGCGCGCTTCTCGCCATGGGGGCGGGCGTGCTCCTTACCGCCGTGACGGCCGGGTGGCCCTGGGTGCTCATGCCCGCCGCGGTCCTCGGCGTGACCGGCACATGGATCTGGACCCGCGCCGAATGACGGCAACGGGCGACGGGCAGCCCCGAATCGTATCGGTGCAGATGCTGCGTTTCGTCGCGGCCTTCGCGGTCCTCGCGTTCCATGCAGAGATATTCGCCTATTATCTCGGCCAGTTCCGTGGCGTGAACCTGGAAAGGCCGGGCTTCCTCGCGGCGGGCGGGGCGGGGGTCGATCTCTTCTTCGCCATATCCGGTTTCGTCATGGTCGTTTCGATGCAGCCCGTCTTCGGCCGGACCGGGGCCCGCCGCCATTTCCTCGTCCGCCGGATCGTCCGCATCGTGCCGCTCTACTGGGCCGCGACGCTGGGCCTCGTCGCCTGGCGTATGCGCTTCGCCGTCCCGCCGGATCTTGCCTCGACGCTCAGCGCGCTGGCCTTCATTCCCCATCCGCTCGAGACCGCCCACGGACGCATGGTGCCGCCGATCGAAGCCGGCTGGACGCTCAACTTCGAGATGCTGTTCTACGCGCTCTTCGCCGGATGCCTCGCCTCGGGGGCGCGTTCGACGGTACTTCGTGTCGGCGCCGCGCTGGCGCTCGGGGTGCTGGCCGGAGCTCTCCTCCCGCTGCCGCAGCCGCTGGCGTTCTGGACCGATCCGATGGTCCTCGAATTCGCTGGCGGAATGGCGCTCGCGCTTGTCTACCACGCCGGCACGCGCCTGCCGGTGCCTGTCCGGCTGGCGATGGCGGGCGCGGCACTGGCGTTGATCCTTCCCGACCACGCGGGCCTACTGCCGGATTTTCCGGCATGGAAGCGGCTGCTGACCTGGGGCGTCGCCGGCTGGCTCCTTCTCGCCGCGACCGTCCTCGGCCCGTTCACCTTGCCCGCGCCCGGCCTTTGGCGGCTCGGGGGCGACATCTCCTACGCGGTCTACATTGTCCACATGCCGCTGATGGAAGTGGTCCAGACGGTCTGGCGGCATTTCCGCTGGCCATATGGAGCGCTGGGCGAGGCGGTCTTCGTCACCGGCACGATGGCGGGCTCGCTCGTCGCGGGCCTGGTACTCCACCGCTGGCTGGAAAAGCCCGTCGGTCGATGGCTGCGCGCCGTGGCGGAGCCGCGAAGTGGCTGAATAAGTTCTTGTTTTGTTCTTTTTCTGCTATGGGCGGGTTCACGGATTCGCTGGCGGAGAAGGAATGTGATCACATTGACGGTCGGGCAGGGCAGCGGGGGGCAGGACTGGCTGGCATGGTCGGCAACGGTCCTCGGCGCGCTTGCCTGGCCGGTCGCCGCGTTCGTGATCGCGCTCCTTTTCCGCCCCCACCTGACGACCCTGCTTGGCCGGCTCGACGAACTGAGCTGGGGCGACAAGTCCGCCCGCTTCGCCCGCAAGCTCGACCGGCTCGAATCCGAAGCTCCCCCGGTTCCCACGGCGCCCGACAGCGGCCCGGAAATCGCCCTTTCCGGCGATCATGGCCGGTTTCTTCAGCTTCTTGATCTGTCGCCCAACGCGGCCGTGCTGGATTCGTGGTCGCGCGTCGAGGAAGCCTTGCAGGCGCTCGCCCATGCGCACCAGTTGGCCAGCGCCGACGCTGCGGACGCGGGACGTGCGCTTCAGAAGCGCGGCATCCTGCCGGCCCGGACCATTGGCATGATCGGCGAAATGCGCCGCCTCAGGAATGCGGCTGCCCACAATCAGGACATATCCGTTTCGGACGCCTTGCGCTTCCGCAACCTCGCGAAGGGCGTGCTGAACGAGATCAGACTGGCGTAAGAACGTCTCGAACGCCGCCTAGCCGTCCACTGCCTCGCGCAGAACGGCGATGCCTGCCTCGCGCTGGGCCCGCAGTTCCTGCTTCAGCACCGCAGGGTCGCGCGCGAAGACGAAGCCGAAACTGACGCCGCCTTCCTTGCCGATCGTGGCGTGGTGAAGCTTGTGCGCCTGGACCAGCCGCTTGGCATAGCCGCGCTTCGGGACCCATCGGAACCAGCGCTGGTGGACCAGCCCGTCATGCACCAGCGTATAGATCACGCCATAGAACAGGACGCCCAGGCCGATCCACGTGCCCGGCCACCAGGCATCCGCGCCCATGATCATCGGGCTGCCCAGCGCGAACATCAGGATCGAAAGCGCCGCGCCGACAATGGCGTAGAGATCGTTCTTCTCGAGAAACCCTTCGTGCGGCTCATGATGGTCGCGGTGCCAGCCCCAGCCGAAGCCGTGCATGATGTACTTGTGGCTCGACCACGCGACGAATTCCATCGCGAGGACCGTGCCCAGGACAATGAGGATCGCGGCAAGCGTCTGCATGGCCCCGCCCATACACCGGGGCCGTTTGCGGGGCGACACTTTCTTACAATTTGCCCGAAAGTCGCGACGGGTCGTTTGGCTGGCGTTCAGCCGCCGGACGGCAGTTTTGCCTCAACGCATTCAAGGAGGAAACCTCATGCGCAAGACTGTTCTCGCTGCCGTTCTCTCGACCCTCGTCGCCGGCATTGCCACCCCGGCGCTGGCCCACGACAACGACCGCTATCCGGGCGGCAACCGCGCCGAAGCGGCCTACATGACGCCTGGTCGCAACGCCGAGATCCGCCGCGACATCTGGCAGCTCGACAACCGCATCGACCGTGCCCAGCGCAATCGCGCCATCTCGCCCCGCGAGGCGCAGGGCCTGCGCCGCGATGCGCGCGACCTCAAGGCCACCTATACCCGTTATGCCAACCGTGGGCTTTCGGCGGGCGAATATCGCACGCTCGAACGCCGCGTCGCCAACATCACTCAGCGTCTGCGCGCCGAGAAGTGGGACCGCGACGGCCGTCGCGGCTGATCCTCTGCCCGAAAGTAAGCGCGCGGCGTAACAAAATTGCGCCGCGCCGCATCAAGGCCCGCCCTTTCCTGCTTGAATTGCAGCAAAGGCGGGCCTAACCGCTTGATCCATGTCCAGCACCGCACCCCGCACGCTCTACCAGAAGATCTGGGACGCCCACGTCGTCGAACGCCGTGATGATGGCACCTGCCTCATCTACATCGACCGTCACCTCGTCCACGAAGTGACCAGCCCGCAGGCCTTCGAGGCGCTTCGCGCCGCCGGCCGCAAGGTGCGCCGTCCCGATCTCACGCTTGCGGTGCCAGACCACAACCTGCCGACCACCGCGCGCCGTACCGCCGATGGCCGGCGCGTGCCCATCGCCGATCCCGAATCGGCCCAGCAGCTCGAGGCGCTGGAGCGCAACGCCCCCGAATTCGGCATCCGCTATATCGGCGATGCCGATGACGAGCAGGGCATCGTCCACGTCGTCGGCCCGGAACAGGGCTTCTCGCTCCCCGGCGCGACGATCGTCTGCGGCGACAGCCACACCGCCTGCCACGGCGGCCTGGGTGCGCTGGCCTTCGGCATCGGCACGAGCGAGGTCGAGCACGTCCTCGCCACGCAGACCCTGCTGCTCAAGCAGTCGAAGACGATGGAAGTGCGCGTCGAGGGCGAACTGACCCCGGGCGTCACGGCCAAGGATGTCGTCCTGCACATCACCGGCGTGCTCGGCGCGGCTGGCGGCACCGGCTCGGTCATCGAGTACACCGGCTCCGTCATCCGCGACCTGTCGATCGAGGGTCGCCTGACCATCTCCAACATGGCGATCGAGCACGGCGCGCGCGCGGGCCTTTGCGCTCCGGACGAAAAGACCTTCGCCTATCTCAAGGGCCGTCCCTACGCGCCCAGGGGCGAGGACTGGGACAAGGCCGTCGCGTGGTGGAAGAGCCTCGCGACAGATCCCGGCGCGACCTATGACAAGGTCGTCGTGATCGACGCGAAGGACATCGCTCCTTCCGTCACCTGGGGCACCAGCCCGGAAGACGTGCTGCCGATCTCCGGCCTCGTCCCCGCGCCTGAATCCTTCGCAGATCCCTCCAAGCAGGAAGCCGCCCGCGCGAGCCTCGAATACATGGGCCTCGTTCCCGGCCAGCGCATGGAGGACGTCGAGGTGCAGAACATCTTCATCGGCTCGTGCACCAACAGCCGCATCGAGGACATGCGCGCCGCTGCCGCGATCCTGAAGGGCCGCAAGAAGGCGGACAACGTGAAGTGGGCCATCGTGGTGCCCGGCTCGGGGCTGGTGAAGAAGCAGGCGGAAGAGGAAGGCCTCGACCGCGTGTTCATCGAAGCCGGCTTCGAATGGCGCGAGCCCGGATGTTCGGCCTGTCTCGGCATGAACCCGGACAAGGTGCCAGCGGGCGAACGCTGCGCTTCGACCTCCAACCGCAACTTCGTCGGCCGCCAGGGCCCCGGCGCGCGCACGCACCTCGTCAGCCCGGCGATGGCGGCGGCCGCTGCCGTTACCGGCAGGCTGACGGACGTGCGCAAGCTGATGGCCTGACGCGGAAATGCCGGCACTTCCGACAGCCGCGCTCCAGCTCGCGGGGTTCCTCATGGCCCATGCGTTCTGGACGGCGTCGGATCTGCCGCCCGGCGGCCATTATCAGCCCCAGTCGCTGTGCATGCGCGCCGATGGCAACCGCGTCCTCAACAGCTTCGACGGGACCAACCCCAAGGAACAGGACGAAGCCGCGCGCGCCTTCGTCACCGGCGGCGCGGCGCAGTGGCCCGATTGCGCCATCGCGCGGCAGGTCAAGGTCGGAACGCCAACGGGCGACGTCGACGCGCTCGTCATCGATGTCGTCCAGTATGGCGGCAGCGTGATGACCGTCGTCCAGGCCTTTCGCCCCGCTGACAAGGGCTTCCGCCTGCTCGGCGACGAACTGATGCTGGGCGACAACGGCCCGCTCCCGCCGCTTCCCGCAGCGCAGGCCGCCGCCGCCATGCGCGAAGGGGCGCTCGACCATCCCGGTATGGACGGCAAGTGGAATCAGTGGGAAACGGAACGCGATCCGGTGAGCCCGCTGGTCGAGCGTTGACGCAGGCCGAAGGGCGCAAGTCGTCCTTTGCCCCGGTCGTCGATGAACGCACCAGGGTCCTGATCCTCGGCAGTCTGCCCGGCGAGGCAAGCCTGGCTGCCGCGCGCTATTACGCCAATCCGCGCAACCAGTTCTGGCGGCTGGTGGGCGAGGTGATCGGCAGCGACCTTGCCGTTCGCGGTTATGACGAGAGGCTGGCGTTGCTGCGCGAACACGGCATCGGCCTGTGGGATGCGATCGGCTCCGCGCGGCGGCGCGGCAGTCTCGATACCGCCATCCGCGAGGTCGAGGCGAACCCCTTGGGCGATCTTGTCACGCATCTTCCCGCACTGCGCTGCGTGGCATTCAATGGCGCGAAGTCTGCCGCCATCGGGGCCCGGGAACTTGCCGGGGCAGGGCAGGTCGAACTTGTCCGCCTGCCGTCCAGCAGCCCGGCCCACGCCGCGCTGACGTATGCCGAGAAGCTCGTCCATTGGTCGAACCTGCGGAAATTCCTCGGCTGATCCTTGCATTCGCGCGCGGAGCGGCCAATCTTGGTGGCTGCAATTCAGGAGTGTGATGCGTGACCAAGAAGACGGACTGGACCGGCAAGGCAGCAATGGCGGGCGCGGCGATCGGCTCGGCGGCGCTGGCTGCGGCCCTGCTCTATGCCTCGCGCCGCAAGGAACGCGCCGAAAAGACCCAACCCAAGACCCCTCCGTCCGACACCCCCGAGACGGACTGACCCGCAACATTCTTGCGCCAAACCCCGGTTGCATCACCGATTGTGCAAGCTATAGCGACGGCATGGAACCGGTGAAGCAGATCGAGGGACGGGCTATCCCGTTCGGCCGCAAGAACGTCGATACCGACGTGATCATTCCCGCCAGGTGGCTCAAGACGATTACCCGTCAGGGCCTTGGTCGCGGTGCGTTCGAGGCGCTGCGCGCCGATCCTGACAACATCTTCGACAGCGCCGAGTTCGCCGGCTCGCCGATCCTCATCGCGGGCGACAACTTCGGCTGCGGCTCCAGCCGCGAACACGCCGCCTGGGCGCTGCTCGACATGGGCGTGAAGGCGGTCATCGCGCCGTCGTTTTCCGACATCTTCTCGGGCAACGCGTTCAAGAACGGCATCCTCACCGTCGTCCTCCCGCAGGAGGCCATAGACCGGCTCATGGAAGTCGCGCAGACCGATCCCGTCTCGATCGACCTCGAGGCGCAGACCGTCACCACCCCGTTCCAGGATCGCTTCTCGTTCGAGATCGACCCCTTCCGCAAGCACTGCCTTGCCAACGGCCTCGACGAGGTCGGCCTGACCATGGCGCGCGGCGATGCCATTGCCACGCACGAGGCCCGAATGCGGGAAAGCCTCCCGTTCCTTGCCAAGGGAACCGATGCCGTAGCGGCAGCTTAAGTGCTCGGTTAAGGGGGCTTCCCAAGCCGTCCAAAACTTGCTTCCCTGTGGCCAAGCGGACCGATTCCGCATGGCTTAGGGAGAATGAACGATGAAGGCTCTGCGCACCCACGCGGCAGGCGGCCCCGAAACCCTCGTGCTCGACGATCTGCCCGATCCGGTGCCGGGCAAGGGCGAAGTGCTGGTGCGGGTCCATGCCTGCTCGATAAACTTCCCCGACACCCTGATGATCCGCGACCTCTACCAGTTCCGGCCCGAGCGCCCCTATGCGCCGGGCAGCGAACTGGCGGGCGAGATCGAGGCGCTGGGCGAGGGCGTCACCGGCTGGAAGGTTGGCGACCGCGTAATCGCGATGATCGGCAGCGGCGGCCTTGCCGAAAAGGTCATTGCCCCGGTCGCGCGCCTGTTTCCGCTGCCCGACGGCGTCGACTACGCCACCGGCGCCTCACTGCTGATGACCTACGGCACGACGATCCACGGCCTCAAGGATCGCGGCCATATCAAGGCCGGCGACACGGTGCTCGTCCTCGGCGCGGCTGGCGGCGTCGGGCTTTCGGCCGTCGAACTCGCCAAGGCCTTCGGCGCCCGCGTCATCGCCGCCGTGTCGAGCGAGGAGAAGGCGCAGGTCGTGCGCGAGGCCGGCGCTGACGACGTCGTCATCTACGGCCGGCCGCCTTTCGACAAGGCCCAGTCCAAGGCGCTGGCCGACCAGTTCAAGGCCGCCTGCGGCCCGAACGGCGCGGACATCGTCTACGATATCGTCGGCGGCGACTATTCCGAGCCCGCCCTGCGTGCCATCGCATGGGAGGGCCGTTTCCTCGTGGTCGGCTTCCCGGCGGGCATCGCCAAGCTCCCGCTCAACCTCACGTTGCTCAAGTCCTGCGACGTCTGCGGCGTGTTCTGGGGGGCGTGGACCGCGCGCGAACCCGCCGCCTTCAAGGCCGAGGTCGAGGAACTGTTCGCCCTGCTCAAGGCCGGCAAGATCAACCCACGCGTCTCGCAGCGCTTCTCGCTCGAACAGGGCCGCGAAGCCATCGCCACGCTGGAAAACCGGCAGGCCATGGGCAAGGTCGTCGTTGAAATGATCGGCTGACGGCACTCTCGCCCCTCCCGCTTGCGGGAGGGGGCGGAGGACGCCGTGGTCAGCCCTCGCGCTCCGCCGAATATGTCGGCAAGCCCAGTCGCCACCAGATCGCCGCGCCGCGCAGCGCAAACCCCGCCATCGCCGCGACCGGCCAAACCAGCCCTTTCGCGAGCCCCAGCGCCGCGCCCGCCGCGCAGAGCCCCGACGAAAGCGCTGCCGCCGTCACGTAGAGTTCCGGCCGCATCAGGATCGACGGGCGGCCCGCAAGCACGTCGCGGATGATCCCGCCGACGCACCCGGTGATCACTCCCATCAGTACCGCCGGAACAGGTGGCACGCCGAACGCCAGGGCTTTCACCGTGCCCAGCACTGCATAGGCGCCAAGCCCCGCCGCGTCCGCCCATTCCAGCACGGGCCGCTCCCACCAGCGGTGCGGCGTGAACCATGCGACCAGCGCCACGCCAAGGCACACCGGCGCCACCCACGGATCGCGAACCCAGAACACTGGCGCCCCGATCAGCAGATCGCGCACCGATCCGCCGCCCACGCCCGTCACCAGCGCGAAGAATGCCATGGTCACGAAGGTCTGCCGCAGTTGCGCCGCCAGCAGCGCCCCGGTCAGCGCGAAGACGGCAATGCCCGCAAGGTCGAGCAGTCCGATCAGGTAGGAAAGGTCGGCGCTCGGCATTTCAGGCATCGAACCCGGCCTCCTGCGCCAGAAGCATGACCAGTTCCCCTGCGGGCATGGGCCGCGCGCGCGCGAACTGCGTTCCGGCCCAATGCGCGCCGAACCCGCATTCGCCCGCGCCCTTTGCCGCCGCGATCAGCGCCTTTCCGGCATCGTACGTCACCGGATAGCCGGGCACGCGCGCATCGGTATCGCGCGCCCACGCGACGAAATCGTTGTCGAGGCACCTGGCGGGGCGCCCCGATATCGCCGCCGTCAGCGTCGTGCCCTTGGCCCGCGCCAGCATCGCGCGATAGCCGGCGTCCGCCGCGCTTTCGGGACAGCCCACGAATGCCGTGCCAAGTTGTGCCGCATCCGCTCCGGCGTCCAGTGCGCGGCGTATGTCCGCCCCGTCCATGATCCCGCCCGCCGCGATTACGGGAACGTCCAGCCGGGACGACAGCAACCGCACCAGGTCAAGCGTCGGCATCCGTTCGTCCGGCGCTTCGGGATCGAATACGCCCCGGTGGCCGCCCGCCTCGAACCCTTGTGCGACTACCGCATCCATGCCGGCCGCGACCGCCGCCTCGGCCTCGGCAAGCGACGTGGCGCTCGCCATCAGCATGCACCCACGCGCCTTCAACGCGGCGATGGCCTCGTCCGTCGGCAGTCCGAAATGGAAGCTCACCACCGCAGGCGCGGCCTCCACCAGCACTGCCAGCATGTCCGGATCGTCGTTCAGCGAACGGTAGATCTCGTTCAACGCGGCAGGTGGCGCGGCCCCGAACCGTTCGAACAGCGGCGCCATCGCCGCGATCCATGCCTGTTCCGCCGCAAGGTCGCGCAGGGCCCTGTGGTGGACGAAGGCATTGACGTTGAACGGCCGCGCGGTCCGCGCCCGCAGGTCGGCGATCATCGTTCGCGCCGTCCCGGCATCGACCGCACCCACCGCGACGGACCCCAGCGCGCCCGCCTCGCACACGGCAGCGGCAAGGGAGGGGGTGGATGTCCCCGCCATCGGTGCCTGTATCAGCGGATGCCGCAGGCCCAGTCGCTGTGCGAGGCGCACCGCGCTCAGTCGCCCAGCAGCGCTTCCAGCTTGCCCTTCAGCGCCTGGATGCGCTCGGCCGCCTCGGTAAAGGTCTTCACGTCTTCGCGGTTGTTGTTGCCGCGCGCTTCCTTGGCCGCTTCGACATAGCCTTCCAGATCGGCTTCCAGCGCGTCGATCAGGATTTCGGTTTCGTCTTCGGTCAGGGTCAGCTTGATGGCCATCGTGGCACTCCTTGGATTCAAACCCTGCGGTTAACGCCGTCGGCAGCAGGGCACAAACGAAAAGGGCCGCCCCGAAGGACGGCCCCGTTCATCGCCGTAATCCGGGCGCGATCACATGTGGATCGGCTTGCCCGTGACCGCCATGGCGGCTTCCTTCAGCGCTTCCGAATGGGTCGGGTGCGCATGGCAGGTATAGGCGATGTCTTCGCTTGTCGCGCCGAATTCCATGGCTTGCGCCGCCTGCGCGATCATCGTGCCGGCAACGCTCGCGATGCACCACACGCCCAGCACGCGGTCGGTCTTGGCGTCGGAAATGACCTTCACGAAACCGTCCGGCTCGTGGTTGGTCTTTGCGCGGCTGTTGGCCAGCATCGGAAACTTGCCAACCTTGATCTCGCCGCGTTCCTTGGCCGCTTCTTCCGTAAGCCCCACGCCCGCGAACTCCGGCATGGTGTAGACCACACCCGGGATCACGTCATGGTTCACGATGCCGGTAAGCCCTGCGATGTTCTCGGCCACGGCGATGCCTTCGTCCTCGGCCTTGTGCGCCAGCATCGGGCCGGGGATCACGTCGCCGATCGCCCATACGCCGGGGATCTTCGTGGCAAAGTCGTGGTCGGTCTCGATCTGCCCGCGTGCGTTCAGTTCAAGTCCGATCTTGTCGAGCCCGAGGCCGTCCACGTTGGGACGGCGGCCAATGGCGACCAGCACGCAGTCGGCCTCGATCGTCGACGCTTCGCCGCCCTTCGATGGTTCGACGGTCAGCGTCGCCGTCCCGCCATTCACCGCAACGCCCGTCACCTTGGTGCCGAGCTTCAGCTCCATGCCCTGCTTCTTGAAGATCTTGGCCGCTTCCTTGCGAACGTCGCCGTCCATGCCGGGCAGCAACTGGTCGAGGAATTCGACCACGGTGACCTTCGCGCCCAGGCGACGCCACACCGAACCCAGCTCAAGCCCGATCACGCCGCCGCCGATCACCACCAGGTGCTGCGGCACGCGGTTCAGCGCCAGTGCGCCAGTGCTGTCCACGATCACGCCCGCGTCGTTGTCCACGGTCACGCCCGGCAGCGGGGTCACGCTCGAACCGGTGGCGATGACGATGTTCTTCGCGGTCACCTTCTGGCCGGCGACGGTCACCGTGTGCGCGTCCTCGAACGCGGCATAGCCCTTGAGCCAGGTCACCTTGTTCTTCTTGAACAGGAACTCGATGCCGCCCGTCAGGCTCTTTACCGAATCCGCCTTCTGCGCCTGCATCGCGTCGAGGTCGAGTTCGACCGCGCCGGTCTTGATGCCATAGCTGGCGAAAGTGCCGTTCCTGGCTTCGTCGAACTTCTCGGAACCGTGCAGCAGCGCCTTCGACGGAATGCACCCGACGTTCAGGCAGGTCCCGCCCAGCGTCTCGCGCCCTTCGGCGCAAGCCGTCTTCAGTCCGAGCTGCGCCGTGCGGATGGCTCCGACATAACCGCCGGGACCGGCACCGATGAAAAGAACGTCGTAATCGTATTCAGCCATTTTCCGGCTCCGTTGCACGTTCGTGTTTCGCCAAGCTCAGCACGAACGGCCTTAGATTCAAGTCAGTAGGCGTGGCTCGGATCACAGATCGATCAGCAGGCGCGTCGGATCCTCGATCGCTTCCTTGATCGTCTTGAGTGCCGTAACCGCCTCGCGTCCGTCAATGATGCGATGGTCGTAGGACAGCGCGATGTACATCATCGGGCGGATCACGATCTCGCCGTTGCGCACGACCGGGCGATCCTCGATGCGGTGCAGGCCAAGCACGGCCGACTGCGGCGGGTTGATGATCGGGGTCGACATCAGGCCCCCGAAAACGCCGCCGTTCGAGATGGTGAACGTGCCGCCCGCCATGTCTGCCATGGTCAGCGCGCCATCGCGTGCCTTCTTGCCATAGTCGGCGATCGACTTCTCGATGTCGGCGAAGCTCATCTTGTCGACGTCGCGCACCACCGGCACGACCAGCCCGTTCGGGGCCGAGACCGCGACCGAGATGTCCACGTAGTCGAAGTAGACGATCTCATCACCCTGGATCTGCGCGTTGACCGAGGGGATGTCCTTCAGCGCCAGGACCGAAGCCTTGGCGAAGAACGACATGAGGCCCAGCTTCACGCCGTGCTTCTTCTCGAACACGTCCTTGTACTTGGCGCGCGCTTCCATCACCGCGCTCATGTCCACGTCGTTGAACGTGGTGAGCAGGGCGGCGGTTTCCTGCGCGCTCTTGAGGCGCTTGGCGATGGTCTGGCGCAGGCGCGTCATCTTGACGCGCTCTTCGTTGCGACCACCGGCCGGAGCCGCCGCGGGGGTTGCGGCCTGGGCCGAAACCGCAGCGGCGGGCGCGGCCTGCTTGGCGGCGGCGGCGGCCATGACGTCTTCCTTGGTCAGGCGGCCGTCCTTGCCGGTGCCCTTAACGGTCGACGGGTCGATACCGTATTCCAGCACCGCGCGGCGCACGGCGGGCGAAAGCACGGCGGCGTCGCCTGCCGGAGCGGCAGGGGCTTCCGATGCCGAAGCGGGCGGAACCGGCGCTTCGGTGCGCGGGGCAGGGGCCTGTGCGCCCGCCGCCGCCACGCCGTCCTCGATCAGCGCAAGCAGTGCGCCGACCGCAACGGTGTCGCCCTCGTTCGCCACCAGCGCGCCAAGCACGCCTGCGGCAGGTGCGGGCACTTCGACCGCGACCTTGTCGGTCTCCAGGCTGACGATGGGCTCGTCCAGCGCCACGGCTTCGCCGGGCTTCTTCAGCCATTGGCCGACGGTTGCTTCGCTGACGCTTTCACCCAGCGTCGGAACCTTCACTTCAATCGACATATCTCACGTTCCTTGGGGAGAAGGAAAACCTACCCGGCTCAATGCTTCTTCTGGCGACGGATCTCGCCGCGAACCGACAGGCCAAGCGCATCGGCGACAAGCGCGCCCTGCTCGCTGGCGTGACGGCTGGCGAGGCCCGTTGCGGGCGATGCCGAGGCGTGGCGACCTGCATAACGCGGGCGCGCCACCTTGCTCTTCGCGGCCTTCAGCGATTCCTCGATCAGCGGCTCGACGAAGAACCACGAACCGTTGTTCTTCGGCTCTTCCTGGCACCACACCACTTCCTCGAGGTTGGGCATGCGCGAAAGGCGCAGGGCCAGGGGCTCGCCGGGGAAGGGGTAGAGCTGCTCGAGGCGGATGACCTGTACGTCCGCAAGCTCGGCCGCGTTGCGCGCCTCGATCAGGTCGTATGCGACCTTGCCCGAACACAGCACGACCCGGCGGGTGTCCTTGTCCGCCGCGCCGTTCGTGTCCGAAAGGATGCGCATGAAGTGCCCTTCGCCGATGAAGTCCGAAGCGACCGACTTTGCCATCGGGTGGCGCAGCAGGCTCTTGGGCGTCATGATGATGAGCGGCTTGCGGAACGGACGGTGCATCTGCCGGCGCAGCACGTGGAAGTAGTTGGCCGGCGTGGTGATGTTGCACACCTGGAGGTTGTCTTCCGCGCAGAGCTGCAGATAGCGCTCCAGACGTGCCGACGAATGCTCCGGCCCCTGGCCTTCGTACCCGTGCGGCAGCAGCATGACGAGGCCGTTGGCGCGCAGCCACTTGGCTTCGGATGCGGCGATGTACTGGTCGATCACGATCTGCGCGCCGTTGGCGAAGTCGCCGAACTGGCCTTCCCACAGCACCAGGCTCTTCGGGTCGGCGCTGGCATAGCCATACTCGAAGCCGAGCACGCCATATTCGGAAAGCGGGCTGTCGAGCACCTCGAACGAGCCGTGCGGCAGCGTCGTCAGCGGCACGTACTTGCGCTCGTCCTTCTGGTCGACCCACACCGCGTGGCGCTGGCTGAAGGTGCCGCGTCCGCAGTCCTGGCCCGAGAGGCGCACGCCATAGCCTTCCATCACGAGGCTGCCGAACGCCAGTGCCTCGCCGGTCGCCCAGTCGAAGCCCTGTCCGCTCGTGAACATCTCGCGCTTGGCGTCGATCACGCGGCCCAGCGTCTTGTGGACGGTCAGGTCCTCGGGGACGGTGGTCAGCGTGCGGCCCAGGCTGTCGAACATCTTCTGGTCGATGCCGGTCGCCACGTTGCGGCGCGCGGTGACGGGGTCGGCGGGCTTGTTCAGCCCCGACCAGCGACCGCCGAACCAGTCGGCCTCGTTGGCCTTGTAGCCCTTGGACGCCTCGAACTCGGTCTCGAGCGTCGCGGTGAAGTGGCTTTCGACCTCGCCCTTGTGGTTCGCGTCGATCACGCCCTCGGCGACGAGGCGCTTGGCGTAGATGTCGCTCACGCCCGGATGCTGGCGGATCTTCGCGTACATCAGCGGCTGGGTGAACGAAGGCTCGTCGCCTTCGTTGTGGCCGAAGCGGCGGTAGCACCACATGTCGACCACGATGTCGCGGCCGAACTTCTGGCGGTAGTCGATCGCCAGCTTGCAGGCGAAGGTCACGGCTTCCGGATCGTCGCCGTTGACGTGGATGATCGGCGCCTGGACGCCCTTGGCGACGTCCGAGGGGTAGGGCGACCCGCGCGAGAACTGCGGGCTGGTGGTGAAGCCGATCTGGTTGTTGATGATGAAGTGGATGCAACCGCCGGTGTTGTAGCCCTTCACGCCCGAAAGGCCGAAGCACTCCCACACGATGCCCTGTCCGGCAAAGGCCGCGTCGCCGTGGATCAGCACGGGCAGGACCTGCTTGTGGCGCGCGTCGGGGCCCACATCGTCACCGATGTCGTCGCGGAAGACCTGCTGCGCGCGGACCTTGCCGAGCACCACCGGATCGACCGTCTCGAGGTGCGAGGGGTTGGGCACCAGGCTCATGTGAACCTTGATCCCGTCGAACTCGCGGTCGGTCGAGGTGCCGAGGTGGTACTTCACGTCGCCCGATCCGCCCACGTCCTCGGGGTTGGCCGATCCGCCCGAGAACTCGTGGAAGATCACGCGATAGGGCTTGGCCATCACGTTGGCGAGTACGTTGAGGCGACCGCGGTGGGCCATGCCGTAGACGATCTCGCGCACGCCGAGCTGCCCGCCGTACTTGATCAGCGCTTCCAGCGCCGGGATCATCGATTCGCCGCCGTCGAGGCCGAAGCGCTTGGTGCCGACGTACTTCTTGCCGAGGAACTTCTCGTACTGCTCGCCGCGAACGACAGCGGCGAGGATCGCCTTCTTGCCGTTGGGGGTGAAGTCGATCGACTTGTCGCCGCCCTCGATGCGGTCCTGGATGAAGCGGCGCTCCTCCACGTCGGAGATGTGCATGTACTCGAAGCCAACATGCCCGCAGTAGTTGGCGCGCAGGATCGCGACGAGTTCGTTCACCGTCGCCCATTCCAGCCCCAGCGCCCCGCCGAGATAGACCTTGCGGGTCATGTCGGCGGCGGTGAAGCCATAGTATTCGGGCGAAAGGTCGGCCGGCAGCTTCTGGCGGGCAAGGCCCAGCGGGTCGAGGTCGGCGGCGAGATGCCCGCGCACGCGGTACGTGCGGATCAGGGTCATCGCGCGGATCGCGTCCATCGCGGCCTGCTGCAGCGCGGCCTCGTCGAGCGGCGCGCCGCCCTTCTTCGCGGACTTCTGGATGACGAGCCTGAGCGCCATCGGGTCCATCGCCTGGGTCAGGTCGTCGCCCGCCGCCGCATCGGTGATCGGCCAGCGCTTGCTCTGCCACGAAGGACCGGGCTGCGGACCTTCCTGAGCGGGATCCACGTCGAAATCGTGCAGTTCAGAACCCATCATCAACTCCTGGTCCCCCCGGGGAGGTTGGGGGCTTCGGACATTTTCTCCGCCCTGCACGCAAGCAGGGCCGACCCTTCCGGCGCGTCGCGAGCGAGCGCGCAAAAATCCGTACTTCGGCAGGCCGCATCCGTTTCGGTCGCCTACCGGAAAATCTTGAAGCAACCGCCCGGCGGCCCCCTACGTAAGGTGGCCTACCGGGCGATGGCATTCACGCGATCAGACGCGTTCCTTCAGCACTTCGGCAAGCGTTTCGCCGAGCAGCGAAGGCGAGGGGCTGACACGGATGCCGGCCTCTTCCATCGCCGCGATCTTGTCTTCGGCGCCGCCCTGGCCGCCCGAGACGATCGCGCCGGCGTGGCCCATGCGGCGGCCCGGAGGCGCCGTGCGACCGGCGATGAAACCGACCATCGGCTTCTTGCGACCGCGCTTGGCTTCGTCCTTGAGGAACTGTGCCGCTTCTTCTTCGGCCGAACCGCCGATTTCGCCGATCATGATGATCGACTTGGTTTCGTCGTCGGCCAGGAACAGTTCCAGCACGTCGATGAAGTTGGTGCCGTTGACCGGGTCGCCGCCGATGCCGACAGCGGTGGTCTGGCCCAGGCCGATGTTCGAGGTCTGGAACACCGCTTCATAGGTGAGGGTGCCCGAACGCGAGACGACGCCGACCGAACCCTTCTTGAAGATCGAGCCCGGCATGATGCCGATCTTGCATTCGTTCGGGGTCAGGACGCCGGGGCAGTTGGGACCGATCAGGCGGCTCTTCGAACCGGAAAGGGCGCGCTTCACCTTGACCATGTCGAGGACCGGGATGCCTTCGGTGATGCAGACGATCAGTTCCATCTCGGCGTCGATCGCCTCGAGGATCGAATCGGCAGCGAACGGCGGCGGAACGTAGATGCACGAAGCAGTCGCGCCGGTCGCGGCCTTGGCTTCGGCAACGGTGTTGAAGTTGGGCAGGCCGATGTGGGTCGTGCCGCCCTTGCCCGGCGTCACGCCGCCGACCATCTGGGTGCCGTATGCCAGCGCCTGTTCGGTGTGGAAGGTGCCGGTGGCACCCGTCATCCCCTGGGTGATGACCTTGGTATTCTTGTCGACGAGAATGCTCATGTCGTTCCTTTCCGGTTCTGCCACCCGTCGCGTCTGGATTGCGGGACGGGCGGCTCGGCAGTCAGGTGGCCCCAGGGGAGGATGGGGCGCAACTGTCAAATCGTGTCAGAAAATCAGGCGAGGCTGGGGTCGATGCCCTTGCAGGCTTCCAGCAGTTCCTTGACCGCGTCGACGGAGACCTGGAGGTTGCCCTTGGCTTCGTCGTCGAGTTCGATCTCGATCACCTTCTCGACGCCGTTCGCGCCGATCAGCACCGGCACGCCGACGTAAAGACCGTTCACGCCGTATTCGCCGTCAACGTAGGCGGCGCAGGGCAGGATGCGCTTCTGGTCGTTGAGATAGGCTTCGGCCATCGCGATGCCCGATGCGGCAGGCGCGTAGAACGCCGAACCGGTCTTGAGCAGCCCGACGATCTCGCCGCCGCCCGAACGGGTGCGCTGCACGATCGCGTCGATCTTTTCCTGGGTGGACAGGCCCATCTTGACGAGGTCGGGCACCGGGATGCCGTTGACGGTCGAGTACTGGGTGACCGGAACCATGGTGTCGCCGTGGCCGCCGAGAACGAACGTGTTCACGTCGCGGATCGAGACGCCGAATTCCCATGCCAGGAACGTGCTGAAGCGCGCCGAGTCGAGCACGCCGGCCATGCCGACGACCTTGTTCGCGGGCAGGCCCGAGAACTCGCGCAGCGCCCAGACCATCGCGTCGAGCGGGTTGGTGATGCAGATCACGAACGCGTCGGGCGCGTTGTCGCGGATGCCTTCGCCGACGGCCTTCATCACCTTGAGGTTGATGCCGAGCAGGTCGTCGCGGCTCATGCCGGGCTTGCGGGCGACGCCGGCGGTGACGATGATCACGTCCGCGCCTGCGATGCCCTTGTAGTCGTTGGTGCCGATGATGTTGGCGTCGAAGCCTTCGACCGGACCGCACTGCGAAAGGTCGAGCGCCTTGCCCTGGGGCACGCCTTCAACGACGTCGAACAGGACGATGTCGCCAAGTTCCTTCTGGGCGGCGAGGTGGGCAAGAGTGCCACCGATGTTGCCCGCGCCGATCAGCGCGATCTTCTTGCGTGCCATGCTTTACGGTCCTTTCCCGTTCGCGGGGACAAGCATACAGACAACCGGCGGGCAACCGGCCCCAGTTCCTCCCCGTGCCCCGCGAGACAGGGAAGTGCTGGCGAATGACTCGGCCCGTAGGCCCCTCGGCGAGCGAATGCAACCGCGAAAAACGGCTAGTTTAGGGCTTTTTGCGATAACAGTTCGCAATAGCAATATGGTGTCGAAGCCCGCTTCCCGAGACTCCCGCCGACCGATGTGAAGGGGCCCCGGACACGAAAAAGCCCCGGCGTCTCCACCGGGGCCATCGCTCCTGTCGTCAATGCCTTGGCGGACGGGTCGTCAGCTTCCGTGTCGCATCACGACGTCTCGCGCCATGCGCCGGTCAAGCGTACGGCATACGTCCAGCCAGAATTCCGCCCGCGCGGCGTCCTCGCTGACCTGTGCGATCAGCACCGCGTCGCGCGCACGTTCCGCTGCCGAGAATCCGTGCGCCGCAAACAGGCGCAGCGCGGTGTCCAGTGCGGCGTCGTCCTCGTGCCGCGAACCGGTTCGAGCGCCGGCGTTGTCGTTCGTCGCACGCAGATGCCGCGCCTGCACGGGACGTGCGAGGCAGGGCGAAATGATGCCGTAACGGGGGGCAAAGCGCACCATGATAGATAATCTCCTCGACGGTCGAGACCGTCCTCCACATCACGTCCGATAGCCTTCCGGGCGCTAACGGTGTCTTTGACGACAAGGTAAAGGAACTGATAACCATGTGATGTGAAACGGTTTTGCGGCAGGCCGAGCGTGGGGGCGCCGATCCCGCGCAAACGCCGCGATCATCCGCTCAGGTACATCGATCCGGCGCCGGGCGGTCCAGGTCGATAACCGTGATGATCGTCGAAATCTTCGCCGCTGCGGATGTGGCGCAAACCCTGGCCCGGTCGAAGCTGCCCCAGTTTTCCGGATACTCCGCGTTGAACGCCGGCTTGCCCGCGGCGATGTAGGGCGCGTCGTCCGAGCAGAAGTTGCCCAAAACGCAATCCTCGAACAGCACCGCGTCGAACAGCGTCACGATCTTTGCCGAGGAACCGCCTGCATTCTTCTGCACCGGCTTCAGCCCATAGCCCCGCGCCCGCGCGGACAGGGCGGTCACATATGCGATCATGTCGGCTTCGGTCAGCGGGAAGCCCACCGTGGAGGCACCGTCCTCGAAGGCGTCCATCACATCGAATTCGACAAGGTCGAAGCCCTTGTCCCGGCACATGACCAGCCGGTTGTCCATGATCTGGATGAACTCGGGATAGCGCCGGATGTCGATATAGCGTTCGCCGGAAAACCCCGGATAGCTGTTGCCGAGCAGGCCCGAAATCGCGGAAAACTGGGAATAGTCCGGGCGGAAGTTCTCTGCCGTGCCGACGTTCAGATAGCAGATCGTCTTCGTGCCCGCCGCCTTGGCCAGCGTGACGTAGCTCTTGGGCGTATCGAAGCCGTCGACGTCGAGATAGGCCACGGCGGGTGGCGTGGCCGGGAGTCCCTGGCTTTGCAATATCCAGTCCCAGCTCGCGAGGCCTCCCGGCGTGGGAGTGGGGGTAGGCGTCGGGGTTGGTGTCGGGGTGGGCGTCGGAGTTGGCGTTGGCGTTGGCGTGGGTGTCGGGGCCGGCGTTACCGTGGGCGTCGGTGTCGGTGACCCGCCGTCGCTGCCCCCGCAGCCGGTCAGCGCCAGCATTGCCACGGCAAGGGCGGCAAGCCCCGTTTGCGAGGCGGCTGCGGCGCTATGCCACGACATGGCGGTTCTCCTCCTGCCGTCACCCACCGGGCGCAGGAAGCGTACTCCAGCGATGGAACGACGGGGGCATTCATGGTCGCGCTGGCGGCCAAATGCACTTCCGGAGATAAACGGGGCGCGCGTTCAGGAGCCGGGTTGGGCGATCCAGCGACTGGCGCTTTCGTATCCCGGCAGGACCGACCCGCTTCCCGAAGCCGGTGGCTGGGTCGCATCCTGCCGCGCCCCCGGCAGGACTTGCGGCCGCACGAGGCTTTGCGTGGGCTTGGGCGGAAGCTGCGGGGGCATCGCCAAAGGCGTCATGCTCGCCGGGGTGGCCACCACGCCCGTTGTCGCGATCCGCCCTTCCTCGAAGGCCTTTTCCAGCGCCAGGGGATCGGCAACGTCGGAGGGGGAGGGCGTCCACGTGCGGGGATGGGGTGCCGCCACCGGCTCGCCGCCCGCATAGCGCGCGGTGAATGCCGCGGGCCGGCCCGCCGCGCCCGCCCAGCGATAGAAGCGGTGCGCGCCGATCGTTCCGATGAAGTCCAGGCTCGGCGCCCAGTAGGGATGGACCGCCGTCGTATGGTAATGCGTCGCGAGGCCTATCGGCGCATAGACGTATCCGGCCAGCGCGTCGGCGGCGACGCGCCGCGCCCGGTCCCAGAACGCCCGCATCGGCTTCCGTGCCAGCGATCCGTCGCAGGCGAACGAGAACTGGCAACCCGGTCGCTCCGACCCTTGGTAGACGACGCCGCACACGGTGTTCGGATAGGCGGGATGCGCCACGCGATTGAGCACGACCTGCGCCACCGCACGCTGGCCCGCGTCGGATTCGCTCGCCGCTTCGTAATATATGGCCGCCGTCAGGCATTGCAGCGC
The DNA here is from genome assembly GCF_000013325.1 of Novosphingobium aromaticivorans DSM 12444. Lineage (GTDB taxonomy): Bacteria > Pseudomonadota > Alphaproteobacteria > Sphingomonadales > Sphingomonadaceae > Novosphingobium > Novosphingobium aromaticivorans. Next base: position 1,227,515 of record NC_007794.1, read on the forward strand.
GCGCCAGCGGTCGTCGGTCGTGCCGGTCGCCATGATCGGTCGGGCCACGCCGCCGCCCGCGCCCTGTGCCTCGGTGCGCCCGTCGTCCCAGGCCGATTGCGCTTCTGCGGGCGAAACCAGCCCGCTGTCGTCCTGCGCCATCCAGTAGAAGGCAGAACCGGGGAAGCTGTCGCCGCCGCGCTCGAACGGTTGCAGCCCCGCCACCCGCTCGTGCCCGGTCACTTGCTCTTGCGCGGTCGCCGGCTCGATCCCGCCCGGCTGCGCCCAGCCGATCGGGCCCAGCACCATGCCGAGCGCGCCAAATGTCGCGATGCCGGCGAGCCTCTGGCGCAGCATCGAAGGCGCCCGCAAGGCGCGCCGGATCGAGCGCATGTCGCGCCGCCTGATCCGCGCCTGGAAATCGCGCGGTCGCTCGCCAGCCAGCACCGCGCAGGGCTGCACGCCCGCCGGGGCGGGGGGCAGCTCCAACGGCCGATAGGCGTGGTCGAGAGGCATGGCGGCGGCAAGAATCCCGGAAAAATCCCGTTTTGCGCTAGACGGATGGGCCGGGGTCCGCACCCACCCATTTGATGCTGTCCCTATGCGGCACACACCCCTGCCAACGGGTTAACCGGCCTGCCAACGTTTTATCTGCGATGTCGCTCTTGCAGCGGGCGGCACATGCCGGTAGGTGGCGCGCCGACGCCAGAGGTGCCCGGTAACACGGGCTAAGAGGGAAGCCGGTTCGATTCCGGCGCTGCCCCCGCAACTGTAACCGGATAGCGCGTCGCCCATTCATGCCACTGGTGTCGGCTTCGGCCAGCACCGGGAAGGCGGGCGACGAGCCGTGACCCGGAAGCCAGGAAACCTGCCCTTGGTTGTCGTTCCGCGGCCGGGCGGGGTGTACCGGGCGCATGCGACGAGGCGCGCCAATCAAGGCCCGGCGCTCCTCCCGCCATGAACGGCAGTTCCGTTCATGGGCCGGGAGTCCAAGTCATGAAGAAGTACCTGCTTTCCGTTTCCGCCGTCGCGTTCGCGTGCCCGGCGCTTGCGCAGGCCGCCAACGATGTCGTCGTGGCCGACCGCCGTGCCGATCCCGCCGCAATTACCGTTATCGCTACCGGTAGCGAGACCCTGGTCAGCCGAGTCGGCCAGCCGGTCACCGTCATCGCCGCCGACGAGATCCGGTCGATTCAGGGCCCTGACATCGCCCGCGTCCTCGAGCGCGTCCCCGGCCTCGCGCTCACCCGCAATGGCGGTCCCGGAAGCTTTACCGGCGTGCGCCTGCGCGGCTCTGATGCCGAACAGGTACTTGTCCTCGTCGACGGCGTCCGCGTCGAGGATGTCTCGGCCCCCTCCGGCGGCTTCGATTTTGGCACGCTCACCCCCGGCGGGATCGAGCGCATCGACGTGCTGCGCGGCTCCAACTCGATCGTCTGGGGCAGCGCCGCGATCGGCGGCGTGATCGCCGTCCAGTCGCGCGAACTCGATGGCATCGAGGCCAGCGCCGAACTCGGCAATCACGATACCTACACCGCTGACGCCGCCGCCGGCCTTTCTTCCGACCGCGCCGCGCTTACCCTGAACGGCGGCTACAGCAGCAGCGACGGCGTTTCGGCCGCTGCTTCGGGTACCGAACCCGACGGCTTCCGCCAGTGGCGCGTCGGCGGCCGGGGCCGCGTGAACCTCACCGACGAGATCGCCGTTCTCGCCTCGGCCCGCTATGCCGACACGCGCACCGACATCGACGGCTTCGGTCCGCCGACCTACGTGGAATTCGGCGATACGCCTGAATACCAGACGACCCGCCAGGCCTCGGGCCGCGTCGGTCTGCGCTACACGGGCGCCGTGCTTACCCTCAACACTGGCTTCGCCCTGTCTGACACCAAGCGCGACTACTACGACCCGACCTACTCCGCCGACCCCTCCTACGGCTACAAGGGCCGCTCCGAGCGCGTCGACCTGACCGGCCGCCTCAACCTCCCCGCCGATTTCACGCTCGATTTCGGCGGCGACAGCGAATGGACGCGCTATTCCGGCACCTACGACGCGCAGCAGAAGGCCCGGCTCACCAGCGGCCACGCCCTGCTCGGCTGGAGCAGCGCGCGCGCCAGCCTCGCTGCGGGCGTGCGCGTCGACGATCACAGCCGCTTCGGCACCGCGTGGACCTTCGGCGCCAACGGTACGCTTGAATTGGTGGACAGCCTGCGCCTGCGCGCCTCCTACGGCGAAGGCTTCAAGGCCCCCACGCTCTTCCAGCTCCTGTCCGACTACGGCAACGCGGATCTCAGGGCGGAACGCAGCAAGTCCTACGACGCGGGTCTCGAATGGGGCAGCCGCACCGGCAAGCTCCACGCCGCCGTCACGGTCTTCCGCCGCGACAGCCGCAACCTGATCACCTTCGTCTCCTGCGCCAGCCTCGATGCCTGCGCCACGCGTCCCTATGGTCTCTACGACAACGTCGGCCTGGCCCGCGCGCAGGGCGTCGAAGCCGAACTCGGCGCCCGCCCGGTCGATACGCTCCGCCTCCAGGCCGCCTACACCTACCTCGAAACCGAGAACCGCACCGCCGGCACCGCCAACTTCGGCAATGACCTGGCGCGCCGTCCCGCCCATGCGCTGACCCTGTCGAGCGACTGGGCCCCTGTTGACTCCGGCCCGCTCGCCGGCTTCACCCTCGGCGCTGACCTCCGCCTCGTGGGAGACAGCTATGACAACGCGTCGAACACCCGCCGCCTCGATGGCTATGCGCTGACCACCGTGCGCGCCAGCTTCCCCCTTACCGAGAACGTCGAACTCTACGGCCGCGTCGAGAACCTTTTCGACGTCGCCTACCAGACCGTGGCCGACTACGGCACCTGGGGCCGCTCTGCCTTCCTCGGCATTCGCGCCCGCTACTGATGAAGCGGCGTTTCGCAACCATGGCGAAACGCCACCTTCCCCCCTTCCGCATGCGGAAGGGGGCGGGGGAGGGCCTGTTCCCCCCAACCCCGTTCACCGGAGCGGCCCTCCTTCTTGTTGTCACCGCGCTCTCTGGCTGCATCCCGCAGAGCAGCGCGGCCCCCGAACCGCGCGAACGGGGTCGCCCCACTCTCGTCAGCCTCAATCCCTGCACCGACGCGATCCTCGCCGAAGTCGCCGACCCGGCGCAGATCCTCGCCATCTCGCACTACAGCAAGGACCCGCGCTCCTCCTCGATGGACTCGGCGCTCGCCAGCAGCCTCCCGGCCACGCGCGGCACGGTCGAGGAAGTCCTCGCGCTTCGGCCCGATCTCGTCCTCGGCAGCACCTTCATCGATCCCGCCACCGCCAGTGCCTACCGGCGCCTCGGCCTGCACCTCGAAACGCTCGGCATGGCAAATACGGTAGAGGCCAGTCGCGACCAGATCCGCCAGATCGCCAGGCTCGCGGGCCATCCCGCTCGCGGCGAGGCGCTGGTCGCCCGCATCGATGCCGCGCTTGCAGCCGCGGCGCCGCCTGCCGGGGCGAGCCCGGTCCCCACCGTCGTCTGGCAATCGGGCGGTATGGTCCCCGGCGACGGCACGCTTATTGCCGATCTTCTACGCCGCACCGGCTTCGCCAACTTCGCCGCCGCGCGCGGCCTCGGCCAGGCCGACCTGCTCCCGCTTGAACGGATGCTGGCCGATCCCCCCGCGCTGATCCTCGTCGCGGGGCAGGGCGCCGAGACCGGCAGGGGCGATGACCGCGTGCTCTCGCACCCCGCGCTCAAGGCCCTGAAGTCCACAAGACGCGCCACCCTCGATTCCAGACTGCTCTACTGCGGTGGCCCCACCCTGATCGCCGCCGCCCGGAGGCTGGCCGAGGTGCGTACGCAGATCGTTCCCGATAAGGGGAGTGGAACCACCCCGGGCGTGTTCCGGGATGGTGGAGGTGTCTCGCGTTGAATCGCCTGATCGCCATCCTCCTCGCCGCCCTTGCGATCGCCCTGCCGCTCTCGCTGCTCGCCGGGCAGGTATGGATCGATCCCTTCGGTCCGCCGGTCCCCAACGCCACCGCGATCCTGATGGAACTGCGCCTTCCGCGCGCCATTCTCGCGCTCGTTCTTGGTGCCGGACTCGGCGCTGCGGGCGCGGCGATGCAGGGTTACTTGCGCAATCCGCTCGCCGACCCGGGCCTGTTCGGCATAGCGCCCGCCGCCGCGCTCGGCGCGGTCCTGTCCTTCTACACCGGCTACGAGGTGCAGGCCTTTACCCTCCCGCTTTTCGCGCTGGCCGGAGGCGCCGGCGCCATGGCGCTGCTCGCGCTCATCGCCGGGCGTAGCGGAGGCATCGCGCTGTTCACGCTGGCGGGCATGATGATCGCCAGCCTGGCCGGCGCGCTCACCAGCCTCGCCATAAGCCTCTCGCCCAATCCCTTCGCCCTGTCGGAAATCGTGACCTGGCTCATGGGCGCGCTGGCCGATCGTGGCTGGCACGAGGTGCGCCTCGCGGCTCCACTGACCCTCGCCGGCCTCGCGATCCTCTGGCGCGCAGCCCCCGGCCTCGATGCGCTGGCGCTGGGCGAACCCGCCGCCCGCTCGCTCGGGGTCGATCCGGCGCGGCTGCTCTGGCTGATGATCGCGGGCGTCGGCCTTGTCGTCGGCAGCGGTGTCGCGGTCGCGGGGATGATCGGCTTTGTCGGCCTCATGGTCCCCCATTTCGTGCGCCCCTTCACCGACCAGCGCCCCTCGGCAACACTCGTGCCCTCTGCGCTTGCCGGCGCGCTGCTCCTGCTGGTGGCGGATTGCCTCTGCCGCATCCTGCCGCTTGCCGGTGGCGAACTGCGCCTGGGTATCGCGCTGAGCATCGCGGGCGCTCCGTTCTTCCTGCGGCTTCTGCTGCGCATGCGACGGGATCTGGCCTGATGCTCGAAGTTGCAGGCCTGACCGTTCCCCATCGCCTTCGCGATGTCAGCGCACGGTTCCCGTCCGGGCGCGTTACCGCGATCTGCGGGCCGAATGGCGCGGGCAAGTCGACGCTCCTCGCCGCGCTTGCCGGTCTCGTGCCCGGCCTGTCCGGCACGATCACGCTGGCAGGGGCGCCGGTCGGCGGAATGCTCCCCGACGAGCGGGCTCGCCGCATCGGCTACCTCCCGCAATCGGGGGAGGTCGCATGGAACCTTTCCGTCCGCACGCTCGTCGGCCTCGGCCGTCTGCCGCACCGTGCCTCGCGCGCCGAAGATGCCGAAGCGGTCGAGGAAGCCCTCGCGGCCCTTGGTCTCGGGCCGCTGGCGGAGCGGGCGCTGTCCACGCTCTCGGGCGGAGAGCGCGCCCGCGCCCTGCTTGCCCGGGTCCTCGCCACCCGCCCGCACTGGATACTTGCCGACGAACCGCTCGCCGCCCTCGATCTGGCGCACCAGCAGGCACTGGCCCGGCAATTGCGCGCGCTCGCGTCAGAGGGGCGCGGCGTCGTTCTCGTCGTCCATGATCTCGCGTTGGCGATGAACCATGCCGATCACGTGGTCGTCCTTCACGAAGGTCGCGTTGCGGCACAGGGCAGGCCGGAAACCGCGCTGTCGCAGCAGGTCATCGAAGATGTCTGGGGCATGTCGGCCCGCTGGCTGGGCGAGCCGGGCCACCGCGCGCTCGCGCTCTGATCAGGCTGCGCTCGCGGGGTGCCGTTCCTCGTTGTCATGACGGTGCTCCGTCATGGCTGCGGCAAAGTCGGCGGCGAAATGGGCAGCAAAGCTTTCGCGCTCCTTCATCGAGATCGCAGGCCGGTCCTCGCGCGCACCGACCGACCGGCAGAACAGGCTCTGCGCGGGGGGATGGGGGTGATCGCAGGGAACTTCGGTAACCATGATTTGGGTCCAGAAAGCCTTAACTTTAGATAGTTTCTCCTAGCAATGTTCGTTCACAATTAATTGTATGGTTTCGACAAACTTTCCATCCGCGTCGACGAAATGCGAAGGTAATCAGACTTGCGCTGTCATCGATGTTCATTAACAATCATCCATTGTGGTGCAGTCAATTGTTACGATGATCGGGGTGGCAATGGCTGTGCCCGCTGCCGAAAGGCCGCAGGCTCCTGCCGTCGAAGCCGGGGACGCCCGAAAGTCTGTCCAACTCACGCCCGCCCAGCTCTTCCTTTTTGCCGATGCCGCGCGCGATGCCGGCGATTTTGCCGCTGCCGAATCCGCCTATCGCGCGCTCGCCGCGAACCCGGATATCGACCTGCGCACCGAAGCGCGCTTCCGCCTCGGCCTGATGCTGGCCGATGGCATGGGTCGCCCGCGCGACGCTGCCATCGAATTTCGCCGCATCCTCGATGAAAAGCCCGATGCCGCGCGCGTCCGGCTCGAACTTGCCCGCATGGACGCCATGCTTGGCCGCCTCGGCGCGGCAGAGCGCGAATTTCGCGCCGCGCAGGCCACTGGCCAGCTCCCCCCGGATGTAGAGCGCGCGGTGCGCTTCTATGCTTCTGCTTTGGCTGCCGCCAAGCCGTTCGGCGGCAGCATCGAACTTGCCCTCGCGCCCGACAGCAACATCAACCGCGCTACCCGTTCGGATACGCTCGGCACCGTCATCGGCGATTTCACGCTCAGCGACGATGCCAAGGCGAAATCCGGCATCGGCCTTGCGGCGCGCGCGCAGGCCTATGCCCGGCTTCCGCTCGGCCAGAAGGCCCGGCTTCTCGCGCGTGTTTCCGGCAGCGGCGATTTCTACCGCACCCGCGCATTCGACGATTATGCCCTCGCGCTCCAGGCCGGGCCGGAATTCGTCTCGGGCGCGGATCGCTTCACCCTTTCGGCCGGTCCCTCATGGCGCTGGTACGGCCGCGTGCCGTTCACGCGCGGGTGGGGCGGCTCGGCGGCATTTCAGCACCCTCTCGGCAAGCGCACGCAGCTTCGCACGGAAGCCGCGCTGTCGCGGCTCGACAACCTGCGCAACGATCCCCAGGACGCCACCGTCTACGCCGGAACGATCGGCCTCGACCGCGCCTTTGCCGCCAATTTCGGCGGAGGCCTGCAACTGCGCGCCAGCCGCACCGCCGCGCGCGAGCCCGGCTGGTCCGACTGGACCGGCGGCACCTCCGCCTATCTCTTCCGCGAGATCGGACGCACCACGCTGGTCCTCGATGCCAGCTATGCCCGTCTTGTCGCCGACGACCGGCTGCTGCTCTACCCGCGAAAGCGCGTGGACGACCGCTACGGCGTCGGCTTCGGCGCGACCTTCCGCAGCATCCAGTGGAAGGGCCTGGCGCCCTTCGTCCGCGCCCGGTTCGAACGCAACCTGTCCACCGTCGAACTTTACGATTTCAACCGCCGTGCAGCCGAACTGGGGGTCACGTCGGCATTCTGAGAGGAGAAGGGGCATGTCTCGATTCACACGTTTTGCGTCCGGCGCGGCCGCCACGATGCTGCTCGCGTCGTGCGGTGGCGGCGGTGGTGGCGGCAGCGTCGGTTCCACGCCCACGCCGGTCTACACCTACAAGACGCTCGACCAGTTGAGCGGAGACCAGACCTTCCAGTCGGGGGGCATCGCCGGCCAGCCGGCCAGCGATGGCCGCCTCGTCCAGACCACGAAGCCTTTCGGCCAGGGCATCGAGATCAAGTATTTCGCCGCGAGCGACACCTACAACCTCAACGACGGCGCCGGCCTCGTCGCGGAATTTGCCCCGGCCGACGTGCGCGTGGTCGATGAAGCGGCGGGCGCGGTCCAGTACCAGAAGGTCGTCGGCAGCGATCTCAACGTGCTCACGCTCATCAATCCGCGTCTCAACGGCGTGCCGCTCAGCTATACCACGATCGGCTCGTGGCTGCACCTCAGCCCCTCGGCTGCGGCAACGCGCTTCTATCTGATGGTCGGCGGCGTTCCGACCCAGGCCGGCGACGTCCCGCGCAGCGGCAGCGCCACCTACACCACCGCCGTCGGCGGTGGCGGCACCTTCAATGGCACGAACTACAACTTCTCCGCCAACAGCACCGGCACGTTCAGCGCCAATTTCGCCAACAACACCGTCAGCACTTCGGTCCATCTCTCCGGCCTGCCGAACGGCACGACCGTCGGGACGCCGTTCGATGCGGGAACCTACAACGGCACCGGCAACATCTCGTCCACCGGCCCCGGCTTCACGGGCACGCTGACCGGCACCGCAGCCAACGGCGCGTTCTCCGGTGCGTTCTTCGGTCCCCGGGCCACCGAGTTCGGCTATGCCTTCTACCTCGATGGCACCGGCACCCAGATCCAGGGAACGATGGTCGGCAAGAAGAACTGACCGGCGGGGCGTTTCCCGCCCACCCGTCCATATTGCACCGCACCCCCGCGCTCCCCACATGCGCGGGGGCAAGGCGTTCGGCCCGCGTCGCAAACGCGCGCGCGAATCCCTTGCCTCTGTCGAACATATATGGAACACCGCCGCGCATGTCTCTCACTACCATTTCCGTCCGCGGCGCTCGTGAACACAATCTCAAGGGGATCGACGTCGATCTCCCGCGCGACAGCCTGATCGTCATCACCGGCCTTTCCGGCTCCGGCAAGTCGAGCCTGGCGTTCGACACGATCTACGCCGAAGGGCAGCGCCGCTACGTGGAATCGCTCTCGGCCTACGCGCGCCAGTTCCTCGAGATGATGCAGAAGCCGGATGTCGAGCATATCGACGGCCTCTCGCCCGCCATCTCGATCGAGCAGAAGACCACCAGCCGCAACCCGCGCTCCACCGTCGCCACGGTGACCGAGGTCTACGACTACATGCGCCTGCTCTGGGCGCGCGTCGGCATTCCCTATTCCCCCGCCACCGGCGAACCGATCAGCGCGCAGACCGTCAGCCAGATGGTCGACCGCGTCATGGCCCTGCCCGAAGGCACCCGCGCCTACCTGCTCGCTCCCGTCGTGCGCGGCCGCAAGGGCGAATACCGCCGCGAACTCGCCGAATGGCAGAAGGCCGGCTACACCCGCGTCCGCATCAACGGCGAAATGATGCCCATCGAGGACGCCCCCGCGCTCGACAAGAAGCTCAAGCACGACATCGAGGTTGTGGTCGATCGCATCGCCGTCCGCGACGGCATCCAGACGCGCCTCGCCGACAGCTTCGAACAGGCCCTCAAGCTCGCCGACGGCCTTGCCTACATCGATCTGGCGGATGGCGTCGTGCCTGGCCGTGAGGACGAGGCGGAGGCCGATGCCAAGGGCAAGAAGGGCTCGATGAAGAAGACCGGCCTCCCGGCCAACCGCATCGTCTTCTCCGAAAAGTTCGCCTGCCCCGTCAGCGGCTTCACCATCGAGAGCATCGAGCCGCGCCTGTTCTCGTTCAACGCCCCCCAGGGCGCCTGCCCCGCGTGCGACGGTCTGGGCGAAAAGCTGCTGTTCGATCCCCAGCTCGTCGTCCCCAACGAGAACCTCAGCCTCAAGCAGGGCGCCGTCGTCCCCTGGGCGAAAAGCAACCCGCCGTCGCCCTACTACATGCAGGTCCTCGCCAGCCTCGCCGGCCACTTCGGCTTCAGCCTCGACACCCCGTGGGACGCGCTCCCGGCGGAAGTGAAGATCGTCATCCTCTATGGCACCGCCGGCAAGGCCGTCCCGCTCACCTTCATCGACGGCAAGAAGTCCTACACCGTCCAGAAGGCCTTCGAAGGCGTGATCGGCAACCTCAACCGCCGCATGCTGCAAACCGAATCCGCCTGGATGCGCGAGGAACTCGGCAAGTTCCAGACCGCCCAGCCGTGCGAGACCTGCGAAGGCAAGCGCCTCAAGCCCGAGGCCCTGTCGGTCAAGGTCGCCGGGGCAGACATCTCCTCGATCACCCGCCTCTCCGTCGCCGCCGCGGTCGAATGGTACGGCGCGCTCGACAGCAAGCTCACCCCGCAGCAAAGCCAGATCGCCCGCGCCATCCTCAAGGAAATCAACGAGCGTCTCGGCTTCCTCAACAACGTCGGCCTCGATTACCTCAACCTCGATCGCACCTCGGGCACGCTCTCGGGCGGCGAGAGCCAGCGCATCCGCCTCGCCAGCCAGATCGGCTCCGGCCTCTCGGGCGTGCTCTACGTGCTCGACGAACCGTCCATCGGCCTCCACCAGCGCGACAACGACCGCCTCCTCGAAACCCTCAAGCGGCTGCGCGATCTCGGCAACACCGTGATCGTCGTCGAACACGACGAGGACGCAATCCGCACCGCCGACCACGTGGTCGATCTTGGCCCCGGCGCGGGCGTCCACGGCGGCGAGATCGTCGCGCAGGGTACGCTCGACGATATCCTGTCCAACCCGAACAGCCTCACCGGCCAGTACCTCACCGGCGCGCGCCGCATCGAGGTCCCGGCGCACCGCCGCCCTGGCAACGGCCTGTACATCGGCGTCGAAGGGGCGCGCGCCAACAACCTCCAGAACGTCAGCGCGAAGATCCCTCTCGGCACCTTCACCTGCGTCACCGGCGTCTCCGGCTCGGGCAAGTCGAGCTTCACGATCGACACCCTCCACGCCGTTGCCGCCCGCACGCTCAATGGCGCGCGCGTGATCGCCGGCGCGCACGACCGCGTCACCGGCCTCGAACATTGCGACAAGGTGATCGAGATCGACCAGTCGCCCATCGGCCGCACCCCCCGGTCAAACCCCGCCACCTACACCGGCGCCTTCACCCTGATCCGCGACTGGTTCGCCGGACTGCCCGAATCCGCCGCGCGCGGCTACAAGGCCGGTCGGTTCAGCTTCAACGTCAAGGGCGGCCGTTGCGAGAAGTGCCAGGGCGATGGCCTGATCAAGATCGAGATGCACTTCCTGCCCGACGTCTACGTCACCTGCGAGGAGTGCGACGGCAAGCGCTACAACCGCGAAACGCTCGAGGTGAAGTTCAAGGGCCACTCCATCGCCGACGTGCTCGACATGACGATCGAGGACGCCGAGGAGTTCTTCAAGGCCGTCCCCCCGATCCGCGACCGGATGCACATGCTCAACGAAGTGGGCCTGGGCTACGTCAAGGTCGGCCAGCAGGCGACGACGCTAAGCGGCGGCGAGGCCCAACGCGTGAAACTCGCCAAGGAACTCGCCCGCCGCTCCACCGGGCAGACGCTCTACATCCTCGACGAACCCACCACCGGCCTCCACTTCGAAGACGTGCGCAAACTGCTCGAAGTCCTCCACCGCCTCGTCGAACAGGGCAACAGCGTGGTCGTGATCGAACACAACCTCGACGTGATCAAGACCGCCGACTGGATCATCGACCTCGGCCCCGAAGGCGGCGTGCGCGGCGGCGAAATCGTCGCCGAAGGCACTCCCGAACAGGTGGCCAAGAACCCGCGCAGCTTCACCGGCCAATACATGGCCCCCCTGCTGAAACGCTGACAAATAGCCCTCTCCCGGTACCTTCGGTGGCCTTCGGCTCAGGGGAGAGGGGCGGGAGAGGGGAAGCCTGGCAGTTCTGAAACTGCTACGCCCGCCGCAACTGCGCCAGCGCCAGCACCGCGCCCGCCAGCACCGCCGCCAGCCCGGTCGAAAGCGCCATCTCCATCAGCGTCTCGCGCTGGTGCAGCGCGGGGATCGCCCCCACGGTCAGGAACAGCATCGCGGCATTGTTGATCGCCACCGGCGCCCACCCCATGATCAGCGCATAGACCGCGCCCACCACCAGCAACAGCGCCGCAATGATCCCGCCGGTGCCGAAGGCCGGGGGCAGGGCGGCGAGGGCGAAAGCGAGACCGATCCCGACAAAGGCTCCGAGGCTCGCGGGCAGGAGCTTGTCCGGCGCGGCATGGAACAGCCCGGTGAAGGTGAACACGAACAGGAACCCCCCATAGACTGACGGCAGCCCCAGCACTCCGCTGATCGCGATGAACGCCGCCACGCCCAGGATCACCACGACCAGCACCACCAGCCCCTTGCCCGGAGTCAACCCCTGCGCCGGAGCCTGTGCGTCGCCATCCGCGAAAGTCGCCATCAGTTAATCCTCTTTCGAGTGGATTTCATCACCACTTTGCGAAAGTCCCTTGAACCCCAATTACGCACCACCGGCAACCCGTTTCTCCTCGTCACGAGGAGGGCGGCGGCCGAAGGTTGTGGAGGGGCACCCACGCAACATCACCACCCCGAAGACCAAGCCCCGTCACCCTGAACTCGTTTCAGGGTCCATCCCTCCCCGGAGGCGGAGGCCCAATCGGCAAAATGGATCCTGAATCAAGTTCGGGATGACGCAGCGAGAAGGAGGCGCGGTCAGTTCTCCCCGCAACACCGGCACCCGCCGAACCCCTTCGAAGCGCGCGCTGCTCCAGGCTATCGAGGATTTCGGCGGCAAGGGGTGAGGGGAACAAGGCGTCCTTCTTGTCGGTCCACACTGTCGTCGCCCCGGACTTGATCCGGGGTCAGGCTTTCCGCGTCAAACGCAGCGTGTGACGAAGGAAGCCCAATCCCGGGTCGAGCCCGGGATGACGGGAACGGGGCAGGATATTCGGCGGTTCCTTTGTTGGCCAACACGCCTGACCCACAAACCATTTTCCTACACCCCCCATCCTCACCTAAAAGTTCCCGTTTCGTTCCAAACGGGAGCCGCCCATGCCGCACGCCGCCGATCCGCATCAGCCCTCCACCATTGCCACATCGTCTTTCGGACGCGGGTGGATTCCCGCCGGGCGTGACATCGGGCTTCCTGACGACGACTTCCCACCATTCAATGCGAACGGGCAGGCGGATTGGGCGGGGTGGGTCTCTCATGTAGCGAAGCGCAGTGCAGCAGAGCCATTATCGGACTCGGGGCAACGCCCGAGCGCGAGTGCTGGTGCTCCCCTCCCGTTTGCGGGAAGCGGGATAGAGGGCAGCGCACTCCCGCACCCCAACGCCTTCACCCCCGTCCGCATCGCCCGCTTCCTCGAAAGCCTCAGCCGGTGCGGGCAGGTGCGCAACGCCGCGCGCGTGGCGGGGGTGTCGCAGCAGACGGCCTATGTCCGCCGCCGCCGCGATCCCGCCTTCGCCGCCGGGTGGGATGCGGCGCTGATCCTGGCGCGCGAGGCGGCCGAGCAGGTCCTTGCCGAACGCGCCCTGTGCGGCATCACGGAAACGATCTGGTTCCGGGGCGAGGCGGTGGGCGAGCGGCAGCGCTTCGACGGGCGCCTCCTCCTCGCCCATCTCGCCCGCCTCGATGCGCGGGTCGCGGCGGCGCCCGGTGCCGTCCACCACCTTGCCGAGGACTTCGACGCCATGCTCGTCGCGCTGGCCGGGGGCGAGGAGCCGGCAGAGGCTGTAGACTGGCCCGACCCCGCCCGCGACGATCATGTCGAGGCGCGTGCCGATGCCGCGGCAAGCGCCTTCGATCATGCCCATCCCGAACCGGAAGACCCGCTCGACGATGCCGCCTGGGATGCCTGGCAGTCCGCCCGCGCTGCCGCATCCGACGCCGCGCGCCTTGCTGCGCAAGCCGAATGGCGCGCCGCCGCGCAAGGCCGCGACGCCAGCCTCGCGACGCTGCTTGATGCCCCGCTCGAACGCAAGGCTGCCGGCACCGTCGTGACGGCGGCTGCGGCAGAAGTCGGGCCGGGGTCCGGGCCTCAGCTACAGCGCCAGGCGGAATGCCCCCAGGACAGTGTAAACACCGTCAACCCTGCGCCTGCCGCGCCCGTCCCGATTGCGCGAGGACAATTCCCGCCGTCGCCGCACGGGTGTAGGCTGGCTGCCGCGCCGGAGAGTCGTCACGCCTTCCGGCCTCTCAAGGGAGACAAGATCATGAGACGTGCAACATCGACCGTCGCGATTGCCGCAGCGCTCGCCGCCACCGCGCTTGCCAGCCCGGCGGTCGCCAAGCCGGTCACGCTCACCGCCAGCCTTGCCGGTGCGGCCGAGACGGGCGGCGGCGATGCCGACGGCGTGGGCGGCTTCAAGGTCGAGGCGGACGATGATTCCGGCGATTTCTGCTTCACGCTCTGGGCCGAAAAGATCGCGGCGCCGACCATGGCCCATGTCCACGAAGGCGCGGCGGGGGCCGACGGCAAGCCCGTCGCCACGATCGAGGTCACCGGCAAGGACAGCGACGCCTGCGTCGCGATGGAGCCCGAACTGATCAAGAAGATCCTCGCGGCGCCCGGCGACTACTACGTCAACGTCCACACCGGCGATTTCCCCAAGGGCGCTATCCGCGGCCAGCTCCAGAAGCCCTGATCGCAGGGCGCGGGCGCGGCAGGTCCGGCTGCTGGCGTGGCGCTCGGCCACTCGTCGCCCGGCGCTTGCTGGGGCGGTCACGTCTCGGCGGTTGGGCGGCGGTCGCAAGCCGGGCCATCGCATGATGGTCGGCGTGGGCCTGCGGGGGTCGGTTAGACAGATGGCCAGGAGAGGCCAAATGGCAAATGGCAAATGGCAAATGGGGGCCAGCATTGCTGCCGGCCCCCATTCCACGTCCACGCTTGCGCCTTGCGGCGCGTTCCGGCGGCGTGGTGCCGGGCAGGGCGTCTTGCGTGGGGAGCGTTTTCCGGGTGCCTTTCGGGGCGCGAAACCCCTGGGCTGCTGCCGATCCGTGCTCTCGCCCGGGCCTGCCGCGCTTCCGTCCTGCCGCTCCTTTCGCATGCTGGCGAACGACATGCGCCCGCCGCCTGCACCTGCTCCCGCGCTCGCCTTCTGCCGGATCGCTCCGGCGCCGATCGTGGGCGTTTCCTCCGTTCCGCGGCGTCGCTCCCGGCCTCGCTTGCGCTGCGCCGGACGTTCTCCCGCGTCGGGAAGTGCGACGTGCCGCCCGATGCCCTTCCATCGTCGCGCGCCGGATGGAGGCCAAGGCCCTCGCCGCGCGCTGCTGCGGAAGAGGCGTCGCGTGACACCTCGTTTCCGATCACGAAGGCCGCAGGTTCGCGCATCCGCAAGCAGGCCCGAAGGCGCCTGGAGGGTGGTTACGCTGCAGAGTTTCCGTGTTCGTATCGTTGCGCGAATTTTGCTTCGAAATCAGCGGTTTGAACCGCCTTTTCCGTGCCGTTTCGTGCGTCAACACAGGAAAGCTGCGCCTCTCGTCCGAGTCGCGCAAGCGAAAAGTGCGGGAGTTATCCACAACCCCCGCACTCTTCGGTGGATAGCTCTTGTGCAGCGCCGAAGCGCGGCGATCAGCGGCCCTGCTGCGCCAGCAGGCGAAGGCGCAGGGCGTTGAGCTTGATGAAGCCCGCCGCGTCCTTCTGGTCGTAGGCGCCGGCATCGTCCTCGAACGTCACGTGGCGTTCGGAGTAGAGGCTGTCGGGCGACTTGCGGCCGACGACCGAGGCGCTGCCCTTGTAGAGCTTGAGCCGGACGGTGCCGTTCACGCGGGCCTGCGAGTGATCGATCGCGGCCTGCAGCATCTCGCGCTCGGGCGAGAACCAGAAGCCGTTGTAGATCAGCTCCGCGTACTTGGGCATCAGCTCGTCCTTGAGGTGCGCCGCGCCCCGGTCGAGGGTGATGCTTTCGATGCCGCGATGGGCACGGGCATAGATCTCGCCGCCGGGCGTTTCGTACATGCCGCGGCTCTTCATGCCGACGAAGCGGTTCTCGACGAGATCGAGACGGCCGATGCCGTGCTTGCGGCCGAGGTCGTTGAGGGCGGCGAGCAGCGTGGCGGGCGACATGGCCTCGCCGTTGAGCGCGACGCCATCGCCCTTCTCGAAGTCGATGGTGATGTACTCAGGGGTGTCGGGCGCGTCTTCCGGATTGACGGTGCGCGAGTAGACGTAGTCCGGGGTTTCCTGCCACGGATCTTCCAGCACCTTGCCTTCGGACGAGGTGTGGAGGAGGTTGGCGTCGGTCGAGAACGGGCTTTCGCCGCGCTTGTCCTTGGGGACCGGAATCTGGTGCGCTTCGGCCCAGGCGATCAGCGCGGTGCGGCTGGTGAGATCCCATTCGCGCCAGGGCGCGATAACCTTGATGCCCGGTTCGAGGGCGTAGGCGGACAGTTCGAAGCGGACCTGGTCGTTGCCCTTGCCGGTCGCGCCGTGGGCGACGGCATCGGCTCCGGTTTCGCGCGCGATTTCGATCAGGCGCTTGGAGATCAGCGGACGGGCGATCGAGGTGCCGAGCAGGTAATCGCCCTCGTAGCGGGCATTGGCGCGCATCATCGGGAAGACGAAGTCGCGCACGAATTCCTCGCGCAGGTCGTCGATGTAGATGTGGTGATCGGGCACGCCCATCAGCTTTGCCTTGGCGCGCGCGGGTTCGAGCTCCTCGCCCTGGCCGAGGTCGGCGGTGAAGGTGACCACCTCGCAGTTGTAGGTGACCTGCAGCCACTTGAGGATGACGGAGGTGTCGAGACCGCCGGAGTAGGCGAGGACGACCTTCTTGATATCGGACATGGGCGCTACGACTCCCGTGAATTACGCGCCGCGCGACTAACAGGCGAGGTCCAACATCGCAACCTTTGCCGGGCAGGCTGGGCCATCCCTCGCAGAATGCCGAGTTGTTCACCCGCCCCCGGACATGGTGTGCCTGTTCGCAAGGACCCCGCCGGATGCAAGTGCATCAGGTCGGGGGCATCAGGGCGGGCAGCAGCGATGGGAGCAGGAATGGACGTTCGCGCGAAACTGGTGGCAGACGCACGGCACATGCTGGAGCGGCTGGAGAAGGGCACGATCACGCCAGCTCCGGCGCGTACCAGCCGGCCATCTTCGATCTATACCGACGAGGCGCTGTTCGGGCGCGAGAAGGAGCGCATTTTCCGCAAGGCGCCGCTGATGCTGGCCGCATCGTGCGAACTGCGCCGGGCGGGCGACTACAAGGCGATGGACGTGGCGGGTGTTCCGGTGCTTCTGGTGCGCGGACAGGATGGAACCGTCCGGACCTTCCTCAACGCCTGCACCCACCGCGCCGCGAAGCTGGCGCACGGGTGCGGCCATGCGGCGCGGCTGACGTGTCCCTATCATGCCTGGAGCTTCCGGCTCGACGGGGCGCTGCTGGCGGTGGCGTCGCGCGGGGTGTTCGGCGAAGTCGATGCGGAGGAGAGCCGGCTGGTATCGTTCCCGACGACCGAGCGGGCAGGGCTGATCTGGGCAGTGCTGGACCCGGACGCGAGCCCCGACTTCGATGCTTTCCTTGGCGGTTTCGACAAGCTGATCGCCCAGTTCGGCTTCGAGAACTGGCACCACTTCGAAAGCCGCAGCCTGCCGGGCGCGAACTGGAAGCTGGCCTTCGACGCGCATCTCGAATTCTACCACCTTCCGGTGCTGCACCGGGCGACCTTCGGTCCCGGAATGAGCAACCTTGCGGAATACTTCTTCCACGGCCCGCACCAGAGGCTGGGACTGGTGACGAACGCCGGGCACGTGCTGGAGCAGGACGACGTCGCCAGCCTCGCCACGCTTCCGGAAGGCGAGTGGCCGGCCACCCCGCTATTGTTCGGCGAGTGGATCATCTTCCCGAACGTGTCGATCAACTGCTTCTACAAGGGCGGGCGCGGCGTGATCATCTCGCAGGTGTTCCCGGGAGCGAGCGTGGGGGAATCGGTGACCGTGCAGATGTTCCTCCACGAGAACCCGCCTGCCGAAGACCTTGTGGCCGATGCGCGAGCGATGTCCGATTTCCTTGGTCAGGTGGTTGGCGAGGAGGACCTGCCGATGTCGCGTGGCCAGCAGGAGGTGCTGGAGTCCGGCCTGCTGCCGCGCGTCCAGTTCGGCCGCAACGAGGGCGGCGTGCAGCATTTCCACGAGTGGATCGACCGGTTCGTCGAAGCGCCGCGCGAGGCGACGCTGGCCGCCGTCATGGGCGGGGAATAGGTCAGTCCGAAAAATAGGGCAGTCTGAGCCCCTCGTGCGCTCCCGCAGTGGCAGGAGCGCACGCAGGAGCCCAGGGCGCGCGGGGTTTACTGCTGGTGGCGGTAGACAGCCCGTTCGTGGCTGAAGCACTTGAAGCCGAACACGCCGTGGTAGCTGCCCATGCCGCTGGTGTTGACGCCGCCGAACGGCAGGTTGTTTTCCAGGTAGTGCGAGAACACGCCATTCACCGTGACACCGCCCGACGAGGTGCGGGCGAGGACCTTTTCGACGTTCGCTTCGTCCTTGCTGTAGACATAGAGTGCGAGCGGCTTGTCGCGGGCTTCGATGTAGCCGATCGCCTGGTCGAGCGTGTCGTAGGTCATCACCGGGATGACGGGGGCGAAGATTTCGTCCTGGAGGATGGTCATCTGCGGGGTGACGCCGGTCAGCATGGTCGGATGGATGGTGAGGTCATCGGCTTCGAACGTTCCGCCGGCGGCGACGGTCGCGCCCTTGGCGACGGCATCGTCGAACATGGCCTTCACGCGGTCGAAGTTCGCCTTGTTGACCACCTGGGCGATGCTGTCCTTCTTCAGGTTGCCGGCATCGTCATAGAGGTTCTTCTGCACGTTGGCCCGGAAGCCTTCGACCAGCGCGGCCTTCTTGTCTTCCTTCACGAAGACGTAGTCCGGGCTGATGCAGGCCTGCCCGCCGTTGAACTGCTTGGCCGCGGCGAGCTGGGCGGCGACCTGATCGATGTCGGCGCTATCGTCGACGATGACGGGCGACTTCCCGCCAAGTTCGAGCGTGACGCTGGTGAGGTGCTTTGCGGCAGCGGCCATCACGATCTTGCCGACGCGGGGCGAGCCGGTGAAGAAGACGTGGTTGAACGGCAGATCGAGGAGCGCGGTGGCGACCGAGACGTCGCCTTCGAACAGAGCCACATCCTTTTCGTCGAACGCTTCCCTGACGATCACCGAGGCCACCCTTGCGGTGGCGGGGCAGAGGTCGGTGAGCTTCACGATGCAGGTGTTGCCTGCGGCGATGGCAGCGGCGACCGGACCGAGCGCGAGGCCGAGGGGGAAGTTCCAGGGGCCAAGGATCAGGCAGACGCCGCGCGCTTCGTGGATGATCTGCGCGCGGTCGGCGGGATTGAGCGAGGTGGCGACCTCGACCGGCTTCATCCATTCATCGAGATTGTCGATGTTGCGCTGGATGTTGGCGGTGACGTTGAGGACTTCGGTCACGCGGATTTCGCCAACCGGCTTGCGCGTGTCTTCGAGGACGGCGGCGACGATGTCGTCGGCGTGGGCTTCGACGGCGGCCTTGAGGCGCGCGAGCTTTTCCTTGCGCTCGGCCGCGGTGGAGGCCTTGGCCTCCCACATGTGCGCCTGCTGGAGTGCGAAGACGCGTGCGATGTCGGCGGAAAGGTCGGCGGCGGTCGGGGCAGTCATGGGCTTTGGCATCCTGCGTGAGAACAATTTTCGTTAGTGTAACTAACGAGTTCGCGCGGGAATGGCAACGGTAGTGGCGGCAGGCGCGCGTGCCCTTTCGGGTGGTTTCACCTGATGGCGCGCAGGGCGGGCGAGTATGGAGCCGTCAGTTCGGCCGTCAGGCGAGTTGTTCCAGCGCGGGGACGAGTTCGTCGAAGTGATCGATCACTGCATCGGCGTTCAACTCGTCAGCCGGAAGGTCGTTGAAGCCGAAGCGGACGGCGACGACGGGCAGGCCCGCCGCGCGGGCCGCGCCGACATCGAACGTGGTGTCGCCGACGAAGGCGGCCGGGCCGCCGCCGCAGCGTTCGACCATGGCGTGGAGCATGTCCGGGCGCGGCTTGGCGGTGCCGGGGCCGAGCGTGTCCCCGCCGATGATCGTCGCGAAGCGGTGGGTCATGCCCAGTTCCTCGAACAGGCGGACCGCCAGCGATTCCTTCTTGTTCGTGGCGATGGCGACTTTCACGCCGCGTGCATCGAGCGCGTCGAGCATGGCTTCGCCGCCCGGAAACAGCGTGGTGTGGTGGGCGATGTTGCTTGCGTAGAAGGCGATGAGTTCGGCCTGGAGGCGGGGGAAGGCTTCCTCGTCGACCCCGCCCGATTCCGTGAGCGCCGAGCGCAGCATCTGGGCCGCGCCGCCGCCGATGTGGCGGGTTACCTCTTCCAGGAGAACCGGCGGGCGACCGGCGAGCGCCAGCGCGTGATTGAGCGCGGTGCCGAGATCGCGGGAGGTATCGAGCAGCGTCCCGTCGAGGTCGAAGCCGACGATCGCATAAGGAAATTTGGCCATGGTGTGCGCAACTGGCGCGCCGTTCTGGAAAGCGCAAGGTTTGTCTGGCAAGGGTGCGCGCATGACCGACGCTTCTACCGTGGATAGCCCCCTTGCCATCATCGTCCTTGCCGCCGGCAAGGGCACCCGCATGAAGAGCGACCTGCACAAGGTGCTCCACCCGATCGCCGGGCGGCCGATGCTGATGCACCTGATGGCGAGCGCCGCCGAACTTTCCCCCGCGCGCCAGGTCGTCGTGGCTGGCCACGGGCGCGAGCAGCTGGAGAAGGCGCTGGGCGGCAGCGCGGACATCGCGGTGCAGGACCCGCAGCTTGGCACCGCCCACGCGGTGCAGCAGGCGCAAGGCGCGCTGTCGGGCTTCGAGGGCGATGTGCTGATCCTCTATGGCGATGTGCCGTTCGTGCGTGCATCGACCATGCGCGCGATGATCGAACGCCTGCACGGCGCGGACGAGCCTGCCGCTGTGGTGCTGGGCTTCGCGCCCGCCGACACGCTGCAATACGGCCGCGTGATCGCCGATGACGGCCGCATCGTGAAGATGGTGGAGCACAAGGACGCGAGCGAGGCCGAACGCGCCTGCCGCGTGTGCAATTCGGGCCTTATGGCGGTGCGCAGCGCGGACCTGTTCGGGCTGCTGGCGCGCGTCGGCAACGACAACGCGCAGGGCGAATACTACCTGCCCGACGTGGTCAACATCGCCATTGCCGATGGCCGGACCTGCGCGGTGGTGGTGACGGACGATGCGGACGAGGTGGCCGGGATCAACAGTCGCGGCGAACTGGCCGAGGCGGAAGGGCGCTGGCAGCAGCGCCGCCGCGCGGCCGCCATGGCCGACGGGGCCAGCCTGATCGCGCCCGAGACGGTCTGGTTCGCGTGGGACACGGTGCTGGGCCGCGACGTGACGATCGAGCCCAACGTGTTCTTCGGCCCCGGCGTGACGGTGGGCGACAACGTGACGATCCACGCCTTCAGCCATCTCGAAGGGGCGAGCCTGGCGCAGGGCGTGGAAGTCGGGCCATATGCGCGACTGCGGCCGGGCGCGCGGCTGGAGGAGAAGGTCAAGGTCGGCAACTTCGTCGAGGTGAAGAACGCGGTGCTGCACAAGGGTGCCAAGGCCAACCACCTGACCTATCTGGGTGATGCCGACGTGGGTGCGGGCGCGAACATCGGGGCAGGCACCATCACCTGCAACTATGACGGTTACTTCAAGCACAGGACCGTGATCGGCGAGCGCGCGTTCATCGGATCGAACAGCGCGCTGATCGCGCCGGTGCGGATTGGCGCCGACGCCATCGTTGCCGCCGGAAGTGCCGTATCGCGCGATGTGGCGGACGGTGAATTGCGCATGGTGCGCGCCGAACAGCTCGTCAAGCCGGGCTGGGCAGACCGTTTCCACGACGCGATGAAGAAGAAGAAGGCGGAAAAGAAATCCTGAAAGATCAGGCGCGGATGTGGCCTCGCGGAGGAAGATGCGGCTTGACGATATCACGATATGATATCATGATATCAACATGACTCGCATCCTTGCAGATCTGCCGGACGAAGACATCGAGAAGCTGGATGCGCGCGCTGCGGCTCTCGGCAAGTCGCGGGCGGCGCTGGTGCGCGAGGCGGTGAAGCTTTTCCTGGTGCAGGGCAGCAGCAGCAACGACTGGATCGATCGTTTCGCCGGGCTTTGGGCCGAGCGCGACGACATCCCCGACAGCGTCGCATATCAGCGCGCGATCCGCGAAGACCGCAGACCTTACGCAGACATCTGATCCGTGTCCGCCCCCTTCTTCGACACCAGCATCGTTATCGACTGGCTTAAGCGCGTGCCCCAGGCGACGCAGGAGCTTGCCCGATATCGCTCGCACCGGATCAGCCGGATCGTGTGGACCGAGGTCCTGGCGGGCGAAACGCTTGAACGGCGCGAACTGGTGCGCGAGGCGCTGAGCCATTTCGATACCGTGGAAATCGACGCGCGGATTGCCATGGCGGCGGCCGATATCCGGTACAGGAGCCGGATGAAGGTCATGGACGCCTACATCCTGGCCACTGCGCAGATCAACGGAAGCATTCTGGTTACACGAAATACCAAGGATTTTCCGGCCACCATGCCGGGGATTCGCGTACCCTATACCCTCTAGCGAAAGTGCCATTTCCCCATGTGCGGAATCATCGGAATCGTCGGCAAGGAACAGGTTGCGGACCGGCTGGTCGACGGCCTGCGGCGGATGGAATACCGCGGCTATGACAGCGCCGGCGTGTGCACCGTGGAAGGCGGCCGGCTGATCCGCCGTCGCGCCGAGGGCAAGCTGAACAACCTGGTCGCGGAACTGGTGCGCAATCCCGCGTCGGGCCTGATCGGCATCGCGCATACTCGCTGGGCGACGCACGGCGCACCGACCACCAGCAACGCGCACCCCCATGCGACCGACGAGGTGGCGCTGGTCCACAACGGCATCATCGAGAACTTCAAGCCGCTGCGCGAAGCCCTGATCGCGCGGGGGCGCAGGTTCGAGAGCGAGACCGATACCGAAGTGATCGCGCACCTGGTGTCCGAGCAGGTCGAGGCGGGGCTTTCGCCGCAGGATGCGGTGAAGGCGGTACTGCCGCAACTGCGCGGCGCATTCGCCATCGCCGTGGCCTTTCGCAGCCACGACGACATGCTGATCGGCGCGCGCCTGGGCTCGCCGCTGGTGGTTGGGTATGGCGAAGGCGAGACCTATCTGGGATCGGACGCCATCGCCCTGGCGCCGCTGACCCAGCGCATCGCCTATCTGGAGGAAGGCGACTGGGTCGTCGTCAAGCGCGAGGGCGCGCAGATCTTCGATGCCGAGAACAAGCCGGTCACGCGCCCGATCGTGGCTTCGGGCGCGACGGCGGCGGCGATCGAGAAGGGCAACTATCGCCACTTCATGCAGAAGGAAATCTTCGAGCAGCCCGCCGTCGTCGCCCAGACCTTGCGCAGCTACCTGCGCCGCGTGGAGCAGACCGTGGCGCTGCCACAGATCGACTTCGACCTTGCCAGCATCAACCGCGTCACCATCGTCGCCTGCGGGACGAGCTACTATGCCGGCATGGTGGCGAAGTACTGGTTCGAACAGTTCGCCCGCCTGCCGGTGGACATCGACGTGGCATCCGAGTTCCGTTACCGCGACCCGGTGCTCGAGCCGGGCGGGCTGGCGCTGTTCATCTCGCAGAGCGGCGAGACCGCCGATACGCTGGCGGCGCTGCGCCACTGCAAGGCGGCCGGACAGACCATCGCGGTCGTCGTCAACGTGCCGACAAGCTCGATGGCGCGCGAGGCGGACCTGCTGCTGCCGACCCACGCGGGCCCGGAAATCGGCGTCGCTTCGACCAAGGCGTTCACCTGCCAGCTTGCCGTCCTCGCCGCGCTCGCCGCGCACCTTGCAGTAAAGCGCGGGCGGCTGACGCGCGAGGAGGAGGCGGCCATCGTAGAGCAGCTTGTCGAGACGCCGGCCGCGCTCAATGCCGCGCTTTCGCACGACGAGGAAATCGCGGGCATGGCCCACCTCATCGCGCCCGCGCGCGACGTGCTCTACCTCGGGCGCGGGCCGGACTATCCGCTGGCGCTGGAAGGCGCGCTCAAGCTCAAGGAAATCAGCTACATCCATGCCGAGGGTTACGCCTCGGGCGAGATGAAGCACGGGCCCATCGCGCTGATCGACGAGGCCGTGCCGGTGATCGTGCTGGCGCCGAGCGGCCCCCTGTTCGAGAAGACGGTCAGCAACATGCAGGAAGTGCGGGCGCGGGGCGGCAAGATCGTGCTCATTTCCGACGCGGAAGGGCTGGCCGAGGCGGGCGAGGGGTGCCTCGCCACGATCGAAATGCCGAAGGTCCACCCGCTGATCGCGCCGCTGGTCTACGCCGTGCCGGTGCAGCTTCTCGCCTACCACGTGGCCGTGGCCAAGGGCACCGACGTCGACCAGCCGCGCAACCTTGCCAAGAGCGTGACGGTGGAGTGAGCCCGGCGGCGATGCGGATTGCCCTGTACGAGCCGGAGATTGCCGGAAACGTTGGCGCGGTCATGCGCCTCGGTGCGTGCCTTGGCGTTAATGTCGACCTGGTGGAGCCGATGGGCTTCGCTTGGGAGGATCGGCGCGTGCGGCGCGCGGCGATGGACTACATCGACCACGTGAAGGTCACGCGCCACGCCGGCTTCGGGCCGTTTCGCGCCTCTGTCGCGCCTGGGCGGCTGGTTCTGTTCACCACGAAGGCCGAACAGTCGCTACACGACTTCCGCTTCAGGGCCGATGACGTGCTGCTGTTCGGCAAGGAGAGCGCGGGCGTTCCGGACGAGGTGGCGCAGGCCTGTGACGAGCGGGTGCGGATCCCGATCCGGCCGGAAGTGCGCTCGCTGAACCTCGCGATTGCAACGGCCCTGGCGCTGGGTGAGGCCCTTCGCCAGACAGGAGGGCTGCCGCCGGGGTAATCGGGCGGGGACTGCAAGGAAATGGTCGGGGAGATAGGATTCGAACCTACGACCCTCTGGTCCCAAACCAGATGCGCTACCAGGCTGCGCTACTCCCCGACTGGGCACGGCCCCTAGTTTCTCCGGGCTTTCCGCGCAAGCAGAAACGACCGCTGGTGGTAAGGAGTGGCAGAACGAGGTGGGAACGGAGCGTGAAAGTTCCGGGATGATCCCCGGACCTGAGGCCGCCCTTCGTCACAACGGGCGGTTTCATCCTGCCAGTGCGGACCAGCTTCGCGCCAGCATGTAGAGCGCCACGACCACGATCAGGCCTGCGAAGACGGTGTTCAGCGTACCCTTGCGCGCGGCAAGGCGCGTCGAGGCGGCGGTTCCGGCAACCGAGCCGAGCACCCCGCCGACAATGAAGGCGATGGCGAGCGGCCAGTCGAGCAGGCCCGACGCGGCGTAGTTCAGCGAGGTGGCCAGACCGAAGGCGCTGACGGCGACGAGCGAGGTGCCGATGGCGCGGCCTATCGGCATGGCGGTGGAAGCCACCAGCGCGGGCACGATCAGGAAGCCGCCGCCGATGCCGAAGAACCCCGAAAGCGCCCCGGTGCCGAGACCGAAGGAGACGACCCTGGGGAGGTTCTCGCGGTTGCAGGTCACGCCTTCGATGCCTTGTTCGCCGCGCCCGCGCCACATGAGGAAGGCGACGACGAGCATGAGCAGCGCGAAGAGCGCGAGCAGGCGCTGGCCATCGACCGCCTTGCCGAGCGTGGAGCCCACAAGCGCGCCAACCACCCCCGCTGCCGCGAACATGCCGCCGCAGCGCCAGTTGACGTTGCGCGCGCGGGCATGGCTGGCAAGGCCCGAGAGCGCGTTCGCCGCGACCGCCAGCGCGCTGGTACCGATGGCGACATGAGGATTGGCCACGCCGACGAGGTAGACCATGAGCGGCACCGCGAGGATCGAGCCGCCGCCTCCGACCAGCCCGAGGACGAACCCGACGAGGACGCCCGAAAGGCTGGCGAGCAGGTGTTGCAGATCGAGCAGGATCACAGCAGGTCCACCGGCAGCTTGAGGTAGCGCACCCCGTTCGTGTCCGGTTCGGGAAGGTGACCGGCGCGCATGTTGACCTGGATCGACGGGAGTATCAGGCGCGGCATCCCGAGCGTCGCATCCCGAGCTTCGCGCATCGCCACGAAATCGTCTTCGGCCACGCCTTCATGCACGTGGACGTTGGCGGTCCGTTCCGCGCCGATGGTGGTTTCCCAGACGAAGCCGTCGCGATTGGGCGCCTTGTAATCGTGGCAAAGGAACACGCGCGTTTCGGAGGGCAATTGCATCAGTCGCCGGATCGAGCGGTAGAGCGTGCGCGCGTCGCCGCCGGGAAAATCGGCGCGGGCCGTGCCGTAGTCGGGCATGAAGAGGGTATCGCCGACGAAGACCGCATCGCCGATGACGTAGGCAAGGCAAGCCGGGGTGTGGCCGGGAACGTGGAGCGCAATGGCTTCGATGGTGCCCACGCGGAAGCGGTCGCCATCGTCCATCAGCGCGTCGAACTGGCTGCCGTCGCGGGCAAAGCCGGGGCCTTCGTTGAAGACCGTGCCGAACACTTTCTGGACGGTCCGAATCGCCGAGCCGATGGCGATCGTGCCGCCAAGCGCCTCCTTGAGATAGGGCGCGGCGGAAAGATGGTCGGCATGGGCGTGCGTTTCGAGCAGCCAGTCGACGACGAGGCCTTCCTCGCGGACATAGGAAATGATGGCGTCAGCCGAGGCATGGCTCGTTCGCCCCGACGGCTGGTCGAAGTCGAGGACGGAATCGATGATCGCGGCCCTGCGCGTCGCGGGATCGTGCACGACATGGGTGGCGGTGAAGGTCGCTTCGTCAAAAAAGGTCCTGATGACAGGCACCTGGCCCTTTGCCTGCGCGGCGTTGATTTGCGCGGTGGCGACGGAGAGGTACAGGTCGGTCATTGGCTGATGCTCCGGCAGGTCATTTATATTCGATAGATTGAATATAAGAAAAATATCATATAATCAAGTGCCACGGGCGCCGCCTCTCTTGTGTGACCCGATTTCGACGCTATCTGCTGTTGGCAATGAAGCCCGGTAACCTCGCTGACCTGAAGGACAATGCAGCCTCGATGGCTGCACGGATGCGCACGATGAGCCATCCGGAGCGGTTGCTCATGCTTTGCAGGATGGACGAGGGTGAAGTTTCGGTAAGCGAGCTTGTCGAGCTGACCGGCCTTTCGCAATCCGCAGTTTCCCAGCATCTTGCGCGGCTGCGCGACGAGGATGCGGTGGACAGCCGGGTAGCCGCGCAAGTGCGGTTCTACAGCCTGAAGGACGAGGTCGTCCGCGCGATCATCCACGCGCTTTGCGAGATCTGCGAGAAGCGCTCCCAGGAATGAGGTCGCCCTAGCCGCGACTTGGCGGTCCATCCCCCCTTGCGGCCCGACACAGAATTAGAGTATTCGTTCTATATTGGCGCGGCAGCCGGGTATGGACGCGCGCATGGGAGAGCGACTGCTTCATGGCAAAGGGACGGCAAGGCGGCTGGAACCGTCGGGATTTTATTGGCGCGACGGCGTTGCTGGCGCTGGCCATCGGGGTGCCGGTGGCGGCCGTCCGGCTGACGCACCTTGATGCCGAAGATGCTCCGAGCGACCGGCAGCGCATGGTGATGAAGGATGTCAGCCAGCTTGTGATCCCGCGCACCGGCACGCCTGGCGCGGGCGAGACGGGGGCCGGGGACTTTGCGATTCTCGCGCTCGCCCATGGTCTTGACGGGACGCGCAAGCCGATGGCTTCGGCGGCGACGCCTGCCTTCGGCGCATCGGTCGAGCGTTTTCTGCGCAACGACGGTTCGCTTCGCCATGTCGCCTGGCTCGAACGCATTCTCGACGACCGCGCAGGCGGCGATTTCCTTGGCCGCCCTGTCGCCGAGCGTGGGCGCCTGCTGGCAGCGCTCGACGCCGAAGCCTTTGCCGAGGGCGCGGGCGAGCATCCGTGGAAGGCGATCAAGGGCCTGATCCTGACCGGCTACTACACCGGCGAGGTCGGCGGATCGCAGGAACTTCAATACGTCCATGTCCCTGGCCGCTTTGATCCGGACCTGCCGCTGACGCCCGGTTTCCGGGCGATTTCAAGCGACTGGACCGCAGTGGACTTCGGATAAGAGCGGAAAGCGACAGACATGCAATTCGATGCGATCGTGGTAGGCTCGGGTATCACCGGCGGCTGGGCAGCCAAGGAACTGACGCAGGCGGGCCTAAAGGTCCTGATGATCGAGCGCGGGCGCGAGATCGTCCACGGCGATTACCCGACCGAGATGAAGACGCCCTGGGAGATGCCGTTTCGCGGCGTGGGCGATGCCGCGCTTTATGCGCGCGAATACCAGGTGCAGGCGCAGAACCGCCATTTCAACGAGTTCACGCAGGGGCACTTCGTCAACGACAAGGAGAACCCCTACGCCACTGGTCCGGACAGCGAGTTCAACTGGCTGCGGTCCTATCAGCTTGGCGGACGCTCGCTGACCTGGGGGAGGCAGGCCTATCGCTGGTCGGACTACGATTTCAGCGCCAACAAGCGCGACGGCAACGGCACTGACTGGCCGATCCGCTACGCCGACCTGGCTCCATGGTACGACAAGGTCGAGGAGTTCATCGGCGTTTCCGGCGCGGCGGAGGGCCTGCCGCAGCTTCCCGACGGCCGGTTCCAGCCGCCGATGGCGCTGAACGCCGTGGAGCGTCACGTCCGGCAGGTCGTGGCGGACAGGTATGGTCGCTGCATGACGGTCGGTCGTGTCGCCAACATGACCCAGGCCAAGCCGGACGAGGGCCGCTCCGCCTGCCAGAACCGTTCGATCTGTGCGCGCGGTTGCTCGTACGGGGCATATTTCTCGACGCAATCGAGCACGCTGCCGGCGGCCAAGGCCACGGGCAACCTGACCGTGGTCACCGATGCCATCGTCGAGCATGTCGACTACGATCCGGCGACGAAGCGCGTGACCGGCGTGCGCTATGTGAACACCAAGGACGGTTCGCGCGGTAGCGCCACCGCGCGCATGGTGTTCCTCAACGCCAGTGCATTCAATTCGGTGCACGTGCTGCTGAATTCGCGTTCCGAGGCGATGCCGAACGGGCTGGGCAATTCGAGCGGCGTTCTGGGCACGCAGATCATGGACCACGCCAACACGCTGTCGACGATTGCGCTGTTCCCGCAGTTCAACGGCCGCACCAGTTTCGGCAACCGGCCGACGGGCGTGGTCATCGCGCGCTATCGCAACATGGACGAGATGGACGGTGCGGGGCACACGCGTGGCTATTCGTACCAGGGCGGCGCATTGCAGAGCAACTGGGGCGCGGGCAAGCGCGAGGCGGGCATCGGCGCCGACTTCAAGGACAAGCTGCGTACGCCGGGCATGTGGCGCATGGTGCTGGTCGCCTTCGCCGACTGCGTCCCGCGCGACAGCAACCGCCTGACGCTGGACCCGGTGAAAACCGACCGCTTCGGCATTCCCCAACTCCGCATCGACTTCGCCTATGGCAAGGAAGAGCAGGCAGCACTTGCCCAGGCCAAGGCCGATGCCGCCGAAATGATGACGGCGGCGGGCGGCATGGTCGTCATGGGTTCGGACCAGCCCGGCACCGGTGGCATGGCGATCCACGAGATGGGCGGCGCGCGCATGGGCCACGACCCGAAGACCTCGGTGCTCAACAAGTGGAGCCAGAGCCACGACGTCGCCAACCTGTTCGTCACCGACGGCGCGCAGATGGCGTCCTCGGCCTGCCAGAACCCTTCGCTCACCTACATGGCGCTGACCGCACGTGCCTGCGATGCGGCGGTCAGGATGCTGCGCGAAGGTGCGATCTGAGCCGATGGCAAATGACATCGCCGGCATGACCGAGAGGCAGAAGAGCCTCGCCTTCTTCACGCTCATCACCGCGCTGGTGCTGGAGATCGTGGACGTCACGATCATCAACACCGCGCTGCCGGCCATGCAGGCCGACTTTGCGGCGAGAGGGCAGGACCTTGGGGGCGATACCGCGCAGTGGATCGCGGCGGGCTATTCGCTCGCCTTCGGGTTGCTGCTGATCCTTGGCGGCAGGTTGGGGGACCTGTTCGGCGGGCGGGCGATGTTCCTGGCGGGCGTGGGCGGATTCACCGTGGCATCGGCGCTTT
This sequence comes from Novosphingobium aromaticivorans DSM 12444, assembly GCF_000013325.1. GTDB lineage: Bacteria > Pseudomonadota > Alphaproteobacteria > Sphingomonadales > Sphingomonadaceae > Novosphingobium > Novosphingobium aromaticivorans. The sequence goes on from NC_007794.1 coordinate 1,256,996, forward strand.
GCGGCATGGCATCGGACCCCGGACTGCTGGTCGCTGCGCGTGTTCTCCAGGGGGCGGCAGGCGCGATCATGGCGCCGCAGGTCATGGCGGTGATCCAGATCCTCTACGATCCGGTGGAGCGCATCGGACGCCTGGCCTGGTTCGGGGTGATCGGCGGTCTGGCCGGCATCGCCGGGCCGATCCTTGGCGGCCTGCTGATTGCGGCCGACATTGCCGGGCTCGGCTGGCGCACGGTGTTCCTCATCAACCTGCCCATCGGCCTTGCGGCGCTTGCCGCGGGCTGGCGGTTCCTGCCGCGCGAGGTGGCGCACAAGGGCGGGCGGATCGACGTGATCGGCACACTTTCCTTCGGCGCGGCGCTTGCGGCGATGCTGTTTCCGCTGGTGCGCGGGGAACATGTCGGCATGGATACCGCGAGCATGGCGCTGCTGGCGGCATCGCCCCTGCTGATGTGGGCGGCGTGGCGCGGTCTGGTGCGCCGGGCCGGGGCGGGGCGCCCGGTGATCTTCGATCCCGAATTGCTGCACGACGGCCTGTTCCGCACAGGCGCGCTGATCGGCCTCGTTTTCTCGGCGGCCAACACCGGCTTCCTGTTCGTGTTCGCGCACGCTCTCCAGTCGCGGCTCGGCTACAGCCCCCTGCAGACTGGACTGGTGCATATCCCCTTCAGCGCCGGGGTCATGGTCGGCATGGGATTTCTCGGGCGGCGCTACCTGGCGCGGGCAGGCAAGTGGGTCATGGTCTGCGCGGCGCTGGCGCTGCTTGTGGCCGACAGCGCCGCGCTTGGCTGGATCGCGCTTGGCGGGCACGACCTGTTCCTCCTGTTGCCGGCGCTGCTGCTGGCTGGCGTAGGCATGGGTACGCTTTCCGGGCCGGTTTCGCCCGTCGCGCTTGCCAGAGTGGACCGGCGCCATGCGGGGGCTGCCAGCGGCATCCTCAAGACCGTGCTGCAGATGGGCAGTGCGTTCGGCATCGCGCTGGTGGGAAGCGCCTACTTCGCGTTGCGCGGGCCGGTCGCCGGGGCGGGGGCGGGAGGCGTATATGCGGCGCTGGCGGTGATCCTCGTGCTGCTGGTGGTGTGCCTGGTGCTTGCGCTGCTGCTGCCGGCGCGGATCTTTGCGCCGGAACCATCTTCCAAAGCCGCGCAAACCGGATAAGCTGGCGCGCGAAACACGCACTGCGGGCTGGAGACTCGCAGGCGTGGGAAGAGGAAGCGCGCAATGGACGATCTGCCGACGGCCAAGTTCCACACCATGACGGAGGGCACCCAGGAAGACTGGGACGCGATCATGACGCACATGCGCCCCTTTGCCCGCACTGGCGGCGCGCGGGTGCTGGAACACCTGCGCCTGCTCGAAGGGGACTGCGGCGGCTTTGCGGTGGACCGGCTGACGCATTGCCTCCAGACAGCGACGCGCGCCCACCGCGACGGGCGCGACGAGGACTATGTCGTCATGGCGCTGCTGCACGACATCGGCGATACGCTGGGCGCCTATAACCATCCCGACATTGCCGCCGCGATCCTCAAGCCCTTCGTGTCCGAGGAACTGCACTGGATCGTGCAGCACCACGGCCTTTTCCAGGGCTACAACTTCTTCCACTTCCTCGGCCTCGACCGCAATGTCCGCGACCAGTTCGAAGGCCACCCGCACTACGCGGCCACTGCCGAGTTCATCGAGAAGTACGACTGCCCGGCCTTCGACCCGGAATACGACAGCCTTCCGCTCTCGTTCTTCGAGCCGATGGTCATGCGCCTTTTCGAGAAGCCGCTGAACAGCGTCTACAAGAAGGCCCTGGCCGAAACCTGACGCGATTAAGAGGCTTGGCCCCGGCTTAATTGCGTGATTAAATTGCGCAAACAGCTTGGGAGAGCGAAACATGGCCGATGTGGCCCTTAAGCCCACGACTGCGGAACGCACCGCGCACCTGTTCACGTTCGACGGCTTCCTGCGCTTCTGGGCGGAGGATCGTCCGCAAGGCGTCGCGCTCGACGGGCCCGATCGCAAGCTGACCTATGGCGAACTGGAGGAAACCACCGCGCGGATCGCCGGCGGGCTTGCCGCAATGGGGATCGCCAAGGGTGACCGGATCGCCTGGTTCGGCAAGAACAGCACGCTCTACTTCGCGCTGTTCTTCGCCGCGGCGCGTCTTGGCGCGGTGATGGTGCCGATCGGCTGGCGCCTTGCGCCCGTCGAGGCGACATGGATCGCGGGCGATGCGCAGGCGCGCATGGTGTTTCTTGGAGAAGGCTTCGAAGGCCTGGCCGATGCATTCGCGGCGCTGCCGGCGGTCGGTCACTGCCTGACCCAGGCAGAGGCATGGCACTGGATTGACGGCCTGCCTGCCGGCGCGTTCGAGCCCGCGGGCGCGGACGATGCGGTGCTCCAGCTCTATACCTCCGGCACGACCGGCAATCCCAAGGGGGCGGTGCTTTCCAACCGCAACCTGTTCGGCCTGCGCAAGCAGTCGATCGGCAACGATCAGCCCTATACGACGATGACCGACGACGAGGCGATCCTCGTCGCCATGCCCTGCGCGCACATCGGCGGCACCGGGCTTGGGGTCATGGCCATCGGCGCGGGTCTACCGGGCATCGTGCTGGCCGAGTTCGAGCCGCGCGCGGTCTTCGATGCGGTGGAACAGAAAGGCGTCACCCGCTTCTTCATCGTGCCCGCCGCGTTGCAGATGCTGCTCAACCACCCAGATTGCGCCAGCGTCGATTTCAGCCGGGTCAAGTACATCATCTACGGCGCATCGCCGATCCCGCTCGTCCTGCTGCGCGAATGCATCGCCATGTTCAGCGCCGAATTCATCCAGGCCTATGGCATGACCGAGACCACCGGCACGATCTGCATGCTTCCGCCCGAGGACCACGACGTCAACGGCAACCAGCGCATGCGGTCGGCAGGGAAGCCACTTCCGGGCGTGGAAGTGCGCGTGATCGACGAGAACGGCAGGTCGCTTGGTCCCAACGAGATCGGTGAGATCCAGACCCGCTCGTCGAACAACATGCTGGGCTACTGGAACCTGCCCGAGGCAACCGCAAAGACGATGACGCCGGACGGCTGGATTTCGACGGGTGACGCCGGCTATCTCGACGAAGATGGCTATGTCTACATGCACGACCGCATCAAGGACATGATCATCTCGGGCGGCGAAAACGTCTATCCCGCACAGGTCGAGAGCGCGATCTACGGCCATCCGGACGTGCAGGAGGTCGCGGTGATCGGTGTGCCCGACGAGAAATGGGGCGAGGCGGTCAAGGCCGTCTGCGTCCCCAAGCCGGGCCACACGATCGACCCTCAGTCGATCATCGACTGGACCCGCGAGCGGCTTGCCGGCTTCAAGGTGCCCAAGTCGGTCGATGTCATCGACGCCCTCCCGCGCAACCCTTCGGGCAAGATCCTGCGCCGGACCCTGCGCGAACCCTATTGGGCGGGGTTCGAGCGGCAGGTGAATTGAGGAGGATGTCGGCAGGCCACGTTGCCCCTGCGGGCATTGTGGATGGCGCGCGATGGACCCTGAAACAAGTTCAGGGTGACGGTCTGGGCGGAGCATTGCGCGGAGCGAGGCCCGCCATGCCGTGCGGTGCCATGTTCTGACGGCTGTTCCGGGCGCCTAGTTGTACTGCGTGGTTACCGTCAGCGTGCCGGTGTAGGTGCCCGCCGCTGTCGAACTGGACAGGGGCAGGGTTCCACCCACGCTTACCGTTGCGGTGCCGCTCGACCCGATGGCGCCGCTCAGCACCTGGCTCCCGCTGCCGGTGGCGCTTGTGGTCATGGTGACGGAGTTGCCTCCGCTCGACAGGGTCACGGTCGACGGGACCGAGACGGTGACCGATTGTCCGCCTTCGCCGGTGATCGCGAACGTTGCGGGCTGCGCTGTGGTCGCGGCAAGGCGCTGGACGCCTGTGCCGCTCGTCGTGACCGTGCCGGCCGGCGACACGACGACACTTCCGGAGCCGGTGGTCGGCCTTGTGACGGTGCCGAAGGAAAGGTCGGCGGTCTTCACGATGTCCAACGGGCGGATTACCGTTGCCGTGGCGGAACCGCTCAGCGTGCTTGACCCGCCGCCGCCAACTCGCTGCGCGGTCACGGTGAAGCTTGCCGATGCAGTGCCTGTCCCGCGCGTGGAATTGTTGCCGAGGATGGCCATGTCGAAGCCCAGGAGAATGGTCCTCGTCGTGCCGCGGGCGATGGGGTTGACGTAGAACTGCAACGTGCTTCCGGCCGTCGGCGTGGAGAGCAGGCTGACCGTCCCCGATGCCACCGAAAGGTTCTGGAGACTGCTGGTGCGTCCGGTGTTGGTGCTCAAGGCCGTGATCGTCACGTTGATGTAGCTCGAACTGCATGCAGTGCTGTTTCCACCCGAACAGCCGATGGTGATCGTGGCATTCGCCGAGTTGGTCGACAGGCGCACCGCGCTGCCCGACTGCCGCGCCACCGCGCCCGACGATGCGGTAACCCGGAACGTCGAGGAACCGGTGCTGGCCGAAACCACCGTGCCGAGCGACCCGCCGGTGATCGAGGAGACGGTATAGGATTGCGCTTTCGCTGCCCCGGCAAAGGCAAGGGTCAGCAACAGCATCGTCAGCGTGCGCCAGATCATCGTTCCACCATCCGGACAGGTTCGTCGAAAGCCACTTCGCCCAGGGCATCGATGGTCCGGCCATCGGCGCCGACTGTCACGAAGATCGGAGACTTGAGCCTCATGCCGAGGCGTGCGCCCTGTTCCGGATCGATCTCGATCGCGTATTTTCCGGGACGTACCTGGTCGAACACGGCTGTTCCGTCAAACTCGGTCATGCCCTGGATCACTTCACCCTTCGCCGACACGAGGCGCAGCTTTACGGCGGAGAGGCCGCCCACCTCTCCGTCCTTGCGGCGAAAGCCGATGCGCGCAACCAGTTCCGATGTCGGCACGAGGGGGTACGGGATCGTCGTCATGCCGCCGGACCGCGCGGCGAAGACGATGTTCTGCGGCGGCGCGGCAACGAAGACCGTGTCTGCGCCAGTGGCGTCGGTGCGCAGGGTGGTCATGCTGCCATCGCCAAGCCCGGTGACGAAAGCCCGCCCGTCTGCATCGGTGACCGTCTTGAGTCCGCCCCCTTCGACGACCACGCCCGGCACGGCTTCCTCGCCCCTGTCGCGCTGGCCGTTGGCGTTGGCATCGATGAAGGCGAGCAGGGCGGCGCTTGCGCCATTGGCGGGGCCGGGGGGCGTAATGCGATAGCGGCCCTTGAGCGGATCGCGCGCAAGGCCGAAATTCAGTTGCAGGCCTACGCGCCACCGGTTCTGTCCGGCCGACCAGTCGCCGCCAAGCGTTGCGGTGCCGAAAGGCAGGCGTGCGGTGACGCCGGCCTGAAGGGCCACGTCGCGGCTTGAGAAGGTCCGCGTGGCGCCAAAGCGCACGCTGTAGCGATCGCCAATTGCGTGGTCGGCCGAAAAGCCCAGCGTTTCGAGGCTGAAACCGGGTTTCAGGCGGAAGTCGGCGGTGCCGCGCAACTGCCAGGAATAATTGATCAGGCGCGATGCGCTGACGTTGCCGCTCATCCGCGTTTCGGATGCGCCGGGCTGGGAACGATGGCTGTAGTCGGCGCCCAGCGCGACGATCGTGCCGCCGAGGCTGGCCGTGGTGCGTGCGCGGGCGGTGAGGCTGCGACCGCCGTCGGCGAATTCGGCGCGCTCCATGCGGCCCGATACTGGCAGGCCGAGGGAGCCGGGGAGCGGAACGGCGAGGTCGAAGACAAGTTCGCTGAACCGGCGCATGGGCCGTGAAGCATCGAAGCTGGTGTTGGCCTCGTCGGCAAGGCGACCGCCATATTCGACGTGCCGGCCAAGAAAGCTGACGCCTCCAACCCTACCGGCGATGCCGAGCGAAGCGGCCCGTCCCCCGCGAAAGTCGCTGGCGAAGTCACCCTGCAGGGCCATGCCGAGCACCGAACTGCGCAGGCCCGCGCTGGCGATGGTATGGGCCTTTCCGAGGCTGTCCGAAAAGCGCGAGATGCCGCCCGTCAGCGTTGCCGCTTCGGTAAGGCCATGTGCGACGTTGAGGACCGCCCGGAGACTGCCGCGTCCGGCGGAAAAGCCTGCGATGCTCGATTCCGACAGGTCGATCAGCGGTTTGTCCTGCGCGACCACGCCGAGATCGACGGTGGTGCGACCGGCCGCGAGCTGGCCGCCGCCGACATTTATGACGCGCGTGCGCTCGACCCGTTCGCCACGGGGGCCATAGAGGACGATGCGAATGGCGTTGCGGCCGCGTACGAGCGGTATGTCGTTGAATTCATAGCGGCCTTGCGCGGTGGCGCCGCGCTGGCCGGAGCGCAGGATATCGTTGACGTAGAGTTCGGCGTCGTAGCCGACGGGCAGTTCTCCGCGCAGGTTGATGCGCTGGAATACGCTCGCCTCGTCCACGCGCGTCGACGAGAAGACCAGGCCGGCGCCATTGAGCGAGCGTGCGCCCATCGTCATGGCAGGGGTGAATACATCGCCCACGGCGGCCATCGTGCCGCCAAGCGATCCCAGCAGGCGCCCATCCTCCGACCGCCTGGTGAAGGCTACGCGGGCGGCGGCCGGGGAGGCGTTGTCGTCGGTTGCCAGCCAGGCCGAGAAGCCGGCTTGCAGCAGGTCCCCGGCGACACGCCCCTCGAAGCGGGTCATCGTGCGGCGTCCGCCGTCGCTGCCCTCATCGGCCTGGCCAAGCTCGGCGGTGAAGTCGAAGGCCGGTTCGCCCAGCCAGCGATAGGGCGTTGCGACCCGCATCGCATCGTCGCGCTGCTCCGGCTGGCCGGACAGGCCCGCAAGGTGCGCGAGGCGCTCGCGCTGGGCCTGAACCGGAAGCTTTTCAGTGGCCTCGAGCGTGAGAAGCATGTCCTCTGGCGTGGCGGTGATCCTGAGCGGCAGGAGCTTTGCGACGAGCGAGGCACGCAGGTAGATGTCCGTCTCGGTGACAAGGCTGTCCGGCGGAACCAGCGCCACGACCTTGCCGCCGATGAGCGCCTGTCCAGACTTGAGGTCGACGGTGATCGGTCGCTGGCTTTCCCCGATCCGGCCGGATGCCACGCCGTTCCGTACGTCGATGTCGAGCGGCAGTTCGAGAAGACGCGCAAGTTCGCCCAGCGGCACCAGCGGATCGGCGGGATCGCCGTAGGCGGTCAACGCCTCCGAGATGGTCGCGCCATCGAGCTGGACCGAAAGCAGCAGCAGATCGGGCGCCTGCGCATCGGCAGTCTGGCCCCCGAACGCTGGTTGCAGGGACGCAACCGGTCCTGCTGGCGAGCTACCCGGAAGGGTTGCTGCCAGGGCCACGATGGCGGTTGCGGAGATCATGTCAGGAGGCGGTGAGGGTTCCAGTCGCGACCGGCTGGGCCTGCTTCGCATCGTCGGCGATGAACGTGGCGGTCACGGTCTCGCCGCGTTTGAGCGGACGCAGCAGCGGGACCTGCGCGACGCGCTCGTCCAGTTCGGGATAGACGGCAATGCCGCGGACAATGCCGACCAGTTCCTTGCCCGAGCGGACTTCGACGTTGCCGTAGAGGGAGGTTGCCCCATTTCGGCGCAGGGCAAGCGAGAGGACCGGGCCCTTGGCCGTCTGCGCAACCGCCATCGAACCGATGGTGCCCGTCGCGTCGGGGCTGCCGCTGCGCACGATCAGCGGTATCGAGATGCCGAAGACCGACTGGATGCGCAGGACCAGTTCGCCCTTTTCCGTGGCAGCCGCCTGCTCGGCGGTGAGTCCGGCATCGGGTGCGGGCACTGTCGTCACCGTCAGGTGCGTGCGGAATTCGTCGGATGTCGCGCTGTCGGCAAGCGTGGCGCGGACGCGGATCGTGCGGCCCTGGCCGGGCGGCAACGTCAGCCGGCTCGGCGCGGCCAGCACGAAGGGCTTGGCCGAACGGACCTTTGCCGCAACCGCCTGGGCGGCCGGGCCATGATCGGCAATGCGGGAGATCGGCACGATCTCGCCCGACGGCAGCATGGCGTTGTCTACCAGAGCGACGTCGACGGTGACCGGGGTATTACCCTGGTTGAAGACGAAGACCGCCTCGGTTCGCTTGCTGCGATCGAAGATCACGCGGCGCGGGGTGATATTGATGTTCGCGGCGCCTGCTGCCGGAAGGGCGACCTGTGCAGCGGGTGCGACGTCCTGCGCGTGCACGGGGATGGCCGCCACGAGGGGCAGCAGCATCGCAATGGATCGGAACGAGAGCTTCATCGCGCTGGACCTTAGTTAAACTGTGCAAGGAAAAGGATCGAGCCACTGCCCGGAAGCGGCGACCGGAGGCGGATCGGCCTGCCTCCCGCCACGGGGGTCAGGAGGTCGATCCTGTAGACCCCGCTGGCCATGACCACGACGCCGCTTTGCAGGCGCTGCGCCCGGTCGTCGCGCGGCGCGGTCTGCTCCCCGTCTTTCCCGCCGGACAGCAGGAGGGAGACGGAATCACCGCTGTCTCCGCTCAGGAAGACGGCGGAAATGGCATCGTTGACGAGATCGAACGAAAGGCCCGCGCCAACCGGGTCCGCCACCAGGACCGACGCCTGCGCGTCGATGGTCGTGGTGGTCGAACCGCTGGTCGCGGCAAGGGTCGGCGGTGCCGAAGCCAGCAACCCGAACGCTCCGACGATCCGCGCGGCGACAAGCCGGCGCGACATGCAGTACGTTCGGTTCATTGCTCCCCCCTTCGGCATCCGTCCGGCCCTTGCCCGCTCACGTCACTGGTAGGCGACGGAGACCGTGAACGAACCCGTGTAGGCACCCGAGGCCCGCGACGAGGCGAGATCGAAGCTGCCGCCGACGTTGAGCGTGGCGCTGCCGGCCGATGCGGACGAGCCCGAGAGCGTGACGGTCGATCCGAAGTCGGGCGACAGGTTGACCGTGATCGAGTCATTGTTGCCCGAAAGGGTCATGGTCGACGGGATCGACGTGGTCACGACCTGACCGCCTTCGCCATCGACCGTGAACGCGGCGCGGCTGGTGGTGATGCCCGAGAGCGCGACAGCGCCGCTGCCCGCGACGACCGAGTTGCTGCTGTTGGCGATCGAGACCGTGCCCGTGCCGGTGCGCGGCTTGACGATGCGGCCGAAGGCCAGGTCGCTGGTCTTGGTGATCGTGACCGGGCGGACGATTGTGACCGAGGCCGAAGCCGACGCGCTGTCGGTATTGGCTGCGGACTGGGCGAAGGCGGAACCTCCGACCATCAAGCCAGCGGCGATCGCCGCGCTTGCAAGAGCTTTCTTCATGTCTTCTTCCCCTATCCAAGTCCCCGTTCCCACGGGGTGTCCCGGACCGGTCCGCGCAGTTTGCGTTTACCGGTCAATGCCGGCGACCCTGCCGGACTAGGGGGGTTCCTAGGTTTGCGTACCTAAGCAATGGTTAACGGGGCCGGGTGCACTGCAAACCATTGCAAAGATTGGAAAAATCCTTGCGGCGAAAATTTAATGTATTGATAAATATAAGAAAAATATGTCGGAAAAAGTTGTGCCAGGTTGAATGCATTCAGATTTAAGGCCGAGAGTAAGGGGGGTCGTGTTAACCAACGTTTATAGGGCTGGGACCTTTGTAGGCGGTCGGCCTCTGTGCAAAGTCAGGCACGCGGCAGCGGAGCGAGAGCTTGCCCGCCACGCCATTTTCGATTCGTGAGGTCGCCCCAGCTTTGGGGGTAGCGGCGGCTCTGACGCAGCGCGAGGCGTGCGGAGCATATGCGCAATGCGGACGGTCGGTCCGGCGGCTATGAGGGGGTGGGAATTTTCCGCAGTTCTTGCTGCGGCGGTGCGGAATCTCGATCCGCGCAGGGCGGATCCGGCGCCCGCGATCGCGCAGGCGCCGGTCCGGACAGGATCAGCCGTTCAGCTTGTCCTTGACTGCCTTGGCGGCAGCGAAGGTCAGCTTGTTCGAAGCCGCGATCTGGATGGTCGCGCCGGTCGAGGGGTTGCGGCCTTCGCGGGCCGGGGTGTTCTTGACCTTGAACTTGCCGAAGCCGTTCAGCGAGACTTCCTCGCCCTTCGCGGCAGCGTCGGCGATCGCGGCGAACACGCTGTCGACGGCCTTGCGGGCGTCTGCCTTCGAGAGGCCATGGTTGGCGGCGATGATGTCGGCGAGGTCGCTGTTGTTCATGGGTGTCTTGTCCTCAGCTAGAAAGGGACGGCACGGCTAACGCATCGGGAACGGCGAAAGCCATGCCTTGCGGGCGACTTTCCACCGATATTCGCACCATTGCCCCCATTTCACGGCATTTTCAGGCTTGCGATTGTTCGAATCGCCGGAAATCCGCGACGAATTGCCCAACTTGTAACTTTGTGTCGCAGCCAGCGGCGAATCCCATCAAGGAACGTGCGCAGGTGCAGCAATCTGCTAGACACGCTCAAGAAACCGGTCCCGGGCCGGTCGCCGCGCATTGATCCGCCCACCTTGCGATTCGACGCGCGCCGACCGTTCCGCCGCCGGATGGTGCGTTCCGATCCAGCGAGGCTGTCCTTGCCGTCCACAATCCGATATCCGCTCTTCGCGTTTGCCGCTGCCGCTTCCTTTGCGCTGGCTGGTTGCGGTTCCTCCGCCGAACCTGCCGGCAAACCCGCGCCCACTGTCGGCGTCGTGATCGCCCGCCAGCAGCCGGTCGAGCTTACCGCCGAACTTTCAGGACGAACCGAAGCGTCCGAAGTCGCGGAAGTGCGTCCGCAAGTTGCCGGGATCGTCATGGCCCGCCTGTTCCCCGAAGGTTCGTTCGTTCGCGCCGGGCAGCCGCTCTACCAGATCGATTCCCGTATCTATGCCGCGTCCAGCGCGCAGGCGGCGGCATCGCTGGCATCCGCGCAGGCCACGGTCGAGGCCAACCGCCTGAAGGCGGAGCGCTTTCGCCTCCTTGCCGAACAGGGCGGCGTGAGCCGGCAGGATGCGGCCGATGCCCTGGCGGCATACAACCAGTCGCGCGCCGCGGTGGAGCAGGCCCGCGCTTCGCTCGCTTCCGCGCGGGTCAATCTGGGCTTCACCCGGGTCACGTCCCCCATTTCGGGGCGCATCGGCATTTCGATGGTGACCAAGGGCGCGCTCGTCACTGCCAACCAGGCCGAACCGATGGCCAAGGTCCAACGGCTCGACCCGATGTACGTCAACATCAAGCAGTCCGGCGCTGATTTCATCGCCCTGCGCCGCGCTCTGGAAAGCGGCAAGCTGGTGTCCGGGGCGGCCCCCGTTCGCGTGATATTGCCCGACGGTTCGGAATATCCGGTTACCGGCAGGCTCAATCCCGCCGACATCGACGTCGATCCCGAGACCGGCACGATCACCGTCCGGGCCGTGGTGCCAAACCCGAGAGGGGATCTTCTGCCGGGGCTGTTCGTCCGCGCGCGCGTCGGGCAGGGCACCGTGCCAAACGGTATCCTCGTGCCTCAGGCTGCCGTCAGCCGCGATCCGCGTGGCCGTGCCAGCGTGCTCGTCGCCGGTGCGGGAGACATGCTCGAGAAGCGCGAGATCGTGGCGGAAACGCCGGTCGGCCAGAACTGGCTCGTCACCGGCGGGCTCAAGCCGGGCGACCGCGTCGTTGTCGAAGGACTGATCAACGCGCGCGAAGGGCAGAAGGCCAAGGTCGTCGCCGCCGGCAGCAAGGCGGCGTCTGATGCAACGGCCCCGTCCGATGCAAAGGGCGCGGGGAAGTAACCGCCGATGATTTCGCGCTTCTTCGCCCACCGCCCGATTTTCGCCTGGGTTCTTGCCATCGTCATCATGGCGGCGGGCCTGTTCGCCGTCAGCACCATGGGCGTGGAACAGTACCCCGACATCGCCCCGCCCACCGTCTCGATCAATGCGACTTATGGCGGCGCCGATGCCTCTACCGTCGAGAACAGCGTCACCCAGGTTCTCGAGCAGCAACTCAAGGGCCTCGACGGCCTGCTCTATTTCAATTCGAACTCGTCCAACGGGTCCTCCCAGATCACCGTCACCTTCGACAAGGGCACCGATCCCGATACCGCCCAGGTCCAGGTCCAGAACGCCATCTCGCGTGCGGTCAGCCGGCTTCCGGCGGTGGTCCAGCAGCAGGGCGTGAACGTCAACAAGTCGCAATCCGACATGCTGATGGTGGTGTCGATCTATGACAAGACCGGGCGCACGACCAACGCGGATATCTCGGATTACCTGTCGACCCACTTCCAGGACCCCATCTCGCGCGTCGAAGGCGTGGGCAACGCGCAGATATTTGGCGCGTCTTATGCGATGCGCATCTGGCTCGATCCGCTGCGGCTTGCCGCGGTCCAGCTCATGCCTTCGGACGTTGTAACCGCACTCCAGGCCCAGAACACGCAAGTCGCTGCGGGCGAGATCGGCGCGAACCCCGCGCCCGACGGGCAGCGCCTCAACGCCACGGTCACCGCGCGCTCGCGCCTCCAGACGCCCGAGGAATTCGAGAACATCGTCGTCAAGACGCAGGTCGATGGCTCGGTCGTGCGCCTGCGCGACGTTGCCCGGGTGGAGATGGGCGAGGAAAGCTACGGTTCGATCAGCCGTTTCAATGGCATGCCGGCAACCGGCCTGTCGGTCAGCCTCGCTTCGGGCGCGAACGCGATGAAGACCGCGCAGCTGGTCAAGGATACCGTGGCCGAGCTGTCGAAGGATCTGCCCGCCGGATACGAAGTGGCCTATCCACGCGACAGCAGCACTTTCGTCAAGCTATCCATCGAAGAGGTCGTCTGGTCGCTTGGCGAGGCGATCGTGCTGGTCGTGATCGTGATGTTCGTGTTCCTGCAAAGCTGGCGCGCGACGCTGATCCCGGCAATCGCGGTTCCGGTCGTCCTGCTTGGTACTTTCGGCGTGCTGTCGCTTGCCGGCTATACGATCAACACGCTGACGATGTTCGGCATGGTCCTTGCCATCGGTCTGCTGGTCGACGACGCCATCGTCGTCGTCGAAAACGTCGAGCGCGTGATGCACGAAGAAGGGCTGTCCCCGCTCGACGCCACGGTCAAGTCGATGGACGAGATCACATCGGCGCTCATCGGCATCACGCTGGTGCTGACGGCGGTATTCGTGCCGATGGCGTTTTTCGGCGGCTCGACCGGCGCGATCTATCGCCAGTTCTCGGTCACGATCGTTTCGGCCATGACACTGTCGGTCCTCGTCGCGCTGGTCTTCACGCCCGCGCTTTGCGCCACGCTGCTCAAGCCGGTTGCGGAACATGAAAAGCCTGGCGGTCGCTTCTTCCGCAGGTTCAACGATGGCTATGCCAATCTCGAGGGGCGTTACCGCACCCGCCTTGCCCGGGTCGTCGGGCGGCCGCTGCCGTGGATGATGGTCTTTGCGGGGATCACGCTGGGCATGGTCCTGCTCTACGTGCGGCTGCCGACCAGCTTCCTGCCCGCTGAAGACCAGGGCAACCTCTCGATCAGCTACCAGCTTCCGGTCGGCTCCACCTCGGAACAGACCCGCGCCGTAGCCAACCAGCTTTCGGACTATATCCGCACTTCGGAAAAGGAGGACGTGAAAGCCGTGTTCGTGGTGATGGGCCGGGGCCAGGCGGGTTCGGCGCAGAATGCCGGGCAAGGCTTCATCCTGCTCAAGGACTGGTCGGAACGTTCCGGCAAGGAACACAGCGCGGCCGCCATCGCCGAGCGGCTTAATGCCTATTTCCGCAAGTCCCGGGATGCGCAGATCTTCGTGCTCGATCCACCGCCGATCCGTGGCCTTGGCAGTTCCGGCGGTTTCGAGATGTGGCTTCAGGACGCGCTGGGGGCGGGCCGTGATGCGCTGACCGCCGCGCGTCGCCAGCTTACCAAGCTGGCTGGCGAGGACGAGCGCCTGGCGCAAGTCCGCCTGTCCGGGCTCGAGGACACGCCGCAGCTCAAGGTCGACATTGATGACGATGCGCTGACGGCCTTCCAGATCAGTCCGGCAAGCGCGAACTCGACGTTATCCATCGCCTGGGGCGGGCTTTACGTGAACGACTTCGTCGACCGGGGGCGCGTGAAGCGCGTCTACGTCCAGGGCGATGCTCCCTATCGCAACGAACCGTCGGATCTGGGCCAGTGGTTTGTGCGCAGCAATGGCGGGCAGATGGCGCCGTTCTCGGCCTTCGCCTCTTCACACTGGACACAAGGGCCGGTCCGGCTCGACCGCTTCAATGGCGTTCCGGCGCAGCAATTGCAGGGCAGCGGCGCTCCCGGCGTCAGTTCGGGCGATGCGATGAAGATCATGGAGGACAACGCGGCAAAGCTCGACGGCAACTTCAGCGTGGCGTGGAGCGGCCTGTCCTATCAGGAGCGCGCCGCTTCCAGCCAGTCGCTCCTGCTCTACACCGCATCGATCTTCTTCATCTTCCTGTGCCTTGCCGCGCTCTACGAAAGCTGGTCGGTGCCGGTCGCGGTGCTGCTGGTCATCCCGCTCGGCATCATCGGCGCGGTCCTTGCCGTGACCTTGCGCGGCTACAACAACGACATCTATTTCCAGGTGGCGCTGCTGACCACCATCGGCCTCTCGGCCAAGAACGCGATCCTCATCGTGGAGTTCGCCGAAGCTGCGCTGGCGCGCGGGGTGGAACCGGTGGCGGCGGCGCTCGAAGGCGCGCGACTTCGCCTGCGTCCGATCATCATGACGAGCGTCGCGTTCATCGCCGGCGTTATCCCGCTCGCTATTGCCGACGGGGCCGGGGCCAACGGTCGTCGCGCCATCGGCACCGGCGTCATGGGCGGTATGCTTTCGGCGACAATTCTGGCGATCTTCCTCGTGCCACTGTTCTTCGTGCTGGTGAAGGGCTGGTTCCGCCGCAAGCCCGCCACGCCCGTCGAAACCGTGGGAGAGCCCGCATGAACATGCGCCCGATCCTCGCCGCGCTTCCGGCACTGGCGCTCGCGGGTTGCAATCTTGCGCCCAAGTACGTGCAGCCCGCTGCGCCGGTGCCGCCGGCTCTGCCGCAAGGCGGAGCCTACCCCGGTCTAGCCCCCGGCGAGACGGACGCCGATGCGCTGGGCTGGCGCGATTTCTTTGCCGATGCACGCCTGCAGCAGGTGATCGCCAAGGCTCTTGCCGACAACCGCAACCTGCGCGCGACGCTTGCCAACGTAGAGCGGGCGAGGGCGCTCTACCGTGTGGACCGCGCGGCGCTGTTCCCCATCGTCAACGCGACCGGCACGCTGTCGGCGGTGCAGGGCACCGCAGGGCGGGTGACCGACAACTTCCTCGTCCAGGCGGGGACCAGTGCCTACGAGATCGACCTGTGGGGCCGGCTTCGCAACCAGAGCCAGAGTGCGTTCGAAAGCTATCTCGCGACGGACGAAGGGCGCAAGGCAACGCAGATCGCGCTGGTGGCCGAAACAGCAAGCGCGTGGCTGTCCTATGCGGCCACCGCCGATGCCCTGCGCATTGCCGAGGAAACCGTGGCATCCCGGCGCAGGACGCTCGACGTCAATGTCCGGCGCGAAGCCAACGGGATCGGTACGAAGCTTGACGTGGCCACGGCGACCACGGCGCTCAACAGCGCCGAAGCCGCAGTGGCAGACTTCCGCACCAGCCTGGCCCAGGCTCGCAATGCGCTGGAACTGATCGCGGGCGGTCCGTTACCGGACGAGCTTCTGCCTTCGACGTTAGGCGAGGGCGACCAGGTTCGCGCCGAGCTGCCCGTCGGCCTGTCCTCGCAGGTGCTGCTGCGCAGGCCCGACGTTCTCGCTGCGGAGCACGACCTGAAGGCGACCTACGCCGACATTGGCGCGGCGCGGGCGGCGTTCTTTCCGACGCTATCGCTAACCGGCTTGTTCGGGTTCGCCAGTTCCGGGCTGACGAGCATCTTCAGCGGTGGCGACTTCCAGAAGACGGCCAATGCGGCCTTGCGCCAGCGGATCTTCGATGGCGGGGCGACGGCGGGCAATCTTGCGGCGGCCAAGGCCGCGCGCGATGCGGCGCTCGCGACCTATGAGAGGACGATCCAGACGGCCTTCCGCGAAGTGGCGGACGCGCTGGCGCGGCGCGGGACCATCGACGAGAGTGTGAGGGCGCAGACTTCGCTCGAGGCCAATGCGGCGACCGCGTACCGCCTGAGCCAGTCACGCTACGATGCCGGTGTTGCCAGCTATCTCGAACCGCTCGACGCCCAGCGCACGCTCTACAATGCGCGGCAGTCGCTGGTTTCGGTGCGGCTCACGAAAGCGAGCAACATGGTCGAGCTGTACCGTGCGCTGGGAGGCGGATTGGTGGAAGTGACGAAGCCTCAGTAGCTGCGGGGCAGGCCCAGAACGTGTTCGGCCAGGAACGACAGGATCAGGTTCGTGCTGATCGGCGCCACCTGGTAGAGCCGGGTCTCGCGCAGCTTGCGTTCGATGTCGTACTCCTCGGCAAAGCCGAAGCCGCCGTGCGTCTGGACGCAGGCGTTGCCGGCTTCCCATGATGCATCAGCCGCAAGCATCTTGGCCATGTTCGCTTCCGCGCCCATAGGCAAACCCGCCTCGTACATGCGCGCGGCTTCGCGCACCATGAGTTCGGCGGCGCGCATGTTTGCGTAGGCCTTGGCGATGGGGAAGGCGACGCCCTGATTGGCGCCGATGGCACGGCCGAAGACCTTTCGCTCCCCGGCATATTCGACCGACCGCCGCGTGAACCACTTGGCGTCGCCCACGCATTCCGCCGCGATCAGCACCCGTTCGGCGTTCATGCCCGACAGGATGTAACGGAAGCCCTTGCCCTCCTCGCCGAGAAGGTTTGCGGCGGGAATGCGCATGTTGTCGAAGAAGACCTCGGTCGTCGCGTGGTTCATCATCGTGCGGATCGGGCGGATAGTGAGCGACTTGCCCACGACGTCGCGCATGTCGACGATGAAGACTGACAGGCCGTCGGTCTTCTTCGCCACGTCCTCGCGCGCGGTGGTGCGGGCGAGGAGGAGCATGAGATCGGAATGTTCGGCGCGGCTGGTCCAGATCTTCTGGCCATTGACGACATATTCGTCGCCCTCGCGGCGGGCGAAGGTGCGCAAGCTGGTGGTGTCGGTGCCGCTGGTCGGCTCGGTCACGCCGAAGGCCTGGAGGCGCAAGGTCCCGGCGGCGATACGGGGAAGGTATGCGCGCTTCTGTTCTTCCGACCCGTGGCGAAGGATCGTGCCCATGATGTACATCTGCGCATGACAGGCGCCGCCGTTGCCGCCCTCCGACTGGATCGTCTCGAGGATCGCCGCCGCAGCACCAAGGCCGAGGCCCGAGCCGCCGTATTCCTCGGGGATGAGGACGGAAAGGTAGCCCGCCTCGGTCAGCGCGTTGACGAAGTCGGTCGGATACTCGCGCTTCTCGTCGAGCTTGCGCCAGTACTCGCCCGGAAACTGGGCGCATAGCTTGCGAACGCCCTCACGGATTTCGCCGTGGTCTTCGCTGTCGTACGGCGAGAGGATCATCAGGCCGCCTCGAACACCGCCGCGATTCCCTGACCGCCACCAATGCACATGGTTTCAAGGCCATAGCGCCCGCCGCGCCGCTTCAATTCGCGCGTAAGGTTGGCGAGGATGCGCCCGCCGGTGGCGCCGATGGGATGGCCGAGGCTGATGCCCGAGCCATTGACGTTCAGCATCTCGTGGCGGCTGTCGTCGTCCGACCAGCCCCAGCCCTTGAGGCAGGCGAGAACCTGAGGGGCGAAGGCCTCGTTCAGTTCGATGAGGTCGATGTCGTTCCACGTCAGGCCGTTGCGGGCGAACAGGCGCTCGGTAGCGGGGACAGGGCCATAGCCCATGCGGCTCGGATCGCAGCCCGCTGCCGCCCAGGAATGGAACCACGCGATGGGTTCGAGGCCGAGTTCGGCGAGCTTGTCTTCCGCGACGACGAGGCAGGCGGCGGCCGCGTCGTTCTGCTGGCTGGCGTTGCCTGCCGTCACGACGCCGCCTTCGAGGGGGCGCAGCTTGCCAAGCGTTTCCATGCTGGCGTCGGCACGGTAACCCTCGTCGTGGGCGAAGAGAAC
The DNA here is from genome assembly GCF_000013325.1 of Novosphingobium aromaticivorans DSM 12444. Classification (GTDB taxonomy): domain Bacteria; phylum Pseudomonadota; class Alphaproteobacteria; order Sphingomonadales; family Sphingomonadaceae; genus Novosphingobium; species Novosphingobium aromaticivorans. Next base: position 1,274,912 of record NC_007794.1, read on the forward strand.
GGGGTCGCCCTTTTTCTGGGGGATGGAGACCGGAACGAGTTCGTCGTCGAACAGGCCGTTGGCCCATGCAGCAGCCGCGCGCTGGTGGCTGCGCACGGCATAGGCGTCGCAGGCTTCGCGGGTGATGGCAAAGTCCTTGGCGAGGTTTTCCGCCGTCTCGATCATGCCGCTGATCACGCCATAGCGCTCGATCGGCTGGCTCATCACGCGGCCACGGGTAAGGCGGTCGTGAAGGGTCAGCGAGCCCGCGCGCACGCCCTTGCGGACGTCAGTGGTATAGTGCTCGACGTTGGACATCGATTCCACGCCGCCCGCCACGACGACGTCGGAAACCCCGGTCTGCACCATCATCGCCGCATTGACGATCGACTGGAGGCCCGAGCCGCAGCGGCGATCGAGCTGGTAGCCGGGAACTTCCTCGGGCAGGCCCGCGAGCAGCCACGACCAGTGCGAGATGCACGGCGCCTCGCCGTTGCCGTAACCCTGCGCGAAGATCACGTCATCGACGCGCGCGGGGTCGATCCTTGTGCGGTCCATCAGCGCCGTGAGGATCGTTGCGCCCAGTTGCCCGGCGGTGAGAGGCGACAGCGAGCCGCCGAACTTGCCCACGGCGGTGCGGATGGGGGCGACGATGGCGGCGTGGCGAAGCTGGGTCATCACGGTAAATCCTTCACGACATCCGCTCTACGGGAACGGGAGGGGGATTGATCATTGGTCTTTGTCGGATCGTGCCACCACGCCCCGGTCGATCAGCGTGGCGATCTGGCCCGAGGAGAGGCCCAGGCGTTCGGCGAGGACTTCCTCGCTGTGTTGCCCGAGATATGGGGCAGGCATCGGGTCACCGGCCTCGCGATCGGGAATGTTCGCGAAGCTGCGCGGCGCCGGATACTCGAATCCGCTTGGATTGGCGGGTGAGGGGCCGAACAGCGGGTTGCTGGTGACGAGATCGGGATCGCGGGCCATTTCGTGCATGGTGCGATAGCGTTCGAAGGTTGCGCCGGCGCGGGTCATGCGCTGGGAGAGGTCGGCATAGTCGAACCCTTCGGCCGCCTGCTGGAACAGGTCGAACAGGCGGTGGCGGTGGACGAAGCGCCAGTGATCGCTGGCAAGGAAGCTGACGCCGAGTTCCGCCTCGAGTGCGGCGACGGCTTCGGCAAGATCGAAGGCCTCGACCGTCGCCTTCCACTGCTTGGGGGTGAGCGCGGCGACCATGAAGCGGTGGCCGTCGCGGCTGCGGAAGTCGCGGCCAAACGCGCCCCAGATGGCATTGCCGATCCGCTCGCGGTCCCCGTCGCGATAGAGCATTTCGGGTGCGGCGCCAGCATTGAACGCCGTGCCGATTGCCACGTCCCCCAAGGGCACGCGAAGCTCGCTGCCCTGGCCGGTTGCATCGCGGTGGCGCAGCCCGGCCAGAAGTGCGAAGGCGCAATAGGCGCCGGTTATGAAGTCCCAGGCGGGAAGGATCTGGTTGACCGGAGGGGCGTCCTTCGGGTCCCATTCCTCTGGCCCGGTCATCAGCGGATAGCCCGAGGCGGCGTTGACCGTGAAGTCCATCGCCTGCCGTCCGTCGTGCCAGCCCATGATCCGGACCGAGACGAGATCGGGCCGTCCGGCCGCGATCCTTTCGTGCGCCATGAAGCTTTCGAGCGGCAGGTTGGTGATCACCTGCCCGGTTTTCTGCGCAAGCTGCACGGCAAGCTCGCGCCCCTCGGCAGACTGAAGGTCCAGCGCGACGCTCTTCTTGGCGCGGTTGAGGTTTTCCCACGAGAGCGAGCGACCCTCTCGCGTCATCATGTAACGCTTGTAGTCGAGCCCGCCCCGGCTGTCGTCGATGCGGATCACTTCCGCGCCCATCTGGGCGCAGTAGAGACCCGCCGTGGGCGAAGCGACGAACGACGAGACCTCGACGATCGAAAGGCCGTTGAGAAGTTGGTACATTTCAGCGCTTCCCCAAGGCGGGTGGGATCACCAGACGCTTCCTTCGCTTGCGAATTCGCGCAGCAGGTGCTTGGCGATCTGCAACTGCATGATCTGGCTGGTGCCTTCGTAGATGCGCAGGATGCGGGCGTCGCGGAAGAAGCGCTCGGCCGGATATTCGGCGAGGTAGCCTGCCCCGCCATAGACCTGCACGCAGCGATCGACCACGCGGCCGCAGGCTTCGGAGGAGAACAGCTTGGCCGCTGCTGCCTTGCGCTGGACGCTTTCGCCACGGTCGGCGCGGGCGCAGGCGTCGGCGATCATGCATTCGGCGGCGTAGAGTTCCGCCTCGCTATCGGCGAGCATCGCCTGGATGAGCTGGAAGTTGGCGATGGCTTCGCCGAAGGCCTTGCGTTCGGTGGCGTAGCGGATCGCGGTGTCGAGCGCGCGGCGCCCCATGCCCACGCCCATGCCCGCAACTGAAAGGCGCCCGTTGTCGAGGCTCTGCATTGCGATCTGGAAGCCGCGTCCTTCCTCTCCGCCGACCAGTGCCGATCCGGGGACGTGGACGTCTTCCATGATCACGTCGGCGATCTGCGCGCCAGACTGGCCCATCTTCTTGTCGGGCTTGCCGATGCTGATGCCAGGTGCGGTCATGTCGACGATGAAGGCCGAGACGTGGGCGTTGCGCGGCAGCGCCTCTTTCGAGGTGCGCGCCATGATCAGCCCGATCTTCGCGCTCGGGCTGTTGGTGATATAGCGCTTGGTGCCGTTAAGGCGGTAGCCGTTGCCATCGCGCACTGCCATGGTCTGCATTGCCGCGCTGTCCGATCCCGAACCCGGCTCGGTCAGGCCGAAGCAGGCGATTTCGCCGCTGGCGATCCGTGGCAGCCATTCGGCCTTCTGTTCGGGCGTGCCGAAGTTCTTGATCGCGCTGCCAGTCATGCCGATGTTGATCGAGATGGTGGAGCGGAAAGCTGGCGACGCGTAGCTAAGCTGCTTTACCGTTTCGATGTACTGGCTGATGTTCATGCCCGCGCCGCCGAACTCTTCGGGAATGGTTATCCCGAACAGGCCCATTTCGCGCATTTCGGCAAGGATGTCGTCCGGGATGCGATCCTGGGCAATCACCTCGTCCTCGGCGGGGATCAGCCGCTCGCGTACGTAGCGGCGCAACTGCTCGATGAACTGGTCGAAGATTTCGGCGTCCATGCCAGGGTTTACCGTGCTCATCTCAGGCCTCCTCAGACCGGATCGTAAGGGAAGACGTGGGCGGAGACTTCGTCCGCCCGCGCGAATGCGGGCTTGAACGCCGGGATCAGTTCCTCGGCGATGGCGGAAGGCGTCCAGCCTTCGAGCTTGACCATCGAGCGGACCGGGCGTGGCTTGCTGAACAGCACGATCTCGTTCTTGCGGACCGAGAAGACCTGGTTGGTCACGTCCTGCGAGAGGTCCGAGGCGAGATAGGCGACGAGCGGCGCGATCTTGTCCGCGCTCATCGTCTTCATCCGTTCCACGCGCTGCTTCTGCTCTGGCGTTTCGGCCGGGATCGAGGCGGTCATGCGGCTCCACGCGAAGGGCGCGATGCAGTTGGAGCGCACGCCCCAGCGCGCCATGTCGAGCGCGATGGATTGCGACATCGCGACCAGCCCCAGCTTTGCCGCCGAGTAGTTCGCCTGGCCGAGGTTGCCGATCAGGCCGGAGGTGGACGTGAAGTGGATGAAGCTGCCGGAAGACTGCTCGCGGAAATAGGGAGTCGCCGCCTTCGACACGTTGAACGCGCCAGTAAGGTTCACGTCGATCACGCTGGTCCAGTCCTCGTAGGACATCTTGTGCCAGATCGTGTCGCGCAGGATGCCGGCATTGTTGACCACCGCATCGATCCGGCCAAAGCGCTGCACGGCATCCTCGACGATGCTGGTGGCGCCCATGGGATCGGCAACGCTGGCAAGGTTTGCCCAGGCTCTGCCGCCTGCCGCAACGATGTCGTTGACGGTGGTCTGGGCCGGGCCTTCGTCCGAGCCATCGCCGCCTTGCGCCACGCCGGGATCGTTGACGACGACTGCCGCGCCTTCGCGTGCGCAAAGCAGGGCAATCTCCCGTCCGATCCCGCGTCCAGCCCCGGTCACGGCAACGACTTTGCCTTCAAGCACGCCTGCCATTCGAATCTCCAGTTTCAGTTCTTCGGCTGACGCTAACCGCACAGTTAACAGTTTTCAACATCGAGAATTGCTTTTCATAATGATGAAAAGTATCATCGCGCCATGTCCGGTCCCGTCCATTCCGTCAGCCAGGCGTTCGCCATCCTGCGCCACCTTGCGCAGGCCGGCGGGCCGCAGACCTTGACCGACGTCTGTCGCGCGCTCGATCTCAGCCCGTCGAGCGGCCTCAATCTGCTGCGCACGCTTCTTGCCGAGCAGGCCATCACCCGTGACGCCGATGGCAAGCGCTATACGCTCTCACCCGGTTGGCAGGGCCTTGCCGTGCTGCGCGACGACGCGGCCATGGTGATTGCAGCCGTCCGTCCGCTGCTGTCTCGGCTGGCGGAAGAGCAGGATGCCGCCGTCGGCCTCTGGCAGGTGCAGCCCGGGGACCGCCTGGCCCTCGTGGCGCTTGGCGAAAGCGGGGCGGCAACGCGCATCCACATGGTCGAGGGGCAGCGCCAGCCGCTCGGTTCGGGAGCCTCCGGGCGCGCAATTGCCGCTTATGAAAACCCGGGCGAGAAGGAACTCCAGCGTCGCTTTGCCAAGGTGCGATGGCGCCGGCCGCTCACTTATCCCGCGTGGGCGCAACAGATCGGTCGTGCCGCGCGCGACGGCTATGCAATCGACGATGGCTTCGGCCATCCTGGCATTTGCTCCATCAGCGCCGTAGTTCCGCCTCATGCGCCGGGCGACCCGGTCCGGTTCTGCGTCAGCGCGTCGGTATTCGCTGCGTCGCGCGATGCGCGGCAGATCGCGGCGCTGGGCGAAGGCCTGCTGCGCCTTGCAGCCGACCCGGCCTTTGCCTTGTGACGCCTATGTCTTGAACGGCACGTTCACATTGAGGTGCGCGGGGCACTTCACAATCCATCGCAATTGTGGTCATGCCCCCCCATCAATCACTCCATGATTGAATCGGAGCTTTCCGCCGATGCGTTTCAAGGGTCTCGATCTAAACCTGCTCGTCGTGTTCGATGCGCTGATGGAAACGCGCAGCGTGACCCGCGCGGCGGAGCGGATCGGGTTGACCCAGCCCGCGACGAGTGCCGCGCTGCGCCGCTTGCGCGACTATTTCAGGGACGAGATTGTCGTCGCCGTTGGCAAGCGGATGCATCCCACGCCATTCGCCGAGGCGTTGCACCCTCAGATACAGCAGGCCCTGCGCAGGGTCGAGCGGGCGATCTCGATGCCGACCGAGTTCGATCCGTCGACGTCGACCCGCCGCTTCCGCATCATCGGTTCGGACTACATCATGGTCGCCGTGCTGGTACCGCTGATCGAACGCTTCGCCCGCACCGCGCCCGGCGTGCGTATCGAGATCATCCAGCCCAACGAACACAGCGTAGCCGAACTCGAAGCGGGAAGGGCAGACCTGCTGGTCACGCCCGAGCCCTTCCTCGCCTCGTGGCACCCTAGCGAGGTGCTTTTCGACGAGGAGCAGGTGGTCGTCGGCTGGGCGCAGAACCCGATCTTTGCGCGGGGGGTGACCGCAGACGACTTCTACGCGGCCGGTCATGTGACCGTCGCGTTCGGCGCGAACCGCACGCCGGCCTTCGCGGATTCCGCGCTCAGCCGCATGGGGCGCGAGCGGCGGGTCGAGGTGACGGTCGGCAGCTTCGCTTCCGCACCGTGGTTCATTGAAGGCACCTCGCGCCTTGCCGTGCTGCACGAGCGGCTGGTCCGCCAGATCGCACGCCGTTTCAACCTGGCCTGGGCGCGGATGCCGTTCGATTTCCCGACCATGCAGGAAATGATGCAGTTCCATGAGGCGCGTGCCGAAGACGCCGGGCTGGCATGGCTTCGTCAGCAGATGCGCGAGGTCGCTTCCGAGAACGCCTGATATGTCGGTCAGTGCGAGACGCGCCGCGCCCGCTTGATCGTGCCCGAATAGGACAGGACGGGCGTCTCGCCGCAGAAGATCGTGCCTCTTGCGAAGACGAGGCTACCGCCGGCTCGCACTAGTTCCCCGCGCGAGGTCAGCATCTCGCCGGCTTGTGCTCCGCTCACGAATTCGCAGTTGAGCGTTACGGTCACCCCCGTCACCTCGTCGCCGTTCGAAGCTGCCACCATGAACAGCGAGAAGTCGGCGAAAGTCATCAGGGCGCCACCGTGGACGATGCCGTGACCATTGAGGTTCTTCTGCTCCGGCATGAAACCGGTGACGATCCCGCGCTCGTCCCTGGTCACGAAGAACGGGCCGGTGCCGTCCTCGAAGGGGTCCTTGCCCGACCACTTCCACCAACCTTCGAAGGGCCCCCGCGTCACGCGCTCGAAATTGCCCCTGATCGGAGCTTCACTGTTCTCGCTCATGCGCGTTTCTTAGGGCGCTCCTGCGCGCCCTGTCGATATGCGATCTATTGACAATGGCTTTCAGGCTGCTGCCTGCGGCACACTCGCCAGCATTCGCTCGGCCAGCGTACGTCCCGAAAGCCATGCGTTCTCGACGCGCGGTCCAAGCAGCCAGTCGCCACAGATGCCGATCCGTGACGTCGCGCTCCACAGTGCCCCGAGGTCGCTTCCTGTCGACATGGCATAACGCCAGCGGTGCGCCGAAGCCACCACCGGGACAGCAATGTCCACCCCCAGCGCTTCGCCCAGCGATGAGAGGAGCGTGCCAGCCACCGCGTCGGCGCAATCTTCGATATGGTCGGCCGACCACTGCGGCGTTGCCTGCACGACCCAGGTTTCCGGTCCGGTGCGCCCCGGCTTGGCGCCATTGCGGGCCGCCCAACTGACGAGGCCTGCTTCCCGCACCGCATCGCGCCGCGTCGGCAAGCGTTCGGCAAAGGCGTACATGCCCGTCCAGCACGGCTGCGACCGTGCCGCCAGTGCCGTCGATGCCAGCGACAGGTCGTGCAGCGCGACGATCGCCGCGGCCTGCTCGGGCGGGATCGAGACCACGACCGCGTCGAATGGTCCGTCCTGCACTCGCTGTCCGCCGGATGCGTCGCCGGTCAGGAGCCAGCCTCCGTTCCTGTTGACCAGCCCGCGCACGTGCCAGCCGAATGTGACATCGTGTCGCTCCGCCATTTCGCGGATCACCGCGTTCATTCCCGGAACACCGACCCAGGCGCCGGTCCCCGCCGCCGGCCATGGCGCGGCCACGCCGCTTGCCGACCAGCGCGCGACTTGCGCCATGAATGCCGGGTCGCGGACTGTGAAGTACTGCGCGCCATGGTCGAAATGGGCATCGCCCAGCGGCGTTTCCATGCGGCGCGTCGACATGCGCCCGCCCGGTCCGCGCCCCTTGTCGAAGAGCGAGACCCTGTGACCTGCACGCACGAGATGGCTTGCGCAGGAAAGACCGGCCATGCCCGCGCCAACGATTGCAACATGCATCTGCATTTTCAGCCGTTTGAGCCCCGTCCCATCAACCCCGTCCCATCAGGGCCAGAACTTCCTTGCGGCTGCTCGCGTCATCGAGGAAGCAGCCGAGCATCCGGCTGGTAACCATGCCCACGCCGTGCGTCCTGACGCCGCGCCCGGTCATGCAGCCATGCTGCGCCTCGATCACCACCGCGACGCCGTGCGGCTTGAGATTGTCCCAGATGCATTGCGCCACTTCCGCGGTCAGCCGTTCCTGCACCTGCAGCCGCTGCGCAAATCCGTGCAGTACGCGGGCGAGCTTCGAGATGCCGACCACCCGGTCGCGGGGCAGGTAGGCGATCGATGCGGTCCCGGTGATCGGCGCCATGTGGTGTTCGCAGTGGCTCTGAAAGGGGATGTCGCGCAACAGCACGACTTCATCGTAGCCGCCGACTTCCTCGAACGTGCGGGACAGGTGAAGCCCCGGGTCCTGAGCATAGCCGCTGCAATATTCCCGCCAGGCCCGCGCCACGCGCTTGGGCGTGTCGAGCAGGCCTTCGCGCTCGGGCTGGTCGCCTGACCAGCGGATGAGGGTGCGGATCGCCTCCTCGACGTCGGCCGGCACCACGATCTTGCCGTCCTCGCCGATCACGTCGGCCATGCCGGACGACGCGGCGAGGGATGGGGAGAGCACGTTCATTGCGGCAAGGCTCCGGTGTGGCAATGTTGCGGGATGCCCTGCGGATGCGCCCCGCCCCGCTTCCTGCCAACACGGACCAAAGGGCACGCATTGGAATACCGGGAAAACGCACGTATATACGTCCCATGTCCATAGCCGAGATGATCGCTTCCAGTCCGACGGCCGCCGTCATCAGCAATCCGCGTTTGCCGGACAACCCGATCATTGCCTGCAATGACGCGTTCGTCGAACTGACCGGCTATGCGCGCGAGGAGATCATTGGCCGCAACTGCCGCTTCCTTCGCGGGAGCGGGACGGAAGACGACAAGGCACGCATCCTGCGCGACGGGATCTGGCGCAAGCAGCCGGTCATGGTCGAGATCGTCAACTACAAGAAGGATGGCACGCGTTTTCGCAACGCGGTCATGGTCGCGCCGATCTTCGATGCCGACGGCGAGGTCGAATACTTTCTCGGCTCTCAGGTCGAAATTGCCGAGGACCAGGGCCAGGCCAACGACGCGCGCCGCAATGGCGCTGCCGAGCGGGTCGAACGTCTCAGCCGCCGCCAGAAGGAAATTCTCGTGCTGATGGCAGCGGGCAAGCTCAACAAGCAGATCGCCTACGAACTGGGACTGAGCGAGCGCACGGTGAAGATGCATCGTTCCGCCGTGCTCAAGGGGCTCGACGTCAAGACCAGCGCCGACGCGATCCGCGTAGCCATCGAAGCTGGGTTCTAGGTCCTTTTTGCGGCCTCAGGCCGAAACCGTCAGGGCCTTGGCGCCTTCGATCCTGAACTCGCACCATACCCCATCGGGATCGAAATTCAGTTCCACCCCGTCGAGCCCCGGCTGCGGCATCAGCAGGCGCGTGCCCAGGCCTTCGCGATCAGGCGCTTTCACTTGCGGACCACCTTTTTCCGTCCAAAGCAGGAACAGTGTCGACCCGCCCGATCCGATGAACCAGCTTAATTCGACCCTGCCGCGCTCGTTTGACAGCGCGCCGTGCTTTATCGCGTTCGTGCAAAGTTCGTGCAGCGCCATGATGAGCGGGATGCAGCTGTCTGCCGGCAGGATGCATGGCTCGCCGCTCAGGCGGATGCGCCCGTCCCGGTCGAACGGGGCGACGGTCTGCCGCGCAAGCTGAGGTAATCGGCCCTCTGTTTCCGCGCCGATCTGGAGCAGGTCGCTGGCCTCGGCAAGGCCCTCGATGCGCAGCGAGAATTCCTTGTAGAAATCCATCGGTGAGGTGGCCTTGGGCCCGCGCGATGCGAGCGCCTGGATCAGCATGAGCATGTTGCGGACGCGGTGGCGCAGCTCTGTGTTGTAGCGTTGCTGTCGCTCGTTGACCTGGCCCAGCTCTCGCAGCACCCGGCGCAGCATGGTGCCAGTGCCGACGATCATGCCGGCCGACGTGGCGAAGAGGAGGAAGAATACCACGCGGACGGTGGTCACTTCGTGGAACCACGCGCCCCCGCCGAAAGTGCGCTGCGCGAAAAACGCGGTCACCAGTGCGAATATGGCCGCGAACCTTAGCTCCAGGACCAGCGCGGCGATAAGGATGCTTGGCCAGAACGTCAGGAACGGCAATCCCAGCGACCCGGTGTCGAGCGACATGCGCAAGGCGGTAGGCACGAGCAGAAGGCCGGCCATCCAGGCCAGCGAGGACACGGGTCCGCGATCACGCTCGATCAGGGCGCGAACGAATTGTCCACGTGCGCGTTTACCAGAATCCAAAACCCCTGCCTTCCCCCATGAGGCTCTTGCGCGGCTGCGACCCCGGACGCAATCGTTCTTTGGAGCGAGCCTAGGGCGAACCACTGCTCCGGCGCAAGGCAATTGCGGAAGGATCGCGCCAGAGTGGTTTCGGGTTAACCATAATGAAATGATGAGAAGGCGCCTTGCGCTGGTCTTGTCAGGCCACCTCGGGAATCCTGATCGGCTCGCGCGGCGTCAGGCGCAATGCGTCCGCCAGTTCGATGACATCGGCAATTGCCCGCGCCTCGTGAGGCAAAAGGCCCTGGAAGTCGGGCCGGAATGCGCGGCATGTCTGCAGAAGATTGACTGGAGAACGTTCCAGTTCGGAGCGATATTCGTCGAGCGTGCGGCATCCGTCGATCTCGCTCCACGGTACCCCGGTGGGCGATGGACGTTCGTGATAGGCCCAGAGCGCCAGCACTGCCCGCTCCACAGCCCGCCGGGCCTGGTCGACGATCGCAGCGCCGGAAGCGCGCGCCTTCAGGTTCTGGCGATAGCGGCGTTGTCGTTCTGCGTTGCTCAGGGGCATGTCGTGAATTTCTAGCGATTAACCAAGGCGGCGACAGCCCGTTACGTTACTTACGCTCGCGTAAACCATTGGGGGCGGGCGTGTTTGACCTCGATCAAGGAAAATTCGTATGTGTTGCATATGAAATGTCCGTCGGCCGCGCTTCCCTCTCGGGGATCGATTCGGGCCGGAAGGGAGAAGCGGACATGACACCTGAAGGAAACCGCGAGGACCGGGCGGCCGTGGACAAGGCGCTCCGCCGCGCGATTCCGCTGTTCGATGGCGATCTCGCCACGCGCGGATACGAGCTCAACGCGATGTGTTTTTCCTTCAACGAAAAAGCCAATCGCGAGGCCTTTCTGGCCGATGAAGAAGCCTATTGCCGCAAGTTCAACCTGACGCCGCAGCAACGCAAGGCCGTGGCCGATCGCGATGTGCTCGCGATGCTCGATGCGGGCGGGAACGTCTATTATCTGGCCAAGCTGGCCGGCATTTTCGGCCTTGGCGTGCAGGACCTGGGCGCATTGCAGACCGGCATGTCGGTCGCTGATTTCAAGGCCATGCTCGTGCGCTGGGCCGACAGTATTCCCAACAAGGAGAACGCGTGATGGCCAAGGTCATTGGCGGTTATTTCACCAGCCACGTCCCGGGCATTGGCGGCGCCATCGTTCGCGGCGATCAGGAAACGCCTTATTGGAAGCCGTTCTTCGATGGCTACCCGCCCATCCGCGAATGGCTGGTGGAGGCCCGGCCTGACGTCGCAATCGTCTTTTCCAACGACCACGGCCTCAACTTCTTCCTCGACAAGATGCCGACCTTTGCCGTCGGTGCGGCAGAGCGCTACGACAATGCCGACGAGGGCTGGGGCCTGCCGGTCTACAAGAGCTTCGCCGGTCACCCGGCGCTTTCCTGGCACCTGATCGACAGTCTGGTGCGTGACGAGTTCGACATCACAACCTGCCAGAAGATGCTGGTCGATCACGCGGTTTCGATCCCGTTCGAACTGATCTACCCGGGTGCGGAGAGCTGGCCGATCAAGCTCGTCCCGATCTCGATCAACACCGTGCAATATCCGCTGCCGAGTCCTAAGCGCTGCCTTGCGCTTGGCCGTGCGGTAGGTCGCGCGCTGCAATCCTGGGCCGGTGACGAACGTGTCCTGATTTGTGGTACCGGCGGGCTTTCGCATCAGCTGGACGGTCCACGCGCGGGTTTCATGAACCCGGACTACGACATGTTCTGCCTTGATAATCTTGCGGCCAATCCCGACGCCCTGACCGGCCATACCGCCGAGCAGGTAGCCGAGCTTGCCGGAACGCAGGGCGTCGAGATTCTCAACTGGATCGCGGCGCGCGGGGCAATGGGCGATGTGCCGCTGCACGAGGTCAGCCGGAACTACCATATCCCCATCAGCAATACTGCGGCCGCCAGCCTCCTCCTCGAGCCTGCCTGACGGCTCCGCCACATATGCTGGCCCCCCGCCTTTCTCGCGCTCGCGGGACGGGCGGGGGAGGGGGCGCTGGCCTCGCAGGCTGCGTCTACCCCGCTGTGCGACGTTTGGTGCGTGCCTTCTTTCGCGTGGTGGTCTCGGCCTTCGCGGCTGCCTTCGACTGAATGTCGGGCCAGGCATTCACAATGGCTGCCCGCACGAGTGCGCGGCCTTGCTGGTTCCGCGTCTCCGGATGGTCTGCCAGGTACTTCACCACCACGTCACGAACTTGGCCGGCCGTTGCATCCTCTGGCACTTTCGGGGGCTGGTCGAGGTAGCGCAGGCCGTCGAGTACGCCGATCACGTATGACAGGCACATGGCACGGTCGACCGGCGCCGAGGTCGAGCAGGCGTCGCGCAACTGGTTTCCGCTCATCCATTCGGCCCGCGCGGCTGTGGCGGACAGGCCAAGCGCAGCCGCCATGCCGATTCCAACAGCATTCCTGAACATTGCAACTCCCGTCTAGACGACGGGACAACACCCTGGACGCAGTTTCGATCCGGGATTTTGCCCGCCGAACCGGAGGCGGCGCATTTCACCCTTCCTGTTCGTTCACCGCCAACAGGGCCAGTTCGGTGCGGTTGTCGATGCCGAGCTTCTGGTACATCGTGTGGAGATAGACTTTCACGGTGCCCTCGCCGATGCCGAGTTCGGCGCCAATGTCGCGGTTGCGCATTCCCCGCGCGACGAGCGCGGCGATCTTGCGCTCGCGCGGGTTCAGCTTGGCAAGCGGCCCTTGCGAGTCCGGGCGAAGCGAGAGATCGAGCGCGCGTTGCAGGAAGTTCGGTTCGATGGCTTTCTGTCCCGCGTGGACTTTCTCAAGAACTTCCACCAGCCCTTCCTCCGCGCCGTCCTTCGACACGATCCCGTCTACGCCCGCGCGCATGACGGAGATGAGTTGGCGGTCGTTGATCTCGGCGGTCAGCAGCACGACCGGACGCTTGTCGCCGCGTTCGCGCAGGGCTTCCAGCGCCTGGACACCGTTCATGCCGGGCATGTTGATGTCGAGGAGGACCACCGCCGGATCGTGGGTCTTGATCGCGTCGAGCGTTTCCTCGCCACTCGCCGTGGTTGCCACGACGGAGAAACGCGTGCCCCGCAACACGGCTTCGACACCGGCGCGGATGAAGCCATGGTCGTCAGCAACCAGAACAGGAATCATGCAGGTTCTCCGGATCTTAGGGCAATGGCGAGGCGCGTTCCGGCCCCGTCGCTGTGAAGTTCGAAGCGACCGCCCAGTGCCTCGACGCGTTCGCTGATCGAGCGGGGGCGGGGGGCATTGGGGATCTGGGGAAACCCTTTGCCGTCATCGGTAATGGCAAGGTTGAGGTGGCCGGCCTGTTCCGAAAGCTCGACCTTCACTTTTCCGCATTTGCCATGGCGCGCCGCGTTGGCCACTGCCTCGCGCACGAGCTGCCTGATCTCGTGGCTGAGCTGTACGGAAACCGGCAGGGGGCGCTGGTCCATGACCAGCTCGGTCTCGATGTGCCAATGGCCGCTGGCCTCGGCCAGCAGATCGCGCAGTTCCTCGCCGATCTCGGTGCGCCGGTCGCCTTCCTGCCCGCGACGCAGGCGCTGGATCAGGAGGCGCAACTGTCCTTGCTCGCGGCGCAGGGCATTCTTGATGGAATCTATCTCGCCCTCGGGATCGTTGCCCTCGCGGATCCAGCGGCGCAGCGCTTCCAGGCGGAACAACGTCCCTGCGAGGAACTGTGCCACGCTGTCGTGCAGGTCTCGGGCGACGGCCTGGCGAACCCCGGTCTCGGCGGCGCTGCGGGCCAGCCGCGCCATTTCCTCGCGGTCCAGCGCGTGCCCGATCTCGTCCGCCAGGGCCCGCACCAGCGCGATGTCGTCGAAGCTCAGGTTCTTGTGGTCCCAGGCGACGAGATGGCCCGATCCGGTCACGCTCTGCACTGAGGCGATGATGCCTTCGTCTGCCCCGAGCAGGTCGGCAAGGCGGGATTCGACCGGCCCGTCCAGTGCCTCGAGCCCACCGTCTTCGGCCAGAGCGAGCTGGCGCTTTCGCGAGCGGCTGAAGATTGCGGTCGAGCGCCGACCGAGGAGTTCGTCGGCAAGGCCCTCGGGGGCAAGCCGTTCGGTCACGATCCCCTTTGCCGTGAGCCGCCGCATTTCGATCCACGGTTCTTCGCTCGCCGCGAAGGCCAGGGCGACCTGCTCGGCACCGAGGGTTGCCGCCGCCGCCCGGAGCGCGCTGTCAAGCAGCAGGTCGCGTCGTTCGCCCGGAATGCCCGGAGGCTCGGCAAACGCCACGGTTCGCCCGCTCCCGCGCGACATGCTGAGCCAGATGAGGATCGAGGACAGCACGATCATGTAGATCGTGCGCCGCGAGAACCGGAACAGGTCGATGTCCAGCCCCATCTGGTACAACGTGATGCCGAACGCGAGGTTGGTGCTGAGCAGGACGAGCGCTGTCAGCGCCGTCGCGCGCCAATTCCACCGCACCATCGCGCTGACCTGCATGAAGGCTGCGAAGGCCAGGAACGGGCTCTGGAATTCGGTGAAGGGACTTTCGGTGAAGTAGACCGCCGACAGGAACATCAGGATGTCCACGACCTGGGCGACCGGGGCGAGCCTGAAGTCGTACCACCAGCTCCGCCAGGCGATGATCATCAGCAGCGCCGTCCACAGCAGGTAGCTGCTGACCAGCGCGTAACCCAGCGTCACCCCGCGGACCGGGACCACCGGATCGAGCCAGAGCGCGAGGAGAAAGGTCAGCGCGAGTACGGCACGCCCCGTCGCGATCACGCGACCGGTCCTGCGTGTCCATCCCTTCGCGCTCACTTTATCCCCTTCCGATTCGCCCCTGCTACCCTGCACGAACCGCGCAAGCGCGGATAGCGGCGCCGTATGAAATAGGGACGGTAACGGTTACTTTCATATTTAGACTTGGTTTTTTCGGAAAGTGCACGATGCCGCGTTCGGCATTGGAAAATGCGTGGTTCTGGTTCACAATGGAACTCGTGCAATTAACCTTTTCTGGCGGGAAGACGGTGGTTGCTTCGGGGCGTAAAGACAAAATGACAGTGGCCGTAGACGAGATCGAAAATCCGCTGCTCAGTCTGACCGCGAAGCAGCGGGAAGTCCTCGACCTGCTTATCCAGCACAAGACGTCCAAGGAGATATCACGCCAGCTTGGCATCTCCCCGCACACGGTGGACCAGCGCATCATGCTGGCTCGCGCCAAGCTTGGCGTCGCGACCCGCGGCGAGGTTGCCCAGGCCTACCGGCGCCTTGTGGAGACATACGAACAACCCGTATATGGACTTTCCGACCTAGGATTTCCGCCGCTTCCAGCGTCACAACCGTACCGGGACGACACGGATGTCGGACCGTCCTCGAACACCCTGCCGCAGGGCGATGAAGGACTGGTCCGCTACCGGGTCCTCCCGGAAATGTTCGACGGGCCGTACGGAACGCTGATGCGACTGGGCTATATCGCCGCGGTCACGGTATTCCTGATCCTGATCGTGCTGGGAGGGTTGACGATGTTTGCGCAACTTTCCTCCATGCTCGATCGCTGACGAGGCCGGTCCTTCATTTCCCGCTGACAACCGGGGCAGGGCGCGTTGCGCGCGCGGCCCCTTTGCAAGGGGGCTGCCGTGGCAACGCGGCAGGGCTTGAAGATGACCAATGCCGATCATGTTACCGTCCACGGCCTGCGCATCACCCGTGACCTGCACGAAGCGGAAGCTGCACTCGATGAAGTGCTGATCCGGCAGGCGAACCTGCTCGCGACGATGGTCCGCGCCCGGCGCGAGGCTTCCGTCGGACCATTCACGGGCCAGGAAGCCCTCCTGCGGCTCGCCGCCAGCCAGAAAGCCGTGCTCCATGCCAGCGGCGAACTGGCCCGGGTCCATGGCAAGTTGCTCGACGTCGGTCGCGAAGTCGGCAGCGGCATGGTCGACGATTGCCCCCCGAAGGGCGCCACCGGGTCTGCCGAACTGCCTGCGGGCGTTCCTGCCGTGCTCCGGGTCGCCTGACGGGAATGCCCGCCCTGCCTGCAACGGGTGACACGTCATGTTCCTGATCTGGCTGCTCAGGCTGTCGATCCTGGCCGTTCTGGCCTTCGCCGCACGCAAGGGTGGGGAGCCGGAGCGCCTTGTGGCGCTTGTCCTCATTTCGACCAGCGTCCTGGATGTGTTCAATCACTCGATGTTCGGACAGCCGGCGTTCTTTGCGCTCGATCCGGGACATGTGGTGATCGACACTTGGGCGATGATCGCCCTGCTGTGGGTCGCGCTCCAGGCCAACAGGGGCTGGCCGATCTGGGCCTGCGCCGCGCAGATCATCGTCGTGCTCGGGCATGTTGCCAAGATCATCGACCTGTCACTGGTGCGCTACGGCTACTTCGCCATGACGCAGATGCCCATGTCGATCCAGGCCGTGGCCATCTTCGGCGGAACGCTGGCGCATGTGCGGCGGGAGGAGCGAATTGGCCGCTATCACGCGTGGCGCTTTGCATGATCCGTCCTGCCTCCTCCAGCCGGCACCGTTCCATCCAGTTTGTTACCGGGAGCAGATCACAATGACCGTTCGTTCCATGCGTGCCACGCTCGCCAGTGGCAGGACCATCATCGCCGGCCGCCGCAGCGAACCGCGCACCGACGGGCAGGTCCCCGCTGTCGCTGCCGATACGCTCGACGCCGCGACGATCGCCTGCAATGTGGAAGTCGCCCGCGAAATCTACGCGAGCCGCCGCCGCCGTCACAAATTCCTGCCGGTGGACCTGTTCGGAGAGCCGACCTGGGACATCCTGCTGGATCTCTATCTCGCCGCCCGCGAGGACAGGCGTGTCCCCACGACGAGCGCTTGCATTGGGGCTCACGTGCCGCCGACGACGGCGCTGCGCTGGCTGCGCATACTCGAAGCGCGCGGCCTGGTGGAGCGCGAGGACGATGGTCGCGACGGACGCCGCACCTTCGTGCGCCTCACGCGGGCCGGATTGGTGGCGATGGATGGTTGCCTCGCCAACCTCCATGCCGGGATACGTCGCGCTTTCGGTGACGGTACTTCCGCGGACGCGCGTCTGCGCCTCGCCGAGTGAATTGCCATCCGGGCGGCTAATGACACCGCCCGGATGTGCTTTCAGGGCAGGACCCAGCGGACCGCGCTTGTGTAGGTGCCGCTCGTCGGCATGCCGTCGTTGCCCAGCGCCGGTATGAAGCGTGCTCTCGCGCTCACTTTGCTGCACGTCGCTGCGTCCAGGTCTGCCGAACCGCTCGAACCGGTGATCTCGCAACCTGTGACTCGGCCGTCCGGACCGATGGTCAGGCGGAAGCGTGTCACGCCTTCGCGCTCCTGGCGGATGGCGCTGCTGGGATAGTCCCGATCCGACACCCATGATGCTGGTGGTGATTTCGGAGCAGCGGTCCGCGTGGCGAAAGACGCCGAAGGCGACGGCTTCACTTCGACCGGACCGATCGGTGCGAACTCGACGGGCAAGATCGGCCCGATTTCGACCGGCCGGACGCCGATCGAGGGATCTACCGGTGCCAGCGTGATCTCGCTACGCGGCGCGACCATCCTTGTTTCGACCGGCTTCGCCGAGGGCTTTACCTCGGGCGGTGCTTATTGGAGTGATCTTCACTTCTTCCCGCCACTGCTGCGCTACCAGCGTGTCGCGAACGATATTCACAACGCCACCCGCAAACCCCGAAGCGATCGCCCAGATCGCCACGCCGTGCAGCAGACCCACCGCAACCAGTGCCTGTGCCCGCCTTCTTCCCGCGTTTTCGATTGCATATGCCATTGGCAACACCTCTTCCATTGCCGACGCCCCATCGCCTGGCTGGCCGTCCCGGAAGAGGGGCCCCAAGTGGGGCATTCGGTAACATTGGAAACTACCATCCTGAGGGGGAGGGCGCCACAAGAATCTCAACTGCAAAGGTTGAATTTATGCATCTCTGGGGTGGTGAGGCTTTTGCGATTGCAAAGCGGCGGGACTTCCCGGGAACTGAGGGAAGTCCCGCCGCGCGCCGGGTCTAGGTGCCCGGCTGTCCAACCGCCTGGTGCCGCGGGCGGTCGTTGCCCCGGTCAGTTGTCCGAACGATCGCGACGTTGCTGGCGGCTATCCTGACCGGACTGGCGCCCTGCCTGACGTGCGGATTGCCGACCCTGCTGGTCGCCCTGCTGGCCCATGCCATCGCTCTGCTGATTCTGCTGGCCACTCTGATCGGAGCCGCCCTGCTGGCCGCTACGGCTGCCCTGCTGATCCTGCTGCCCGCTCCGGTGCGAGCCGCCCTGCTGTGCCATGTTGCGTTCGCGCTGGGGGCCATCCTGCTGGTGACCAAGCTCGTTTCCGTTCTTGTTGTGCATCGTCTCTCTCCGCTTGGGGCCTCGATCCGGGCCCATGCCAGATTAACCGGAGCGGGCCGCGCATGTTCCGCAACTCATGGAAACTAAAAGACCTTTCGTCGCGTCCTGGGGCGGGATGATCCTTTGGCAGGGGTGGGTAGGGGGCCGTTGCTTGACCGGACCGCCAAACTGGACTAGGGGCCCGCACTTCCGCGATCCCGATTCCGGCTTCGCGGCTGAGCTGAACATTGCCGGTGCGTGCGGAAGGACTGTCCTGCCGCGTAATCCGTCAAAGTAACCCGGCCCTCGCGTCCGGGTGGAGCGTTTCGGCTCGCGATGCAGCGGCGGCGGGGCTTGGCCCCGCTTTCAGGCATTTGCGGGCGCTGCGTCCTTCACCTTGCCGATTGGGTCACAACCAAGGTGAAGAGTACTTCATGCCTACTATCAATCAGCTGGTCCGCAAGGGCCGCGAACCGCAGAAGGCCAAGTCGAAGGTCCCTGCGATGGAGCAGAACCCGCAGAAGCGCGGCGTCTGCACCCGCGTCTACACGACCACCCCGAAGAAGCCGAACTCGGCTCTCCGCAAGGTCGCCAAGATCCGCCTGACCAACAGCCGCGAAGTCATCTCGTACATTCCGGGTGAAGGCCACAACCTGCAGGAGCACTCGGTCGTGCTCATCCGCGGCGGCCGCGTCCGCGACCTTCCCGGCGTTCGCTACCACGTCCTGCGCGGCGTGCTCGATACGCAGGGCGTCAAGGATCGCAAGCAGTCGCGCTCGAAGTACGGCGCCAAGCGTCCGAAGTGATGTCTGCGGCGGGGCTGGGCGCTTGTTCGCTCCGGTTTCGCTGAAGCGTCTCGCAGGTTCAGGGATCGGCTCAGTTCCGGTCCGGTAAGAAGGAATTCAAGATGTCACGTCGTCGTCGTCCGGAAAAGCGGGTCATCCTGCCCGACCCGAAGTTCGGTGATCAGGTCCTGTCGAAGTTCATGAACAACCTCATGCTCGACGGCAAGAAGTCGGTCGCTGAAAGCATCGTCTACGGTGCGCTGGAAGTGATGCAGACCCGTGCGAAGGCGGATCCCGTCCAGCTCTTCCATGATGCGCTGAACAACGTCCGTCCGCAGATCGAAGTGCGCTCGCGCCGCGTCGGTGGTGCGACCTATCAGGTTCCGGTCGAAGTCCGTCCGGAGCGTGCCCAGGCCCTCGCCATCCGCTGGCTGATCACGGCTGCCCGCAACCGCTCGGAAACCACGATGGCCGCGCGCCTTTCGGCCGAGCTGCTCGATGCTGCCAACAACCGCGGAAACGCCGTCAAGAAGCGCGAAGACACCCACCGCATGGCCGACGCGAACCGCGCGTTCAGCCATTATCGCTGGTAAGGGTGGTCCGTCTTTAAACGGTCACGAACGTAACCATATGGGCGGAGCCTCCGAGGCTCCCCCATACTCCCAAGGAACAGCATCATGGCACGCAGCCATCCGCTCGAGCGCTACCGCAATTTCGGCATCATGGCGCACATCGACGCCGGCAAGACGACGACGACCGAGCGCATCCTCTATTACACCGGCAAGTCCTACAAGATCGGCGAAGTCCACGAAGGCGCCGCCACGATGGACTGGATGGAGCAGGAGCAGGAACGCGGCATCACCATCACGTCGGCCGCGACGACTTGCTTCTGGAACGATCACCGCCTGAACATCATCGACACCCCCGGCCACGTCGACTTCACTATTGAAGTCGAGCGTTCGCTGCGCGTGCTTGACGGCGCGGTTGCCGCGTTTGACGGCGTTGCCGGCGTTGAGCCCCAGTCGGAAACCGTGTGGCGTCAGGCTGACAAGTACGGCGTGCCGCGGATGTGCTACATCAACAAGCTCGACCGCACCGGCGCGAACTTCTACTATTGCGTCCAGACGATCATCGACCGTCTCGGCGCGAAGCCGGCCGTGCTCTATCTCCCGATCGGCGCGGAGAGCGAGTTCAAGGGTCTGGTCGACCTTATCAACGAACGCGCGATCATCTGGAAGGACGAGAGCCTTGGCGCCGAGTTCTTCTACGAGGACATCCCGGCGGACATGGCCGACAAGGCCGCCGAATATCGCGAAAAGCTGATCGAGCTTGCCGTCGAGCAGGACGATGCGGCCATGGAAGCCTATCTCGAAGGCACCATGCCCGACGCCGCCACGCTCAAGGCGCTGCTGCGCAAGGGTACGCTGGCTCACGCCTTCGTGCCGGTGCTGTGCGGTTCGTCGTTCAAGAACAAGGGCGTGCAGGCCCTCCTCGACGCGGTCGTGGACTTCATGCCCTCGCCGCTCGACATCGAGGACGTGCAGGGCATCAACCCCGACACCGACGAGCCGGATAGCCGCGCCACCTCGGACGACGCGCCGTTCTCGGCTCTGGCGTTCAAGATCATGAACGACCCGTTCGTGGGTTCGCTCACCTTCACCCGCATCTATTCGGGCACGCTGAGCAAGGGTAGTTACCTGAACTCGGTGAAGAACAAGAAGGAAAAGGTTGGCCGCATGCTGCTGATGCATGCGAACAGCCGCGAGGACATCGAAGAAGCCTATGCGGGCGACATCGTGGCTCTGGCCGGTCTGAAGGAGACCACCACGGGCGACACGCTGTGCTCGGAAAAGCAGCCGATCATTCTCGAGCGCATGGAATTCCCCGAGCCGGTTATCGAGCTTTCGGTGGAACCGAAGACCAAGGCCGACCAGGAAAAGATGGGCATCGCGCTCAATCGCCTCGCCGCCGAGGACCCCTCGTTCCGCGTCTCGACCGATCACGAATCGGGCCAGACCATCATCAAGGGCATGGGCGAACTTCACCTCGAAATCCTTGTCGACCGCATGAAGCGCGAGTTCAAGGTCGAGGCGAACGTCGGTGCGCCGCAGGTGGCCTATCGCGAATACCTCGCCAAGGCGATCGATCTTGATCACACCCACAAGAAGCAGTCGGGCGGCACGGGTCAGTTCGGCCGCGTGAAGGTCAAGGTCACGCCGGGTGAACGCGGTTCGGGCTTCGTCTTCAAGGACGAGATCAAGGGCGGTAACATTCCGAAGGAATACATCCCCGCGATCGAAAAGGGCTTCCGCGAAACGGCAGCCACCGGCTCGCTGATCGGCTTCCCGATCATCGACTTCGAAGTCCTGCTCTACGACGGCGCCTACCACGACGTCGACTCGTCGGCGCTGGCCTTCGAAATCTGCGCCCGCGGCGCGATGCGCGAAGCGGCCCAGAAGGCCGGCATCAAGCTGCTCGAACCGATCATGAAGGTCGAGGTGATCACGCCGGACGAATATCTCGGCGACGTGATCGGCGACATCAACTCGCGTCGTGGCCAGATCCAGGGCACCGACACCCGCGGCAATGCCCAGGCGGTCACCGCCATGGTGCCGCTGGCGAACATGTTCGGCTACGTGAACCAGCTCCGCTCGTTCACCCAGGGCCGTGCGAACTACTCCATGTTCTTCGACCATTACGACGAGGTCCCGGCGAACGTCGCGACCGAGCTCAAGGCGAAGCTTGCATAAGAGCACGGATAGCATTAGGGGCGGCGCTCGATTCAGCGGGTGCCGTCCAATTCCCGCAGTATCTGCACACTTGAGAACAGAAGGTTTGAACAATGGCCAAGGCTAAGTTTGAGCGGAACAAGCCGCACTGCAACATCGGCACCATCGGTCACGTCGACCACGGCAAGACCACGCTGACCGCCGCGATCACCAAGGTGCTCGCCGAGCAGGGTGGCGCTGAATTCACCGACTACGCGAACATCGACAAGGCTCCGGAAGAGCGCGAGCGCGGCATCACCATCTCGACCGCACACGTCGAGTACGAGACCGCCAACCGCCACTACGCGCACGTCGACTGCCCGGGTCACGCCGACTACGTGAAGAACATGATCACCGGTGCCGCCCAGATGGACGGCGCGATCCTGGTCGTGAACGCTGCTGACGGCCCGATGCCGCAGACCCGCGAGCACATCCTGCTTGCCCGCCAGGTCGGCGTGCCCGCGCTCGTCGTGTACATGAACAAGGTCGACCAGGTCGACGACGAGGAAATCCTCGAGCTCGTCGAACTCGAAGTTCGCGAACTGCTGTCGTCGTACGACTTCCCGGGCGACGATATTCCGATCGTCAAGGGTTCGGCTCTGGCCGCTCTCGAAGGCCGCGACGACAACATCGGCAAGGACTCGATCAACGCGCTCATGGCTGCCGTTGACGCGTACATCCCGCAGCCGCCGCGTCCGACCGACAAGCCCTTCCTGATGCCCGTCGAAGACGTGTTCTCGATCTCGGGTCGCGGCACCGTGGTGACCGGCCGTATCGAAACCGGCATCATCAAGGTCGGCGAAGAAGTCGAGATCATCGGTCTGAAGGACACCCAGAAGACCACCGTGACCGGCGTCGAAATGTTCCGCAAGCTGCTCGACCAGGGCGAAGCCGGCGACAACATCGGTGCGCTGATCCGCGGCATCAAGCGTGAAGAAGTCGAGCGTGGGCAGGTTCTCGCCAAGCCCGGTTCGGTGACCCCGCACACCGAATTCTCGGCCGAGGTCTACGTGCTGTCGAAGGACGAAGGTGGCCGTCACACGCCGTTCTTCGCCAACTACCGCCCGCAGTTCTACTTCCGCACCACCGACGTCACCGGTGAGGTCGTCCTCCCCGAGGGCACCGAGATGGTGATGCCGGGCGACAACGTCACCCTGGCTGTCAAGCTGATCGCTCCGATCGCGATGGACGAAGGTCTGCGCTTCGCAATTCGCGAAGGCGGCCGCACCGTCGGTTCGGGGGTTGTCAGCAAGATCACGAAGTAATATAGGCCGCGCACCGGCGGGGAGATTCGCTCTTCCCGCCGGTCGGTTTTTTACTGACTGATCGCTATTTGGCAGTCGGCCAGCTCTCCCCGAGCTTCAGAACTGGGGTGGGGGTAGAGGGCAGGTCGACTGACGTTTTTGTTTTGCTCTTTCGCATCGGTATACGGACATGGAAGCCCAGAATATCCGCATTCGCCTCAAGGCCTTCGATCATCGCGTTCTTGACCAGGCCACTGGAGAAATCGCGGACACCGCACGCCGCACCGGCGCTCTCATCCGGGGTCCCATTCCGCTCCCGACGCGCATCGAAAAGTTCTGCGTCAACCGCGGTCCGCACATCGACAAGAAGTCGCGTGAGCAGTTCGAGGTCCGTACCTACAAGCGCCTGCTCGACATCGTGCAGCCCAATGCGGCCACTGTCGACGCGCTGATGAAGCTGGACCTTGCTGCCGGCGTCAACGTCGAGATCAAGCTGGCCTGAGCCCGCTTGCTGACGGCCTCGCCAAGGCTGAGGTAGTCCGGTCGGGTCGTCCGCAACGGCCCCAGAATTCTGGCCGGATCGCTCCGGCCAAGACCTTCCCTTCCAGGCAATTCCTGGGGTGAAGGACCAGAGTTTCCGGGGTAACAAAAGCCTCGTTGACAATGGGATACCTCCGGCGCCGCGCCATTTCCGGGAAACCGGGTTGGCATTGCCGGGCAAGCGTCCCCCGATCGCTCCCGCTTCCAGTGGGGGCATTCAGCCCGGTCGGGGGCATGCTTCACATACGGGCTGAACACGCCTGTCGGGATGGGCCCGGCAGGCCTCTGTTAGGAGTATGGATCATGCGCACCGGCGTGATCGCGAAGAAGGTGGGTATGACCCGCCTTTTCCAGGAAGATGGTCGGCACGTGCCGGTTACCGTCCTGTCGCTAGAAAATTGCCAGGTGGTTTCGGTTCGCACCGCTGAGCGTGACGGTTACGTCGCTCTCCAGCTCGGTGCTGGCGAAGCCAAGCAGAAGAACGTTGCCAAGCCGCAGCGCGAACACTTCGCCAAGGCCGAAGTTCCGCTGAAGATGGAAGTCGCCGAGTTCCGCGTCGCCGATGACGCGCTGCTTGATGTCGGCTCGACCATCGCCGCTTCGCACTTCGTCCCTGGCCAGTATGTCGACATCACCGGCCAGACCCAGGGCAAGGGCTTCCAGGGCGCTATGAAGCGCTGGGGCTTCGGCGGTATGCGCGCCACCCACGGTGTCTCGATCTCGCACCGTGCCCACGGTTCGACCGGTAACCGCCAGGATCCTGGCCGCGTCTTCAAGAACAAGAAGATGGCCGGTCACATGGGCGACCGTCAGCGCACCCAGCAGAACCTCGAAGTCGTCCGCACCGACGACGAGCGTGGCCTGATCTTCGTCAAGGGTTCTGTCCCCGGTTCGAAGAACGCCTGGCTCCTCGTGCGCGACGCCGTGAAGGTCTCGCGCCACGCTGAAGCGCCCTATCCCGCAGGCCTGAAGCAGGCCGCCAACAGCAATGACTCGGCAGCTGCCGACACCCCGGCGGAAGTCGCGGCTGTCGAAGCCACCGAAGGTCAGGAGGGCTAAGTCGTGAAGGTTCAGGTCCTCAATCTCGACGGCACCGCCGGCAAGGGCGAAGTGGAACTGTCGGACGACGTGTTCGGTCTCGAACCGCGCGCCGACATCCTGCACCGCGTTGTCACCTGGCAGCTCGAAAACCGTCGCGGCATCGCCCGCAAGGCGCGTGAGCGTTCGGACGTTGCCCGCACCGGCAAGAAGTTCGGTCGCCAGAAGGGCGGCGGTACGGCTCGTCACGGTGACCGCAAGGCGCCGATCTTCATCGGCGGTGGCAAGGCCCACGGTCCGCGCGTTCGCGAGTTCAACATCTCGCTGAACAAGAAGGTTCGCGCGCTCGGCCTCAAGATGGCGCTTTCGAGCAAGGCCAAGGCCGGTCTGGTCGTCGTCGACAACCTCGACGTCGATGCCAAGACCAAGGCTCTGGTCGGTCAGCTCGCCAAGGCGAACTGGGGCAAGAAGGTGCTCGTGATCGACGGTGAAGGCGTCAACGACAACTTCGCCAAGGCCGCCCGCAACATCGTCGGCGTGAACGTCCTCCCTGCGATCGGCGCGAATGTCTACGACATCCTGAAGCATGACACGCTGGTGCTGACGCGCGCTGCTGTCGAAAAGCTGGAGGCGCGTTTCAATGGCTAACGCAATCGACACGCGTCACTACGACGTGATCGTGGCTCCCCACATCACCGAGAAGGCGACGCTGCTCAGCGAAAACAACGCCGTGGTCTTCAAGGTTGCCGACAAGGCGACCAAGCCGGAGATCAAGGCAGCGGTCGAAGCCCTGTTCAACGTCAAGGTCACCAAGGTGAACACCCTGACGCAGAAGGGCAAGACCAAGCGCTGGAAGGGCAAGCCCTACAAGCGCACCGACGTCAAGAAGGCTGTCGTGACCCTGGCTGCTGGCCAGTCGATCGACGTCACCAGCGGGATCTGAGGCTAGACCATGGCACTCAAGAGCTATAACCCGACCAGCCCCGCCCGTCGCGGCCTGGTCCTCGTCGACAAGTCGGCGCTGTGGAAGGGCAAGCCTGTCAAGGCTCTGACCGAAGGCAAGCGCAAGACCGGCGGCCGCAACAACAAGGGTCATGTCACTTCGCGTGGCATTGCCGGTGGTCACAAGCAGAAGTACCGCTACGTCGACTTCAAGCGTCGCAAGTGGGACATGCCGGCTACCGTCGAGCGTCTGGAATATGACCCCAACCGCACCGCGTTCATCGCGCTGGTCAAGTACGAGGACGGCGAACTCGCCTACATCCTCGCGCCGCAGCGCCTTGGCGTTGGCGATCAGGTCATCGCCGGCGAGAAGACCGACGTGAAGCCTGGCAACGCCATGCTCCTGTCGCAGATGCCGGTCGGCACCATCATCCACAACGTGGAGATGAAGCCGGGCAAGGGCGGTCAGATCGCCCGTTCCGCAGGCACTTATGTCCAGCTCGTCGGTCGTGACCGCGGCATGGTCATCGTTCGCCTGAACTCGGGCGAGCAGCGCTACCTGCGCGGTGACTGCATGGGCACCGTCGGCGCCGTGTCGAACCCCGACAATGGCAACCAGAACCTCGCCAAGGCCGGCCGCAACCGCTGGCTGGGCAAGCGTCCGCTTACCCGCGGCGTTGCGAAGAACCCGGTCGACCACCCGCACGGTGGTGGTGAAGGCCGTACTTCGGGTGGCCGTCATCCTGTGACTCCGTGGGGCAAGCCGACCAAGGGCGCCCGCACCCGTCACAACAAGGCGACGGACAAGATGATCATCCGTTCGCGCCACGCGAAGAAGAAGAGGTAAGACCACATGGCACGTTCCGTCTGGAAGGGCCCCTTCGTCGACCTGCACCTCCTGAAGAAGGCGGAAGCCGCTCAGGATGCTGGCAGCCGCGCTGGCCCGATCAAGACCTGGTCGCGTCGTTCGACCATCATTCCGCAGTTCGTTGGTCTGACGTTCAACGTCTACAACGGGCAGAAGTTCATCCCCGTCTCTGTCTCGGAAGAGATGGTCGGCCACAAGCTTGGTGAGTTCGCTCCGACGCGCAACTTCCCGGGTCACGCCGCTGACAAGAAGGGCAAGCGCTGATGAGCAAGCCTAAGGCACCCCGTCGCGTTGGCGACAAGGAAGCGCTGTCGGTCGGCACGCAGATCCGTGGTTCGGCCCAGAAGCTGAACCTGGTCGCTGGCCTCATCCGCGGCAAGCGCGCCGAAGACGCGATGAACATCCTCGCGTTCTCGAAGAAGGCGATGGCGGTTGACGCCCGCAAGGTTCTCGCTTCGGCGATCGCCAATGCGGAAAACAACCACAACCTCGACGTCGACGCTCTGGTCGTGGCGGAAGCCTCGGTCGGCAAGTCGATCACGATGAAGCGCTTCCACACCCGTGGTCGCGGCAAGTCGACCCGCATCCTCAAGCCGTTCTCGCGGCTCCGGATCGTGGTCCGCGAAGTTGAGGAGGCCTGATCATGGGTCACAAGTCGAACCCCATCGGTCTGCGCCTGCAGATCAACCGCACCTGGGACAGCCGCTGGTACGCGGAAGGTCGCAACTACGCGCAGATGCTTGAGGAAGACCTCAAGATCCGCAAGTACATCGTCGAGAACCTGCCGCAGGCAGCGATTTCGAAGGTTGTGATCGAGCGTCCCGCCAAGCTGTGCCGCGTGTCGATCTATGCCGCCCGTCCGGGCGTCATCATCGGCAAGAAGGGCGCCGACATCGAGAAGCTTCGCTCGAAGCTTGCCACGATGACCGGCAGCGACGTGAAGCTGAACATCGTCGAGATCCGCAAGCCGGAAATCGATTCGAAGCTCGTCGCTCAGGGCGTTGCCGACCAGCTGGTCCGCCGCGTTGCCTTCCGCCGTGCGATGAAGCGCGCGGTGCAGTCGGCGCTGCGCCTTGGTGCCGAAGGCATCAAGATCACCTGCGGCGGCCGTCTCGGCGGTGCGGAAATCGCCCGCGTCGAATGGTACCGCGAAGGT
This sequence comes from Novosphingobium aromaticivorans DSM 12444, assembly GCF_000013325.1. Classification (GTDB taxonomy): domain Bacteria; phylum Pseudomonadota; class Alphaproteobacteria; order Sphingomonadales; family Sphingomonadaceae; genus Novosphingobium; species Novosphingobium aromaticivorans. The sequence continues at coordinate 1,302,420 of NC_007794.1, forward strand.
CGCGTTCCGCTGCACACGCTGCGCGCGAACATCGACTACGCGGAAGCCGAAGCCCACACCGCCTATGGCGTGATCGGCATCAAGGTCTGGATCTTCAAGGGTGAGATCCTCGGCCATGACCCGATGGCGCAGGACCGCCTGATGATGGAAGCCCAGACTTCCGGCGTCCGTCCGGCACGCTGAGCCTCGAGGGTAGAGAAGCACCATGCTGCAACCGAAGAAGACCAAGTTCCGCAAGGCCTTCAAGGGCCGCATCCACGGCCTCGCCAAGGGTGGTACGGACCTGAACTTCGGCTCCTACGGCCTCAAGGCCCTGGAACCGGAGCGCGTCACCGCTCGCCAAATCGAAGCGGCCCGTCGTGCGATCACGCGCCACATCCGCCGTCAGGGCCGTCTGTGGATCCGCGTGTTCCCGGACGTGCCGGTTTCGAAGAAGCCCGCCGAAGTCCGCCAGGGCAAGGGCAAGGGCTCGATCGAATACTGGGCAGCCCGCGTGAAGCCGGGTCGCATCCTGTTCGAACTGGACGGCGTCCCCGGCCCGCTCGCGGCCGAGGCTTTCAGCCGCGCCGCGATGAAGCTGCCGATCAAGACGAAGGTCGTCGCCCGCCTTGGCGACACCTCGCACCTTGCCGGCGAGTGATGGGAGTCGAATGATGGCCAAGATCGAAGACCTTCGCGCCAAGAGCGACGACCAGCTGAACGCTGAACTCGCCGAGCTCAAGCGCGAGCAGTTCAACCTGCGTTTCCAGTCGGCGACGAACCAGCTTGAGCGCCCCGCGCGCATCAAGGAAGTCCGTCGCGACATCGCGCGCATCAAGACGCTGCAGACTGAGCGTTCTCAGTCGGCCCAGGCGTAAGGAAGCCAATATGCCCAAGCGTATCCTGGTCGGCACCGTGGTGTCCGACAAGACCGACAAGACCGTGGTCGTGAAGGTCGAGCGCAAGGTGAAGCACCCGCTTTACGGGAAGATCATCCGTCGCTCGAAGAAGTATCACGCCCACGACGAGGCGAATGCCTTCAAGACCGGCGAGACCGTGCGCATCGAAGAGACCGCGCCGATCTCGAAGCTGAAGACGTGGAAGGTCATCGACCGCGTCCAGGCCGGCAAGGGCACCGCTATCGAAGCGGACGTCTGAGCGTCGCATTTGAAGTTAGGGGTTGCTTCGCGGCGGAAGTCGTGTAGCGGCCCCGGCTACTGTTTTGGAACTGCCGGACTGGTTCCGGCAAGCCAGTGAGAAGGAACCGGATCAATGATCCAGATGCAATCCAATCTCGACGTGGCGGACAACAGCGGCGCGAAGCGCGTCCAGTGCATCAAGGTGCTGGGTGGCTCGAAGCGTCGGTTCGCAGGCGTCGGCGACATCATCGTGGTGTCGGTCAAGGAAGCGCAGCCGCGTGCCCGCGTCAAGAAGGGCGACGTGCACCGCGCCGTTATCGTTCGCACGAAGAAGGACGTCCGCCGCACCGACGGTTCGGTCATCCGCTTCGACAGCAATGCCGCCGTCCTCGTCGGCAAGAACGAAGAGCCGATCGGCACGCGTATCTTCGGCCCCGTCGTCCGCGAGCTTCGCGGCAAGGGCTTCATGAAGATCATCTCGCTCGCTCCGGAGGTGCTGTAATGGCTGCCGCGAAGATCAAGAAGGGCGACACCGTCGTCGTTCGTTCGGGCAAGGACAAGGGCCGCTCCGGCACCGTGCTCCAGGTCCTTCCGAAGGATGAGAAGGTCGTCGTGCAGGGCGTGAACATCGCCGCACGTCACCGCAAGCCTAGCCAGCAGAACCCGCAGGGCGGCATCGACCGCTTCGAGGCTCCGCTGCACATCTCGAAGGTTTCGGTCGCCGACAAGGATGGCAAGCCCACCCGCGTCCGCTTTGAGACCAAGGACGGCAAGAAGGTCCGCGTGGCCGTCAAGTCCGGGGAGACCATCGATGGCTGACAAGTACACGCCGCGTCTTAAGGGCAAGTACGACGCCGAAATCGCTGCGGCGATGCAGGCCAAGTTCGGCTACAAGAACGCGCTCGAAATCCCGCGCATCGAGAAGATCACGCTGAACATGGGCGTGGGCGAGGCGAGCCAGGACAAGAAGAAGGTCACGACCGCGGCTGCCGAAATGGAGCTGATCGCCGGTCAGAAGCCCGTCATCACCAAGGCGAAGAAGTCGATCGCGCAGTTCAAGCTGCGTGAAGGCATGCCGATCGGTTGCAAGGTCACCCTGCGCCGCGAACGCATGTACGAATTCCTCGACCGCCTCATCACCATCGCAATGCCCCGCATCCGCGACTTCCGTGGTCTCAACCCGAAGTCGTTCGACGGTCGCGGCAACTACGCGATGGGTCTGAAGGAGCAGATCATCTTTCCGGAGATCAGCTACGACCAGATCGAGAAGGTGCGCGGGATGGACATCATCGTGACCACCACTGCCAAGACCGACGACGAAGCGCGTGAGCTGCTTCGCCTGTTCGGTTTCCCGTTCCCGCAGGATGCTGCTGAACAGCAGCAGGCCGCCTGAGCCAGTTCTAGGAAAGAGCTTAAGTCCAATGGCGAAACTGAGTTCGATCAACAAGAACGAGCGTCGCAAGAAGCTCGTTGAGAAGTATGCGGCGAAGTACGCTGCGCTGAAGGCCACGGCTGATGACCAGTCGCTCGACGAAACCGAGCGCCTGATCGCCCGCCTCAAGATGGCAGAGCTTCCGCGCAACGCGAACCCGACCCGCGTCCGCAACCGTTGCAACACCACCGGCCGCCCGCGTGGCTACTATCGCAAGTTTGGCCTGTGCCGCATCGAGCTGCGCGACCTCGCCAACAAGGGGCTCATCCCCGGCGTGACCAAGTCGAGCTGGTAAGGATCATCCGATGGCTATGACCGACCCCCTGGGTGATATGCTCACCCGCATCCGCAACGGCCAGCAGGCGAAGAAGGACTCGGTCCTCTCGCCCGCTTCCAAGCTGCGTGCGCACGTGCTCGAAGTCCTTCAGCGCGAAGGCTACATCCGCGGCTTCTCGGAGGACACCACCGGCGTCCACCCGCAGCTCCGCATTGAGCTGAAGTACTTCGAGGGCCAGCCTGCGATCAAGCATGTTGCCCGCGTCTCCAAGCCGGGCCGCCGCGTCTACTCGGGTTCCAAGGAACTTCCGGTGATCCGCAACGGCCTTGGCATCACCATCGTCTCGACGCCCAAGGGCGTGCTTTCGGATGCCGAAGCGCGCGCTGCGAACGTCGGCGGCGAAGTGCTCGCGGAGGTGTTCTGATGAGCCGCATCGGCAAGAGGCCGGTGACGATCCCGAGTGGCGTCACCGCGAACATCGCGGACGGTGTGCTGACCGTGAAGGGCCCCAAGGGCACGCTCACGCTCACGCTCCGTGACGAGATCAGCTACACCGTCGATGGCGACACGATCCTCGTGAAGCCCGCCAACGACACCAAGGGCGCTCGCGCGTTCTGGGGCATGCAGCGCACGCTCGTCGACAACCTGGTGACCGGCGTCACGCAGGGCTACACCAAGGTCCTCGAGATCACTGGTGTCGGCTACCGCGCCAACGCCCAGGGCAAGAACCTGAAACTGCAGCTCGGCTACAGCCACGACGTCGATTTCCCGGTGCCTGAAGGCATCGAGATCAAGACCCCGGACAACACCACGGTGGAAATCTCGGGCATCGACAAGCAGAAGGTCGGCCAGGTCGCCGCAGAGATCCGTCGCTGGCGCAAGCCCGAGCCTTACAAGGGCAAGGGCATCAAGTACCGCGGCGAGTTTATCTTCCGCAAGGAAGGGAAGAAGAAGTAATGGCAAAGCTGTCTCTCTTCGAACGCCGCCGCCGTCGCGTCCGCACTGCGCTCAAGGCGCGCTCGGGTGGCCGTCCTCGTCTGTCGGTCCACCGTTCGGGCCGTCATATCTACGCCCAGATCATCGACGACGCTGCCGGCCGCACGCTGGCCGCTGCCTCGACCCTGGTGAAGGGCGACAAGTCGATCGGTGCGAACGTCGACGCCGCCGCCAAGGTTGGTGCCGAGATCGCCGAGAAGGCCAAGGCTGCCGGCATCACCACCGTCGTGTTCGATCGCGGCGGCTTCCTGTTCCATGGCCGCGTCAAGGCGCTGGCTGACGCTGCCCGCGAAGGCGGGCTGGAGTTCTGACAATGGCTGACGAAACCAACCTGGAAGGCGTCGCCGCGGTCGAAGCGACCGGCGGTGAGCCGCAGCGTGAAGGTCGTGGCCGTGGCCGTGGCCGTGGTGGCAACGATCGCGGTGGCGAGCGTGGCGGCCGTGGTCGTCGCGACGATCGTCGTGGCCGTGGCAACAACGACGAGGAAGGTGGCGAGGAGCTGATCGAAAAGCTCGTCCACATCAACCGCGTCTCGAAGACCGTCAAGGGCGGCAAGCGCTTCGGCTTTGCTGCGCTCGTCGTGGTCGGCGACGGCAAGGGCCGTGCGGGCTTCGGCAAGGGCAAGGCCCGCGAAGTGCCGGAAGCGATCACCAAGGCCACTGCCGCTGCCAAGCGTGCGATGGTCCGCGTGCCGCTCAAGGAAGGCCGCACCCTGCATCACGACGGCAAGGGCCGCTTCGGTGCCGGCAAGGTCAACGTTCGCTCGGCTCCGGCCGGTACTGGCATCATCGCCGGCGGCCCGATGCGCGCCGTGTTCGAAAGCCTCGGCGTTTCGGACGTGGTGACCAAGTCGGTCGGCACCTCGAACCCCTACAACATGATCCGCGCCACCTTCGACGCGCTGACCGACCAGACTTCGCCGAAGTCGGTTGCCCAGCGTCGTGGCAAGAAGGTTGCTGATCTCCTTGGCCGTGGTGGCGCTTCGCAGGTCGAAGCCGAAGCCGCTGCCGAAGCCATCGCGGAGTAATCGGTCATGGCTACCATCAAGATCAAGCAGATCGGTTCGCCGATCCGTCGCCCCGAGAGCCAGAAGAAGGTTCTCATCGGCCTCGGCCTGGGCAAGATGCACCGCGTCGTCGAGGTGGAAGACACCCCGGAAGTGCGCGGCGCCATCGCCAAGCTTCCCCACATGGTGGCCGTGGTCGACTGACCAGGGCTTCCTTCGGGAAAAAGGGACGCCCCGGCCTAGTGCCGGGGTTTTCCTTTGGGGGCAGCCGTTGATTTTGGCGGTCCCGTCAGGGGGTGACAAGCGGTGCCTTATGGCCTAAGCGCCCCCCTTTCCAAGCGCGTCTCAAAGCGAAAGCGAGTGCACGATATGAAACTGAACGAAATCTCCGACAACAATGGCGCCCGCAAGGGTCGCATGCGCGTTGGCCGTGGCATCGGCTCGGGCAAGGGCAAGACCGCCGGTCGCGGCCAGAAGGGCGCCAAGGCGCGTTCGGGCGTCAGCATCAATGGCTTCGAGGGCGGCCAGATGCCGCTCCACATGCGTCTGCCGAAGCGCGGCTTCAACAACATCTTCGCCAAGGACTACGCTGAAGTTAACCTCGGCATGGTCCAGCGGGTGATCGACGCAGGCAAGCTCGACATCTCGGGCACCGTCGACCACGCAGCGCTCAAGGCCGCTGGCCTGGCCCGTGGCGGCAAGGATGGCGTGCGCCTCCTCGCCAAGGGCGAACTGACCTCCAAGGTCGCGTTCAAGGTTGCCGGTGCCTCGAAGGGCGCTTTCGCCGCGGTCGAGAAGGCCGGCGGTTCGATCGCTCTGCCCGAAGCGCAGCCCAGCGAGCAGGAAAAGAAGGCTGCTCGCCGCGAAGCGAACAAGGCCAAGTAAGCACAGCATTCCGATCCCCGCCCGCCATTCGGGCGGGGATTTCGGCATTGCAGGGGTTCGACTTTCGTGACCCCGCACTATATGGGCTAGCTCAAGACGTCCGAGACCAGCGGCCATCGGCCCGGGCTCGCAGCAAGGCTTAGAACCCCGAAATGGCATCACGCGCCGATAACATCGCCAGCAACCTCAATCTGGCCAACTTCTCCAAGGCAACCGAGCTCAAGAAGCGCATCTGGTTCACGGTGGGCGCGCTCATTGTATTCCGGTTCCTCAGCTTCGTGCCTCTGCCGGGCGTCAACCCGCTCATCATGGAGACGCTGTACAACCAGACCAGGGGCGGCGTTCTCGACATCTTCAATGCCTTTTCGGGTGGTTCGCTCGAGCGCATGAGCCTGATCGCACTCGGCGTGATGCCCTACATCACCGCCTCGATCGTCGTGCAGCTCGCCGCCTCGCTCCATCCCGCGCTCGCGGCGATGAAGAAGGAGGGCGAAAGCGGACGCAAGAAGCTCAACCAGTACACCCGCTACGGCGCGGTGCTGCTGACCGCGATCCAGGGTTGGGTTCTGGCTTCGGGTCTCGAGGCCTATGGCGCCTCCAGCGGCCTCCAGGCCGTCGTGAACCCCGGCCTTCTCTTCCGCGTAGGCGCGGTCATTTCGCTTATCGGCGGAACGATGTTCCTGCTGTGGCTGGGTGAACAGATCACCTCGCGCGGGATCGGTAACGGCGTTTCGCTCATCATCATGGCGGGCATCGTCGCGCAGATGCCGAAGTTCTTCGGCAACCTGTTCGAAGGCGGCCGGACGGGTTCGATCTCGCCGTTCCTGATCTTCGGCATCGTCATCATGTTGATCGCGCTTGTCATCGGCATCTGCTTCCTCGAGCGGGCGACACGGCGATTGCTGATCCAGTATCCCAAGCGCGCGACCCAGCGCGGCATGATGGCTGCCGACCGCAGCCACCTGCCGCTGAAGATCAACACCGCAGGCGTGATCCCGCCAATCTTCGCCAGCTCGCTGCTGCTGCTTCCGCTGACGATCACGCAGTTCGCCGGCAACTCCATCTCGCCCGACACGAAGATGGGCCAGGCGATCGTGACGCTGAACCAGTACCTTGGGCACGGCAAGCCGCTCTACATGCTGTTTTACGCGCTCGGCATCATCTTCTTCTCGTTCTTCTACACCGCGGTTGTCTTCAACCCCGAGGAGACGGCCGAGAATCTGAAGAAGAACGGGGGCTTCATCCCGGGCATCCGTCCCGGCAAGAACACGGCCAACTACCTCGACTATGTGCTGACTCGCATCACCGTGCTGGGCGCTGCATACATCACCGTGGTCTGCGTCGTGCCCGAGTTCATCATGGCCGAGACGGGCATGGGTACGCTGTTCTTCGGCGGCACCAGCTTGCTCATCGTCGTGAACGTGACGGTCGACACGATCACCCAGATCCAGTCGCACCTGCTGGCGCACCAGTACGGCGACCTGATCAAGAAGGCGAAACTGAAGGGACGGCTGCGCTGAGAGCCAGCGTCAAGAGGGGAACAATCGCGTGAACATCATCCTGTTGGGCCCTCCGGGCGCGGGCAAGGGCACCCAGGCACAGCGTCTGGTCGAGCGGCATGGCATGAAGCAGCTCTCGACGGGCGACATGCTGCGCGCCGCCGTCAAGGCGGAGACGCCGGTCGGCCTCAAGGCCAAGGCAGTGATGGAGGCGGGGCAGCTCGTCTCGGACGAGATCGTCTCGGCGCTGATCGGCGACGAGCTCGACGCGATGCCGGCAGGCCAGGGCGCGATCTTCGACGGTTATCCGCGCACTGCACCCCAGGCAGAGTCGCTTGATGCCATCCTCGAGAGCCGCGGGCGCAAGCTTGACCACGTGATCGAGCTCGACGTCAACGAGGACGCGCTCGTCGAACGCATCACCGGCCGCTACACCTGCGCCACCTGCGGGAAGGGCTATCACGACAAGTTCGAGAAGCCTGCGGTCGAGGGCACCTGCGACAAGTGCGGCGGTCATGAATTCAAGCGCCGTCCCGACGACAACGAGGAAACCGTGCGCACGCGCATGGCGGAGTATCGCGCCAAGACCGCGCCGATCCTGCCGATCTACGAGAGCCGCGGCATCGTGTCGCGCGTCGACGGCATGGCCGACATGGACGACGTCACGGCGGCCATTGAGGCGATCCTCGCGGCGCGCTAACGCTGGCAGGTGACCCGCCCGTCCCGGCGCGGGCGAGGGGGCCTGCCATGCTCAAGCATCTGATCTTTCTGGCGGCGGGGCTTGCGGGCTCCGCCGTTCCCGCATCTGCCGAAGTGGTGCAGAAGTCGGATGCAGGCTTTGTCATCCGGGTGACGGGCGAAGTTGCCGCGTCTCCGGCGGACGCATGGAAATCCTTTGTCTCGCCGTCGGGGTGGTGGAATGGGCAGCATACCTTTTCGGGCGAGGCGGCGAACCTCACGCTCGATCCCGTGGCCAACGGCTGTTTCTGCGAGAAGCTGCCGGTGCCCAAAGGTGCTCCCGCGACACAGAAGCCCGGCTCGGTGATGCACATGCGGGTGGTCTACGCCGAACCCTATCGCGCGCTGCGCATGGTGGGCGGTCTTGGGCCTTTGCAGTCCGAGGCGATCAACGGCACGATGACGGTCACGTTCGCGCCGATCGATGGCGCTGCCGGGAAGGGCACGCGCATCCTCTGGGAATACGTGGTCGGCGGCTACATGCGCTACAAGACCGAGACCATTGCCGGTGCGGTCGACAAGGTCCTGGGCGAGCAGCTTGCAGGCCTGACCAAGCTTGTCGGGCCGCTTGCTCCCAAGCCCGCCACACCGGCGCCCGAAGCTGCGGTGGCCGAGCCGGTTGCGGACGAGGCGCCCGCCTACACTCCGGATGCCACCCAGGACGAGGCTGCGGCAGGGGAGTCGGTCAAGGCCGCGTTGGACAAGCTCTTCAAGAAAAAGGACGAAGCCGTCCCGTCAGGCCATTGAGCGGCGCGATCGCGTCTTTCTCGCCGCGCAAAACCGGCTAATCTCCCATCCGACAAAAGCGCGACTCGGCATGGTCCGAAGTCGCGGCACGGGCCGCACCTGCCAGCAAGAGAAGCCGTCCATGGCTTCGATCAGGGGGAGAGTACCGTGGCCGTTTCCGATCATGTCGACCTGCCGACGTTCATGGAGGGCGTGAAGAAGCGCAATCCCTATCAGCCCGAATTCGTCCAGGCTGTGCAGGAGGTTGCCGAGGACATCTTCGACTTCATCGAGGACAAGGAGGAATACCACGCCCAGCAGATCCTGCGCCGCATCGCGGAGCCGGACCGGGTCGTGTCGTTCCGGGTGTGCTGGGAGGATGACAATGGCAACGTCCGTGTCCAGCGCGGTTGGCGCGTGCAGAACAACAATGCCATCGGCCCCTACAAGGGCGGCATCCGCTTTCATCCCTCGGTCAATGAGTCCGTCCTGAAGTTCCTCGCTTTCGAGCAGACCTTCAAGAACGCGCTGACGGGCTTGCCCATGGGGGGTGGCAAGGGCGGTTCGAACTTCAACCCCAAGGGCAAGAGCGTGCGCGAGATCATGCGCTTCTGCCAGTCGTTCATGACCGAGCTCTATCGCCACATCGGCGCCGACGTCGACGTTCCGGCGGGCGATATCGGTGTTGGCGGGCGCGAGATCGGCTACATGTTCGGTCAGTACAAGCGCATCACCAACCACTTCACCGGCGTGCTGACGGGCAAGGGTCTCGAATGGGGTGGCTCGCTTATCCGTACCGAGGCGACCGGTTACGGCGCGGTCTATTTCCTCGCCAACATGCTGGCGACCAAGGGTGAGGACCTTCGTGGCAAGACGGCGGTGATCTCCGGTTCGGGCAACGTCGCGACGCATGCCGCCGAGAAGATCGTCCAGTTGGGCGGAAAGGTTCTGACGCTGTCCGATTCCGGCGGGTTCATCCATGACCCCGACGGCATCGACCAGGAGAAGATCGACTGGGTGAAGACCCACAAGACTCATCGTCGCGGGCGCATCGAGGAATACGTCGATGCCTTTCCAGGAGCGTCGTTCCATGCAGGCAAGACGCCGTGGGGCGTGCCCTGCGATGTCGCGCTGCCCTGCGCCACGCAGAACGAACTGCTGGGCGAGGATGCGCGCACGCTCATCGCCAACGGCTGCAAGGGCGTGGCCGAAGGCGCCAACATGCCGACCGACCTCGAAGGCGTGCATGTGTTCAAGGCTGCCAGGATTCTCTACGCGCCGGGCAAGGCATCGAACGCGGGGGGCGTCGCGGTTTCTGGCCTCGAGATGAGCCAGAACTCCGAACGTCGCTCGTGGAAGGAGCATGAACTGCAGCAGATGTTGAAGGACATCATGGCCGGCATCCACAAGTCCTGCCTGACGTACGGCGACCAGGGCGGCGGCTATATCGACTACGTGAAGGGCGCGAACATCGCCGGCTTCAAGAAGGTTGCCGATGCCATGCTGGCTTTCGGCGTGGTCTGACGGAACCGGCGCCGGCTGCACTTTCCTGCGGGGAAGCGGCCGGCGCTTCCCGGCTCAGTCCTCGAACTCGCAGGTCACCCGCGCAAGGCAGCGCAGGAACGCAGCCATGACCGCCGGAAGGATCGACTGCGCGTTCTGCGAATAACCGAAGTGCACCATCCCGTAGCCGACCTTGGCGATATGGCGGTCCGATGTGCCGGCCCGCGATACCGCGACGTCGAAGCTGGGCGGAATGGGGCCGAATGCGACGGAGAGGTCCTCTCCGGTACGGTACTTGTCGATGGCGCCCGCAAGCCGAGCGGTGTCGAAGCCGGGCAGTACCTCGGCGAAGTGGCGCTCGTTCTCGATCGCCTCGCGCGCGTCGAAGAAGTCGAGCGGGGACGGGCGGCATTCGCGCTCCACGCAGTCGGCCAGCTTCAGCAGTTTCTCGCGCAGATTCGCCGCCTCAATGAGTCTCGGCTCTGGTGGCGGTGGCGAGCCGTTCTGCCACTGCAGATACCTCTTCGAAGGAATATCCCGATGCGCCATGGCTCACTATCCTGAAGTTCGGCTTCAATTTGCCCCTGAGGCCCGAGATCAGGACTTGCAACGACTTGGGCGTGATGGACTTGTGCGGCGACTTGGTTGAAGCGGTCAGCAGGTGCTTGCGTACCGGCATGCCGCGGTTGGCGATCAGCAATGCCAGGATGCGCACCTCGCGCTCGAGTAGCTTGGTATCCGCATAGAACCGCATGTGGGTCTTGAGAACGTCGTCGAAAGTCTCGGCAGCGTGCGAGTGGGCCACGCGACCGAGGATCGCGTCGAGGCGCACACTGGCCTCCAGGGGGTGTGTATCGAGGTCGAAGACGTCATCGAACCCGGTGTTCAGCATCTGGGCCCGGCTGCGTGGCCGGCTTTCCTTGACCAGCGCGATCTTGGCCTTGCGCATGAACAGCGGGCGATATGTCCTCAGGAACTTGCGGACGCGCGCCGGGTCGGTGCCGACCACGAAGACGGTGTTGTAGTAGTTCTTCGCGTCATCGACGAAGGCGGTGTAGTCGTCCGAGATCTTTGCTACATAAGCAGAATTGCACAGGCGCTTCGCGTGCGCGATCTCCGGCGTGTCGGACGCGTTGCCGAAGTAGAAGATGCGGCCAGCGACTTCCGCCCTGATACGGTCGTTATCGCCGCGGGGGGCTGCGTGGAGACGTATTGGCCGGACACCCGTGGAGCCCGTCGGGGGGCTCGTCCTGATCTGGATGGGCGGTGAGGACATGCGTTTATTAACTTTCGTTTATATATGTACATATCCTTAGTCGTATCCGCATCGGTTGCAATCCGGACGAATGGTTAATGCAATCCTGCGTAAGCCGGGGAAGATGAGCCGTTCCCGGGGCGCGGCCAATTGCGAATCATCCGGAAGTAACAAGGGAACCATCTGATCGCGTGGCCGCGCGCATTGTCGCAGTGGTGCCGGTCTGGATGCATCTCCGGGATTGCGCGGAACTTCCGGCCGGTTGCGCCAGCGCGCAAAAGCGCTTGCCGGATAAGTGGTTGCACTTACATGCATCCGGAACGGAAGGAAATTTTCGTTCCCCCCTTGTTCTCATGGAACACAACGAGTACAACAAGCCTTGTTGACGGTTCGTGTGAGCCATCTCTAGCAAGGGGAAGTAGCCATGGCGGCTCAGCTCAAGCTCATCGAGGAAGGTAAGACCAAGGACATGGATCGTCAGAAGGCGCTCGACGCGGCCCTTGCGCAGATTGACCGCGCGTTCGGCAAGGGATCGGCCATGCGGCTCGGTTCGAAGGAAGCGATGCAGGTGGAAGCCGTTTCTACCGGATCGCTGGGGCTGGACATCGCGCTCGGCATCGGCGGCCTGCCGCGCGGCCGCATCATCGAGATCTACGGGCCGGAAAGCTCGGGCAAGACCACGCTGGCGCTCCACGCCATCGCGGAAGCGCAGAAGGGCGGCGGCACCGCAGCCTTCATCGACGCAGAACACGCGCTGGACCCGGTCTATGCCCGCAAGCTCGGCGTCGACATCGACAATCTGATCGTCTCGCAGCCCGACACGGGCGAGCAGGCACTTGAAATCACCGACACGCTGGTGCGTTCGAACGCGATCGACGTGCTGGTGGTGGACTCGGTCGCCGCGCTCGTTCCCCGCGCCGAAATCGAGGGTGAGATGGGCGATAGCCACGTCGGCCTCCAGGCCCGCCTGATGAGCCAGGCCCTGCGCAAGCTGACCGGTTCGATCAGCCGTTCGCGCTGCATGGTGATCTTCATCAACCAGGTGCGCATGAAGATCGGTGTGATGTACGGCAACCCGGAAACGACGACGGGCGGCAACGCGCTCAAGTTCTATGCTTCGGTCCGCCTCGACATCCGCCGCACCGGGCAGATCAAGGATCGCGACGAGATCGTAGGCAACGCCACGCGCGTGAAGGTCGTCAAGAACAAGGTCGCGCCGCCGTTCAAGCAGGTCGAATTCGACATCATGTATGGCGAAGGCATCTCGAAGATCGGCGAAATTCTCGATCTCGGCGTGAAGGCCGGGCTGGTCGAGAAGTCGGGCGCCTGGTTCAGCTATGATTCCATTCGCATCGGGCAGGGGCGTGAGAACGCCAAGAACTTCCTGCGCGAAAATCCCGAAGTTTGCAGCCGTCTGGAAGCCGCGATCCGCGGCCGCACCGATCAGGTTGCCGAAGGACTGATGGCGGGCCCGGACGCGGACGACGACATCTGATCCTTCAAGGCGGCGGGCAGCCCCTCCATCCCCGGGTTCTCCCGGGCCCGCCAGCCAGTCCAAAGAGCCCGCCCGCTCCCCGGCAGGAACGTGCGGGCTTTTTGCGCTGTATTCGATGGTTGTATTCGATGGTTGCATTCGATGTCAGGCGGTTTAACCTTCCGATTAAATTTTCGGGAGATCCACCATGTCGATCATCGTCCATCACCTGAACAACAGCCGCTCCCAGCGGGTCCTGTGGTTGCTGGAAGAACTGGGGGTCGATTACGAGATTCGCCACTATCAGCGCGATGCGGTGACGAACCTTGCTCCGCCCGAACTCAAGGCGGTGCATCCCCTCGGCAAGTCGCCCTTGCTGGAAATCGACGGCCGCGTGATCGAGGAGTCCGGGGCAATCGTGCAGGTGCTTTGCGAGCGCTATGGCAATGGCAAGTGGCTGCCTCGGCAAGGCTCGGACGACGCGCTGCGCCACCTTGAACTCATGCATTTTGCCGAAGGCTCGGCAATGACGCCGATCCTGCTCCAGCTCTACACTTCGCGCCTCGGCGAAGCGGCGGCGCCGCTCCAGCCGCGCATCGCCGAACAGCTTGCCGCGCACTTCGGCTACATGGAGCAGATCCTGCGCCCTTCAGGGCATTTCGTCGGCGACGACTGGACCGGTGCCGACGTGATGCTGAGCTTCCCGGCAGAGATCGCGGTCATGCAGGGGCAGGCAGGCTCGCTTCCGAAGCTCTCCGCATTCGTGGCAGCGGTCCATGCACGCCCCGCCTGGCAGCGGGCGCGGGAGAAGGGCGGCGCCTACTTCAACATGTAGTCGTCGCCTTCGGGGCCCTCCGTTGGCATCAAGCGGCCTTGGCCTGCATGCGGATGGCATCGTCCGCGTGCTTGCCCGCCAGTTCAGTCATGTGGTCGAACGTCGCGGTGAAGCTCGCGAGACCCTGGCTCAACGCGCGCAATTCTGCGTCGAGCCCGTGCAACGCCGCTTCGGGCAACAGCGCCTCGACGCGCTCCCAGCGCTCCCACTCAGGATGCTGGTCGAGGCCGAGGATCTGGCCGCGCCGTGCCGAAAGCGCCGACCCGGCCTTCGCGCCGGTCCCCGCCGGCATGTCCACGCTGACCCGAAAGACGGGTTCGAGCAGGCATGGCGAGGCCTTTTCCAGTGCCTCGGCCATCGCCATGCGGCCGGCGGTCCGGAACGCAAGTTCCGAGCTGTCCACCGAATGGAACGACCCGTCGAGCAAGGTCACCGCGACGTCGACCACGGGGAAGCCGAGCGGTCCTTTCATCATCGCATCGCGCGCGCCCGCTTCGACTGCCGGGATCCATTGCCTGGGGATGGCTCCGCCGGTGATCCGGTCCTCGAAGGCGAATCCTTCACCGCGCGAAAGGGGGCGAATTTCGATCACCGCGTCGCCGAACTGGCCATGCCCGCCCGATTGCTTCTTGTGGCGTCCTCGCGCGCCGGCTTCCTTGCGGATGGTCTCGCGGTAGGCGACGCGGGGCGGCGATGAAGTGACCTCCACCCCGTAACGCCGCTTCAACCGCGCCAGGACAACGGCAAGATGCTCGTCGTTGATCCCGCGAAGCAGGGTCTCGTGGCTGTCGCCGTCCTGCTCCCAGGCAAGTGCCGGGTCTTCCTCGCAAAGACGGTGCAGCGCCGCCGATAGCTTCACGTCGTCGCGCCGGTCGCGCGTGGCGATGGCGAGCGCGGTGTTGCGTGCCGGGATCGCGGGCGTCAATTCCGCCAGAAGCCCCGAACGCCCAAGGATCGTGCCAGGCCTTGCTTGCTCGAGCTTGGCCACAGCGACGACATCGCCGGCATCTGCATCGGCGGTCTTGTTGGTCTTGTCGCCCTGCATCCGGAACAGCGACCCGACCCGCGTTCCCGCAAGTTCGGTGCCTTCACGCAATGCGGCTCCGAACACACGACCCAGCGCCAGACGGCCCATCGCACCGCCCGTCGTTACCTTGAACACCGCAAGCGCCGGCTCGTCGTCCAGTCCCAGACGCGCGGCGGCGGCGTGGGGATCTGGAGCTTCGTGTCGCAGCAGCTTGAGCAGGCGGCGCATTCCTCCTCCCGTAAGCGCGGAGCCGAACAGTACGGGGACCACGCGGTTCGTCGCCGTATCGACCGCGAGGTCGGCAAGGATCGTGGCTGGGTCCGGCTCCTCGTCCATCAGCAGGGCTTCCATCAGCGCGTCGTCGAAGTCCGCCAGGGTTTCGAGCAATTGCTGGCGTTCGCCTTTTTCGCGCAGGCCCACGTCCTCGGGCATGGGAATGGGTTCGGAGGGCTGGCCGGGACGGTAGCGCCACGCGCGTTCGAGTGCGACGTCGACGAACCCGGTAATTTCCTCGCCCTGCCGGATCGGAAACTGCCGCAGCATCAGCGGCTCGCGGCTGAGGGGCTGGAGCGCGGACAGGATCTCGCGCACAGAGCCCGCCCGCGCTCCGTCCATCCTGTTGACGAAGATCGCGTGTGGCAATTCGAGTTCGTCGAGCCGGCGCAGGATCGGGCCGGCCAGCGCCGCCCGATCCGCCACCGGATCGACGACCACGATCGCCATGTCCGCCATCTGCAGCGCAAGATCGGCATCGACGGCGAAACCGGTACTGCCGGGGGCATCGGCAAGGACAAAGGTGTCGCCGAGATATTCAAGGCGGCACAGGTTCAGTTCGGTCGATCCTCGCCGCGCCCGCGCCTCGGGTGATGCATCGCCGACGGATGTGCCCGCCTCGACGCTCCCCTGCCGGTTGATCGCGCCGCTCGCGTGAAGCAGGGCCTCGGCGAGAGTGGTCTTGCCGGTTCCTGCCGGACCGACCAGCGCGATCATGCGCGGCGCGCTGCCGGTCCGGCCTGGCCTGCTGCCGTGAGGGGTGGTGCCTGTATTTGTGGTGTCGCCCATCGTCGCCTCTCCTGCGGGGGCGCGCCGGGCGCTGTACGGAGTGCCCTGACGCGCAAGGGACCTGAACCGATGGTCTGCCTCATGGCCCTGAGTCGCAAGCAGAATCGCCCGCGCTTGCCGCTTGTGCGACCCGCTCCGTCGTCCTAGCCTCGATCCATGACGAACATCGCGGATTGGGAGGGCGGCGTTGGCCGCAACTGGGCGGCACAGTGGAGGCGGACCGACGCGACCTTCGCGCAGCTGACGCCGCGCCTGCTCAATGCCATTGCGGCAGAGCCGGGCCGCCGCGTGGTCGACATAGGCTGCGGCGCCGGCGAAGTTTCGCTGGCGGTCGCGCGCGCCCGGCCGCAGGCGCAGGTCATCGGCGTCGACGTTTCACCAGACCTGGTGGATGCGGCGCGCGGACGGGCCGGCGCCTTGCCCAATCTCTCGTTCGAACTGGCCGATGCCTCGTCTTGGACTTCGCCGCAGGGCGCGCCCGATCTTTACGTATCGCGCCACGGCGTGATGTTCTTCCCCGATCCTCCGGCGGCCTTCGCGCATCTTGCGTCCGTCGCCGCACCGGACGCACGCTTGGTCTTCACCTGTTTTCGCGCGGCGAAGGAAAATGCCTGGGCCACCGGGATCGCCAATCTGCTGCCGCCTGCCGAGGTGCCGTCGCTACCCTTTCCTCCCGGACCATTCGCGTTTGCCGATCCGGAGCACGTCCGCCGCTGCCTCAAGGGCTGGCGCGACCTGGCCTTCACCCCGGTCGATTTCGCTTATGTCGCGGGCGAGGGAGAGCATGCCGTGGCCGAAGCCATGGCGCTGTTCCAGCGAATCGGACCCTCCGCATTCGCCTTGCGGACCCTGCCCGAAGCGGAGCGCGCGACCTTCGAAAAGCGCCTGCTCGAATTCGTAGAGGCGCACCATCAAGGCGGGCAGGTGACATTCCCTGCCGCAGCATGGCTAATTACCGCCACGTCCGATCACGATGATGGATGAAACGTGCTTGTAGCGCGCCGAACGCTCGCCTAATCGGCGGGGCATGACTTCGACGAACGAAATCCGCCGGTCCTTCCTCGAATACTTCGGCTCGAACGGGCACGATGTGGTGCCGTCCGCGCCGCTGGTGCCGTACAACGACCCGACGCTGATGTTCACCAACGCGGGGATGGTGCCGTTCAAGAACGTGTTCACCGGGCTGGAGACGCGCGCCGTGCCGCGCGCCACCTCCTCGCAGAAATGCGTACGCGCCGGCGGCAAGCACAACGATCTCGACAACGTGGGCTACACTGCGCGCCACCACACCTTCTTCGAGATGCTCGGCAATTTCTCGTTTGGCGATTACTTCAAGGAACAGGCGATCACCCACGCCTGGACCCTGCTCACGCGCGAATGGGGCCTTCCGAAGGACAAGCTCCTCGCCACCGTCTATCACACCGACGACGAAGCGTTCGAGCTGTGGAAGAAGATCGCCGGTCTCCCTGAAGACCGCATCATCCGCATCGCCACCAAGGACAACTTCTGGGCAATGGGCGATGACGGTCCGTGCGGTCCTTGCTCGGAAATCTTCTTCGACCACGGCGATCACATCTGGGGCGGGCCTCCGGGGTCGCCGGACGAGGACGGCGATCGCTTCATCGAGATCTGGAACCTCGTGTTCATGCAGTTCGAGCAGACCGCCGGCGAGATCACCGGCAGCCTGCCCAAGCCCAGTATCGACACCGGCATGGGTCTCGAACGCATCGCGGCCGTGCTTCAGGGCGAGCATGACAACTACGATACCGATACGTTCAAGGCCCTGATCGCCGCGTCGGAAAGCCTGACCTCGGTCCGGGCCGAGGGCGATCACAAGGCCAGCCACCGCGTGATCGCGGATCACCTGCGCTCGACCAGCTTCCTTCTTGCCGATGGCGTGCTGCCGTCCAACGAAGGTCGTGGCTATGTCCTGCGCCGCATCATGCGTCGTGCCATGCGCCATGCGCACCTGCTGGGCGCGAAGGACCCGCTGATGCACCGCCTCGTGCCCGCGCTTGTCGCGGAAATGGGCGCTGCCTATCCGGAACTCGGACGCGCCCAGCCGCTGATCGAGGAAACGCTGCTGCGCGAGGAAGTGCAGTTCCGCCGCACGCTGTCGAACGGCATCAAGCTGCTCGACGAAGCGACCGCGACGTTGGGCGAGGGCGACAAGCTGCCCGGCGACACCGCGTTCAAGCTCTACGACACTTACGGTTTCCCCTACGACCTCACCGAGGATGCCTTGCGCGCTCGCGGCATAGCGGTGGACCGCGAAGGCTTCGACGCGGCGATGGCCCAGCAGAAGGCGGCAGCGCGCGCTGCGTGGAAGGGCTCGGGCCAGGCGGCGGACAGCGAAGTCTGGTTCGACATTGCCGAACGCGTCGGCGCCACCGAATTCACCGGCTACACCGCCACCACCGGCGAGGCGCAGGTCGTCGCGCTGGTCAAGGACGGCAAGGAAGTCGACAGCGCGATGGCGGGCGATGATGTTGCCGTCATCGTCAACCAGACCCCGTTCTACGGCGAGTCCGGCGGCCAGACGGGCGACGCGGGAACTATCACCGGCGGCGACGGGCTGGTCCTCGCGGTCAGCGATACCGCCAAGCCGCTGGGCCGGCTCCACGCGCACAACGCAAAGGTGCAAAGCGGCTCGGTCAAGGTCGGCGACGTGGTCAGGCTCGACATCGATGTCGCGCGCCGCGATGCGATCCGCGCCAATCACTCGGCGACGCACCTGCTTCACGCGGCGCTGCGCCACCGCCTCGGTGCGCACGTCACGCAGAAGGGGTCGCTCGTCGCGGCGGATCGCCTGCGCTTCGACTTCTCGCACCCGACCGCGCTTTCCGCCGAGGACATCGCCGCGATCGAGGCCGAAGTGAACGCCGAGATCCGCGCCAACGAAGTCGTCACCACCCGCCTGATGAGCCCGGAAGACGCGATCGAAGCGGGCGCGATGGCGCTGTTCGGCGAAAAGTACGGCGATGAAGTGCGCGTGCTCAGCATGGGGCGCGTCGCGGACAAGCACTATTCGGTCGAACTGTGCGGCGGCACCCATGTGCGCGCGCTGGGCGATATCGGCGTGTTCCGCATCGTCAGCGAAAGCGCGGTCTCCTCGGGCGTGCGCCGCATCGAGGCGCTGACCGGCGAAGGTGCGCGCCAGTGGTTCGTCGCGCGCGAGGATGCGCTCAAGAACACCGCATCGATCCTTCGCACGACGCCGGAAGACGTCGAGGCGCGCGTCACGGCGCTGATGGACGAGCGCAAGAAGCTCGAACGCGAACTGGCCGAGGCGAAGAAGGCTCTGGCGCTCGGCGGTGGATCGGCAAAGGCCGAGAACGCCGACGAGGACGTGAACGGCGTGAAGTTCTCGGGCCAGGTGCTTGAAGGGTTGGACCCCAAGGATCTGCGCGGCCTGCTCGATCAGGCCAAGCAGCGTCTCGGCTCGGGCGTGGCCGTGATCGTCGCGGTCAACGAGGGCAAGGCGAGCATCGCTGCCGCCGTGACCGACGACCTTGCGGGCAAGGTCAGCGCGGTCGATCTGGTGCGCGCTGGCGTCGAGGCGCTGGGTGGCAAGGGCGGCGGTGGCCGTCCGGACATGGCGCAGGGCGGCGGGCCAGAAGGCTCCAGGGCAGCGGATGCTATTGCAGCGGCAAGGGCGGTTCTGACCGCCTGACGCCTATTGCCTGCGTCCGCTTCTGCCGCGCGTTTCCCTGTCCGAGCCGCGCGGCAGGTTGTCCTCGCGCATTGTCGCGTCGGTCTGCTGCGGCCTCTTGATCGCGCCCTTGTTCGGTTGATCGCCCTGCGTGGCCGGGTTCAGGTCAGGCTCGTTGCTGTGGGTCATGGTCACTCTCCTCCCCGCTGAACGCGCAGGGGGCCGGAAAGTTGCGGTCTTTTACGCGGATCGTTCGCGCAGCGAGGCGGATTTCAGGCGCGGCTTTTCGGTAAGGCCGCCTTCCTCCATGATCTGCTCCCGGAACTCATCGCGCTTCTCGTGAATGGAGGCGATGACGAGGCCCATCGGGAAGCCGAGATCGACCAGAACCGCTTCCGACAGTTGCAGCGAGCTTTCCAGCGTTTCCGGCACCGCGTGGGTGGCTCCTGCCTTGTAGAGTTCGGCGGCGTGGGCGGTATCGCGGGCGCGGACGATGATCGGCAGATCGGGATGGCCCGACCGCAGCTTCTTCACCATGCGCACCACCAGTACCGGTTCGTCCATCGTCAGGATCATTGCGCGCGCATTGTCCAGACCAAGCCGTTCGATCGCGGTTTCGCTGTCGACGTTGCCGAACAGGACCGGCAATCCGTCGTTGCGCGCGCGCTTCACGATGGCCGGGTCGGTATCGATGCCCAGCCAGGATGCGCCGTGGACGGAGAGCATGTCGGCCACCAGCCTGCCGACGCGACCGAAGCCCATGACGACCACGCGCTCGCCCTCGGGTTCTTCCACCGCGACAGCCTGTCCGGCGTCGGCCCCGCCCTTGGCCACGCGGCGGCCCCAGGTCTCACCCACTTTGGCAAGCAGCGGGGTTATGGTCAGGCCGATGGCGGTGACGATCTGCCAGAATTGCGCCGTCTCGCGGTCGATCAGGGAGGCTTCCGCCGCCGTTGCGAGCACGATCAGCGTGGTTTCCGAAGGGCTTGCCATCAGGATGCCGGCTTCCAGCGCGGTTGCCCGCTCCTTGCCCATCGCGCGCAGGGCGAACATCGTGACCAGCGCCTTGAGCACCACAACCCCGGTCACCGCCAGCGCGAGTGGCCCGATCTGCTCCCAGACAACGCGCAGGTCGATGCCCATGCCGATGGTGATCAGGAACACGCCCAGCGCGAGGCCCTTGAATGGCTTGGTGATCGATTCGACCTCGGTGTGGTATTCCGTTTCGGCGATCAGCAGGCCTGCCAGAAGCGCACCCATGATCGGCGAAAGACCGACAAGCGAAGTAGAAAGGGCCGCCGCGATGACCACCAGCATGGTGGCGGCAAGGAACAGCTCGGGGCTCTTCGTCTGCGCCGCTTGGGCGAACAGGCGCGGGAGCAGGAGCCTGCCGCCGACCAGCAGGACAGCTACGACGATGCCGCCGTAAAGCAGCGTCTCGCCGAGGCTGGGACCGTCGGAATGCGCGGCAACCGGGCCCATCGCGCCGAGGATGAAGATGATCGGGACAAGAGCGATATCCTCGAACAGGAGCATCGAAAGCGCAGCACGACCCACCGGGCCGTGCGTTCCGGCAATGGGCAGCACAAGCGCGGTCGATGAAAGGGCTAGTGCGAGGCCCAGACCGAATGCGCCGCTTATGTTGAGACCCGTTCCGAGCAGCACTGCGGAAAGCAGGAACGCCGAGACGCCAAGCTCCATGGCGCCAAGGCCGAAGACGAGCCTTCGCATGTCCCACAGGCGGTTGAACGACAGCTCGAGGCCGATTTCGAACAGTAGCAGGATGATGCCGAATTCGGCGAAGGGCGTGATCGCGGCCGGATCGGAAATCGTGACATGATAGAGCCACGGATACTGCGGCACGAGCGATCCCAGGCCGAACGGGCCGACAACGAGACCGACGAGGATGAAGCCGATAATCGGGGTGATGCGGAAGCGCGCGAAAGCGGGGATGATGATGCCAGCGGCACCGAGGATCACGAGGGCGTCGGAAAGTGCGGTAGTCGGTTCGAGATTGCCTGCCATCGCCGAAGGTTAGGGGAGGGGGCAGGCGGTGTCACGGCTTTCCGCATGTCGAACTGTTGCCGGGCACTGCGTAGTGCGTCGCAAGAATGCTTGCCCTGTCACCGTCATGCTGAACTTGTTTCAGCATCCATCTTGCGGCGACCGCTATCCGCACTCGTCGAGGGATGGACCCTGACGCAAAGCCAGGGTGACGCCTGCCCGGTTGCCCGATGTACCGCCTGCAAAGGAAAAGGGCCCCGGCGTGAACCGGGGCCCTTTGCTGTTTCCATGAACGAACGGGCGCTTATGCCCAGTTCTTCATTTCGGTCTCGAGGTTCTCGACGATGGCCTCGAAGAACTTCTCGGTGGTCATCCAGGCCTGGTCCGGCCCGATGAGCAGCGCGAGGTCCTTGGTCATCTTGCCGCTCTCGACGGTTTCGATGCAGACGCGCTCCAGCGTTTCGGCGAACTTCACCACTTCCGGCGTCTCGTCGAACTTGCCGCGATAGATCAGGCCGCGGGTCCAGGCGAAGATCGACGCGATCGGGTTGGTCGAAGTCTGCTTGCCCTGCTGGTGCTGGCGGTAGTGACGGGTCACGGTGCCGTGCGCGGCTTCAGCCTCGACGGTCTTGCCGTCCGGCGTCATCAGGACCGAGGTCATCAGGCCGAGCGAGCCGAAGCCCTGCGCGACGGTGTCCGACTGGACGTCGCCGTCGTAGTTCTTGCACGCCCAGACGAACTTGCCCGACCACTTGAGCGCAGAGGCGACCATGTCGTCGATCAGGCGGTGTTCGTAGACGATGCCGGCGGCGGCGAACTTTTCCTTGAAGCCTTCGGTGTCGAACACTTCCTGGAACAGATCCTTGAAGCGGCCGTCATAGGCCTTGAGGATCGTGTTCTTGGTCGAAAGGTACACCGGCCAACCCAGGCCGAGGCCATAGTTGAACGAGGCGCGGGCGAAGTCGCGGATCGAATCGTCGAGGTTGTACATCGCCATGGCAACGCCGCCCGAGGGGTAGTTGAACACCTCGCGGTCGATGGTTTCGCCATTGTCGCCTTCCCACACGAGGCGCAGCTTGCCCGGACCCGGCACGACGAAGTCGGTGGCGCGGTACTGGTCGCCGAAAGCGTGACGGCCGACGACGATGGGGTCGGTCCAGCCGGGGACCAGACGCGGCACGTTCTGGATCACGATGGGTTCGCGGAACACCACGCCGCCCAGGATGTTACGGATCGTGCCGTTCGGCGACTTCCACATCGACTTGAGGTTGAATTCCTCGACGCGCGCTTCGTCGGGGGTGATCGTGGCGCACTTCACGCCGACGCCATACTGCTTGATCGCGTTGGCGGAATCGATCGTGATCTGGTCGTTCGTCTCGTCGCGCTTCTGGACCGAGAGGTCGTAGTACTTGAGATCGATGTCGAGGTAGGGGAGGATCAGGCGTTCGCGGATCCATTCCCAGATGATCCGGGTCATTTCGTCGCCGTCGATCTCGACGACCGGGTTCTTCACCTTGATCTTCGCCATGTCCGTCCTGTCTTTCAAACTGGGGAGAGAAATTGCGCTTCCCCTTAGCAGAGGCGCGGCCCGGTGCAAGGCAGGCCGCCGATTCGCGCAATTTTTGGGTCCTTGGGACTGGACATCGGCGGTCCTTCCGGGGCAGACGTTTAAGTGACCGGTTAAAGCCGGGCGGATTCCATTTGGAGAGATGCGATGAGCGAGGCGGAAGTCCTTACCCAAGTCGATGGCAACGTGCTGGTCGTCACGATCAACCGTCCCGATGCGAAGAACGCGATGAACAAGGCCGCGGCCGAGGGCATCGCAGCGGCGATGGACCGGCTCGATGCCGAGGCGGACCTGCGCTGCGCGATCCTGACGGGGGCGGGCGGAACGTTCTGTTCGGGCATGGACCTCAAGGGCTTCCTGCGTGGCGAATCGCCCTCGATCCCGGGGCGCGGGTTCGGCGGGCTTTCCGAATGGACGCCAAAGAAGCCGATCATTGCTGCGGTCGATGGCTATGCGCTTGCGGGCGGCATGGAACTCGCGCTGTCGTGCGACCTGATCGTGGCCAGCGCTTCCTCGAAGTTCGGCATTCCCGAAGCCAAGCGCGGCCTTGCCGCCGCCGCCGGCGGGCTGATCAAGCTGCCGCGCCAGATCCCGCCGCGCATTGCGATGGAACTGGCCCTGACCGGCGACTTCATCACCGCCCAGCGCGCCTATGAACTCGGCTTCATCAACCAGGTTGTCGAAGGCCCGTCGCTCGACGCCGCCAAGGCTCTCGCCGCGCGCGTGGCCGAGAACGGTCCGCTGGCCCTGATCGCCTCGAAGGGGATCATCCGCGATTCGCACGAATGGACCGAGGCCGAGATGTGGAAGAAGCAGCAGGCTTACATCGCTCCCGTATTCTCCTCCAGCGACGCCCGCGAAGGCGCCGCCGCTTTCGCCGAGAAGCGCAAGCCCAACTGGCAGGGCAAGTAAAACCGGCAGGGAGGGAGCGCTGGTATGGGCGCGCCCTCCCGCCATCACCCCTGCGGCAGCATTTCCTCGACCACCCGGACATCTTCCGGGTTGTTCACTTCCCACAGCCCGCCCGGCGGCGCGGGCACGTCCACCAGCGTCACTGGCAGGCCCGCGTGTATGAAGCGCAGTTGCTCCAGCCCCTCGGCCAGTTCCAGTTCGCACGGCCCCAGCGCCACATAGCGGTCAAGCGCGGCGCGGCGGTAGGCGTATAGGCCGACGTGCAGGCGCAGCGGCATGGCCGACGGCGCGCCGAACGGGATCGGGCGCTTGCTGAAGTATGCGGCCGTACCGTCCCCCCGCGCTACGACGCACGTCCCGCCTACCCGTCCGGCTGCGCATTCGTCCAGCACGAGGCGTGCCTGCGCCTCGTCGCAACGGATGCAGGGCGTGGCGACTGCGGTCGCTGGGTCGTCGAACGCGGCCAGCAGCGCGTGGATCATTTCGGGCGGCACGAGTGGACTGTCGCCTTGCAGGTTGACCACGATTTCCGCTTCGCCGCCCCATCCGTCCGGTCCGATCGCCGCGAGAGCCGCCGCACAGCGCTCGGTTCCGTTGCGGCACCCTTCCGGCGTTAGCGCCACGCGCGCGCCGAACCCCTTGGCGACCCTCGCGATGCGCTCGTCGTCCGTCGCGAACACGACATTCTCCGCGCCTGCCGCAGCCACGCCCGCGCGCCAGGTCCATTCGATCAGCGGAGCGGCGCTGCCATCGTGCCTGCGCAAGGGGTGGAGCGGCTTGCCTGGGAAGCGATGCGATCCGTAACGCGCGGGAATCACGACCAGAACCTTCATGCGGGCACCTTCGGGGAAGCGGCGAGCAGTCGCGCCGTGACATTGTCGACCAGCATTTCGACCGCGCTCCTGCTGGCAATGCCGCCCCGCACGAGGCAGCGCGCATGGAGGACGCGCAGGAGCGCTGCCCACAGTTCCATGTCGGGCGGCACGGGGGCCCGCCAGAAGGCGTCGAGCGGCCCGCGATGGACGAGACCCGGAATGGCATAGACCGCGCTTCCCAGCACAGCGACCGGAACGCCGGCGTCGAGCGCGAAAGTGGCCGAAGTGGAATTCACCACCACCACGCCGCGCGATCCTGCCGCAAGCGTGGCAAGGTCCCCTCCGGAAAGGTGCGTCACGCGGCCCGCCACGCCATGCCTCCCGGCCATGCGGGCCAGCGCCGTGCGCCAGGAACGCCAGCGCGTGTCGAGCGGGTGTTCCTTGACCAGCAGCCGCGCATCCGATGGCGCGGTGCGGGCAAAGCTGGCGATCACCTCTTCCGCTGCCGCCTCCATCGAGGCGAAGGGCGAATGGGCGCGGATCTGGTAGTCCGATCCAAGTTGCAGCGGGAACAGGAAATAGCTGCCCGGTTCCGTCCGCCGCAGCACTCGCTCCGCGCGGCGGCGGTTCCGTCGCGCCAGCAGGAGCTTGCGGGCCCACGCAAGCGCCTCGAGCGCAAGCAGGCCGGGCCGGTGGGAGCGGTGGAAGGGATAGGCCGGCGCGCGCAGGACCGCATGGGTATAGTGGCGCAGCGTGTCGCGCAGGCGCCTGCCGAAGCTCGCGGTCACCGGCGGCAGTCCCTGCGGTAGTGAAGGGAGGTCCCGGGCAAGGGCCCTTATCGCGGCCGGGTCCTGCGGAAGGCGCGACCGGCCGTTCACGCCGTCGCGCTCCAGCGTCATCCAGTGCGGCCTGACGTATCCTTCTTCCAGCACGTGGATCCTGATGCCGAGCCGGGCTGCCTCGCCATGTGCCGCCAGATGCAACGGCCGACAGTCGCCGAACACGAGCAGGTCGGTCACGCCCCGATCCGCCATGAATGCGCGCACGAACGCACTCCAGTCCTCCGCTCGCCCCCGCCAGGCCGTGGCCGTTCCGGGCCAGTCCGCCGCGTCGCCGCCGTTGAGATTGACCCGAAGCGTCTCGCATCCCTCGCGTCGAAGCCTTTCGGCAAGCAGCGCAAAAAACGGCCCCGGCGGTCCTTGCAGGAACAGGAAGCGCCTCAGTTCCATCGTGCCGCGCGCCGCACAGAGCCCCACCTCCGGCGCAGGCCGACCAGCAGTTCGCTGCCCATCCCGGCCCCTCCGGCAACGCGCTCCACCGCAACTTCCACCGGGCAGGGAAGCCGGGTCAGCGGGTCGAGGTAACGCGGATGCAGCAGCAGCGCGGCCGCAACCAGCTCATCGATGCTGCGTCGTGCCATCCTGCGCGCAGGGACGGGCCCGAGATCCGTGGTCAGCCCCCAGCCTGCGTAGAACGGCACGCCATGGGTCACCACGCGCTTGCCCCGCAGCAATGCCTCGAATCCCGCAAGCGACGTGATGGCATGGACTTCGTCGGCCGCTTCGATCAGCGCCGCGATTGGTGGCTCCCGCGCGACCATGTCGGCAAAGGCCAGCGCCTCTCCGTCGGGAACATGCCCGGCGCGGTGACCGGCGGTGACGTCCGGGTGCGGGCGGTAGAGAATGAACGCATCCGGCGCCGCAAGCCGGACGCGGCGCAGTAGCGCCATGTTGTCCAGCCCGGCCCCGCCAAGGCGCAGCGAGAGATCGTCGGCCACCTGTCCGATGACCAGCAGGTGCCGCCGCGCCCCGCCTGGCCGAGCGAAGCGCATGCTCGATGCGCCGTACTTGCCGATGCCCAGCGAAACGATTCGCGTCCGCAGCCGGGCGGCGCGCGCCAGCAGGTCGCCATCGAAGCCGCCCTTCGCAACCAGCCGCTCGACCCCGCTCGGCCCCGACGGGTCATAGTGCGCGAAGTCCCGCTCGACGACGATGGACAGCGGCGGCACGCAATCCGCGCCAAGGCCGGCCGAGCGGATGAAGCCGTCCTCGATCTCCAGCCGCTGCCCGCCGCTGGCGTCGATTGCCCGCAGGGCCCTTGTTGACGTGCGGGCGCGCCATATCGCGGTCGTTCCTCCGGGCGCCAGCGGCTGATCGAATGGAACGTCGCGTCTTCCGTCCCAGAGAAGCGGGGCCAGCGCCGCGCGCTTCCACCTCGCGATTCCCTGGATACTGGCGATCTGCCGGTTGGCGCTGAAAAGCCTGCGCCATGACGCGAACAGTTCGATGGCGGTCCGGGGCGAGGGCGGCGGCCCGCCGAAGGGATCGACGAGTGCCCATCCTTCGAGAAAGCGGCGGCGCAGATCCTCCTCAGGATATGCGGAGCCGCTCAGGCCGAGACGATCACACATGCGGCGCAGTTCGGCCGCGTCGATGTCCAGCCTTGCTCCGGCTCTGGGCTGCTGGAGGCATGCAGGGCTGCTGCCCGGGAACCGGGGAACTTCCAGCAATGGCCTTGGTGATGGAGAAGGCATGGCGCCTTCCCGTTAGCGGGCCGGCGGTCCGGACTCGATCAAAGTCGGTTCGATAACGGACATGAAAAAACCCCGCCGAAGCGGGGTTTTCCGATGGTGGGCGTAGCAAGGATTGAACTTGCGACCCCTACGATGTCAACATAGTGCTCTACCACTGAGCTATACGCCCGCACCATCAGGCTCCCTTCGGTCGCTTCGGCCCGGTTCAACCGGACGTTCACGTCGTCGGGAAGCGCGCCATTAGCTTCCGCCATTTTCGAAGGCAAGGGGGAAATTGACGGAAATTCCGTGCGACCAGCAAACTGGCGGTTTCAGGGCTGGCGCGTGCCCGCGAATGCCGCGTCCTCGAACACCCGTTCGACTTCCATGACCAGGTCCTTCAAGTGGAACGGCTTGGAAAGCACGCGCGCCTGCGGTGCCTCTCGGTTTGCCTTGAGGGTGACGGCGGCGAATCCGGTGATGAACATGACCTTGGTCGCCGGGCTGATCTCCGCGCAGCGCTGGGCCAGTTCGATTCCGTCCATCTCCGGCATGACGATGTCAGAAAGCAGCAGGTCGAACTGCTCGCGTTCGAGCAGGGGGATGGCGGCGGTGCCGCGATCGACCGCAGCCACCGAATATCCGGCGTTCTCGAGCGCGCGCGTAAGATAGGTGCGCATCGCCTCTTCGTCTTCGGCGAGCAGTATCCGGATCATGGCCAACCTTGTCTGTCTTGTCGTTGTGCGGTTCGGGCGGCGACCATCGGTGCGCCCAGGCAGCTTATATCTCGAATTCGGTTAAGAATTCCCGGACAGCGTAACCGGACCTTCTTTTGACTTCATCGCGAATCGGTTGCACCCTTGTGCAATGCATCATCCGGGCGACCATGGGGGCGATTCGACGCAGGTCCAGGGAGGATCGGTGCCTGGAAATCCGGGCGTACCGGCCTATACCCTGAAGCTGACGGACCCTTCACCGATCCCGGTCGTGATCGCAGTTCCCCATGCCGGGCGCGCCTATGCCAAGTCGCTACTGGACCGCATGCGCCATCCCGGCTTTGCCGCGCCGCGTCTGGAGGATCGCTATGCCGACCTTCTGGGCGAAGCGGTCTCGCGCCACACGGGGGCGGCACTCCTGATCGCCCATGCCCCGCGCGCCATGCTCGATCTCAACCGGGCGAGCGATGACGTCGATTGGGAAATGCTTGGCGGCGCCCCTGCCGATGCTTCGGCGGCGCCCAGTGCCTTCGGGCGGCGTGCCCGCAGCGGCCTCGGCCTGATTCCGCGCCGCCTTCCGGGGCTCGGCGAATTGTGGAAGCGGCGGCTCGATCATGGCGAACTGACGGAACGCATCGCCTCGATCCATCAACCCTATCACGGCGCGCTCGCCGCGACGCTGGAGCAGATTCGTGATCGCTGGGGCGCGGCACTGCTGGTCGATCTCCACTCGATGCCGCCGCTTGCCGCGCGCTCGCCGGGAGAGAAGGCGCCCGAATTTGTCGTGGGTGATCGCTTCGGTGCGTCCTGCGATGGCGGGATTGTCGCCTCGGCGTTCAGCTACCTTACCGAATCGGCCCGCCGAGCGGCGCATAACCGGCCATACGCCGGTGGCTACGTGCTGGAACGCCATGCCTGTCGCCACGAAGGCCTGCACTGCCTCCAGCTCGAGATCGACCGCACCTGCTACCTCGATTCGCGCATGGCAGAGCCCGGTCCCGGCTTCCAGGCCACCGTCGAGCTTCTCATCGGCCTGGTACGGCGCCTCGCGGTCGACGTAGCCGATCTTGGCCGCACCTCGGACCGGGGCCGCTGGCGGGCCGCTGCGGAGTAGGCTGCCGGACGTCCGGCGCGTCCACGCCGCCTAGGTCCTGACCCTAATCTTTTCGACAGAATCCGTGCGCACCTGCGCTATCCACCGCACGCAAGAAAAAACCACCTGGAGACATGCTCCAGGTGGCCAAGGTTCAGGGAGGAGGTGCACCGAAGTGCACCAGTCACGCCGGGCCATGAGGGGAGCCGCGACGCAACATGATCTAAATAGGGGACCCTCGGGCCTGCCGCAAGGGGGTTTGCGTGAAATTTGCAACACCGGAAACAAAAAAGGCGACAAGCTGAGTGCCCGTCGCCTTTTTTGTTGACCTGTTGCCCGATTGCAGGGCGGCCGTTTACTCGGCCGGAACCGGGGTCGCCGGGATCGGGCCCTTGCCCATCTGGACCTGCGCGCCGAAGATCTGGCTGATCAGTTCGAGCGAGAACAGGTGAGCATAAAGCAGCGGCAGGAGCCCGCTTTGCGCCCAGCCGCGCAGCACGTCGCCACGGGTTTCGCGCAGCTTGTCCTGGTTGACCATCTGGAAACCGCGATAGATGAACGGCTGTTCGTTGCCCTGCTGCTGGATGGCGACTTCGCCTTCCATCAGGAGGTCATGCTTCTTCAGTTCGTCGATGAAGGCCTGCGTACGCTGGCCGGCCTGTTCGAACTGTTCGCAGAAGCCGAGCGCGGCCTTGGTCGCTTCCGAAGGCTGGCCGTCGGAGAAAAGCTCCACGCCGTCGACCGAATCGCCGATCAGGCCGGACGAGGGATCGAAGCACAGCGACAGCTCTTCGCTGTTCGGGTTGAGCTTGGCGAGGAGGAACGGATAGCGGCGGACATAGGCCGGGATGTAGACCGGCTGCGTGACCTTGCCGTCCTCGTCGACGAACACGTTCACGCCTTCGTTAAGGCCCATCAGGGCCAGCGGAACGGGGTTGTCGCCCGATGCGAAAATGATCGGGTAGTGGCGCGCGGCCTGCGGAAATTCCTCTGCCGTCAAGGGGATGGCGTGCTGGCCGATGAGCCAGGGGGCCGCATCCGCATTCTTCGCCTTCCACGCGGCGTGGTCGCGGCTGTTGAGCGGCATAAGGTCGTTGTAGAACATCGGCAGGTTGGCTTGCGGCGCGCTGGCCATTGTGCATCTCTCCAAGATCAACAGGTAACGCGCGGCTGACCGCGGTTCTTGCGGGAACCGCGGTTCTTAGGGACTGGGAAACCGCCGCGCAAGCCGCGTCAC
Organism: Novosphingobium aromaticivorans DSM 12444; assembly: GCF_000013325.1. Classification (GTDB taxonomy): domain Bacteria; phylum Pseudomonadota; class Alphaproteobacteria; order Sphingomonadales; family Sphingomonadaceae; genus Novosphingobium; species Novosphingobium aromaticivorans. The sequence goes on from NC_007794.1 coordinate 1,332,761, forward strand.
ACCAGCTTTCCGGGGTTTAGCAGCCCTTTGGGGTCAAGCGCCCGCTTGATCGCGCGCATCGTGGCCAGCATCACCGGGTCGCCCAGCCGGTCGAGTTCGTCGCGCTTCAGGCGGCCGATGCCGTGTTCGGCCGATATCGATCCGCCCCAGGCTGTCACCATGTCGTGGACCTGCGCGCTGATCGCCTTGCCGTCGCCCGCCTCCCACGCCGCCCGCTCGCTGCCGGGTGGGGCGATGACGTGGAAGTGGACGTTGCCGTCGCCCAGGTGCCCGAAGCACACCGCCTGCGTTCCAGGCCAGTCCGCCTCGAGCTGGGGCACCGCCGCCTCGACGAAAGCCGGCATCTTCTCCACCGGCACCGAAATGTCGTGCTGCATGGCGGGGCCGATCGCGCGTTCGGCGGGAGAGATGGTCTCGCGGATCAGCCACAGCCGCTCGGCCTGGTCCTCGCTCGCCGCGATCGTCGCGTCGGCCACGAGACCGCGCTCGAAGGCCTCGGTCAGCAGGCGCTCCGATATCTCGGGCAGCCGCGCGGCGGTCTCGGCGTCTCCCGCCACGAGTTCGATCAGCGCATGCCACTCGTGCGGCCCGGCCAGGGGCGCGCGGGCATCCGGCAGGTAGGCAAGCACCGCCTCGAGGCTGTGCTGCGGCAGGACCTCGAAACCTTCCAGCAGGCTGCCGGCCATGTCGCCCGCCAGCAACAGCAGGGCGCGCGCGTCGTGCAGCGATGCGGTTCCCGCCCACATCACCGAACGGCCCGCGATTCCCGGCTCAAGCTTCAGCGTCGCCGCCGTCACGATCCCCAGCGTTCCTTCCGACCCGATCAGCACCTGCTTCAGGTCGAACCCGCGGTTGTCCTTCTTGAGCGGGGTGAGCTGGTTCAGCACGGACCCGTCTGCCAGCACCCCCTCCAGTCCCAGCACCAGCGCGCGCATCGATCCGTGGCGCAGGACCTGCGTGCCCCCCGCATTGGTCGAGACCAGCCCGCCCACGGTCGCCGAACCCTTGCCGCCCAGCGACAGCGGAAAGCGCAGCCCTTCCTTCTCCGCCGCCTCGTGAAGCACCTGGAGGATGACGCCGGCCTCGCACGTCGCGGTGCGCGCGGCCGGGTCCAGCGCAAGGATGCGATTCATCCGCCGCAGCGAGAGGACGAGTTCGGTTCCGCTCTCGAATGGCGTCGCGCCGCCCGACATGCCGCTGTTTCCGCCCTGTGGCACGATCGGCACGCCGTGTTCGGCACACAGCCTGACCAGCGCCGAGACTTCCGCCGTGCTGGCCGGCGAGGCGAGGGCGAGCGCCTTTCCGGTATAGCGCCCGCGCCAGTCCGTCAGCCACGGTGCCATGTCTTCCGCCGACGTCGTCAGCCCCTTGGGCCCGAGCAGGCGGGCCGCTTCTTCCAGAAACGCGCTGTTCATCGCACACCGGCTATTGCCACCCTGCCAACAGGGCAATTCATTTTTCCTTTTCGCCGGGTTAAGCCGGCGTTCAAGCCTCGGGACTAGGGGTGGGGACGCGGCGGAATTGGGCGGGTCAGGGCCGCCGCTGTCGCAGAGGGGTCGAAGAGAGTCTAATCGCGCACCATGCCGAGCATTGCCCATCTTCTTGCCCCGCTGGCACTGCTCCTTCCGTTTTCGGCTGGCGAGCGGGTGGCGACCGAGGCTCTCGGCTCCGAATGGGTCGGTGCGATGATTCCGGTCGGCTCGCCGCTGGTCGACAGCGCGTCCGAACCCGGCGCCTTCTCCGAGTTTCTCGTCGAGGGTCTCGGCGACGATGGCTGGAACCAGGTGCGCATCGAGCAGCGCATGATCATCCGCATCGCGCCGCGCGGTCCCGGTCAGGTCTTCGCCGCACCGCCCGGGCCGCCGCAGCCGCTCCGCTTCTACGAGCGCAAGACCTCCAAGTGCCTGCCGATCGCCAACATTGCAGGCGTCCAGCTCGATTCCCCCGACCGTCTCCTCCTCGTCACCCGCAACCGCAAGCTCATCGGCGCAAGCCTCGACAAGTCGTGCCGCGCCCGCGATTTCTACTCGGGTTTCTATGTCGAGCGGAACGAGGACGGACAGCTCTGCGCCGGGCGCGACACGATCCATTCGCGCGCCGGAACCAACTGCGCGATCACCAGGTTGCGCGAGCTTGTCCCGGACGATGACTGAGGCCCTGCGCCGAGCGCGGATTTCTTGACTTTTCGGCCCATATCGTCTTAGCGGCGCATAGCGCTGGCAGCACCCCTCGAGGCATGCGGTCCAGCGCGGCGCACGAATCGCGCCGCCTCTTGCTTTCGGAACATTGCCTGCATGAAGTTTGCCGACCTCGGCCTCTCGGATGAATTGCTCAAGTCGGTACTGGACGCCGGCTACGACGAGCCGACTCCGATCCAGGCGCAGGCCATTCCCGCTGTCCTCATGATGAAGGACATCATCGGCATTGCCCAGACCGGCACCGGCAAGACCGCCGGCTTCGTGCTGCCGATGATCGACATCCTCGCCCACGGACGCCGACGCGCGTTGATGCCGCGCTCGCTGATTCTCGAACCCACGCGCGAACTGGCCGCCCAGGTCGCCGAGAACTTCGAAAAGTACGGCAAGAACCACGATCTCAAGATGGCACTGCTCATCGGCGGCGTGCAGATGGGCGACCAGGTCAAGGCGCTGCAGGAAGGCGTCGACGTGCTGATCGCCACGCCGGGCCGTCTGATGGACCTGTTCGAACGCGGCAAGATCCTCCTCACCGGCTGCGAGATGCTGGTGATCGACGAGGCTGACCGCATGCTCGACATGGGCTTCATCCCCGATATCGAGAACATCTGCTCGAAGCTGCCGACCACGCGCCAGACGCTGCTGTTCTCGGCCACCATGCCGCCGCCGATCAAGAAGCTGGCCGACAAGTTCCTGTCGAACCCCAAGTCGATCGAGGTGGCCCGCCCGGCGGCGACCAACACCAACATCGCCCAGTTCAAGGTCCGCAGCACCACCCGCCAGAAGCGCGAAGTCCTGCGCCACCTGCTGCGCACCGACAACGTCAGCACCGCGATCATCTTCGCCAACCGCAAGACGACCGTGCGTGAACTGGCCAAGTCCTTGCAGCGCCACGGCTTTGCCGCCGGCGAAATCCATGGCGACATGGACCAGAGCGCCCGCAACGCCGAACTCCAGAAGTTCAAGGACGGCGAAATCTCGATCCTGTGCGCGTCCGATGTCGCCGCCCGCGGGCTCGACGTGAAGGGCGTGAGCCACGTCTTCAACTTCGACACGCCCTGGCATCCGGACGATTACGTCCACCGCGTCGGCCGCACCGGTCGCGGCGGCGCCACCGGTCGCGCCTTCACGCTGGTCTCCGACGAGGACAGCGAATCGATCGAGAACGTCGAGAAGCTGCAGGGCACCAAGATCCCCGAGTTCAAGGTCGAACTCCCGGGCAAGGAAGAGCGCAAGCCGCGCGAATCCGGCGCCGAACGCGACGAAGAGCCCAAGCGTGGCAGCCGCCGCGAACGCCCCGCGCGCGAGGAACGCAAGCCCCGCGCCGAACGCGAATCTCGCCCCGAACGCGAAGCCCGTCCGGAACGCGAAGTCCGCGCCGAACGTGCTCCGCGCCGCGAGCCGACGCCCTACCGCGACCAGTCCGAGCCGCCGTCGAAGCCCGGCGAGTGGAACGGCCCGATCCCCGAGTTTCTGGCCGTCTCCGCGCTCTGAACAGCATCGCCCGGGGCCGGCGGTCCTGGGGTGCTTCGCCAAGCTGACAATGACGAGGCAGCACAATGCACCCGTCATTGCGAGGTCGTGCCGTTGAGATGATCCGGGGCGCCTGTGCGCCAGCCCGCCCCTAAATCCTAGCCAGCGAGCTTCACGAAGCTGTCGATCACGCGCTTCCGCCCCGCGCTTTCGAAATCGATCTCCAGCTTGTTGCCTTCCTGCTCGGCCACGGTGCCGTAGCCGAACTTCTCGTGGAAGACGCGCGCGCCCACGCTGATGTCGCTGCGCGGCTTGGCGGCAAAGCTCGCCGCGCTGCGGGTGGTTTCGGCGATCCGGCGCGGCTGCGGGTTGTAGGGCTGCGCGGCGGCGCGCTGCCAGCCCGGCCCGCGCGAGGCTCCGCGCGACGGCGTTGCCTGCGCGACATGGGCGAAGGGATCTTCGCGTTCGCTCCAGTTCGCCCGCCACATCGATGCGCCGCCCGATAGCGTGGTCTCTTCCTCGATGTGCTCCGCAGGCAGTTCGCCGATGAAGCGCGAGGGGATCGAACTGGTCCACTGGCCATAGATCTGGCGATTGGCGGCGTGAAGGATGGTGCAATGCCGCCGAGCGCGGGTGATCGCCACATAGGCAAGGCGGCGCTCTTCTTCCAGCGAGGCCAGGCCGCCTTCGTCGAGCGAGCGTTGCGAAGGAAACACGCCTTCCTCCCATCCGGGCAGGAACACGTTGTCGAATTCCAGCCCCTTGGCCGCGTGGATGGTCATGATCGTGACCTTTTCCTCGTCGGCCACGGCCTCGTTGTCCATCACCAGGCTGACATGCTCGAGGAAGTCCCCCAGCGTCTCGTATTCCTCCATCGCGCGGGCAAGTTCGGTAAGGTTTTCAAGGCGTCCGGCGGCCTCCGCGGTCTTCTCCGCCTGAAGGGCGGCGGTATAGCCGCTTTCGTCGAGGATCGTGCGCGCCAGTTCCGCCGGGACGAGCGACTTCGACGCATCGCGCCACCGGCCGAAGTCGCGCATCAGTGCTGCCAGCGTGCCCCGCGCCCGCGCCGGAAGCTCGTCGGTGTCGAGGATCTCGACCGATGCCAGCGACAGCGGAATGCTCCGCGCCCGTGCGTGGCGGTGCAGCTTCTCCAGCGTCTTGTCGCCAAGCCCGCGCTTGGGCGTATTGTAGATCCGCTCGAAGGCGAGGTCGTCCTGCGGGCTTGCGATGATCCGCAGGTAGGCGAGCGCATCGCGGATCTCCGCGCGCTCGTAGAACCGGAAACCGCCGACGATGCGATAGCCCAGCCCGATCTGGATGAACCTGTCTTCGATCGTCCGCGTCTGGAACTGCGCGCGCACCAGTATCGCCACACGGTCGAGCGGCGCGCCCTCGCGCTCCAGCCGTTCGATCTCGTCGCCGATCCGCCGCGCTTCCTCCGGCGCGTCCCACACGCCGATCACGCGCACCTTGTCGCCGCCGTCGACCTCGGTCCACAATGTCTTGCCGAGCCGCTCGGAATTCTCCGCGATCAGCCCCGATGCAGCACCCAGGATATGCGGGGTAGACCGGTAGTTCTGCTCCAGCCGGATCACCTTCGCGCCGGGAAAATCCTTTTCGAAGCGCAGTATGTTGGCCACTTCCGCGCCGCGCCAGGAATAGATGGACTGGTCGTCGTCACCCACCACGCAGATGTTCTTGCGGTTCTGCGCCAGCAGCCGCAGCCACAGGTACTGCACCGCGTTGGTGTCCTGGTATTCGTCCACCATCACGTACTTGAAGCGCTGCTGCCACATTTCCAGCACCTCGCGTTCGCGCCGGAAGATGTTGAGCATGTGCATCAGCAGGTCGCCGAAATCGCAGGCATTCAGTTCGCGCAGGCGATTCTGGTAGAGTGCATAGAACCGCTGGCCCTTGCCGTTGGCATAGGCCTCGTTTTCCAGCGCATCGAGGTCGGCAGGGTTGAGCCCCCGGTTCTTCCACTTGTCGATCAGCCCGGCGAGCTGGCGCGCGGGCCAGCGCTTTTCGTCAATGCCTTCCGCCACGACAAGCTGCTTGAGCAGCCGAAGCTGGTCGTCGGTGTCGATGATCGTGAAGTTCGATTGCAGTCCGACCAGTTCGGCATGGCGGCGCAGCATCTTCGCCGCGATGGCATGGAATGTGCCCAGCCAAGGCATGCCTTCCACCGCCGGTCCGATCAGGTTCCCCACGCGCTCGCGCATTTCGCGCGCGGCCTTGTTGGTAAAGGTCACGCACAGGATCTCGCTCGGCCAGGCCAGCCGCTGGCGCAGCAGGTTGGCAAGGCGTGCGGTCAGGGCGGCGGTCTTTCCGGTGCCCGCGCCGGCCAGCATCAGCACCGGCCCCTCGGTCGTCGTCACGGCCTCGCGCTGGGGCGGGTTCAGGCCATCGAGCCAGGCATTGCTGGCGTGCGGATTCGCGGGGACAGGGGAGGACATGCGTGAACAGATAGGGACCAAACGCCGCTGCGGCAATCGCCTTTGCCAGCAATCCGGGCATGGTGCGGTTCGTCCCGGATCGCAGTGCGGCCCGTCGCAAGTGCGGGAACCGGCGTGGCGCAGGCGCGCTTGGGCCTCCAGCTTCGGGCAAGAAAAACAATGGAGATTACGATGCGACATTATCTGGCCGCGAGCGCGCTGGCGCTCGCCATCGCGGGGTCGCCTGCCGTTCTGACCGCGCAGACCACGACCTCGACGACCACCGCCACGACGACCACGGACACGGCCGCGCCGACATCGACCACCACCACCACCACCTTTACCGTCACGGCGGACCAGCAGGCGCAGATCGACGCATGGGCCGCCGAACAGCGCGCGAAGTATCAGGCCTGGCCTTCGACCTACCAGGAATACTTCTGGTCACTCGACGCAGACCAGCAGAAGGGCTGGTGGGCGCTGACCGATGAACAGAAGGCGCAGATCTACGCGATGACGCCGGAACAGCGCACGCAGGTCTGGCCTTCGATCGTCGCGCAAGTCACCGGCCGCGCCGTGCCCTCGTCGGGCGCGACCCCGGCAACGCCGGCGCAGCCTTCGCCGGGCACCGGCACGGCGGCAACGCCTGCTACGCCCGCCACTCCGGCGCAGCCCGCCACGCCGCCCTCGCGCGGCATGTCAGGCGGCATGTCCTCGGGCATGCCCGGCAACATGACGCCTCCGCCGCCCGAGGCGATGAACAAGAAGTATCCCGTCTGCAGCAAGACCGTTCGCGACAACTGCCGCAATCGCGGCGGCGTCTGAACCGTCAGGACTTTCCCCGGAGGGGCGTCGGGCAACCGGCGCCCCTTTCGCGTTGCCCTGTCCTACAGCCCGGCGAGGTGATAGGCGGGGTGCATGGCCCGCTTCACTCTTCAATCGGAAAGTTCGATAAGATCTCTGCTTCTGATCGATCCGAGTTTTTCTCCTGGACAGTGTAAACTGTGTAAACCCCCCTGCGAAAATGGGGGAGTGATCCGATGAATCCGATTCGCCAGCACGGCCGCGTGCTGACCGCCAGCCTCGTCGGCACGGCGGTCGAGTTCTACGATTTCTATATCTACGCGACGGCGGCGGCGCTGGTCATCGGTCCGCTTTTCTTTCCCACGGAATCGCAGGCTGCCCAGACTCTCCTCTCCTTCATGACCTTCGGCCTGGCGTTCTTCGCGCGGCCCGTCGGGGCGGTGGCCTTCGGGCATTTCGGTGATCGCATCGGGCGCAAGTCGACGCTGGTCGCGTCGCTCATGCTGATGGGCGGATCGACGCTGCTGATCGCGTTCCTGCCAACTTATGCGATCGCCGGGTGGATCGCCCCGGCGCTGCTTTGCCTCCTGCGCTTCGGTCAGGGTTTCGGGCTTGGCGGGGAGTGGGGCGGGGCGGCGCTGCTGGCGGTGGAGAATGCGCCGCGCGGCTGGGAAGCGCGCTTCGGCAGCGCGCCGCAGCTTGGCGCGCCGTTAGGGTTCTTTTTCGCCAACGGCCTGTTCCTCCTGCTCGGCCTCGGCCTCTCGGACGCGGACTTTGCCGCCTGGGGCTGGCGCGTGCCGTTCCTTGCCAGCGCGGTGCTGGTCGGCGTGGGCTTGTGGGTGCGGCTGAAGATTGGCGAAACGCCCTCGTTCCGTGAAGCTATGGAAAAGGCGCCGCCGCCGCAGGTGCCCATTTCCCGCCTGCTGCGCGGTCACTCCCCGGCCGTCCTCGCCGGGATCGCCGGCGTGGTCGCGTGCTTCGCCATCTTCTACCTCGCGACGACCTTCGCCCTGTCCTTTGCCACGACCGCGCTGGGCTATGCCAAGCAGGAATTCCTTGCGGTCCAGCTTGGCGCCAACACCTTCTTCGCGCTCGGCATTCTCGTGGCGGGCTACTGGGCCGACAAGACTTCGGTCCGGCGTGTCCTCGGCACGGGCGCGGCGCTCACCGCGGTGCTCGGCATGGTCTTCGGGACCGGGCTGGGCTCGGGCTCGCTTGCGGTGGTCTTCGCGACGCTCGCCTCGTCGCTGTTCATCATGGGCCTTGCCTACGGGCCGCTCGGCGCGTGGTTGCCGACGCTCTTTCCGGTGTCGGTGCGCTACACCGGCATTTCACTGGCGTTCAACGTCGGCGGGATCATCGGGGGCGCGCTGGCGCCCTTCGCCGCGGCCTGGCTCGCGGGAGTGGGGGGCACCGCCTATGTCGGCGTGTTCCTGACCCTGGCTGGGGCGATGACGCTGGCGGGCGTACAGTTCTCCCCCCGGGGGGCCGAACCCGGGGAGGCGTGAAGGCGGCTACTTCAGCCGCATCAGCGTAAGCAGCGCCTTGCCCACCTTGCGCTGCGCGTCGACGGTGCAGACCTTGACCTCGGGCACTTCCTTGACGGCGGTCTCGAGGCTGATCCACGTCGCCTCGCCGATCCAGCCCAGCCGGACCAGCCGGTCGATCGCGACAGCACCGGCACCGGTGCCATAGGGCGGGTCGAGCATGACGAGGTCGAGCGGCTGCTTCGCCGGTCCCAGCGTCAGCACCGATGCGGCGCGCACGTCGCACTGCGGGGCGCAGCGCAGCGCGGCGATGTTGGCGCGGATCGCGCGGACGGCGGCGGGATCCTGCTCGACGAACACGGCCGACGCGGCCCCGCGCGACAGGGCTTCAAGCCCCAGCGCGCCGGACCCGGCGAACAGGTCGGCCACGGCCAGCCCCTCGAACCCGCCCAGCCTGCTGGCGAGCATCGAGAACAGGGTTTCGCGGGTGCGGTCGGCGGTGGGGCGGGTGGTATCGCCCTCGGGCGCACGCAGCGGACGGCCGCGCCATTCTCCGGCAATGATTCTCATGCTGTCTTCAGCGTCTTCCGAAAGCGTTCGACCATGACCTGCGGGATTTCCTCGGCGGCGCCGCGCGGCAGGTCGGCCAGTTCGAACGGGCCGTACTTGGTGCGCAGCAGGCGCGAGACCTGGAGGCCGAGATGCTCCAGCACGCGGCGCACTTCGCGGTTCTTGCCTTCGGTCAGGGTCAGCTCGATCCACTTGTTGCGACCCGCACTGCGTTCGAGGTTCGCGTTGATCGAGCCATAGCGCACGCCGTCGATCTCGATGCCTTCCATCAGTTCCTCGAGCCGGGCCTGCGAGATGTCGCCGAATGTGCGGGCGCGGTAGGTGCGCGGAATGCCGGTCGACGGCAACTCGAGCGCGCGCTTCAGCTCGCCGTCGTTGGTCATCAGCAGCAGGCCTTCGGTGTTCACGTCGAGGCGGCCGACCGGCATGACGCGCGGAGTGCCTTGCGGCAGCGCGTTGCGCAGGGCCGTGTAGATCGTCGGCCGCCCGGTGGGATCGCGCTCGGCCGTGATGAGGCCCGAGGGCTTGTGGAAGCGGAACAGGCGCGGCGGGGCCATCGGCGCGACCGGCTTGCCGTCGACGCTCACGCCCTTGAGGCTGGTGAGCAGCGTGGCGGGCGTGGTCACGACTTCGTCGCCGATCTTCACGCGCCCTTCCTCGATCATCCGCTCGACCTCGCGGCGGCTGGCGATCCCGGCGCGGGCGAGCAGCTTGGCGATGCGATCGCCCTCACGCTCGGAGCCATCGGCGGCAGGCGCGCGCTTGGCGGCAACGACGGGCTGCGAGGTGCGGGGCGCGCCGCTGCGCATGGAAAAGGGCTTCTTGGCAGGAGCGGCGGGTCGTCCCGATCGGCCGGTCCTGTTCTTCGGGGGAAAAGTCATGGCCCGCCCCTTACGCGAGATCGCGCAATCCGTCACCCCGAGTCATCTGCATCTGGCGCCACGCGAATTGGCCGCTAGTCTGCCGCCAGCAACGAGGGAGCAAAAGCGTCGATGAGCGCAGAGACGGCAGACGAGCGTAGCCTGTGGGATTCGGTGCGGCCCTATCTTGAAAAGGAATCGCTGGCCGCCTTCTTCCTCGGCGTATCCTCGGGCTTTCCCTATGCGATGATCGGCGCGACGCTGACGACGCGGCTGGCGCAGGACGGGATCGACAAGAAGACCGTTACCGCCTTCACGCTGGCTTTCCTCGTCTACAACCTCAAGGTCTTCTGGGCCTGGCTGGTCGATGGCGTGCGCCTGCCGTTGCTGGGCAGGCTGGGGCAGCGCGTTTCGTGGATGCTGCTGGCAGGGTCGCTGGTCATGGCGGCGGTCGCCAACCTTGCGCTGGTCGATCCGGCGGCGGACCTTGGCGCGACGGTGCTTGCCGCCGTGCTGGTAGGCGTTGCGGGCGCGACGTTCGACATCGTGATCGACGCCTATCGCATCGAGACATTGAAGCCATATCAGCTCGGCACCGGTTCGGGCATGAGTCAGTACGGCTGGCGCATCGGTTCGGCCGGGGCGGGCGCGCTGGCGCTGATCGTGGCCGGGCGTTCGGGGTGGAGCGCGGCCTATCTTGCCTGCGCGCTCTTCGCGCTGCCCGCCATGCTTACCGCGCTGTTCCTGGGAGAACCCGCACGGCACCGCGAGCCGACCAGGCGGAAAGGCGTGGGCGAGGTCGTGGCATCGATCATCGGCCCGTTCGGCGAGTTCTTCCGCCGGCACGGCGCGTGGCTCGTCCTGCTGTTCATCCTCGTCCACAAGGTCGGCGACACGCTGGCGAACCTGACCTTCCGCCTGTTGTTCGACGACCTCGGCTTCACCAACGACGAAATCGCCATCTGGGACGTGGGCGTGGGCTTCTGGGCCTACCTGATCGGCGTGTTCATCGGCGGCGTGGCCTATGCCCGGATGGGACTCAAGCGCTCTGTCCTTCTGGCGCTGGTGCTGATGGCGGTGTCGAACCTGTCGTTCGCGGCGCTCGCGGCGGCTGGTCATTCCAACATCGGCATGGCGGGCGCCATCGGCTTCGAAAACATGGCCTCGGGTTATGGCGGCGTCGTCGTGGTCGCCTATTTCTCGGCGCTGTGCGACCTGCGCTACACCGCCGCGCAATACGCGCTGATTTCGGCCGGGGCGAGCGTGGTCGGACGTTTCGCCACCGGGACCACAGCGGGCGCGTTGATCGAGGGCATGGGCTACGTGAACTTCTACCTGCTTACGACCGTGCTGGCGCTGCCGGGCATCGTGCTGTTCTGGTGGATGAGCCGCAGCGGCCTGGTCGATGCGGCGATGGGCACGGCCGGCGAAGAGAAGTCGGACGCCGATCCGCTTACCTGAACTCCAACCTTCGCTCGACACGAACGGCAGGTCAGTCGGGAATCTCTTCGTTCAGGCGCAGCACTTCGCCTGCGAGGTAGAGTGAGCCGACGATCAGGACATCGCCTTCAGGCGGGAGCGCCGCGAGCGCCTCGGGCACGGTGGCGAAGCTGCCCACTGCAAGGCTCGTGAACGGCGCGAAGTCCTCCGGCTTGTGCGCGTCGTGCCCCGGCGCGGGGACGACCGAGATCGACAGGGCCCGGTCCGCCAGCGGCCTGAGGATCGCAGACGGGTCCTTGTTTGCCAGCATGCCCATGATCAAGTGGACCGGCGGCTGCCCTTCCAGATGCCGCGCGATGGCCCGGCCCGCATCGGGATTGTGGCCGCCATCGAGCCAGATCGTGCGATTGCCGGCCAACGCGCCGAGCGGGCCATGGCCCAGCCGTTGCAGGCGGGCGGGCCAGCGCGCATCGACGATGCCCTTGCCGACCGCGCCGAGATGGACCTGCACCGCGTTCTGATGGCGGATCATGGCGACAGCCAGCGCGGCGTTTTCCGCCTGATGGACGCCGGGCATGGCGGGCAGGGGCAGCGGCAGTTCGCCGCGTTCGTCGCGGTAAAGGATCGAGCCGGCGATTTCCGCGTCCCAGTCGCGTCCGCGCATGATGAGCGGTGCGCCGAGCCGGGCGGCGGTGCGCGCGACCTCATCGGCGGCAAGCGGGGGGTAGGCCATTGTGACCAGCGGCACGCCGGGCTTGGCAATGCTGGCCTTTTCGAAGGCGATTCTCGCCAGCGGTTCGGTGGGCACACCATCTTCGGGCGAGAGCAGGAAGGCTTCGTGGTCCAGCCCCAGCGTGGCGATGCCGCACACAGCCGCCGTGGGCATCACGTTGGTTGCGTCGAGCCTGCCGCCAAGTCCGGTCTCGATCACGCAGGCGTCCGCCGGCGTGCGGGCATAGGCGAGGAAGGTGGCGACGGTGGTCACCTCGAAGAAGCTCGGCTCGAGGTCCGCGCCCGCATCGAGCACTTCCTTGAGCAGGTCCGCCAGCAGTTCGTCCTCGATCAGCTTGCCGGCGAGACGGATGCGTTCGTTGTAGCGGACGAGGTGCGGCTTCGTGGCGGAGTGGACCGTCAGGCCCTCGGCCTCGAGGATGTAGCGCAGGTAAGTGCAGGTGGAGCCCTTGCCGTTCGTCCCTGCAACGTGGAACACCGGCGGCAGGCGGTCCTGCGGATTGCCGAGCCGGGCGCAGAGTTCGCGCGCGGTATCTAGGCCAAGCCGCCCCGATGGGAGCGACAGCGCGCCGAGGCGGTCAAGCTGCGCCTGGACCGCCGGGTTTTCGGAGATTGCGAAGTCCTTCAAACCATCCTCTCCGGAGCGGGGAGGATGGCGCTCACGCCGCCGCCTTGCCCGCCATGAGGAAGTCGATGACCTGCGCCAGGGTGGTCTTGAGGTCGCGGCGGTGGGTGACCATGTCGATCATGCCATGAGCGTGGAGGTACTCGGCGCGCTGGAAGCCTTCGGGCAGCTTTTCGCGGATCGTGTCCTGGATGACGCGCTGGCCGGCAAAGCCGATGAGCGCGCCGGGTTCCGCGATCTGGACGTCGCCCAGCATGGCATAGCTGGCCGTGACGCCGCCCGTGGTGGGATCGGTCAGCACGACGATGTAGGGCAGGCCAGCGGCATGGAGACGCGAGATCGCGACCGTCGAGCGCGGCATCTGCATGAGGCTGAGGATGCCCTCCTGCATGCGCGCGCCGCCAGCGGCGGTGACGGCAACGTAGGGGCACTTTTCCTTGATCGCCCGCTCGGTGCCGGCAACGAAGGCATTGCCGACCGCCATGCCCATGGAACCGCCCATGAAGGCAAATTCCTGCACGCCGACGACAGCCTTCTGGCCTTCGATGCGGCCGAAGGCATTGGTCAGCGCATCGGGATGGGGGTTTGCGGCGCGGGCCGCCTTGATGCGGTCGACGTACTTCTTGGTGTCGCGGAACTTGAGCGGGTCTTCCTTGACCTTGGGGGCGGGAAGCAGCTCGTACCCGGCATCGAGCAGCTGTTCGAGCCGTGCGTTGGCACCGATGCGACCGTGATGGTCGCAGTGCGGGCAGACCGAGAGATTGTCCTCGTACTCCTTGGTGAACAGCATCTCGCTGCACGAAGGGCACTTGATCCACAGGTTGTCCGGCGTGTCCCGCTTCGGCGTGAAGGGGAGGGCGTTGCGGACCTTGTTGAGCCAGCTCATGCGATTTCCTTGCGGGCAGAGTGGACGGCAGCGGCAAGCGCGGCGGTAAGTTCCTTCACCGGACCTGCCGCATCGGCGCCATGCCGGGCGACCAGATCGACCAGTGCCGAGCCAACGACGACGCCATCGGCCACCTTGGCGATTGCGGCAGCCTGTTCGGGCGTGCGCACACCGAAGCCGACCGCGACCGGGATCGTGGCGGACTGCTTGATGCGGGCAACCGCCTCTTCGATCGAGGCCTGTGCCGCCTGCTGCATGCCGGTGATGCCTGCGACCGAGACGTAGTAGAGGAACCCGGACGAGCCTTCGAGCACGGCGGGGAGCCGCGCCGCATCGGTCGTCGGCGTGGCGAGGCGGATCAGCGAGACGCCCGCGCCGCGCAGGGCGGGGCCGAGTTCCGGGTCTTCCTCGGGCGGGATGTCGACGCAGATCACGCCATCGACCCCGGCCTTCACGCATTCGGCGGCGAACCAGTCGGGTCCGCGCGTGACCATGGGATTGGCATAGCCCATCAGCACCAGCGGCACTTCCGGATGACGTGCGCGGAAATCGGCGGCGATGCGGAAAACGTCGGCCGTCTTCGTGCCGGCGCCGAGGCTGCGAAGGTTGGCGAGCTGGATCGCGGGGCCATCGGCCATGGGATCGGTGAAGGGCATGCCCAGCTCGATCACGTCGGCGCCGCCTTCGACGAGCGCGTCGAGGATCGCATCCGTGGCGCCTGGCGTGGGATCGCCGCCGGTGACGAACGTGACGAGGGCGGGGCGGCCCTTGGCGAAGGCGTTGGAAAGACGGGTCATCAGAGCGACACCCCCAGATGTTCGGCCACCGAGAAGATGTCCTTGTCGCCACGGCCGCATAGGTTGGCGAGGATGATTTCGTCCTTGCCCATGGTCGGGGCGACCTTCTTGACCGCCGCGATGGCATGGGCCGGTTCGAGCGCGGGGATGATGCCTTCGGTGCGGCACAGGAGCTGGAAGGCGTCGAGCGCCTCGGTATCGGTGACCGAGGTGTAGTCGACGCGGCCGATTTCCTTCAGCCAGGCGTGTTCCGGGCCGATGCCGGGATAGTCGAGGCCAGCCGAGATCGAGTGACCTTCGGTGATCTGGCCGTCCTCGTCCTGCAGCAGGTAGGTCTTGTTGCCGTGGAGGATGCCGGGGCGTCCGCCCGCGAGGCTGGCGGCGTGCTCCTTGTCGAGGCCGTGGCCGGCGGCCTCCACGCCCAGCATCCTGACGCTCGGGTCGTCGAGGAAGGGGTGGAACAGGCCGATGGCGTTGGAGCCGCCGCCGATCGCCGCGACCAGAAGGTCGGGCAGGCGGCCGGTGCGGGAGAGCATCTGCGCGCGCGCTTCCTTGCCGATCACGCTCTGGAAGTCGCGGACCAGTTCCGGATAGGGGTGCGGGCCCGCGGCGGTGCCGATGATGTAGAAAGTGTTGTGGACGTTGGCGACCCAGTCGCGCAGCGCCTCGTTCATCGCGTCCTTCAGCGTGCCCGCGCCCGCCGTGACCGGCACGACTTCGGCGCCGAGCAGCTTCATGCGGAACACGTTGGGCGCCTGGCGGGCAACGTCGGTCGCACCCATGAAGATCACGCAGGGCAGGCCGAAGCGCGCGCAGACGGTGGCGGTGGCCACGCCGTGCTGGCCCGCGCCGGTCTCGGCGATGATCCTGGTCTTGCCCATGCGCATGGCGAGCAGGATCTGGCCGATGCAGTTGTTGATCTTGTGCGCGCCGGTGTGGTTCAGCTCGTCGCGCTTGAACCAGACCTGTGCTCCGCCCAGCTCCTCGGTCAGCCGCGGCGCGAAGTAGAGCGGGCTCGGGCGGCCGACATAGTGTTCCAGGAGGTCGTCGAACTCGGCCTTGAACGCCGGGTCGGCTTTCGCGGCGTTGTACTCGCGTTCGAGATCGAGGATCAGCGGCATCAGCGTTTCGGCGACGTAGCGACCGCCGAACTGGCCGAAGTGGCCGCGCTCGTCGGGCAGGTTGCGGAAGCTGTTGGGAGTCTGGGCGGTCATGTTGCGGCGCTTGGCAGAGGGCGCGCCGCTTGTCCAGATTTGCAAAAGCCGGCCCTTTGGGGCAGAGGGCCCATGCTGCATTGCGGAAAGCTGCACGCGCCGTTCATCCTGGCGAAAGCTGCGGGGACTATTTGCAGTCCCGCTACGTCATGAAGGCGGCTCCGAAAGGGGTCGCCTTTTTGTGCGCAAGTAACGGTTCAGTTGATTTGCAGACGAGCCATAATTGTTAGCAACACGAATGTTGCGTTTTGGTCACAATCTTGGATCGTTCTGAAAAGTTTGTGATTTTCGTCATTGTCTCCAGATTGGTCGAATACTACCTGCCGCCTCGCCCCCATCAAAGAAGGGGCCAATGTCAGGAGTATAAAAACATGCGTCTGGTTCTTCTCTCTCTCGCCGCTTCGCTCGTTGCCGCGACCCCCGCTCTCGCCGCTGGCGACGCCGGTGCCTACGTCGGCGTTGGCGTGACCCACGACAACCTCGCTTCGTCGGGTGACGACGAAGGCGTTGGCATCAACGGCGTTGGTGGCACCGTGTTCGCCGGCTACAACTTCGACCTGACCTCGTCGGTCTATGCTGGCGTCGAAGCCAACTTCGACCTCGCGACCGCCAAGATCGGCGACGACACCGACAGCCTCGAAGCCGACTACGCGTTCGGTGGTTCGGCCCTGCTCGGCTTCCGTCCCAGCGACTCGACCGCCCTGTACGGCCGCGTCGGCTACCAGCGTGGCCGTGGCACCCTGACCGTCGACGGCACCGAGTACTCGGATTCGGCTGACGGCCTGCGCCTCGGTCTCGGCCTCCAGGCTGACCTGACCGAAAAGCTGGGCGTGCGCGTTGAATACAACCACACCCACTACTACGGCGAAAACGGTTCGACCGGCCTGAACAACAACCAGGCTGCCGTTTCGCTCGTCTACGGCTTCTGAGCCGGCGCACGGGGTCGCAAGGCCCCGTGAAAGCGAACAGGATGCGGGCGGTCTCCTTCGGGAGGCCGCCCGTTTTCGTTCAGGATGCTGCCGCTGCCCGGCGTCAGGCGCCGCGGGCGTTCAGGCAGAAGGCGCGGATGAGTTCGGCGTCCTTCACTCCGGGCGCACTTTCGACGCCGGACGAGACGTCGACCAGCGATGCCCCGGTGCCGCGCACGGCCTCGGCCACGTTGGCGGGCGAGAGGCCCCCGGCAAGACCCCACGGCAGCGGGCCGCGATAGGCGCGCAGCAGGTTCCAGTCGAAGGCGAGGCCGAGCCCGCCCGGAAGCGCCGCGCCCTTGGGCGTCTTGGCATCGAACAGGATGAAATCGGCCGTGCCGGCGTACAGGTCCGCCCTGGCGATGTCGTCGGGGCCGGCGACGGACATGACCTTCCACACCGGCTTGCCGAAGCGGGCGCGAAGCTGGGCGGCGCGGGCCGGGTCTTCCTTGCCGTGAAGCTGGATCGCGTCGAGCCGGGCGGCGGCGACGGCATCGGCAATGGCATCGTCGGCGGCATCGACGAAAACCCCGACGCGAACGAGGTGTCCTTCGGCCTGCGCGGCAAGCGCCGGCGCCTGCCCGAGGTGCAGGAAGCGCGGGGAGGGGGGGAAGAAGTTGAACCCGACGTGGGTGGCGCGCGCGTGGATCGCCGCGTCCAGCGCATCACGCGTGGTGACGCCGCAGATCTTGATGGCCGATGCGGGGCGCGTGTCGTTCATGGAGCGGCGCGTTAGAGGCAACGCGCCGCTCATGTCAATTTGGCCTCAGGGGGCCAGTTCGTAGGAGACGTTCACCGTCACCGTCATTTCGAGTTCGCCAGCGGCGACCGGCGAGGGGGCCTTGGGAGCGGACATCATCTCGGCGCGAGCGAAGACGATGGGCGGCTGGGGCGGCGCCCAGCCTGCATTCTCGCTGATCGAGAGGATGCGCACGACGCGCAGGCCCGCCGCCTTGGCATAGAGGTCTGCGCGCGCGCGCGCCTTCTTCATTGCCTCGATCCGCGCTTCGTCCATCGCGCCGTCGGGGCTGTCGATCTGGAAGCTGGGGCCGTGGACCTGGTTGGCACCGGCCGCGACGAGAGTGTCGATCACCTTGCCGTACTGGTCGAGCTTGCGCTGGCGCACCGAGACCTGGTTCGTCGCCTGGTAGCCGATGATGACCGGGTCCTGCTGTTCGAAGGAGCCATCGGGCAGGCGGCGCGGCTGGCCGTAGACCGGATTGACCGAGAGGTTGCTGGTCTGGATGTCGCGCTCGGCGATGCCTGCCTTCTTGAGTGCGGCGATGACCGCGTTCATCCGATCGGCATTTTCGGAAAGCGCGGCGCCCGCGGTCTTCGCCTGGGTGGTGACGCCGGCATTGAAGACGGCGAGATCGGGCGCGCGGGCCGACTTGCCCTCTGCCGCGATGCTGAGCAGCGTGTTGCCGGCGGCGACGACCGGGCCCGAGGAAACCTGCTGCGCGCTCGCGGCGAGCGGGAAAAGGCTCGCGGCTGCGGCGGCGAGGAGGAAAGTGCGCTTCATCGGAGTTCAGCTCCCGTTGTTGTCATGTCCCGGGTGTGGCCGGGCCGACGTTACGGTGCGATGAACCGTTCAGCGCAGCGATCGTTCCAGGACGAACATGGCGAAGGGATAGTCGCCGGGCAACGCGAAGGGCCGGACTTCGTCCGTCCGGATGTAGCCGCGCCGTTCGTACCAGGCGACGAGTTCAGGGCGGGCGTCGATCACGGTCATTTCCATGACCCGCGCGCCGAAAGCCTCGACGGCGGTGTCCTCTGCATCGGCGATGAGCGCGCGCCCGAGCCCTCCCGCCTGAAGCGCGGGATCGACGCAGAGCATGCCGAGATAGGCGCGCTCGTTCCCGAGATCGGTGATGGTGACAGTGCCGGCCAGCTTGCCTTCGATTTCGGCCACCAGGACGCGGCTGGCTGGCGACTGGATCGTGGCGGCAAGTTCAGCGTCGCTCGTCCGTTCGTCGTCGAGGAGATCGGCCTCGGTCGTCCAGCCCTGCCGCGATGTGTCCCCGCGATAGCTGGCTTCGACCAGTGCGCGCAGGCGCGGCACATCGGCCAGACGTGCAAGCCGGAACCGGATCACGCGATCAGAGCGTGGCTTCGATCGCGCGGGCCGCAGCGACCGGATCTTCGGCGCGGCTGATCGGCCGGCCGATGACGAGAACGCTGGCCCCCGCATCGCGCGCGGCGCGCGGCGTGACGGCACGCTTCTGGTCGCCCAGCTTGCCTTCGGCGGGGCGCAGGCCCGGCACGACGAAGAAGCCGTTCTTCCAGCGCTTGTGGATCGCGCCGACTTCGTGGCCGGAACAGACGATACCGTCGAGCCCGGCCTCCTGGGCCAGGTCGGCAAGGCGTATGGCCTGGTCGTAGGCAGAGCCGCCGACGCCCATCGTGCTCATGTCGGCATCGTCGAGGCTGGTGAGGACGGTGACTGCGACGACCTTGGTATGCTCGCCCGCGGCGGCCTTGGCGTCTTCCATCATCGCGCGGCCACCACCGGCG
Source organism: Novosphingobium aromaticivorans DSM 12444 (assembly GCF_000013325.1). Classification (GTDB taxonomy): domain Bacteria; phylum Pseudomonadota; class Alphaproteobacteria; order Sphingomonadales; family Sphingomonadaceae; genus Novosphingobium; species Novosphingobium aromaticivorans. The sequence continues at coordinate 1,351,758 of NC_007794.1, forward strand.
TGAATGGTGACGATGGCGGGCTCGAGGACGTGGATCGACTGCATGGCGCCCGCGACGGTGTTGGGAATGTCGTGCAGTTTCAGGTCGAGGAAGATCGGCAGGCCGACCTTGGCGACTTCGTGGACGCCGTGGTGGCCATGGGCGCAGAAGAATTCGAGGCCGAGCTTGAGGCCTCCGACATGGCCCTTGACCTTCTGGGCGAGCGCGACGGCCGCGTCGAGGCGGGGAAGGTCGAGGGCGAGGTAGATCGGGTTGCTCACGGGGTATCGCTCTTGAGGTTCTGCCCCCTCGCAGCGTCTGGGCTCGCGGCTTCGAGGTTGGTGGTGGAGAGGGACGGCGCCGACCGGGTGGTCAGCGACGCTTCGAGATTGGTGATCCGGCGCAGCAGCCGCCAGCGCGTGGCGCGGTAGAGCAGCCAGGTGGGGACCAGCCCCAGCAGGAACGCGGCGATGACCAGCGCGGGCAGCTTCGTTTCAAGAAGCAGGCCTTCCCATATGCGGACTTCGACCGGTTGCCAGTTCGCGGCGGTGAACCCCGCGAGCGCGGCAATGACCAGCACCCAGAAAATCGTGCGCAGCATCCTCATGCCTTCCGCTCCGTGACCCGCCCGTTTCGCCGCAATGCTAGGGCAGGCCAGCGCGCTTGGCGAGTCCCCCCGCTTTGCGCGCCCGGTCCGTTTCAGGCCTGGCCGAAGACGCGGTCGAAGATCGTGTCGATCGCCTTGAAGTGGTAGTCGAGGTTGAACTTCTCCTCGATCTGTTCCTTCGTCAGCGCGGCGGCGACTTCGGGATCGGCCTTGAGCAGTTCCATGAGGTTGAGCTGGCCGTCCGATTCCCAGACCTTCATCGCGTTGCGCTGGACCAGGCGGTAGGCGGTGTCGCGTTCCAGACCGGCCTGGGTAAGGGCCAGGAGAACGCGCTGCGAGTGGACGAGGCCGCCCATCTTGTCGAGGTTCTTCTGCATCCGCTCGGGATAGACGACGAGCTTGTCGACCACCGAGGTCAGCCGCGCGAGAGCGAAGTCGAGCGTGATCGTGGCATCGGGCCCGATGAAGCGTTCGACCGACGAGTGAGAGATGTCGCGCTCGTGCCACAGCGCCACGTTTTCCAGCGCGGGGGTCACGGCGGAGCGGACCATGCGGGCAAGGCCGGTGAGGTTTTCGGTCAGCACCGGGTTGCGCTTGTGCGGCATGGCCGACGAGCCCTTCTGGCCGGGCGAGAAGTATTCCTCGGCCTCGAGCACTTCGGTGCGCTGGAGGTGGCGAACCTCGACGGCGAGGCGTTCGATCGAGCTGGCGATCACGCCGAGCGTCGCGAAGAACATCGCGTGGCGATCACGCGGGATGACCTGGGTCGATACCGGTTCGACCGCCAGGCCGAGCTTCTCGGCGACGTATTCCTCGACCGAAGGATCGATGTTGGCGAAGGTGCCGACCGCGCCCGAGATCGCGCAGGTCGCCACTTCGGCGCGCGCCGCGACAAGGCGGGCGCGGCAACGGGTGAACTCGGCATAGGCTTCGGCGAGCTTCTTGCCGAAGGTCGTCGGTTCGGCGTGGATGCCGTGGCTGCGCCCGATGGTCGGCGTGTACTTGTGTTCGAACGCGCGGCGCTTGATCGCTTCGAGCAGGGCGTCAAGATCGGCCAGCAGGATGTCCGAAGCGCGGGCGAGCTGGACGCTGAGCGTGGTGTCGAGCACGTCGGAGCTGGTCATGCCCTGGTGCATGAAGCGCGCTTCGGGGCCGACCTGCTGGGCCACCCAGTCGAGGAAGGCGATGACGTCGTGCTTGGTCACGGCCTCGATGGCGTCGATCGCGGCGACATCGATGGCGGGGTTGGTCGCCCACCAGTCCCACAGCGCCTTCGCGCCGCTGGGCGGGACGACGCCGAGTTCGCCGAGCTTCTCGGTCGCATAGGCCTCGATCTCGAACCAGATGCGATAGCGGGCTGCGGGCTCCCAGATCGCGGTCATGGCGGGGCGGGCGTAGCGGGGGACCATGTTCGACTCCGTGAAAATCTTGCCCGGGCCGCTAGGGGTTAGGCCGCTCAAACGCAAGGGGCGAGGCCATGCCGTTCAGGAAAAGGCAGGTCCGAATGAACGTTGCGCAAGTGGTCAGAGCGCCGGAAGCACCTGCTTCATGCGGCCGACCACGCGGCGCGAGCCGCCCACCGTAAGATGGGTGTGGTCGGAATAGAGGAGGTCGCCGCCGACAAGAATATCGCACGCACCGCCGTGGCACAGGGCGCTGGCCGGGTCGAAGAAGGTGACGTCCGCATGACGCTCGGCATAGGCGGCCAGCACCGGGTTGATCGCATGGCCTTCGGCAAGCGCGCGCGGATACGAGGTGGGGCACGTCGCGTTGACGTATGCGCGGCAGCGCAGGTAGCCGCCCGCCATGCCCGGACCTGCGGGTGCGGCGGTGGGGACGTTGCCGACAAGGACCATGCGGGTGCCGGGCGGCAATGCGCCGCGCAGCCGATCCAGCCCGGCGAGGAAAGCCGCGCGCCCCTCGGCGGAAGTGCGACCGAGGGGGAGGTGTGAGCCCGACGAGAACAGGTTTCGGTCCCAGCGTTGTGCCCAAACCACAGTGCCTATTCCGCGCCGGGCGACAAGGCGGGCGAGTTCGGCCGGCAGGGCTTCGCATTCCTTCGCCTCCTCGGCGGCGACGGCCATGTTGCTCATGCCGGGAAGGGCGAGGCAGCCCGAGGCGGTGAGCATCGCGCCTTCGCCGAAAGCTTCGCGCAGGGCGCTGGAATACTGGCGCGCGTGGCTGTCGCCATAGAGGATGTAAGGAACCGGCCTGCCGGGCGACGGAATGCTGCTGGCGGGATAGGGGAGGGCGGACGGCGCGCCGCCCAGCTTGTTGCGCAGGGTCGCGCTTCGGGGTTCGAGGCGGCCGAAATGGCCTGCCGCGCCTGCCGCGAGGGCAAGGGCCAGGCCGCCCGCGCAGACCATGGCCAGGTGCGAGGGACGGCGCAGGGCCAAGCTCTGGCGGACGGGCATCTCGATCAGGCGCAGTGACGCGAAGCCAAGTGCAAAGGCCAGCGCGATGGCTCCCGAAAGAAGTAGCGGCGGCGGCTCGCCCAGCCATGCGTAGCGCAGGAACGCGAGCAGCGGGGCGTGCCAAAGGTATATGCCATAGGACGCCGCGCCGATGGCGGTGAGCGGGCGCCATGCGAGCGCCCGGCCGGCGAGGTTCGCCGGCCCCGCGTGCAGCAGGATGAGCGCGGTGCCGATAACCGGAAGGAGCAGCGTCCAGTCCGGCGCTGAGGCGGGGCTTGCGGCGACGAACCCTGCGGCGACGAGCGCAAGTCCGGCGGTGGCAAGGCGTCCATCCTGCCGGGCGGGCAAGGGCAGGGCGGCGCAGGTCGCGCCCGCCAGAAGCTCCCACGCGCGGGTGGGCAGCATGTAGAAGGACAGCGCAGGGTCGATCGGGCGCAGCGCCTGCATCAGCGTGAACGACAGCAAGCCCAGCCCTGCGAGGGCCAAGGCCAGGCGAGCGCGCCCGATGTGCCGCAATGCCAGCATGAGCAGGGGGAACAGCAGGTAGAACTGTTCCTCCACCGACAGGCTCCACATGTGCAGCAGTGGACGGAAGCCTTCGTCGTCGTCGAAATAGCCGGTGCGCCGGGCGAACAGGAAATTGGCGCCGAAGGTGGCGGTGGCGCCCAGGGCCTGCGCGAACTTGCGGAAGTCCTCGGGGACGAGCAGCAGCCACGCCAGAACCGCGCTTGCCGCGAGGACCGGCAGGAGCGCGGGAAGGATGCGCCGGGCGCGTCTTTCGTAGAACTGGCGAAGCGAGAAGCGGCCTTGCGCCGTCTGGTCGAGGATCGTCGAAGCGATCAGGTAGCCGCTGATCACGAAGAACACATCGACCCCGGCGAAGCCGCCCGAGAGCCCGCCCACGCCCGCGTGGAAGAGAACCACCGGGATCACGGCAACGGCGCGCAGTCCTTCGATTTCGCGACGATGTTGCAAGAAGTACCCGGCCCCGATTGTCCCGTCCCGACCATGGCTGATCGTGCAGTCGCAGGCAATCGCCCACGGCCGCCGCAGCGTGACGTTCCGGGTAGGCGAAGCGCCGATTGCGCGAACGGCGGCGGCGTTATAAGCGCAATGGGAAGAGTCCCCAGGCAGGAGAAAAAATCATGGTTCGCAAGGTTCTGGTCATCGCCGCGCTGGGCCTGTCGGTGGTCCTTGCCGGATGCAACACCGTGAAGGGCCTTGGCCGCGACATCGAGTCCGTGGGCGACGCGGGTTCGAAGGCGATCTGACGGGTTGGGCCGGCAGGTCCGCCGGTCAGATAAGTCCCTGGGCCTTGAGCGAGGTGTGGCCCTCGCGCCCGATCACGATGTGATCGTGCACCGTCATGCCCATCAGCCGCGCGGCTTCCATCACCTTCTGGGTCACCTGGATGTCGGCGCGGCTGGGCTTGGGCGAGCCTGACGGGTGGTTGTGGACGAGGATCATCGCCGCGGCGCCAACGTCCATCGCCTTGCGGATGACCTCGCGCGTGTAGATCGGGCTTTCGTCCAGCGTGCCCTCGCTGACCAGATGGTCCAGGATCAGCATGTTCTGGGAATTCAGGTAGAGCACCCGCACGCGTTCCACCGTCAGGTGCGCCATGTCGATGTGCAGGTAATCGAGCAGCGCCTGCCAGTTGGACAAGATCGGCTGTTCGCGCACCACGGTGCGGGCGAGCCTGCGGGCGGCGAGCGCTACGATCCGGAGCGCGGCGGCGCTTGTCTCGCCCATGTTGGGGTGGAGCGCCAGCGCCTGCGGATCGGCATTGAGCACGCCGGCAAGGCTGCCGAAACGTTGGACGAGCGAGCGGGCGATGGGCTTGGTGTCGATGCGCGGCCGTGCCACCATGAGCAGGTATTCGATCACCTCATGGTCGGCCAGGGCATCCTCGCCGCCGGCCATCAGCCGTTTGCGCAGGCGCGCGCGATGGCCGCTGGGGTCCGCTCCGTCGAAATCGGTTCGCGTCCCCTTGCCGGGTTCCTGTTCAGGAAAGAGTCGGGTTTGATCGGTCATGTGACGTTTGCGGGCACCACTTGCGGGCTGGCGCGTTCAATGCCGTGCATTGCCCAAGCGGGGGGAGTGCGCAAGAAGGGGGCAGATGGCAGATCGTTTCGAAATGGCGGAATCGGAAGAGCCGCCTGTCTCCGACGCGCCCCGGCGACGGGTCCGCTGGAGGCGGGTCGGCGTGCCCGCGCTCGCGCTGGTCATGGCTGCCGGAGCGGGTCTGTGGCTTGGCCGCGAGCAGCTTGCCGATCGCGTCATCGCGGGGCAGCTCCGTGGCTACGGCCTGCCTGCGACCTATGAAATCGAGAGCATCGGGCCCGGCACGCAGATCCTGCGCAACGTCGTCGTCGGCGATCCGCAGCGCCCGGACCTGACTGTCGAGCGCGTGCTGGTGGGGATCGAGTATCACCTTGGTACGCCCACCATCGGCTCGGTCCGGCTCGTCCGGCCAAGGGTTTACGGGCAATACCTGAACGGCAAGCTCAGCTTCGGCTCGCTTGACAAAGTGCTGTTCGCACCGCGCGATCCGAACAAGCCCTTCGCGCTGCCCAGGCTGGACCTGGCCGTCGAGGACGGGCGCGGACTGATCCTGTCGGACTACGGGAAGGTCGGGCTGAAGCTCGACGGACACGGGCGGCTGGACGATGGCTTCGCCGGAACGCTGGCCGCCGTCGCGCCGCGCATTTCCGGGGGCAACTGCACGGGCGAGGACGCAAGCCTGTTCGGCCGTGTCTCGATCCGCGAGGAGCGTCCGGGCTTTACTGGTCCCCTGCGGCTCAAAAGCCTGTCCTGCGAAGGCGGCGCGCGCAGCGGGGCCATCGTGGCGCAGGTCGACGCGCGTGCCGACAAGGGGCTTGGCGGCGTGGCCGGCGATGCCACCGTTCGCGGGCAGGGCCTGGCTCTTACTGGCGCAACGATCGAGACCCTGGCGCTCGATACCCGGCTCGCGTGGCGCGAGAACGTGCTGACGGGGCGGGTCGAGGCCAACGCCGGCGGCGTGAAGACCGGGGGCGTGAGCATCGGCCTGCTCGGTGTCGAGGGCGCGGTGCGGGCGCGCGAGGGCTTCCGCAAGGCGGAGTTTCGCGGCGCGCTCGAGGGCGAGGGGCTGCGGCGCGGCAAGGTGCTGGACGCAGGTCTTGCCAGTGCAGAGCGGAGCGCGAGCGGCACGCTGCTTGCGCCGATGCTCGCGCAATTGCGCCAGAGCCTGCTGCGCGAGGAGCGCGGCAGCAGGCTATCGGGCGAGATCGCGCTGCGCCGCAACGGCGATGGCTTGTCGCTGGTGGCGCCGCAGGCGCAACTCGTCGGCGGCAGCGGGGCATCCCTGCTGACGCTTTCGCGCTTCCAGGTGGCGACCGGCGGCGACGATGGCCCGCCGCGCCTCGCCGGGAACTTCGCGACCGGCGGCGCAGGCATCCCGCGCATCGTCGGCCGGATGGAGCGCGGGCGTGCCGGACAGGCGCTTTTCCGCCTGACGATGGCGCCGTGGCGCGCCGGCGGCGGCTCGCTCGCGATACCGGAGATGATGATCGCGCAGGTCGGCGACGGATCGCTCGGCTTTTCCGGAACCGCGCAGCTTTCCGGAGCGATACCGGGCGGTTCGGTGCAGAACCTCGTCCTGCCGCTCAACGGTGCCTATGGCGCCAGCGGCGAACTGGCGCTGTGGAAGCGCTGCGTGACCGCGCGGTTCGACCGGCTGGTGCTTGGCCAGATGCAGGTCGACGGCAACCGCCTCGGTCTTTGTCCGCCCGGCGGCTCGGCGATCGTCCGCAACGGCGCTGCGGGCCTGCGGGTCGCGGCGGGGACACCGGGGCTGGAACTCACTGGACGGCTTGGCGAGACGTCGCTTGCCGTGAAGACGGGTGCGGTGGGCTTTGCCTGGCCCGGCGTCCTGACCGCCAGGGCGGTGGAAGTGGCGCTTGGCCCGGCCGACACGGCGACCCACCTCAAGCTTGCCGATCTCGATGCTCGGCTGGGCAAGGACTTTACCGGAAGCTTCGGCGGGGTCGAGGCGAAGCTGGCGGCGGTTCCGCTCGACGTGAGCAATGCCGCCGGGCAGTGGCGCTATGCCGATGGCGCGCTTGTCCTTTCCGGCGTGGGCTTCGAGCTTACCGATCGGCTCGATCCGGCACGCTTCGAACGATTGCGGAGCGAGGGCGCGACGCTTGCGCTTGCCGACAATCGCATCGTCGCCAACGCCTTGCTGCGCGAAGCGAAGAGCGGGCGCGAAGTGGCGACGACCGTGATCCGCCACGATCTCGGAACCGGCGCCGGCCATGCCGACCTCAAGGTCGACGGCCTTGTGTTCGACAAGGGCTTCCAGCCGGATGACCTTACCCGGCTGGCGCTGGGCGTCGTGGCCAACGTCAAGGGCACCGTGCGCGGCGAAGGCGACATCGACTGGTCGGCGCGCGGCGTGACCAGCAAGGGGCGCTTCGGGACTGAAAGCATGGACCTTGCGGCAGCCTTCGGCCCGGTAAAGGGTCTTTCGGGCACGCTCGAGTTCACCGACCTTCTGGGCATGGTGACCGCCCCCCACCAGAAGCTGCGCGTCGCCTCTGTCAATCCGGGGATCGAAGTGGCGGACGGCGTCGTCGATCTCACGCTGCTGCCCGACCAGGTGCTGCGCCTGCATGAAGCGCGATGGCCGTTCCTGGGCGGCACGCTGACCCTCGAGCCGACCGACCTGCGACTCGGCGTGGCCGAAGCGCGGCGCTACACGCTCACCATCGTCGGTCTCGATGCGGCGAAGTTCGTCGAGAGGATGGAGCTGGGCAACCTTTCCGCCACCGGAACTTTCGACGGGCAGCTTCCGCTGGTGTTCGATGCGAACGGCGGGCGGCTGGAGAAGGGTACGCTGGTTTCCCGTCCGCCGGGAGGCAATGTCTCCTACGTCGGCGCGCTGACCTACAGGGACCTGTCTCCGATGGCGAACTTCGCGTTCGATGCGCTCAAGTCGCTCGACTACCGCACAATGACCATCGCCATCGAGGGCGATCTCGAGGGCGAGATCGTGACCAACGTGAAGTTCGGCGGGGTCAAGCAGGGCGCGGGCACGAAGCGCAACTTCATCACCAAGCAGGTCGCCAACCTGCCGATCCAGTTCAACGTCAACATCCGTGCGCCGTTCTACCAGCTCATCACTTCGGTGAAGGCGATGTACGACCCCGCCTTCATCAAGGACCCGCGCACGCTGGGCCTTGTCGATGCGCAGGGCCGACCCATCCAGCGGTTCGGGAACGGCGTGCGGCCCGGCGGGGCGCCGGTCGTGGTCCTGCCCGGAGAACAGCGCAGCATTCAGCCTGCAGAAAGCGGAAACCTGCCATGAAGAGCACAGAATTGACCCGATCCGCGAACCCTGCGACGATCTTGCGCATGGGGAGAAACGGATCTCAATTCGGGCGGCGCTGCCTGCTGGCGCTGCCGTTGGTCGCGGCGCTCGCGACGGGGGGCTGCATTTCGGTCAAGGCACCGGACAAGCCCATCGTCATAGAGCTCAACATCAACATCAAGCAGGAGGTCGTGTACCGGCTCGCGGCAGACGCGGGCAACACGATCGAAAACAACCCGGACATCTTCTGATGCGCCGGGAAAGTTCGAGGATGGTCAGGATGAAGACGGTTTCCATGCGCAGGACACTTGCAGCGGTTGCGGCAGCCGGCCTGGTCGCGGGGGCGCTTTCGGCGCCGGCCTTCGCGCAGTCGCGCGATCCGGCCTATGCGGCCGCACGCGCCGGCGGGCAGGTGGGCGAGAAGATGGACGGCTATCTGGGCTATGTCGTCCCGCCCAGCCCGACGCTGCGCGCGGTGGTCGAGGACATCAACATCAAGCGCAAGGCGGTCTATGCCGAAAAGGCGCAGGCCAACAAGGCGACGGTCGAGGAATACGCGCTCACCTCCGGTTGCCTGCTCATCGCGCAGACCAAGCCGGGCGAAAAGTACCAGGCGCCGGACGGGTCCTGGCAGACGCGCGGCAACGGTCCTCCGCTGCGCGATTCGCGGTGCCCGTGACAGAATCAGCGCATACGAAACACCAACGCATTTCCGCCCTTCCTCGCTACCGCGGGGGAGGGCGTTCGCTTTTGCGGAGAATGCTGGATCATGACCGGCCCGTAGCGGTTGACTCGACGTTACCCCCCGCCTAAGGGGGCGGCGCTCTCGGCGGCCATTGGTCGTTTGTGCTGCACTTTCGGTCGGGCAACTGGCAGGAGAACCGGCATGAATGACGAACCCACCGGGACAGAGCCTATCGGCGAGGACGCGCGGATCGAAGCGCTCGACAAGCGGCTGAAAGCCCTTCGCGAGCAGGAAGAGGAGCGCAACCGGCCAAAGGCAGGCGGTGAAACCGATGCGAACTATCGCATGGGCAACCGCGTGCTGGCGGAGCTGATCGGCGGCCTTGTTGGCGGCGCGTTCATTGGCTGGGTCATCGACCAGTTTGCCGGGACGAGCCCCTGGGGTCTTCTTGTGATGCTGTTCATGGGGGTCGTCGTGGCGTTCCGGAACATCATCCGAATTTCGAGCCGGCGCCCCGAATAAGGGCGCTGTTGTTGTATTCGAGTGATACGGGGTTAAGCGCGTGGCCGAAGGCAAGGTCGATCCGGTTCACCAGTTCACGATCGAGACCCTTTTCGGGACCGATCACTGGTCGATTGGCGGTTACAACATCGCTTTCACCAACTCTGCGCTGTGGATGGCTATCACCACTGCCGTCCTGATCGTGTTCGTTGCCGGCGGCGCCAAGCGCGAACTGGTTCCGGGCCGTTGGCAGATGGCGGTCGAGGGGCTGACCGGCTTCGTCGACAACCTGCTTCAGGCGAACATCGGCAAGGCTGGTCGCAAGTACCTGCCTTACGTGTTCTCGCTGTTCGCGTTCATCCTTTTCGCCAACATGCTCGGCCTGCTGCCGCTGGCTCTCGTTGGCGTGCATCCGTTCACGGCGACCAGCCATTTCACCGTCACCGGTGTGCTCGCGATCATGAGCTTCGCCATCGTGCTCGGCGTCGGCTTTGCCAAGCACGGCCTGCACTTCTTCTCGCTTTTCGTGCCGCACGGTACGCCCGTCCCGATGATCCCGATCATTTTCCCGATCGAGCTGATCTCGTTCATGGTGCGTCCGTTCAGCCTTGGCCTTCGTCTCTTCGTGGCGATGATGGCCGGGCACGTGCTGCTCGAAGTGCTCTCGGGCTTCGTCATCTCCGGCACCAATGCCGGTGTGGGCACCTTCTTCCTCGCCGCCGTTCCCAGCTTCCTGCTGATGATCGGTATCTGCGCGCTGGAACTTCTGGTGGCAGGCATCCAGGCTTACGTCTTTGCCCTGCTCACCTGCGTCTATCTGAATGACGCCGAGAACCTTCACTAATACCTGCAACATTTTTCCTTACGGATTTGAGAAAAGGGAGTTTTTGACATGGACGCAGAAAGCGCAAAGCTGCTCGGTGCTGGTCTCGCCGCTGTCGGCGCCGGTCTCGCCTCGCTGGGCGTTGGCAACGTGTTTGCCAAGTTCCTCGAAGGCGCGCTGCGCAACCCCGGCGCTGCCGACGGCCAGCAGGGCCGCCTGTTCATCGGCTTCGCGGCCGCCGAACTTCTGGGCCTGCTCTCGTTCGTCGTCGCGATGATCCTGATCTTCGTCGCCTAAGGCGAACGAAGCTCACTGATTGTTGAAATGCTGGCCGGGGTCCGCCCCGGCCGCCTGACGCCCGGACACCCGCGATGCCTCAGATTGAACAGCTTGCCACCACCTACTCCAGCCAGGTCTTCTGGCTGCTGGTGTTCTTCGGCATTGTCTTCTTCGTGATCGGCCGGGGCATGCTGCCCAAGGTCGTTTCCACGATGGACGGCCGCGACAAGCAGATCGCCGACGACCTTGCCGCTGCTGAAGCCGCACGGGCCGCCGCCGATGCCGAGGAAGAGGCATGGCGCGTCCAGGCGAACCAGCAGCGCGCCGCTGCCCAGGCCGTGATCGCAGCCGCCAAGGCGGATGCGGCCAAGGCAACCGACGCCACGCTCGCCGCTGCCTCGGCTCGTATCGACGAGACCGTGACCGCCGCCGAAGCCCGCATTGCCGCTGCCCGCGCTTCCGCGCTGGGTGAAGTGGAAGGCGTTGCCGCCGAAGCCGCGCAGGACATCGCAAGCCGCCTTGCCGGCCTGTCGATCCCTGCCGACGAGGCGCAGGCCGCCGTGAAGGGAGTTCTCGCTCATGGCTAATGCCGAAGCGACCACTGCCGTCGTCGAGCACGAGGCTGCTGGCGGCGAACACCACGTAGAGCCCTCGGCTCTGGGCCTCGGGCCCGGTGCCTGGGTCGCGCTCGCCATGTTCATCTTCCTTGCGATTCTCGTCGTGAAGAAGGTGCCGGGTGCGATCGTGGGCGGTCTCGACAAGCAGATCGGTGCGATCCGCAAGCAGCTCGACGAAGCCAAGGTGCTGCGCGCCGAAGCCGAAAAGCTGCGCGCGGAATACGCGGCCAAGATCGCCAACGCCGAAAAGGACGCGGCGGCCATGGTCGAGCACGCGAAGTCCGAAGCCGCGGCCATCGTCGCCAAGGCCGAAGCGGACGCCGCTGCCGTCATTTCCCGCCGCGAGAAGATGGCGTCGGACAAGATCGCTGCCGCCGAACGCGCTGCGGTCGACGACCTGCGCGCCAAGGCTGCCGAGGCTGCAACTGCCGCCGCGCGCGACCTTATCGCGAAGAACCATTCCGCAGGTGCCGACAAGGCGCTTGTCGATGGTGCGATCGCCGGACTGGTGAACTGATCCGCTAGCGCGCTTCAGGGCTTACAGAACACGAAAACCCCTTCCGGCGAACGTCGGGAGGGGTTTTTGTTTATGCGTTGAACGGGTGCGCGCGAACGGCCCGCAATGCGCGCGAAGCACCTCTCGTGGAAATCTGGCTGGGTCGGGAAGGGGCGCGGCTTCTGCGGCGGGGCCGCCGGCCGGTGCGGCTCAGGGCCGTGTTGAGCCCCGGATAACCAGCCTTACCGGCACGCGCCGGCCCGAGCCTTCGGTCCCGTTGATCTTTGCCAGCAGCTGTTCGACCAGCAATCCGCCGGCCATCTGGAAATCGGGTTCGATCGAGGTGAGGGGTGGGGTCGACCATGCGCCGGCGCGGATGCCGTCGAAGCCGATGATCCCGACCTGGTCCGGCACGGCATAGCCACGCGCGGTCAGTTCCTTGAGCGCGCCCAGCGCCATCTCGTCGCAGACCGCGAAGATGGCGTCGAACTGCTCTCCGCTTTCCGCCAGCGCTATCGCCGCGCGGCGGCCCTGTTCCTCGCGTGCGAGGCCGCTCTCGACCTGTTGCAGGCGCGGTTCGAGCCCGGCCGAGCGCATGGCCTCGGCGTAGCCTTCATACCGTTCCTGGAACTGGCGCTGGGGCGAGGTGGCCGAGCCGATGCACACGATCTGGCGATAGCCGCGCACCAGCAGGTGGCGCGTCGCCAGCGTGGCGCCCGAAAGGTTGTCACTGCGCACCCAGGGCATGTCGTTGTCGGGTGAGCCCCAGCAGGTCCAGTGCGTGCCTTCCGGCATGTCGCGGAAATAGTCCCACGCCGCCGTGTTGGTCGTCGTGCCGATCACGATCATGCCATCGGCCTTGCGCCGCTCCTGGAAGTGGCCCCAGAAGTTTTCGGGAGCATCCTGGAACGAGACCAGCGTTTCGTATCCGCGCGCCGATGCAGCCGCGCAGGTGCTGCCCAGGAGCGAGAAGTAGAACGGGTTGATATCCTTGCGGTCCTGCGCCTCGCGGCAGATCATCACGACCGCGAGTGTGCCGGTGCGGCCCCGGCGCAGGCGTGCCGCGTTCTCGTCCACCTGGTAGTTCAGGCGGCGTGCCGCTTCGATCACGCGCTGGCGCGTCGGCTCGCTGATCGACGTGTCGCCTGCCAGTGCGCGGCTGACGGTGGACTGGCTGACGCCCGCCGCTTCGGCCACGTCGAACGACGTTACGCGGATGATCTTCCTGTCGCTCGGCATTAGGCTTTCCCCCGGTCAACACCCCTTTAGCAGGATCGGCGTCAGCGGAAAGTATCCTTGGCGGCGCGCAGGGCGGCAAATGTGTCGACGGGCGAAGACCCGCCCCAGCGCGCGGCCATCCCGGGCGTATCGGCGCGCAGGAAGGGGTTCGCCGCGAGTTCGGCGGCAAGCGTCGTGGGCACGGTCCATTCGCCGCGCGCGCGCCTTGCTTCGACCCCGTCCGCATAAGCGCGCAGCGCGGCATTGTCGGGATCGGCGTGAAGCGCGAAGCGGGCGTTGGACTGGGTATATTCGTGAGCGCTGTAGAGCGTCGTCCCGGGGGGCAGGGCCTTGATGCGCGAGAGGCTGGCCCAGAACTGTGGCGGCGTCCCCTCGAACATGCGGCCGCAGCCCAGCGGGAACAGCGCGTCGCCGACGAACGCGACGGAGGCTTCCGGCAGGTGGTAGGCGCAGTGGCCCATGGTATGCCCGCCGACGTCGATCACCTCGGCGGTGAAGCTGCCAAGCTGCACGGTATCGCCATGCGCGACGGCGCGGTCCACGCCCGCGATCTTGCCGGCGTCATCCTCGGGCGCGACGACGGTGCATCCGGTTGCCGCCTTGATCGCCTCGTTGCCGCCCGCATGGTCGGGGTGCCAGTGCGTGTTCCAGATCTGCGTGATCCGCCAGCCTCTGGCGTTTGCCTCGCGCAGGTAGGCTTCGGCATCGGGCGTGTCGATGCACGCGGTCTCGCCGCTGTCGGAATCGTGGACGAGGAAGCCGTAGTTGTCGGACAGGCACGGGAACTGGTGGATCTCTAGCGTCATGGCCCGAGCTTAGCCGCAGTGCCGGCAAAGCAAAAGCCCGCCCGGATTTCTCCGGACGGGCCTTGCTTCTGGTGCCTTGAAGGCGGTGAAGCTTACTGCTTCGCCTTCAGCGCGGCGCCGAGGATGTCGCCCAGCGAAGCGCCGGCATCCGACGAGCCGTACTGTTCCACGGCTTCCTTCTCTTCTGCGAGCTGGCGCGCCTTGACCGAGAAGTTCGGCTTCTTCGAACGATCGAAGCCGGTGACCATGGCGTCGATCTTCTGGCCGACCTGGAAGCGGTCCGGACGCTGCTCGTCGCGGTCGCGGCCGAGGTCCGAGCGCTTGATGAAGCCGGTCGCGCCGTCTTCGCCAGCCTGCACTTCGAGGCCGCCATCGCGGACTTCGAGAACGGTGACGGTGACGACTTCGCCACGACGCAGCGAGCCCGAGGAAGCAACGCCGCCGGCCGCCGGAGCGCCCTTTTCAAGCTGCTTCATGCCGAGGCTGATGCGTTCCTTCTCGACGTCGACGTCGAGAACCACGGCCGAGACCTGCTCGCCCTTGCGGTGCAGCGCCAGCGCGTCCTCGCCCGAGATGCCCCAGGCGATGTCCGACATGTGGACCATGCCGTCGACGTCGCCGTCGAGGCCGATGAACAGGCCGAATTCGGTCGCGTTCTTGACTTCGCCTTCCACGGTCGAACCGACCGGGTGCTTTTCTGCAAAGGCTTCCCAGGGGTTCTGCTGGGCCTGCTTGAGGCCGAGGCTGATGCGGCGCTTGTCGCTGTCGACTTCCAGCACCATGACGTCGACTTCCTGCGAGGTCGAGACGATCTTGCCGGGGTGGACGTTCTTCTTGGTCCAGGACATTTCCGAAACGTGGACGAGGCCTTCGATGCCGGCTTCCAGCTCGACGAACGCGCCGTATTCGGTGATGTTGGTGACAGTGCCACGCAGCTTCGCGCCGACCGGGTACTTGGCGGCGACGCCATCCCACGGATCGCTTTCAAGCTGCTTCATGCCGAGGCTGATGCGCTGCGTGTCCTGGTTGATGCGGATGATCTGGACGCGGACGGTATCGCCGATGGCGATCACTTCCGACGGGTGGTTGACGCGCTTGTAGCTCATGTCGGTGACATGGAGCAGGCCGTCGATGCCGCCGAGGTCGACGAACGCACCGTAGTCGGTGATGTTCTTGACGACGCCGTCGATGATCTGGCCTTCCTTGAGGTTCTGGATCAGGCCCGAGCGCTGTTCGGCGCGGGTTTCTTCCAGCACCGCGCGGCGCGAGACGACGATGTTGCCGCGGCGGCGGTCCATCTTGAGGATCTGGAACGGCTGCGGCATGTCCATCAGCGGGGTCACGTCGCGGACCGGGCGGATGTCGACCTGCGAGCCGGGGAGGAAGGCCACGGCGCCGTCGAGGTCGACGGTGAAGCCACCCTTCACGCGGCCGAAGATCACGCCTTCAACGCGCTTGCCTTCGCCAAATTCGCTTTCCAGCTTGTCCCACGCGGCTTCGCGGCGAGCGCGGTCGCGCGACAGCATGGCTTCGCCGTCGGCGTTCTCGACGCGGTCGACGTAGACTTCGACTTCGTCGCCGACCTTGAGGCCGTGCGGCTGGCCGGGGGCGGCGAATTCGCGCAGGGCAACGCGGCCCTCGCTCTTCAGGCCCACGTCGATGACGGCCTTGTCGTTTTCGATGGCGGTGATGGTGCCCTTGACGACGCGGCCTTCGAAGCCACCGTTGGCGGCGCCGCCAAGCGATTCGTCAAGAAGCGCGGCGAAATCGTCGCGCGAGGGATTGCTGGCCATGTGCAAGCTTCCTGTATCGAGTTATTCCGGCCAGGCGGTTGTTTCCGCCGGTCTTTCCTCCACGCATCGCCCCATGCGGTGCGCGGGCCAAAAAGGGCCGTACCACCCGCCGGGCCGAATGCCATGGCGGGTATCCGACGGGGCACAAGGCCTTGCCGGACCGGCGGCCCATAGGCTCATGCCCCCGGAAAAGCAAGGAGAATGGGGTATGAGGCGATTGTGCACCACTGATCGCCCGCATCGTGATCCTGCGCAAATAGGCCTAGATTGTAGCTCTGCTTAGCTCATGAAGGGACCTCATTTAAGAACTCCACGATCTCGACTGCTGCAAGTTTCCCGCCTCTGTAGCCCTTTCTGGCCAGGACCGTGATTGCAGAACGCCGTTGTGCTGCTTCAGTGTAAACGTTCTCTTCGTCTTTGAACTTAGGGTCCGAAACCTTGGCCATCAAGAATCCGTCACCTTCCGGATTTTCTATGCTTAAGCCTGATGTATGAAATTTAAAGCCGTCTGTCCGGAGCAGGATTTCGCCTAACGGTTGCCAATCCAACTTCAAACTTTCGCGAATAATTTCTGCATCTTCGGTCGTTAGAAGTGCTGGAGTTCCTTTGACCGGATAAATAGTTGCGGTACAAACTGATGGTCCGGCCCGCGGTCCCACATTTTTCGTCATCCTGAACTTGTTTCAGGATCCATTTTGCGGATCAGACTTCCGCTTGTCGGGAGGGATGGACCCTGAAACAAGTTCAGGGTGACGGGTAAAGGGGAGGGCGGCGTGCACCCAGCTACCCTCGCGCCACCTGCTTTTCCACCAGCGCAATCGCCGTCGCCACGGCCATTTCCTTCGTCAGGTTCGACGTATCCAGTAGCGCCGCACCCTCGGCCTGACGCAAGGGAGCCTCGGCGCGGTTGCGGTCGCGTTCGTCGCGCTCTGCGAGGTCGGCTTCGATTTCGGCGCGTTCCACGTCCTTGCCGAGCTGCTTCATTTCCGCCCAGCGCCGCATTGCCCGCGCTGGCACGCTGGCGGTGACGAACAGCTTGGCGTCGGCGTGCGGGGCGATCACCGTGGCGATGTCGCGCCCGTCGAGGACCGCTCCGCCCGGCTGGTTGGCGAAAGCCTGCTGGCGTTCCAGAAGTGCGGCGCGCACGGCCGGGTGAACCGAGACCCGGCTGGCATAGCCGCCGGTGTCCTCGCTGCGCAGTTCGGGATCGCCAAGCAGCGTTTCCGGGAAGGCGCAGGCAGCATGGGCGGCATCGGCATCGTCAGGGTTGCCGCCGGTCAGGAAGACCTGCCGCCCGACCGCGCGATAGAGCAGGCCCGTGTCGAGATGCGGAAGGCCGAAATGCGCGGCAAGCGCCTTGGCGATGGTGCCCTTGCCCGAAGCGGTCGGGCCGTCGACGGCGATGATCACTGCTCCGAACTCCGCGCGCGCCAGGCCTTCACCAGCCCCCAGATCGCAATCGCCGCCCAGAAGAACTCGAGCACGAACGAGGCCGGGTTCATGTTCACCAGCAGCGAAACCGTCAGCAGCGCCGCGCCGACGAGGTTGACCCCGTGCTGCACGAAGGGATTGGGCCGCTCCAGCTTGGTCGAATAGCCGTAGGCGAAGATGATACAGGCCATCCCTGCAAAGCCGATCACATTGACGAGCAGGTCGGACATCACGGCCTGGTCGCGCTTTCCAGCAGGCTCTCGAACACCGGGAAGCTGGTGGCGATGGGGCGGGTGTCATCCACTTCCACGCCGTTGCGGCTGGCGATGCCGGCAATCGCCATGCTCATCGCGATGCGGTGGTCGAGGTGCGTGACGACGCTCGCGCCCTCTGCGGTGCCGGGCAGGGGGTCGCCGCCGGTGCCGTCGATGATCAGGCCGTCCTCGGTCTCGGTGACGGTCGCGCCTGCCAGTTCGAGCGCGGCGCGCATCGCGCTGATGCGGTCGCTTTCCTTCACGCGCAGTTCCTCGAGGCCGGTCGTCACCGTGCGGCCCTTGGCAAGGGCGGCGGCGACGAACAGCACCGGGAATTCGTCGACCATGCTCGGCACTACGGCGGGATCGACATCGATGCCGGTCAGCAGCGAGTGGCGCACGCGCAGGTCCGCCACCGGTTCGCCGCCCACTTCGCGCCGGTTCAGCTCCTCGATGGAGCCGCCCATCAGGCGCAGCACGTCGAACAGCGCGGCGCGGGTGGGGTTGAGGCCGACGTTCTCGACGACGAGGTCCGAGCCTTCGACCAGCAGCGCCGCCACCACGAAGAACGCGGCGGATGACGGGTCGCCGGGGACGGCGATGTCCTGCGGCTTGAGTTCGGCCTCGCCGCGCACCCTGATGACGCGCGCGCCATCGGCGGCGACATCGACGGTCAGCTCCGCGCCGAAGCCGCGCAGCATGCGTTCGGAATGGTCGCGGGTGGGGATCGGTTCGATTACCGTGGTCACGCCGGGCGTGTTGAGGCCCGCGAGCAGGACCGCGCTCTTCACCTGCGCCGATGCGACGGGGAGGCGGTATTCGATTGGCACGGCAGGTGAAATTCCGCGCAGGGTAAGGGGCAGGCGGCCACCCGGCGATGCGGTGAACTCGGCGCCCATCGTCGAGAGCGGATCGATCACGCGGCCCATCGGGCGCTTCGACAGCGAAGCATCGCCCACGAACGTCGCCGTGATCGGGTGGGTTGCGACAAGGCCCATCAGCAGGCGGGTCGACGTGCCCGAATTGCCCATGTCCAGCGCCTGTTGCGGCTGGAGCAGGCCGCCCACGCCAACGCCGTGAACGTGCCACATGCCGTCCGCGTCGCGTTCGATCGTCGCGCCCATCGCGCGCATCGCGGCGGCGGTGGAAAGGACGTCCTCGCCTTCGAGCAGGCCGGTCACGCGCGTCTCGCCCACTGCCAGCGCGCCGAGCATGATCGAGCGGTGGCTGATCGACTTGTCGCCGGGCACGCCGATGCGGCCCTTGAGCGGGCCATTGGCGGTGAAGCGGCGAGGGCGCATGAGGGCAGGGTCGTGGGAAGACACGGAGTTTCGTCTTTCGCGCTGAAGGGCAGGGCCGAAGTGCGGTTTGAAGCGCGGGGCTTTTGACAGCGACACGCGCCTATGGCAAGGCGCGCGCTCTCTTGATTCCGCGAACGCGCGGACCCATCAAGCGTGCAGTTTCTCCGCCCGGCCATTTCCTTTGCGCCGGGCCAGACTTGAGGAAGTTTCATGGTCAAGCCGGAATGGGGCGCCAAGCATAGCTGTCCGAAGTGCGGCACCCGCTTCTACGATCTGGGCAATTCCGACCCGGTCACCTGCGTCGAGTGCAAGTACTCCTGGCATCCGGACCCGGTGCTCAAGTCGAAGCAGCCGATTCCCTATGAGGAAATCCAGAAGGACAAGGTCGATGTCGCTCCCGACGTCGATCTCGCCGATGAGGATCTCGACATCGACGAGGACGGCGATTCGCCCGACAACGACGTCGATCTTGGCGGCGACGACGACCTTGGCGTTGCCGGTCACGACGGCGACGAAGACGAAGTCTGATGCGCTTGTGGAGCCGGTTTCCGGACCGGCTCCAAAAAAATTCCGGGAGGCGGAATTTTCGTCTTGCCAGTCCGGAAACCTTCCCTTAGAGGCGCGGCTCCCGGCGAGATACACCGCCGGAACGACCCGCCCCCCAAGGCAGGTTCGATGGAAGATTGGGGCCTTAGCTCAGCTGGGAGAGCGCCTGCATGGCATGCAGGAGGTCAGCGGTTCGATCCCGCTAGGCTCCACCATCCACTATCGAAAAGCCGCCTCCGGGCGGCTTTTTTCGTTTGGCGCCCGGTTCGCTGTTGCCGGGCACGGCACGACCACTCGGCCCGTCGCGCCACGATTGACGAAGATCACAGGGTTGGTAGCCTTCCGTGCGTTAAGGGCCGCACCAACAACTCGAAATTCCTGGGATACTGATGATGCGCGCCCCGAATCCGTCCACCTGCCTTTTTGCCCGCCGTCCCGGTCTCTGGCTTGCCGCAACCGCTGTCCTCACCCTCATGGGCACGCAGGCTTCGGCGCAGTTCGGCGGCTTCAGCATTCCCTCGATCCCGCGCAGCTCGACCAGCACCGCCAAGGACACGAACGGCTGTCCCAAGGGCAAGAGCAAGAGCGCGGGCTCCTCGATCCTCGGCGGGATAATCGGCCAGGGCGTGGGACGGGCGGCAAGTTCGGCGGGCGTTTCCAGCTACTTCCCCTCGGCGGAAGTCGCCGACACGCTGACCAACGTCATCGCCTGCAAGCTCGACCCGGAGGAGCAGAAGCAGGCCGCCGCCGCGACGCTGGAGGCGACGCGCGGCGATGACGTCGGCAGCAGCGCGTCGTGGACGTCCAACACGCGCGAGAACGTCTCGGGCACCTCGACCGTCACCGCCCGCAACGATGAAGTCGCCGCCAACGGGGGCAGGGGGATGCAGTGCATCACGGTGACCGACGTCATCATCGTCAATGGCGAGGAAACGACCGCCAACAAGCGCATGTGCCGCGCACCGGGTTCGGCGCGCTACGCCCTGGCGGCCTGATGCGGGCGATCCTGCCGATCCTCGCGCTGCTTCTGGCCACCGGGGCGACGAAGCCGGTGCCGATGGACCCGCGCAATCCCTCGTGCCCCGAGAAGGTCGACTGGGGCGTCGCCAAGGCGATGGCGCTGTCGGTGGCGGACAAGGGCGGCCGGCACGTCCTGATCGCCGACGGCATCATCGACGCGCGCCTTCCCGCCCGGCTCAAGGCGGCGCTCGATGCCGACGAGCGGATCGAGGAAATATGGCTTAAATCAAGGGGTGGGGATGCCGAGGCGGGGAACCGGGCGGGGAAGGTGATCCGTTCCTACCCGGGCATGGTGACGCGCATTCCGGCGGGGTGGACCTGCTTTTCCGCCTGCAACTTCGTCTTCATGGGCGGCGACCGGCGATTCGTGGACCCCGGCGGGATCTTCATGGTCCACATGTTCACCCACACCGGCGACCGCGATGTCATTGAAATATCGGTCGATGAGGGCACCGAGGAGACGACGCGGCTGATCGGGGAGATCGAGCAGTCGAGCGCGCTCCTCGCCAGCGAGGACAACGATTTCCTGATCCGCATGGGCATCAGCCGCAAGCTTCTGACCGAGATCATGTACCGCCAGCAGGCAGTCGCGACGAAGGAGAATCCCTCGACCCGCTACTGCCTGAATCAGGAAGAAGTCAGGAAATACAACGTCGTTCCGCTCGAAAAGGCCGAATGACCCGAACGGCACCTAAAAGCACCTAACGATACCTGGCCGCACTCGGGTGTCCGCGACGCGGGCCCCGGTACGGCGCGGGCGTTACTTGCGCAGGCCGATCTCGCGCAGGCGTTCCTGCAGGTAATCGTCAGCGGTGATCGAGACCGGGTAGCGGTCGGGATTCTCGTCCGAGATGCACTGCGGCAGCGTCACGAACGGGAAATCGCTTCTCAGGTGCAGGAAGAACGGCATCGAGTAGCGGCTGAACCGCGCCCGCTCCCCTTCCGGATTGCGCACGCGGTGCGTGGTGGATGGAAGGACGTGGTTGGTGAGCCGCTGGAGCATGTCGCCGATGTTGACCACCAGCGCGCCCTCGGGCGGGGAAACGCCAATCCATTCGCCCTGCCTGCTGAGCAGTTCCAGACCCGCTTCCTCGGCGCCGAGGAGAAGTGTGATGAGGTTGATGTCCTCGTGCGCGCCGGCGCGGATGGCGCCGGATTCGGCATCGGGGACGGGAGGGTAGTGGAGCAGGCGCATGACCGAGTTGCCGTCCTCGATCGCCGGGTCGAACCAGTTCTCGTCCAGCCCGAGCCAGACCGCGATGCGCGAGAGGATGCGTGCGCCGACCTTGTCGAATTCGCCGTAGAGCGTCTCGAACGTCTGGCGGAAGCCTTCGGGGCGCGCGGGCCACACGTTGGGCGGCATCGAGGCAGACAGCGGATGTCCGGCCGGCAGGTCGCGCCCTACGTGCCAGAACTCCTTGAGATCGTGGAGCCTTGCTCCCTTGGCGATCTCCGTGCCGAACGGCGTGTAGCCCCGCGCGCCGGCAAGGCCATCAAGGTAATAGCTGCGCTTCTCGGCTTCGGGCAGGGCGAAGAATTGGGCGGTCAGGTCCCAGGCGCGGGCGATGAGGTCGGGGTCGATGCCGTGGTCGCGGACCATGGCGAAGCCGAAGGTCCTGAAGGATTCTCCCAGTTCGCGGGAAAGCGCATCAGGTTCGCCGGCGAGCGAGATCACCGGCAGGGTTTCGAGAGGCATGGTGTTCCAGTTCGCAAATTTGTCGCTATGGAAACCGCCTGTAACGGGATTCGAACGGGGTTTCATGACGAAAATCAACATCGCCGACACGGCCGGCCGCAACCTGTGGCTGATGAAGTCGGAACCGGATGTCTATGGCTGGGACGATCTCGTCGCCGAGGGCGAAGGGACGTGGGACGGCGTGCGCAATCACCTTGCCGCGCGCAACCTGCGCTCGATGCAGCCGGGCGATCTGGCGTTCTTCTATCATTCCAACATCGGCGTGGAGATCGTTGGCGTCATCACGATCAGCGTGGGCGGACTGACCGATCCGACCGACCCGGAAGGCAAGTGGGCGGCGGTGAAGGTGAAGCCGGTCGAGAAGCTGCCGCACACCGTCACGCTCAAGCAGGTCAAGGCGACGCCGGAACTGGCCGAGATGGACCTCATCCGCCTGTCGCGCCTGTCGGTTGGGGCAGTGCGACCCGAGGAATGGGCGTTGATCCTCAAGATGGCTGGGGTGAACTGAGGGAACGAACGCTGCCTCCACCCGTATTTCCTTCAAGCAAGCTATTGAAGGAGAACGATCATGGGTGAGATGAAGGACCGCGCAAAGGGTCTTGCCAACGAAGCCGCCGGCAATCTCAAGCAGGCCGCCGGCAAGGCCACCGATGACGCCAGCCTCCATGCCGAAGGCACCGCGCAGGAGCGCAAGGGCGAAGCGCAGCAGCTGGCCGGCAAGGTCAAGGGTGCGCTGGGCAACGAGATCTGATCGTCGCGCAGAAGTGGAAAGGCCGCTCCCGCAAGGGGGCGGCCTTTTCGCATCGATTTGCCGATTGTGTACCGGGTTGGCACGCCAACTTTTTTGAATGCGCGGCGGGATACCGGAAGGTGAAGAAAGCGTTAAACTGAAATCATGAACAGGTCGCCCGCCCAGCCCGCACAGTCCGCATATGGCTTTGCCTATGGCTCAGCCCGGCATCCTTTCCGCGCCACGCTGCCGCTGCATGTGCTGCGCGAATTGCCTAGGCATGAACCCGAAGTCGCGGCCGCGATACGCCGCGCCGAGGAACGCCTGAAATCGATCGAGGTCCGATCCGATCCGGTCGATCTCAAGCGCATCACCGCGCGCGACCTGCGCGAGTTCCTGCTGGCCTATTGCGCCTGTTTCTTCGCGGTGATGATGTTCATCGCGTGACGCCGGACTGCCGCACTTCGCGTTCCGCCTTGTAGAGCAGCCAGCCAAGCCAGGCCGAAACGATGCACATCGCCGCGCCCAGCATGAGCTGGTCGACGATCGTCACTCCGATCCAGGTCAGTCCGCCCGCGATCAGCGAGCCGATGACCATCGCGCCGGAGTTGACGATGTTGTTGGCCGCGATGGTGCGGGCGGTTTCGGACTTGTCGACCACCGTCGTCAGGAAGGCATAGAGCGGCACGACGAACATGCCCCCGGCAATGGCGATGCCGAGCAGGCACAGCAGCAGCGGCACCGCCAGAGGTTGGGCAATGAAGGCCGCGACGTCCATCAGCGGTGCATCGGGATGCACGTTCCACGCCCTGCAGACATAGTGGAAGGCGGTGATGAACAGACCCATGACGATCACCGATGCCGGAGCGAAGCGGGCCGAAACGGTCCCCTTGAGCAGGGCATTGATCGACATCGAACCGACGGCGATGCCGATGGAGAACATCACGAGGAACAGGCTGGCCACTTCCTTGCTGGCGGAAAGCACGTTCTTGGCAAGTGGCGGGAACTGGATGAACAGCACTGTGCCGACCGTCCAGAAGAAGCTGATCGCGACGATCGCCATGAACACCTGGCGATGGCGCGTGGTGTTGCGGATCAGGTCATAGGAGGAGGTCAGGACGTTGTAGTCGATCTTCTGTGCATCGATCATCGGCGGCGCGGGCGGCACCTGCCGTCCCGAGACATATCCGACGAGTGCGGTGAGCACGACACCCGCCGCAGCCACTTCCACCGGAATCCAGCCCGCGAGGATCGTGCCCGCAAGAATGGCGATGTAGGTGCCCGCCTCGACCAGACCGGTTCCGGCCAGCACTTCGCCTTCATGGAGATGTTGCGGCAGGATCGCGTACTTGATCGGCCCGAAGAACGTGGAGTGGACACCCATTGCGAGAAGTGCCGCGAGCATCAGCGGGATGGCGATCGCCTCGACTTCCATGCCAAGCCACGCGAGCACCAGGCCCGTGCCGCCGACCAGCATGATCGCGATCTCGCAGGCCTTGACGATGCGGATTATGCGCGCCTTGTCGCGCATGTCGGCAAGCTGCCCGGCAAGTGCCGAAAGCAGGAAGAACGGCAGGATGAACAAGCCCGAGGCGATGGCCGAAAAGCGCGCTTCGGCAGCTTCGGAATTGTAGACGCTGTACACGACGTACAGGACCATCGCGTTCTTGTAGAGATTGTCGTTGAAGGCCCCCAGAAGCTGGGTGACGAACAGCGGCAGGAAACGGCGCGTGCGCACCAGATGCGTCGATGTTGTCATGAACCCTTTGCCAGCATCTCTTCTCGTCCGCACCCTTAGCCCGGTGAAGCACGCGGGCAAGAGGTTTTGCAGTCGGAGCGGTAGGCGGTGAATGTTGCGATTCCGTTTGGCGCAATTGCACGCTATGCCTTCGCTTGATGCTGACGCTGCCGAACCTTCTCACCCTGTCGCGGATCGTGACCGTTCCCTTGTTGGCAGCACTGCTGTGGTGGCCCGAATGGCGACTGGGCTATGGCATGGCCTTCGCGGTCTACTGCCTGATGGGGGTTACCGATTACTTCGACGGCTACCTTGCCCGCGCCAAGGGAGCGGTGAGCAAGCTGGGCATCTTTCTTGACCCGATTGCCGACAAGATCATGGTCGCGGCGGTGATTCTGGTGCTGACCGCGCAGGGTGTCCTGCGCGGGCCCTACGTTGGGGACATGCACGTGATCGCGGGGCTGGTGATCCTGCTGCGCGAAATCGCGGTGTCGGGACTGCGCGAGTTTCTCGGCGGCATCCAGGTCTCTGTCCCGGTAAGCCGGCTCGCCAAGTGGAAGACGACGTTCCAGATGGTGTGCCTTGGTGCGCTGATCCTCGGGCAGGCGCTGCCGGAATGGCTCATGACAATCGGCGGCTTCACGGTGAACGTGCCGCATACGGTTGGCCTTTCGACGCTGTGGGGCGCGGCGGTGCTGACCGTGATTACCGGATGGGATTACCTGAGGGTCGGCCTGAAGCACATGGATTGAAGCTTCGGTCCGGTAGCGCGCCGGATCAACCCGCCCGCAGTTCCTGCGCAAGCATCCTGAATTCCTCGGCACGGGGGCTGTTGCGGCGCCAGACCAGTGCGATGTCGCGCCACGCGTGGTCGGCCTTGAGCGGGCGGACGACGATCTGGGTGTCGTGGAGGATGCCGGCGTCGATCGCCATTTGCGGCAGCATTGTCAGGCCGAGGCCGTTGTCGACCATCTGCACCAGCGTGTGCAGCGATGTGCCGATCATCGTCGCGCTGGCCCTGAGTTCCGGGCGGTTGCAGGCGGCGAGCGCGTGTTCCTTGAGGCAGTGGCCGTCCTCGAGCAGGAGCAGGCGGTTCTCGTCGATCAGGCTGGGCGGGACGGTGGCGGGCGGATCGCGCGGGTCGTCCTTGGGGAAGGCGACGAGCAGCGGGTCCTTGAACAGGACCTCGGCCTCGACATCGCCGGTGGCGAAGGGGAGGGCGAGCAGGACGCAATCGGCGCGGCCGTGGTGCAGCGATTCGATGGCCGCCGCGCTCGGCTCCTCGCGCAGGAACAGCTTGAGTTGCGGGCGGTCCTTGCGAAGGCGCGGAAGGATGCGCGGCAGGAGGAACGGCGCGATGGTCGGAATGACGCTCATCCGCAGTTCGCCCGCCAGCGGCGCGCCATGGCTCTGCACCAGTTCCGAAAGTTCCTCGGCTTCGCGCAGGAGGCGGTGGGCCTTGGCGACGACCTGGTTGCCAAGCGGCGTGAAGCGCACGACCCGGCGGGTGCGTTCGACCAGCGTAACGCCCAGCAGCGATTCCAGCTCGCGCAGGCCCGCCGAAAGCGTGGATTGAGAGACGTAGCAGGCGTCCGCGGCGCGGCCGAAGTGCCCATGCTCGTGCAGTGCCACGAGGTATTGCAACTGCTTGAGCGTGGGCAGGTAGGTTGTCATTTGCGGTTATTCATCCACGTGGACGACGACTTCGGGTTCTTCCGACGAACCGCCGATGTCATCGATGTGCGCCATCTTGAGCTTGCCGTTCACGACCGCGAAGGCGAGCTTGCCCTCGACCAGTTCTAGCGCGTCGCGGCCAAACTGTTCGAAGCGCCAGCCTTCGAGGATCGGCAGGTTCCTGCGTTGTCCGGCGGCCAGCAGTTCGAGGTCGTCGGTGCGGGCGAGGAGGCGGGCGGCGATGTCGATCTCGCGGCTGCGGATCTTGAGCAGCAGCTTCAGCAGGTCGGCCACCAGCGCGCCTTCCTTGCCGAGCGGGGCGCCGCGCGGAGCCTTGGGCGGCATTTCGGCGTCGGTCAGCGGCTTCGAATCGGCAAGCGTCTGCATAAGGCGGCGGCCGATGTCGTTGTCCTTCCAGCCAGCGGAAAGGCCGCGCACCTTTGCAAGGTCATGCTGTTCGCGCGGGGGATGGCTGGCGATGTCGGCCAGCGTCTCGTCGCGCATGATGCGGCCCTTGGGAATGTTCTTGTCCATCGCCTCGCGTTCGCGCCAGGCGGCGAGCGACTTGAGCCGGCCGAGAACGGCGGGGTTGCGGCTGGGGGCGCGGATCTTCTGCCAGACGGTGTCCATGTCGGTCCGGTAGTTCTCCGGATCGGCCAGCTTTTCCATCTCGATGTCGAGCCATTCGCCGCGGCCTGTCTTGATCAGGCGCTTGAGCAGCTTGGGGAAGATCTTCGAAAGGTGAGTGACGTCGCCGATGGCGTATTCGATCTGGCGTTCGGTCAGGGGGCGACGCGACCAGTCGGTGAAGCGGGCGCCCTTGTCGATCGACAGGCCGAGCCATGACTCGACTAGGTTGGAATAGCCGATCTGTTCGGACTGGCTGACCGCCATCATCGCGATCTGCGTGTCGAAGATCGGGTGCGGGGTCTTGCCGGTCAGGTTGTAGATTATCTCCACGTCCTGCCCCCCGGCGTGGAAGACCTTGAGCACGTCCTCGTTGTCGACCAGCAGGTCGAGCAGGGGGGACATGTCGAGGCCCGGCGCCAGCGGATCGATCGCGGCGGCTTCCTTGTCGTCCGCGATCTGCACCAGGCACAGTTCCGGCCAATAGGTGTTCTCGCGCATGAATTCGGTGTCGACGGTGACGAAATCGGCTTTCGCAAGTCGCTCGCAAAGGTCGGCGAGGGCTTCGGTCGTAGTGATGAGGGGATGTATCTTCATCGTGCTTTTCTGTATGGCGCGCCTGTGAAAGCGGGCCGGTGGTGCTCCCTGCCGGGGGCTTCGTCTTGCCCGCCCTCCTTGGTTGGCCGGGGGCGTGGCTTGACAAATCCGCGGCCATCGCCTGTTAGCCGCGAACTTCCCCTGCCCGATTGCAGACCGATTGGAAAGAGTTTCGATGCACCTTTATCGTTCCCATACCTGCGGCGCCCTCTCGCGCGGTGATGTCGGGCAGACTGTCCGCCTTTCGGGCTGGGTGCACCGCAAGCGCGACCATGGCGGCGTGCTGTTCGTCGACCTGCGCGACCACTATGGCATGACCCAGATCGTGGCCGACGCCGACAGTCCGGCGCTGCCGATCCTCGAGGCCCTGCGCGTGGAATCGGTGGTGACCATCGATGGCGAGGTGAAGGCGCGTTCGGAGGGCACGGTGAACGCCAACCTCTCGACCGGCGAGATCGAGGTCTTCGCGCGCGTCGCGACGGTGCTTTCGGCGGCCGAGGAGCTGCCGATGCCGGTCGCGGGCGAGCAGGAATATCCCGAGGACATCCGCCTGCGCTATCGCTTCCTCGACCTGCGCCGCGAGACGCTGCACGCGAACATCGTCAAGCGCACCAAGGTTATCTCGGACATGCGCCGCCGCATGGAAGGGGCGGGCTTCACCGAATACTCGACCCCGATCCTCACCGCATCCTCGCCCGAGGGCGCGCGCGACTTCCTCGTGCCGAGCCGCATCCATCCCGGCAAGTTCTATGCGCTGCCGCAGGCACCGCAGCAGTACAAACAGCTCCTGATGGTCGCGGGCTTCGACCGCTACTTCCAGATCGCGCCGTGCTTCCGCGACGAGGACCCGCGCGCCGACCGCCTGCCGGGCGAATTCTACCAGCTCGACCTCGAGATGAGCTTCGTCACCCAGGAAGAAGTCTGGGAGACGATGGAGCCGGTGATCGGCGGCGTGTTCGAAGCCTTTGCCGATGGCCGCAAGGTCACTCCCATCGGCAGCTTCCCTCGCATTCCCTATGCCGAGGCGATGCTCAAGTACGGTTCGGACAAGCCGGACCTGCGCAACCCCATCATCATCTCCGACGTTTCGGAAGAGTTCGCCCAGTCGGGCTTCGGGCTGTTCGAGAAGATCGTTGGCACCGGCGGCGTCGTGCGCCTGATCCCGGCGCCGAACACCGCGGACAAGAGCCGCAAGTTCTTCGACGAGATGAACGACTGGGCGCGCGCGGAAGGCCATGCCGGACTTGGCTACGTCACGCGCAAGCAGGGCGAGTTCGGCGGCCCGATCGCCAAGAACCATGGCGCGGACAAGATGGCTGCGCTGTTCGACCGGCTGGGCCTCGGCCCTGATGACGGCTGCTTCTTCGCGGCGGGCAAGGCCGAGCAGGCCGCCAAGCTGGCAGGCGCGGCGCGCACCCGCGTGGCGGACCAGCTTGGCCTGATCGACAAGGACCGCTTCGAGCTGTGCTGGATCGTCGACTTCCCGTTCTACGAATGGGACGAAGAGAACAAGAAGGTAGAGTTCAGCCACAACCCGTTCTCGATGCCGCAGGGCGGGCTGGACGCGTTGAATACGCAGGACCCGCTGACGATCAATGCCTTCCAGTACGATCTCGTCTGCAACGGCTTCGAGATCGCCTCGGGCTCGATCCGCAACCAGAGCCCCGAGACGATGGTCAAGGCATTCGAGATCGTCGGCCTTTCCAAGGCGGACGTCGAGGAGCGCTTCGGCGGCCTTTACCGCGCGTTCCAGTACGGCGCGCCGCCGCACGGCGGCATGGCGGCGGGCGTGGATCGCATCGTCATGCTGATCTGCGGAGCGCAGAACCTGCGCGAGATCACGCTGTTCCCGATGAACCAGCGCGCCGAGGACCTGCTGATGGGCGCGCCTTCGCCGGCGGCGCTCAAGCAACTGCGCGAGCTGAACATTCGCGTGGTCGAACAGACCAAGGGGTGAGATGGACGGGGCGCGCGCCAGGGTACACGGCAAGGTGATCCACAGCGCGCCTCTTGCCAGCGCCCTTTGCGTTCATTAGGGCGAAACCCGAACAGACAACCAACGCTTTCCTTCGAAGGGGCATTTCATGAGCGATACCGCCGACCGCGTTAAGAAGATCGTTGTCGAGCACCTCGGCGTCGAGGCTGACAAGGTCACCGAAGAAGCCAGCTTCATCGACGATCTGGGCGCTGACTCGCTCGACATCGTCGAGCTGGTCATGGCCTTCGAAGAAGAATTTGGCGTCGAGATCCCCGACGATGCGGCCGAGAAGATCTCGACCGTTTCGGACGCGATCAAGTACATCGACGAAAACAAGGGCTGATCGCCCACTTCCCCGTTTCGCCCTGAGCTTGTCGAAGGGCTGCTGTCCGTGATGGGCCGCAGGGGAGGACTTCGGCAGGCTCAGCCCTCATGCAGGGGCTGGGCCTGTTTGCATATTTCCCGGAGAATTCAATGCGTCGTGTCGTCGTAACCGGACTTGGACTGGTCACCCCGCTGGGTGCGGACGTTGAAACAGTGTGGAAGAACCTGCTTGCCGGCAAGAGCGGCGCGGGGCTCATCACCAAGTTCGACACCACGGACCAGAAGTGCAAGATCGCCTGTGAGGTGAAGCCGGCCGACCACGAGTATGGTTTCGATGCCGGCAAGCGCGTGGACCACAAGATCCAGCGCCAGGTCGATCCCTTCATCGTCTTCGGCATCGATGCCGCAGGGCAGGCGCTCGAAGACGCAGGGCTCGCCGACATGGACGACGATCTCAAGATGCGCACCGGCTGCTCGATCGGTTCGGGCATCGGCGGCCTGCCGGGAATCGAGAGCGAATCGATCATCCTGCACGAAAAGGGCCCCGGCCGTGTTTCGCCGCACTTCGTCCATGGTCGCCTGATCAACCTGATTTCCGGTCAGGTCTCGATCAAGTACGGCCTGATGGGGCCGAACCATGCGGTCGTCACCGCCTGCTCGACCGGCGCACACTCGATCGGCGACGCCGCGCGCATGATCAAGGACGGAGATGCCGACGTCATGCTGGCCGGCGGCGCCGAGAGCACGATCAACCCGCTGGGCGTTGCCGGCTTCGCCCAGGCCCGCGCGCTGAACTGCAGCTACAACGACCGCCCGACCGAGGCGAGCCGGCCCTACGACAAGGACCGCGACGGCTTCGTCATGGGCGAGGGCGCGGGCGTTGTGGTGCTCGAGGAATACGAGCACGCCAAGGCGCGCGGCGCGAAGATCTATGCCGAAGTCGTCGGTTATGGCCTGTCGGGCGACGCTTACCACGTCACGGCGCCGCATCCTGAAGGCAAGGGCGCGGAACTGGCGATGCGCATGGCGCTGCGCAAGGCAGGTCTTTCGGCCGGCGACATCGATTACGTCAATGCCCACGGCACCTCGACCATGGCCGACACGATCGAGCTGGCGGCCGTGAAGCGCGTGCTGGGCGACGACCTTTCCGGCGCTTCGATGAGCAGTACCAAGTCTGCCATTGGCCACCTTCTTGGCGGTGCCGGCGCGGTCGAGACGATCTTCTGCATCCTGGCGATCCGCGACCAGATCGTGCCGCCGACGCTCAACCTGCACAATCCGGACGAAGGCACCGAAGGCGTGGACCTCGTCCCGCTCAAGGCCAAGCCCCGCAAGGTGCGCGCGGCGCTGAACAATTCGTTCGGCTTTGGCGGCACCAATGCCAGTGTGATCGTCAAGGCGGTCGAAGACTGAGGCAGGCAAGATGGCCCGCCGCCGCCGATCCAGATTGCCGCTGCTGGCGGCGGCCCTTGTCGTGCTGGTCGTGGCGGCGTGGCTCGTCGGCGGCTGGTTCTCGTCTGGCCCGCTGGAAAAGCAGCTCGAATTCGACGTGGGCGAAGGCGAGGGGCTGAGCGCGCTTTCGGACGATCTGGAGGCGCAGGGCGCCATCGGTTCGGCCACGCTGTTCAAGCTGCGCGCACGGCTGCTGGGCGGCGGCACCGAAATCAAGACCGGTTCGTTCCTGATCCCCAAGCGCGCGAGCGAAGCTACGATCCTTGAAATCCTCAAGGGCGACAAGGTCATCCGCCGCCTGATCACCATCCCCGAAGGCATGCCGTCGATCATGGTGGCCGAGCGTCTGCGCGCCGTGGATGGCCTGACCGGCGATGTCGCGGTGCCCGAGGAAGGTTCGGTGCTGCCCGACAGCTACGACTGGCAGAAGGGTGAAAGCCGCGCCGCCGTGGTCAAGCGGATGCAGGCGGCAATGGACAAGACCCTGGCCGAACTCTGGGCAAAGCGATCGCCGCGCACGGTCGCCAAGACGCCGCAGGAGGCGCTGGTGCTGGCATCGATCGTCGAGAAGGAAACGGGCAAGCCCGAGGAGCGGCGCATGGTTGCCGGCCTCTACTCCAATCGCCTGCGCCAGCGCATGCTGCTTCAGGCCGACCCGACGATCATCTATCCGATCACCGGGGGCAAGCCGCTCGGCCGCCGCATCCGCCAGTCCGAGATCCAGGCGGTGAACGGCTACAACACCTATACGATGATCGGCCTGCCCAAGGGCCCGATCACCAATCCGGGGCGCGATTCCATCGCGGCGGTGCTCGACCCGGCGGAGACCGATGCGCTGTTCATGGTGGCCGACGGTACCGGCGGGCACGTTTTCGCGAGCACGCTGCAGGAACACAATGCCAATGTTGCCAAGTGGTTCGCCATCCGCAAGGCTCGCGGCGAGATCTGATTCCCGCGAATTCCGCCATTCCGGCGGGGAATTTCCTGTTTCTTAACCAAACCCCGCGTATCCCTACTGGCGGAGGCACTGGGGCCGGAGCTTGCTCCGCCCGGAATCCGGGGAACACTGCGGCTGTGCCGAAGCGTCTTGCGCCTGCTCGTCGCCACGACTTTGCCGAGTGTTCCCGCTTCCCCTTGGGCCCCATTGCATTGCATCCGCTTCGCGCCCAGCAGGGAGGCGTGAGCCACGCAGCAATCCCTTCCGCCCCCCTGATCGTGACGGCCGAGCTTCCGCCACCGATCCAGCGATGGGCCAGCGCCCTGCGCGCCGCGCATTTTCCGCCTGAACGCAATTTCCTCCAGGCGCACGTCACGCTTTTCCATGCGCTGCCCGTGGTGCTGCTTGAAGAGGCGCGCGCGTTGCTGTCAGGCCTCGCAGCCGGCCATGCTCCGGTCGAGGCGCGCCTGGTCGGCATCATGGACCTTGGTGGAGGCACGGCACTGCGACTGGAGAGCCCGGGCATGCTGGCGCTGCGCGAGCGGATCGCGGATCATTTCCACGGTATGCTCACCGCGCAGGACAGCCATGCGCCCCGCCTGCACGTGACGGTCCAGAACAAGGTGGCACGGGCCGATGCAATTGCCTTGCAGCAGCGCCTGTCGGGCGAGATTGCCCGGCAGTCCTTCGCCTTCACCGGGCTTGCGTTGCACCACTACGCGGGCGGGCCGTGGACGCCGGCTGGTGGTTGGGCCTTTCGCGGGAAGGTTCGCGTGGGCTCTTGATTGCTGGAGGCCATGCGGGCATCGGCGGGTGGCACAGTGCGCGAGGGACAGGACGATGAGCGATCCGCAGTGGTATTCGACGGGGCGCGACCACGTCTGGCTTCCCTATACCCAGATGAAGACGGCACGCCCGCCGCTGCCGGTGGCTTCAGCCGAAGGGGTGAAGCTTCGCCTCGCGGACGGGCGCGAACTGGTCGACGGCATTTCGAGCTGGTGGGCCACGGTTCACGGCTATCGTCACCCGCACATCGAGGAGGCGATCCGGCGCCAGCTTGAAACCCTGCCGCACGTCATGCTGGGCGGGCTGGCGCACGAACAGGCCTATACCCTTGCGCGGCGGCTTGCAGGAATGCTGCCGGGCGACCTCGATCATGTGTTCTTCAGCGATTCCGGGTCTGTCGCAGTCGAGGTTGCGATGAAGATGGCGGCGCAGTTCTGGCTCAACCAAGGGCACCGGCGCGTGAAGTTCCTGTGCTTCCGTGGCGGTTACCATGGAGACACCTTTGCCACGATGAGCGTGTGCGACCCTGACGAGGGCATGCACAGCCTGTTCCGTGGTGCGCTGCTGGAACAGGTGGTGGTCGACCTGCCAAGGGATGCGGAAGGCGAAGCGGCGCTTGGCGCCTTGATCGAGCAGCATCGCGGGGAACTCGCCGGGATCGTGGTCGAGCCCTTGGTGCAGGGGGCAGGGGGGATGGTGTTCCATGACCCGTTTACGCTCCAGGCGCTGCGGCGGCTCGCGGATGAGCATGAGCTTCTGCTGATCTTCGACGAGATCTTCGTCGGCCTTGGCAGGCTGGGCGATGCGATGTTCGCCTGTCAGATCGCGGGCGTGCAGCCGGATATCGTGACATTGTCCAAGGCGCTGACCGGGGGCAACCTGCCGCTCGCCGCCACCATCGCCAGCGGGCGCATCTACGACGCATTCCTCTCTGACGATCCGATGCATGCGCTGATGCACGGGCCGACCTACATGGGGAATGCGCTGGGCTGCGCCGCGGCCAATGCCTCGCTCGACCTCTTCGAGAGCGAGCCCAGGCTGGAGCAGGCGCAGGCCATCGGACGCGGGCTCGAGCAGGCGCTGGAGGTATTGCGCGGCCTGCCGGGCGTGCGCGACGTGCGCGTGCGCGGCGCCATCGGCGTGATCCAGCTTGACCGAACCGCCCCCGCCGACCGCCTCTCCGCGGCCTGCATCGACCGCGGCGTGTGGCTGCGCCCGTTCCGCGATATTCTCTACACTACGCCCCCGCTGGTGACGGGTGAGGAAGACCTTGCGAGGATCACCAGCGCAATGGTTGAAGCAGTCACCGAATGGAGCCGCGAAACCCACGTCTGACCGGCGCAAAACTTTACCGCGCCCCCCGCGAAAAAGGGTTGCCGAGCCTCCTAACCGTGGCTAAACGGCCCCCCTGCCCACAAGGCACGCCGCTTTAGCTCAGTCGGTAGAGCACATCATTCGTAATGATGGGGTCAGGTGTTCGAGTCACCTAAGCGGCACCACCTTCTTTAAGGTGCTTTCCCAAGCAAAATCATCGGCTTCCTACTGAAGGGCGTTAGCCTTGAAGCGTTGGTTTTGCCTGCTGGAACGGCGCGATCGCGAGCAGGTCTGCGCCACCGTCATCGGGCCGCGACGCATCATTCCCAAATCCGACGGTCTTCGAGGTGTCCGGCTTCGTGAAGCGAGATCGCGCCGGCGTAGGGCTGGACCGTACCTCCGAATAGTAGGAATTAGGGGGGGCGCCACATGGTATGCTTTGCGTCGTTCGGCCTGGTGATCATCAGGAGGCGTTATGAGCATTTTCATTGGGATCGATGATGCCGACAATCCGCCATTTTTCGGCGATGGGGGCACGACGGTCACTCGCGGCAAGGGGGGCAGCGACACGCTGATCGGCGGCAATGCGACGTTCAGCGGCAGCAGCGTCTACAACACGCTCATTGGCGATTGGCGCAACATTGCATCTTCGGCCCGAGGGGGAGAAGATCTCCTGACGGGCGGCGGCGCCTTCGGAAGCGAAAGCATCGCCGTCAATCTCCTCTGCGGCGATGCCTATGGCATCTTCGGTAGCGCCAAGGGCGGTAATGACACCCTTGCCGGTGGCGAAGCCGTCCGCGGTGCGACTGTCACCAACGACCTTTACGGCGACGCATACAGCATGAGCGACACCGCCAAGGGCGGAGACGATACCCTGACGGGCGGCGCCGCTTCGGGGCGGGCGGGCGCGACGACCTTCAATTTCCTGTACGGCGATGCCTATGACTTGACCCTCAACGCCAAGGGCGGGAACGATATCCTGACGGGCGGCGACGCCTCTTATGCGGGAGCGGTCAATGTCCTCTATGGCGATGCATATTCCATGTCCGGCCATACCAAGGGCGGTGAAGACGTTCTGATCGGCGGCATGACAAATCGGGGGGATATCGAAAATACCCTTTATGGCGATGCGTTCAGCCTGTCCGGCTATGCCAAGGGTGGCAATGACACCCTGGTTGGGGGCGACGAAGGGCGCTACGGGTTTGTCACCAATACCCTCTTCGGCGATGCGCACGATATGTCCGGCCGAGCCAGTGGCGGCGACGATACCCTGACCGGCGGCGGGGGCGAGCGCAATTACCCTGCCACCAACACACTCTATGGCGATGCCTATTCGCTCTCGGACTTCGCCAAGGGTGGCAATGATGTCCTGACTGGCGGCGGCGTCGGCTATAGAGGGGACGTCACCAATACCCTGGTTGGCGACGCATACGGCATGGGCGGTTCCGCCAAGGGGGGCGACGATGTCCTGACCGGTGGGAACCTCAGCGGTGTAGGCACGATCGAGAACATTCTCTTCGGTGACGCGGCCGGCAGCGATGACGGATCGGGAGGAATGACAGCCGACGCCAAAGGTGGTGCGGACAACCTGACCGGGGGTAGCGTTTTCGGCGATGGTTCCGTCACCAATACGCTTTATGGCGACGCATATCGGATTTCCGGTACCGCCCATGCAGGCAAGGATGTTCTGACGGGCGGCAGCAATAGCGGCAGCGGCAGTGTTTCAAACACCCTCTACGGCGACGCGCGCAATGCCGACGCCGGCGGCGGTGCCAATGGCGGGGATGACCACCTGACGGGTGGCGCCAACAGCGGCGTGGGGGATGTTCGCAACGGCCTCGTCGGAGACTTCCTCGAGATGTATGCCTCCGGCGCGGGAGGCAACGATCGGTTGACCGGCGGCAACATGAGCAGCGGCAGCTACCTTCTCAATGATCTGTTCGGAGATGCCTTCCGCATGGCCGGCGTTGTCATCGGCGGCAGAGATCACCTTGCCGGGGGCGACATGAGCGGCGGCACCGAACTGGTCAACAATATCCGAGGCGACGCGAGCCAGATGTTCAACGCCACGCAAGGCGGTGACGACGTGCTGGCGGGCGGAAACAACAGCGGCACCGGCACGGTCACCAATCTTCTGCTGGGCGAGGGCGAAGAAATGCACGATTTCGCCAGGGGCGGTGGCGACATCCTTCATGCCGGGGCAGCAACGGCTGGCGGCGCGGTGATCAATGACATGTGGGGCGACGCCCAGGTCATGTCCGACACGGCCCACGGAGGGAGTGACACATTCGTTTTCAGGGACAATGCGGCACTCGGCCAGACTGTCGGGGCACAAAATCGCATCCATGACTTCAGCCAGGACCAGCACGACGTCATTCACTTCGTCGGCGTTGCGGGCGTCACGGCGTTCAGCGACCTTGTGTTCGAGGTCACGACGTTCAACGATGTCGCCAGCACAGTCATTCACGCGGGGGCTGACGCCGTCGTTCTCGTTGGCTTTACGGGCAATCTGACTGCCGACGACTTCGTTTTCCTATGAGTGCGGCCTGCGCATGCATGGGTCCAATTCAGTCGGTAGAACCGTTGGCCTTCCAGATCGGCGAGACGAGCACGATTACAGCCAGAACCAGATTGGTGACCCCGGAGAGATACGGGGTTATCGCGGTGTTGGCGTCGAGTGACACCAATCCGTCAACGAGGCCGTTGGCAAGATTCCATCCCCAATGCAGGCCCACGGCAGCCCAAAGCGAGGCGGTGCGAGCGAGTGCAATGGCATAGGTTACGCCAAGGCAAGCGAGCATGAACCATTCCGCAGGGCCATTGCCCAACCGGAAAACGTGGTTGAGGACGTAGATCAGGGCGGACGCGATCACGAACCGCGCTGCGGTTGCCGCGATCGGCTGGACTCGCCACCAAAAGCCACGTGTAATGATGTCTTCCGTTGTCGAAGCTACGAACGTGGCGAGGAGGGTGAAGGCAACGCCGCCAACGGTCAGCCCTGTCGGTGCTTCGTGGCCGGGGCTGTAGGCACCAATCCGCAGGCCGACGAAGATCGCGACAGCCTTCCCGATGATGGAGAGTAGAATGCCCGCCACGATCCAGATCGGGACGCGAGGTTGCCATGCCAAGCCATAGGCAGCGTAGCCTTTCGCCCGCAAAAGCCATCGACCTATCGGCCACGCGAGCAGAAGGGCGGCCAGCATGAGCGCTCCCTGTGCAGCGCTGCTGTCCAGAACCAGGGCTCCGATTCCCTCTGCCGACTGGTAGACTGTAAACAGGGCGATGAAAGCCACTGCCATCTGCCAAGGTGAAACAGTGAAGTAGCGGTCCCCCATCGGAGGCGTTGTAGCGCGGATTTCGTCTCGCGACTACAGTCGAGCAGGTGTCATCGGCAGAAGTGCTGTTCCGATCGACCTTCGAGGGCATTTCTTTGGCAGTGTGATTCTGTCTTTTCGTTCCGAAGGCATGTATTCCGGGCACGACGCCGGCGTGCTCACTTGAGGCGGACCTTTCCAGCTTCCTGTGACATCGAAGATCGCAACGTCACGTTGCGGATCGCGCTGATTCGGCTGGCTGGTCAACTGCCTGCAATCATTGGTGGTCTCAGGCCTGGAGCGGCGCTATCTGGCGTCTGGAATAGGGTGCGGGCAGATTGTCGGCGCACGCCGGGGAGACGGACATGACGAAGCTCAGGGTCAACGGTGCGGAGCGAGAGGTCAAGTCGGGTTCCGATACGCCGCTGCTCTACGTCCTGCGCAACGAGCTGGGCGTGATGACCCCGAAGTTCGGGTGCGGCATGGCGCAGTGCGGGGCCTGCTCGGTGCTGGTCGACGGCGAGGAGACGCGGGCCTGCGTGACCCCGGTTGCCGCCATCGAGGGCAAGGAAGTGACTACGGTCGATGGCCTCCCCGCACGCTGGGCCGCACAGCGCGGGCTTTCGGCGGAGCAGGCGGCCGGCAAGCTCCATCCGGTGCAGGAAGCCTGGATCGCGGAGCAGGTGCCGCAGTGCGGGATCTGCCAGTTCGGCATGATGATCAAGATTACCGAACTGCTCGAGGCCAACCCCAAGCCCACCGATGGCGATATCAAGGAGGCGCTGACCACTTCCGGCCCTTCGCCCCACCTGTGCCGCTGCGGCAGCTACGCCGCGATCCTGGAAGGCGCCCATCGCGCCGCGCGGCTCATGGCCGAAGGAGGTGCGAAGTGAGCGGAGCCCTTTCCATCCACGGCGCGACGCTCAGCCGCCGGGCCTTTGTCGGTGCCGGGGGCGCGTTGGTCGTCGCGCTCGGCCTGCCGGCCAGCGGCGCCCGCGCGGCAAGCGGATCGAGCGACCCGGCAATCCCCGCCAACTGGATCGAGATCAACGCCGACAACACCGTGCTGATCCGCACTGGCAAGTGCGACTTCGGCCAGAGCAGCATCTACACCGCTTATCGCCAGATCGTGGCCGAAGAACTGTCGATGCCGATCGCGGCGATGACCACGGTCGTTTCCGGCGATACCGACCGCACGCCCGACGGCGGCGGCACATTCTGGCTGCTCGGATACTCGCAGAACCTGCGCAAGGTCGCCGCGTTCATGCGCGAGGCCGCGCTGGAGCTGGCCGCGAAGAAGCTCGGTGTCGGACGGGACAAGCTTTCGGTCGCCGATGGCCGCATTTCGGGTGACGGCAAGTCCGTGACCTATGGCGAGCTGGTGCGCGGGCAGTCGCTTACGCTGACGATCCCGGTCGAGGGCGACCTTACCAGCCCGATGGGCCTCACGGTGAAGGGCGAGCCGCCGATGAAGCCGGTGGCCGATTACACCATCGTCGGCAAGCCGGTGCCGAACCCGATGACGGGTCCCAAGATCTCCGGCGAGGCGGTATGGGTGGGTGACGTCAAGCTGCCCGGCATGCTCCACGCGCGTGTGATCCATCCCGAGACGCTGGGGTCGACGCTGGATAAGCCCGGCACGCTCGATACTGCGCAGTTCCCGGGCGCGCGCCTGGTGCGGATCGGCAATCTCCTGGCGGTCGTCTCGCCCGAAGAGTGGGAGGCCGTTCAGGCCGCGCAGGCGGTTGCCGCAGACACGACGTGGACCGCGTGGAAGGGCCTGCCCGGCCATGATGGCTTGCGCGACCACATGCGCGACAAGGCCGACTGGAAGAGCTTCCCGGTGCGCGACGGCGCCGCCAACAAGGGCGATCCGGCCGCCGTTACCGGAGCCAGGGTGCACCAAGCCGCGTACTTCCTGCCCTATCACAAGCACGCGCCGATCAGCCCGATGGTCACGCTGGCAGACTACCGTCCCGACGGTTCGGTTACCCTGCACACGCTTTCGCAGAACCCGCAGCACCTGCGACGGATGATCGCTAAGATGCTGGGCACGGGGCAGGACAAGGTCGTGGTGCGGACCTATCCAGGATCCGGCCATTATGGCCGTTCGAATGGCGGCAGTGCGGGCAGCGAGGACGAGGCGGTGCTGCTTTCGCGCGAACTGGGGCGGCCCGTGCGCGTGCAGTGGATGCGCCACGACGACATGCAGTGGTCGACGCAGTCGTCCGCCGGTCTTTCCGACATTCGCATCGCGCTCGGCGCGGATGGACGGATCGAGGGCTATTCCGCCGAACACCGTGTGCCTCCGATGCAGGACGATCGCCTGATCGGCGCGCTGCTGGCGGGGTTGCCGGTCCTTGAAGCGCCTTCGGCCGAAACGCGCGACGGTTTCCAGAACGGCGTGACCGATGTCCAGGACACATGGGTCTACGGCAAGGTCGGCGCCGTGCGCGAGAAGGGGCTCGGCACCTGGCAGGTCGGCCAGCGGGAATCTCCGATTGCGGTGGGCCTGCGCGACCATTCGATGCGCACGCCGATCCAGTTCCAGCAGAACTTCCCGCGCGAGCTGGCGATCAGCGAGGCGGCGATGCTTGCGGGGAAGGATCCGCTGCAGTTCCGGCTCGACCATGTCACCGATCCGCGCTTCACCGCCATTCTCGAGCGGCTGCGCAAGGAGTCCGGTTGGCAGGCGCGACCGTCTCCAGCCCCGGGCGCGAAGGCATCGGGCAAGGGTGCGGTCAAAGGGCAGGGCGTATCGATCATGCTGCGCGACAATGGCTACTGGGCCTGTGCCGCCCACGTATCCGTCACGCCAGACAGCGGCG
This sequence comes from Novosphingobium aromaticivorans DSM 12444, assembly GCF_000013325.1. Classification (GTDB taxonomy): domain Bacteria; phylum Pseudomonadota; class Alphaproteobacteria; order Sphingomonadales; family Sphingomonadaceae; genus Novosphingobium; species Novosphingobium aromaticivorans. The sequence goes on from NC_007794.1 coordinate 1,391,897, forward strand.
AGGTGAAGGTCGAGCGGATGACGATGGTTGCCGACGTCGGCATCGTCATCAACCCGCTGCAACTGCGCCGCCAGATCCAGGCCGGTTGCCTGATGGGCGTGAGCCAGGCCCTGCACGAGGAAGTCGCGTTCGACGAAGGTGCGATCACTTCCGCCGATTGGTCTGGCTATCCCATCCTGACCATGGCCGAGATGCCGGAGCTGCGGATCTTCTTCGAGACAAACCCTGCCGTCGGCAACTATGGCCAGGGTTCGGAAAGCGCCAATGCGCTGGCGGCGCCTGCCATCGCGGCGGCTGTGATGGACGCCACCGGAAAGCCGGTACGCCGACTGCCCCTGCGGCCAGACTACGTGAAGGTGGCGCTCTCCTGACGGAGCGCCGAAGCGGCGGGGATCAGCCCGCCGCTTCGAGCGCCTCGCCGGCTTCCAGCCACAGCATTTCGGCCTCTTCCAACTCCTTCGCCAGCTTGCCGCGACGGTGGGCAAGGTCGCCCATCGTCAGCTTGGCGAGCGCGGGCGGGGCGCTGGAAGGTTCGAACATCGCGCGGTCGATCTGCGCGATTTCCGACTGGAGCTTGCCGACGCGGGTTTCGGCTTCGGTCTGCTTCTTCCTGAGCGCACGCAATTCCTCGCGGGCGAGGGCGCGGGCCTTGCGATCCTGCGCCGCGCCCTTTTCCCTGGCCTCGCCCGCACCGTCCGCCTTGGGCTGGTTCCGGCCCAGGATGAAGTCGATGTAGTCCTCGATGCTGCCGTCGTAGGGGCGGGCCGTGCCGCCATCGACCAGCACGAGCCGGTCTGCCACCAGTTCGGCCATGTGGCGGTCGTGGCTGATGAGGATGACCGCGCCCTTGTAGGCGTTGAGCGCCTGGACCAGCGCTTCGCGCGCGTCGATGTCGAGGTGGTTGGTCGGTTCGTCGAGCACGAGCAGGTGCGGTGCGTCGCGCGTGACCAGCGCCAGTGCAAGCCGCGCGCGCTCCCCGCCCGAAAGCGTGCCGACTTCGGCTGTCGCGCGATTGCCAGAGAAGCCGAAGCGGCCGAGCTGTGCGCGGATGGCGGCGGGAGTCTTGCCCTCCATCGCGCGCGTCATCAGTTCGAGCGGCGTCGCTCCGCCCGCGATTTCCTCCACCTGGTACTGGGTGAAGTAGCCGACCTGCATCTTCGACGTTGCCGTCATCGCCCCGTCCATCGGTGCGAGCTGGGCGGCGAGCAGGCGGGCCAGCGTGGTCTTGCCGTTGCCGTTGCGGCCGAGCAGCGCAATGCGGTCGTCCGGATCGATGCGCAGGTTGAGCCGCTGCAGTACCGGCTTGCCCGGCGCATAGCCGACCGAGGCGAGGTCGAGGGTGATGAGCGGTGGGCGCAGTTCCTCGGGATCGGGGAAGTCGAAGCTGAGCGACGGATCTTCCACGACCGCCGCGATCGGCTGCATCTTCGCCAGCATCTTGGCGCGCGACTGGGCCTGCTTGGCGGTCGAGGCGCGGGCGCTGTTGCGGGCAATGTAGTCCTTCAGCCGGTCGGCCTGCGCTTCCTGCGCGGCGCGGGCGGCGGCCTGCTGGGCGAGCCGTTCGTTGCGCTGGCGCTCGAAGCTGTCGTAGCCGCCGGGATAGAGCGTTAGCTTGCCCGCATGGAGATGGACGATGTGGTCGGTCACGTTGTTGAGCAGGTCGCGCTCGTGGCTGATCAGCAGCAGCGTGCCCGGGTAGGCCTTGAGGAAGTTCTCGAGCCAGAGCGTCGCTTCGAGGTCGAGGTGGTTCGACGGTTCGTCGAGCAGGAGAACGTCCGGCGCCGAGAACAGCAGCGACGCCAGCGCCACGCGCATCCGCCAGCCGCCGGAAAAGCTGTCGAGCGGGCGCGCCTGCATGTCTTCGTCGAAGCCAAGGCCGATGAGGATACGGGCGGCGCGGGCGGGGGCGCTGTATGCGTCGATGGCGAGCAGGCGCTCGTGCACGTCGCCCAAGCGATCCGGATCGGTGCAGGTCTCGGCTTCCGCAAGAAGCTCGGTCCGCTCCCTGTCGGCCGACAGCACGGTTTCGAACGGCGTCGAATCACCCGCCGGGGCTTCCTGCGCGAGGTAGCCGAGCCGCGTACGGCGGGGCATCTCGACTGCGCCCTCGTCAGGTTCGATCTCGCCGATGATCGCCTTGACCAGCGTGGATTTGCCGGCGCCGTTGCGACCGACGAGGCCGACGCGGGCGCGCGGAGGCACCGCCACCGAAGCGCGTGAAATGATGTCGCGCCCGCCAAGGCGCACGGTAATGCCGTTGATCGTTAGCATGGCGGCGCGCCTAGCATGGCGAGCGCAAGATTGTGCAACTTTTCGAGCCGGCTTGTGAAAAGCCCTCGCTGCCGTTCGATGCGGGACGCATGGCGGTCCGATGGACGAGCCGGAAAAAGGGGGGAAGCGGGGTGATGGTGGGCCCGGCAGGATTCGAACCCGCGACCTAGCCGTTATGAGCGGCCAGCTCTAACCGCTGAGCTACAGGCCCATCACGAACGGCCCCGCGCGCATGCCGGTACAAGGGCACCGCCGGATTGGCAAGGCGGGTTGAAGCGTCAGATTTCCGCCGCTTCCATGATCTCGCGCACGCAGGTCGGCTTGACGTTCCGCTGCTGCATGTAGGTCAGGACGCCACGCCACCATGCATAGAACAGGTCAAGGTCGGACTCGTCGCGCACGTAGGGAGTATGCCCGGGGCAAAGCGACGGGCTGTGAAAGGAGAAGACCAGCATCTCCAGCCCGTCGTCCAGCGCCATGTCGATTCCCTTGATCGCCTCGTCCAGGGTCACGCCTTCCGGGGTAAGGGGAATGCGTTCCAGCATCCCGATCCGGGCGAGCGCGCCGCGAAGGCGAGGCACACGCCACAGCGCGGGATAGATCGTCTGTCCCTGCTGCCGTAAAAGTCCCGAGAATACGGTGGTCAGCGGCATTTCCATCAGGCCGTTGCGCTTGTCGATCCACCACGGGCGCAAGGGATATTCCCGAAAATTCGGGCCGCCGGCCGAACTGTAGTCGAAGCGCGAGCGGACCGAGGTGTCGATCGCGATCGCGCAGTCGGACAGGATCGAAGCCGTCGCCGGCCCCACGCCATAGCGCCCCGCGCGATAGATCAGCGGCCCGACGCCGAACGCCTGCTCGATCGTGTCGCGCAGCTTGCGGAACTTGGCGCGTTCCAGTTCAGGGGCAAGATTGCCCGCGAAGCTGTTGTGGACATTGACGTCCTCGTCGTGCGGCGGGCTCACCCAGGGGTGCAGTTGCACGCCGATTTCAGCCTTTCCGGCATGGACCGCATCGCGCAGGATATCTGCCGCGCGCGGATCGCTGGCGACCGGGAAGTCGACGAGATAGACCGGCACGACGCCCACGCCTTCGCAGAACTGCTGGAATTTGGCGAGGCGCGGTACGTGGTGAAGCCCGTGGCTCGTCCGGTCGAGTGGCTTGCTCCAGTCGAACTCCTCTTCGGTATCGACGGTCAGCAGGAAGCGGGTGCCGAAACCGGGCTTGAAGCGGACGAAGTCTTCTTGCGCGGGCATGCGCAGGATCGAAGGTCGATTGCCGGTGTCCACGTTCACCCCCGCGCGAACCTGCCGGCCTCCCCGGACGGCCCCGATGCCCGCGCGGTTCCCGGGGTATGATCGGCGTCAACCCCGGTCAAGCGCGGGAGTTCCACAAGGATGCGGTTGCCTTCGCGCCGCAATGCTCCGCCGCTTGCCTCGAACTCCGCCCGCGCCAGGCGCAGCGCAAATCCGTTGCCAAGCATGGCCGATGCCGCAAACGATCCCCCGCTGGCGCTCGCCTCGGGTGCGAACAGGGCGGTGTCGTCCTGCGCCTGCAGCGATGCGGGCAGGGTAAACCACATTTCTCTAGTGGCGCCGTCGGCCTCGAGGCCCAGCGATAGTCGCTCCGCCGGAGCCACGCTGGCCGCGATCACCGAAAGCACTCTCCAGATCGAGCGCTCAAGCTCGTCCTCGGCCATGCCGACGTCGACGGCGTGGGGCGGCATGGCCACGGTCAGCCGGACGTTGCGGGCAGACAGGACCGGCGAAACCTGCTCGACCAGCCGCGCTAGAATGGCGCTGGCGTCGGAGTGGCCGCCCTCCATCTCCAGTGCGCGGCTTTCCAGCTTGACCAGTCTTTCGACTTCCTCGAACCCGGCGAGCATCACTGCGGCGTCGGCCGCGATGCTGGCGGCCATTGCACGGTACTGGTGGGGTGTCGCCCCGAAGACCTGTTGCTGGATGACTTCGGCAAAACCCTGGATGGCGTTGATCGGCGTGCGCAGCTCGTGCAGCAACTGGCGAAGCCGGTCCGCCTCGGAAGCGCGTTCGCTTGCCTCTGTCGCCTTGCCGTCGACCAGCGCGAGCGGCCTGCGCAGGCGCAGCAGGTATCCCGTGAACTGTCCGCCCGAGCGCGCGAAGCAAGGCGTTCCATCCGCCTGCCACGATCCGGCAACATCCTCGGCGCCCTCGATCTCGATGCGGCCAGCGCTGACCGGCTGGCGCCTGCGAAATGCTCGTGCCATGGCCTCGTCGCAGCGGACGGGCGCGTCGGAGGCAGCGGAAAACACCGTGCTGCCGATCAGCATGCCTGCCGGATCGATGCCTGCCTGGACGACGATTCCGGCGGCATCGGTACGCAGGTCGACCATCGCTGCCTGCCTGCGCGCGGCGGCGCGTTCCTCGTCGAAGGGCAGCCGCGGCGCAAGGCCGGTCGTGCCTGGCGCAACCGGCGCGCTCTGGCGTTCCTCGCGCCGGCGGCGGAAGGCTTCGATGCGCCGCACGATTGCCCCGATGCCATCTTCGGGCAGGCTTCCCGCCGCAACCACGGCGGGTTCGGGAGTGTTCGGTTCCGGCGCAGTCAACTCTGTCTCCGGCGCAACCGGGGGCAAGGAGGAGTCCTCGTCCGGCAGGGCAATCTCCGCGATGTCTTCCGCCACATCCGGGCGGGGCAGCAGGAAATCGTTGACCCCCAGCCGGGAGAGCAGCTTGCGCACGTCCTCGCCAAGATCCGAACGATGCCGCAGGAAACCGCGCGCCTGCGTTGGCAGCCGCGGGATCAGGGCCAGCCAGTCCTCGTCGGGCAGATCGGCCGCTGCGATCGCCGCAGATGCGGTGCGCGGCCCGCCTTGCGCAAAATGATAGACCAGTACCGCCGAACGGTGACGGACCGACCGCAAAACGGCTGCGCTACCTTCGTCGTCGAGCATCGCCGCCAGTGATTCGACACGCTGCAATGCCGCTGCGTGCCTTGCGGTCCATTCCGAAAGCGGCACCGCGCCAAGCAGGTCGACAAGCTGGCGCAGCTGCGTACGCGCCGCCGTCTTTCCGGCCACGTTCGTACGCAGCACGGTTTCGAGGCGGTCGTCGACGATCATCAGGACTCCGCGTGAGAGAGCAGGGCAAAGGCAAGGCTTATGGTGCCTTGCGAACGGCTTAGCGCATCGAAGGCTAACAAATCGTGGCCAAGCGCAAAAGCTTGCTATCCACTGCGTTGCAATGTGGGACGATTGCGATATGACACAATAAAATTATCGCCCGATCATCGATTTTGTGCGGAAAGTTGCCAGACATGCTTCTTTCTGAACGCTACGACGGGCGAAGGTGAAACGGACGAATTGAAGGCATGGCAACCTTGGACGGTATCGACCGGCGGCTTCTCGCCGAACTACAGGCAGAAGGGCGGGTAACCAACGTGGAACTCGCACAGCGCGTGGGGCTCACCGCGCCGCCGTGCCTGCGCCGTGTCCGCGCGCTCGAGGATGCGGGCGTCATCAAGGGCTACCATGCCGAACTCGATGCCTCGAAGCTCGGATTCGCGATCACTGTCTTCGCGCTTGTCAGCCTCAAGAGCCAGGCCGAGGAATCGCTCCGCCAGTTCGAGGATCACATGCGCACGCTGCCCGAAGTGCGAGAGTGTCACATGCTGAACGGCGAGATCGATTTCATCCTCAAGATCGTCAGCAAGGACCTGCAAAGCTTCCAGGAATTCCTGACGAGCAAGCTTACGCCGGCCCCCAACGTGGCAAGCGTGAAGACCTCGCTGACGATTCGCACGGCCAAGCAGGTGCCTGGGGTGCCTTTGGAAGACTGACGGAAGTCCGAATGGACTTTCGCCTCTCCTGCCTCAGTCCGTCGAACTTGCCGCGCGTTCGTGGTGACGGATCACTTCCTGGATGACGAAGCGCAGGAACTTCTCGGAAAATTCCGGGTCGAGCTTGGCGTCCTCGGCCAGCTTGCGCAGGCGGGCGATCTGGCGTTCCTCGCGGCCGGGGTCGGAGGCGGGAAGCTTGTTCTCGGCCTTGTAGGCGCCGACGGCCTGCGTGATGCGAAAGCGCTCGGCGAGGATGTGGATCATCGCCGCGTCGATGTTGTCGATCGACTGGCGGTAGGACGCCAGCACCGGATCTTCGCTCATTCCCTTACCCCGTCATTTGGTCGAACCGCGCGCTAACGTGCAACTTGCGTCTTGCCAAGCGCCGCCCTTGCGGCCAAGCGGTCAGCCACGATGACCGCGACCATCCATACCCTGCCGCGAAAGGCGGAACCCTCGCTTGCGCCGATGATGGCGCTGGTGGCTGAAGGCATGAACAGCGTCAACGCCGTGATTCTCGACAGGATGCAGTCGCGCATCCCGTTGATTCCGACGCTGGCGGGTCACCTCATCGCCGGCGGTGGCAAGCGGATGCGCCCCATGCTCACGCTGGCGAGCGCGGCGCTGCTGGGCTACGGCGGCAGCCGCCATTACAAGCTCGCGGCGGCAGTCGAATTCATCCACACCGCAACGCTCCTGCATGACGACGTCGTCGATGGCTCCGACATGCGTCGCGGCAAGAAGACCGCGAATATCGTCTACGGCAACCCGGCGACGGTCCTTGTCGGCGACTTCCTGTTCAGCCGCAGCTTCGAACTCATGGTCGAGGACGGCTCGCTCAAGGTCCTGCGCATCCTGTCGAACGCATCGGCGGTCATCTCCGAAGGGGAGGTCGACCAGCTCGTCGCCCAGCGCCAGATCGACACGACCGAGGAAATGTACCTCGATATCATTGCCGCCAAGACTGCCGCGCTGTTTTCGGCCGCCTGCCGCATCGCGGCCGTCGTCGCCGAGCGGCCCGATGCCGACGAACTCGCGCTCGATGCCTATGGCCGCAATCTCGGCATTGCCTTCCAGCTTGCCGACGATGCCATCGACTACGATTCCGATGCCGCCGAAATGGGCAAGGACCAGGGCGACGATTTCCGCGAGGGCAAGATGACGCTCCCGGTGATCCTCGCCTACGCCCGCGGCGACGAGGAAGAACGCGGGTTCTGGCAGCAGGCCATCGCGGGAGAGCGTTCCTCCGACGCGGACCTGGCCCATGCCATTTCCCTTATCCGGCGGCACGATGCGGTCCATGCGACGCGCGAACGCGCCCGGATGTATGCGCAGCGCGCCATCGACGCGATCTCGGGCTTCCCGGCAAGTGCGGCGAAGGCGGCAATGACGGAAGCGGCCGAGTTCGCCGTCGCCCGGAGATTCTGAAGCCCCCCTCGAACAGATAGGTTGGACCCTGATGCAGTATCGTCGCCTCGGCCGCTCGGCCATCGTCGTCTCGGACATCTGCATGGGGACGATGACCTTCGGCAGCCAGGTAAGCGAAGCGGAGGCGCTCAGGGTTCTCGACCGGTCCTACGATGCCGGCATCAACTTCTACGATACTGCTGAAGGCTACCCGGTTCCGCCCGATGTCAAATGGGTTGGCAGGACCGAGGAAATCGTTGGCAAGTGGCTCAAGACCAAGCCGCGCGATGCCATTGTGCTTGCGACCAAGGTTTCCGGTCCCAGCCATGTCTGGTTCCGTTCGCCATGCCGCGAAGGGATGACCGCGCTTGACCGCCACAACATCGTGCGTGCGATCGAAGGCAGCCTGCTTCGGCTGGGTACCGACTACATCGACCTCTACCAGACGCATTGGCCGGATCACGACACGTCCTACGACGAGACGATGGAAGTGCTGGACGAGCTGGTCCGGGCGGGCAAGGTCCGCATCACCGGCTGCTCGAACGAGACGAGCTGGGGCCTGATGAAGTCTTTGGCCGCCGCCGAGCGGCTTGGCACGGCACGCTACCAGACCATCCAGAACAACTTCAGTCTGAACAACCGCCGCTTCGAGGACGAGCTGGCTCAGGTCTGCCGGAAGGAAGGCGTCAGCCTCATCCCCTATTCGCCAATTGCCGGCGGGGTTCTTTCAGGCAAGTACCTGAACGGCCAGCGGCCCGATGGAGCGCGCTTCTCGCGCTACCTGGCGATGGAGGGCCGTCAGGCGGAAATGGGCAAGCGCTTCGTCAACGACCGCACCCTTGCCGCGACCGAGCGCTTCATGGGCATTGCCGCGGAAGCCGGCCTCGACCCGGTGACAATGGCAGTCGCCTGGTCCAAGCAGCACGATTTCGTCGCCTCGACGATCGTTGGCGTTGGCGCGGAAGACCAGCTCGCCCCGATCCTGGCTGCCGCCGACCTCGAGCTGTCGCAAGAGGTTCTGCGGGCAATCGACAAGGTTTCCCGCGAAATCCGTTACCCGATGGGGTGAGGGCGGGCGCGGCTACTTGCGGCGACCGAAGCGGCGCCACAGCCAGTAGCAGCTTCCCGCCGAGAACGCGCAGGCTCCCAGGATCGCGGCGCCGATCACGGCGCCGCTGAACAGGATGCCGGTGGTCAGTGCCACCACGAATTCCAGCGTGGTCTTCATCGTCCTGCCCTGTCGCACCCTTCGCCTGCCTGCAAGGGTGAACGGGCCTTGGCGCAAATCGTTGCCAGCGGGCAGGCATCCCCGGTAAGGCGCCCGGCGTGAGCGACCTGCCGATCCATTCCGTCCTGCCGGACCTGCTTGCCGCGCTGCGCCAGCGGGAGAGCGCGGTGCTGATCGCGCCGCCCGGCGCGGGAAAGACCACTGCGGTGGCGCCCGCCTTGCTGGCGGAACCCTGGTGCACCGGGCAGGTCATCGTGCTGTCGCCCCGCCGCGTTGCCGCGCGCGCAGCGGCCGAGCGTATGGCCGAGATGCTCGGCGAAGAAGCGGGCGGCACCATCGGCTACGTTACCCGGCTCGACAGCAGGCGTTCGGCACGGACACGGGTGCTGGTGGTGACCGAGGCGATCTTCGTCGCCACGATTCTGGATGATCCCGAACTGTCCGGCGTTTCGGCGGTGCTCTTTGACGAAGCCCACGAACGCCACCTCGATAGCGACCTTGGCCTCGCGCTCGCGGTGGAGGCTCAGGGTGTGCTTCGCGAGGACCTGCGGATCGTCGTGATGTCAGCCACGATCGACGGCTCCCGCTTCGCCGCGCTGCTGGGCGATGCGCCGGTGATCGAGAGCGAGGGCAAGGCCCATCCGCTCGCGATCAGGTGGCTTGGCGCCCGGCCCGACGCGAAGGTCGAGGTGGCGATGGCCTCGGCGATACAGACGGCATGGCGCGAGGAGGAGGGCGACATCCTCGCCTTCCTGCCCGGCGTTGCCCAGATCGAACGGACCGCAGAGACTCTGGCCGAACGCCTTCCGCAGGCGCTGATCCTGCCGCTGCACGGACAGGTTGAGCCCGGCGGCCAGCGCGCGGCAATCCGGCGCGATCCCTCCGGACGTCGGCGCATCGTGCTGGCCACTGCGATTGCCGAAACGTCGCTGACGCTGGATGGCGTGTCCGTGGTGGTGGACGCCGGGCTGTCGCGCCGGGCAGAATTCGACAAGGCAGCGGGAGTCACGCGCCTTGTCACCACGCGGGCGAGTCAGGCATCGGCTGCCCAGCGCGCGGGTCGCGCGGCGCGGCAGGGGCCGGGCGTTGCCTATCGACTGTGGGAAGAGGCGTCCCACGCGGGCCGTCCGGCGTTCGACCCGCCTGAAATGGTTACCAGCGACCTTGCGCCGCTGGCGCTCACACTGGCGCAGTGGGGCGCGGGCGATCCGGCCACGATGGCCTGGCTTGATCCGCCCCCGGCTGCTGCCATGGCGGCGGCCCAAGGTGCGCTGGCGGCGTTGGGTGCGCTCGACAAAGACAGGCGGATCACCACGCATGGCCGCGCGATGGCGAAGCTGCCGATGGAGCCGGCGCTGGCCCATATGCTCCTTTTCGCCGCCGAGCGCGGGCAGGCAGAGGAGGCGGCGCGGCTTGCGCTGCTGTTGCAGGAACGTGGCCTTGGCGGACGCGGCGAAGACCTCGCGCGGCGGCTGGACCGCTGGGCGAGCGAGCGCGGCAGCCGTGCCGAGGCTTCGCGCAAGCTGGCGGGGCGCTGGGCGCGCATGGCTGAGCGACTCGCCCCGCGCGGCAGGGCAGGCGAGGTGCCGACCGGCGTTCTTCTGGCCGAGGCATTCCCCGATCGTATCGCGCGCGCGCGTTCGGTTTCGGGCGAGGAATGGCTGTCGTCTGGCGGGCGCGGGTATCGCCTCGACCCTGCCTCGCCTCTTGCGACCGCCCGCTGGCTGGTTATTGGCGATGCCCAGGGTGAGGCGAAGGGCGCGCGGATCACCGCAGCGGCGGCTCTCGAGGAAAGTGATGTCACCCGCCACCTCGCGCACCGGGTCGAGGAACGCCATACGCTGTCGTGGAACGCAGCGGACGGCCGTGTCGAAGCGCGGCTGGAGCGGCGGCTGGGCGCTATCGTGCTGGCACGCGTGCCCGATCCAGCGCCCGATGCAGAGGCCGCGGCGCGGCTCCTGATCGATGAAGTGCGCTCGCGCGGGCTGGATCTTCTGCCGCTGGGGGAGGGCGCCAAGGCGCTGCTCGTGCGGGCGGGCCATGCCGGCCTTGCGGCCTTGTCGGACGCCGCCTTGCTGGACGATCTGGAGGCGTGGCTACTGCCGCTGGTGAAGGGCAGGCGGGATCTGGCAGTCGGGGCTGGCAGGCTGCACGATGCGCTGCTGGGGCGGCTGGACTGGAACGAACGGCAGATGCTCGACAAGCTGGCACCTGCCGAGTTCCGATCTCCCGCGGGGACGAGCCATGCGATCGACTATGGCCACGAGGGCGGACCTTGCGTGGAACTGCGCGTGCAGGCGCTGTTCGGGATCGACCGGCATCCTTGCGTGGGCCAGCCGCCGCGCCCGTTGTTGTTGAGCCTGACCAGCCCCGGCGGGAAGCCGATCCAGACGACGGCGGACCTCCCCGGCTTCTGGCGCGGGTCGTGGAAAGACGTCTGCAAGGACATGAAGGGGCGCTATCCCAAGCACCGCTGGCCCGACGAACCGTGGAGCGAGGACCCCAGCCTGAAGACGAAGAACGCCTTCAATGCACAAAAGGGCCGGACCTGAAGCGAATGCGGACTTGATTTGCGCGCGGATTCGCCCGAAAGCGCCGCCATGTCCGCACGCATCTACCAGCGCCCCAAGAACGCCATGCAGTCCGGCAAGGCCCGGACCAGCGACTGGCTGCTCGAATTCGAACCGGCGGAAGCTCGCCGTCCCGACCCGCTTATGGGCTGGGCAGGATCCGGCGACACGCAAAGCCAGGTCGTCCTGAAGTTCGAAACGCTTGAAGAGGCGCAGGCCTATGCCACGCGCCACGGCATCGAGGCGCACGTCATCCCGACGCCCCCGCGCAAGCTCAAGCTGCAGAGCTACGCGGACAATTTCAGGTAAGCCGGGCCGGGCAGCGCCGCGAGGCCTGCCCCCGTATTCCGCCGCTTGCCCGCGCCGCTGCAAGCAGGGGCTGGACAAACCCCCGTCACCTCTCCATATGCCGCGCCGGGAGTCGGTCGGACGCTTGCGTCCGCCAACCTGGTCAGGTCCGGAAGGAAGCAGCCACAACGGGTTGCGGTGGGTCGGCCGGCTCCTTTTATCCTTTTCCACCCATAACGATGCGTGCCCTTCGACAAGGGCGCGCCGAGTTCCTAGATAGGGAACGATGGGCGATTCACCTGACATGTTTGGCGACGGGCCGGAAGACGAGGACGATCTCGGTCCCAGCGCCGAGGAACTCGAGGCAGCAGGACAGGTATCGTTGTTCGGGGCTCCCGAACCTGCACCCGCTCCCGCACCGGAAATTGCCGTCGTTCCGGCGCCCGCTCCCGAGGTGACCGGGCAGGTTGCCGTAGCAGTCGCTGCGCAGTCCGCTCCTGCGCCTTCCGCCGCTCCTCCGGCGCAGCCCTATCGCGTGTTGGCGCGCAAGTACCGCTCGCAGACCTTTGCCGAACTGATCGGCCAGGATGCGATGGTCCAGACACTGGCCAACGCGATCAAGCGCGACCGGCTGGCTCATGCCTTCCTCATGACCGGCGTGCGCGGGGTGGGCAAGACTTCGACCGCGCGGCTCATCGCCAAGGCGCTCAACTGCATCGGCCCGGACGGGCAGGGCGGTCCGACCATCGATCCCTGTGGCGTGTGCGAGCCATGCCGCGCGATTGCCGAGGGTCGGCACATCGATGTGATCGAGATGGACGCCGCGTCCAACACTGGCGTGGACGACGTGCGCGAAATCATCGAGGCGGTGCGTTATGCTGCGGTCTCGGCGCGCTACAAGATCTACATCGTCGACGAAGTCCACATGCTATCTCGCAATGCTTTCAATGCGTTGCTGAAGACACTTGAGGAACCGCCGGCGCACGTGAAGTTTCTCTTCGCGACGACCGAGGTAGACAAGCTGCCGGTCACGGTGCTGTCGCGCTGCCAGCGTTTCGACCTGAAGCGCATTCCCGCGCCGCTGCTTGCCAGCCATTTCGCAATGATCTGCGAGAAGGAAGGCGTCGAGGCCGAGGCAGAGGCGCTGGCGATGGTCGCCGCCGCCGCAGAAGGTTCGGTTCGTGACGGCCTGTCGATCCTCGATCAGGCGATCAGCCACGCGGATCTCGTTGGCAGCGACGATGGCAAGACGCGCGTGACGGCGGAGCAGGTCCGCCAGATGCTGGGCCTTGCCGACAAGACCATGCAGCGCCGCCTGCTGGATGCCGTGCTTTCCGGGAATGGCTCCGCCGTGCTCGAGGAAGTGGCGCAACAATATGCGCTGGGCATCGAGCCGGTGGCGATGATGCGCGCGCAGATGGACGTGGTCCACCGCGTTACCGTGGCCCAGATCGGCGGCGTCGGACCGGACGTGCGTTCGACTGAGGAGCGCGAGGCACTGGAAGGCTGGGCCAAGGCAATTTCGGCGGGACAGCTTCACCGGCTTTGGCAGCTTCTGCTCAAGGGCTATGAAGAAGTGAAGACTGCGCCCGACCCGCTGGTCGCCGCGCAGATGGCGCTGCTGCGCGTGATGCATGCGGCGGAAATGCCCGATCCGGGCGGACTGGTCAGGAAGCTCGAGGAACTTGCTTCGCGCCCAGCCGTCGCAGCGCCGACTGCGGGTGGTGACGGCGCCGCTTCTGCACCTTCCGCGCAAGGTCAGGTCCACGCCGACGCAGGTCCGGCGGCAAGCGTCGATTGGGAATCGCTGGTCGAGCAGGTCGAGCACGTCTCGCCACTCGTCGGATCGACGATGCGTCTCGCCGTAAGGCTTGTTGACCTGAAGCCCGGGCTTCTGCGCTATCAGCTTGCGCCCGGCTTGCCCGGCGATCCTGCCCCCGATATTCGGCGTGCGCTCAACCATGTGACCGGCGAGGCGTGGATCGTCGAGCGGGCGGAGGGCGTGGCGCAGCCAAGTCTCGAGGAAGTCAAGGCCGCCAAGGCCGTGGCCGCGGACGCGGCGATGAAGGAAGATCCGCTGGTCAAGGCCGCGCTGGAAGCCTTTCCGGGCGCTGTGATCATTGATGAGGAAAGCTCGCGAGAGCACGAGAAGAGACCCTGGAGCAAACGCGCATGAAGTCGATGGAAGAGATGATCCAGGCCGCCCAGCAGGCGGCGCAGACCATCCAGAAGCAGATGGAGGACGCGCAGGCGACCCTCGATGCGATCGAGGTCGAAGGTGCGGCCGGTGGTGGCCTGGTGAAGATCCGCGCGTCGGCAAAGGGGCGCGTGATTGGCGTCGCTATCGATGACAGCCTGCTGGCTCCTTCGGAAAAGGGCATTCTGGAAGACCTCGTCGCTGCGGCGTTCAACGACGCGCGCGGCAAGGCCGATGCGGCTGCTGCCGAAGAGATGCAGAAGGTGCAGATGGCAGCGGGCATTCCCCCCGGCTTCAAGTTGCCGTTCTGAGCGGCAGGCAGTCCAGATGCTGGCGCGCAGCGTCGAATATGCGCTGTATTTTGTTGAATTGACGGGAATTTGTTCTTGAGCGTGACCTTGCTTGCCAGTGCTGCCCTGCTTGCCGTGCCAGGTGTGGATGCGAGCGCGACGCCTGACCAGGTCGCCGTGCAGGCACAGGTCGCTCAATCCGCACCGGCAAGCGAGGCTGCCGCCCCGCCCGCCGAAGCGCCCGCTCAAACGCCCAGCGTTTCCCAGACTTCGGTCGAGGTTGCCCTGCCGCAGGCACCGGCACCCTCACTTGACCAGATCGAGCAGGAGCAGGACGGGATCGTCGTCTCGGGCGAACGCACGCCGCCTCAGGACCCGATGCAGTCGGTCAACCAAGCCAGCTACGATGCGGTGCAGGCGGTGGACGATGCGGTGATCGCGCCGGTCGCGCAGGTCTATGAGAAGGGCGTGCCGCGCCCCTTGCGGATGGGCCTGCGCAATTTCCTGCGCAATCTGACCGAACCCATCGTCGCGCTGAATTTCCTGTTGCAGCTCAAGCCGGGCAAGGCGGCTGAAACGGTCGGGCGGTTTGCCGTCAATTCGACCGTCGGCGTCGGTGGGCTTGTCGACGTCGCGAAGAAGAAGCCTTTCAACCTGCCTTACCGTCGTAACGGCTTCGCCTATACGATGGGCTACTATGGCATAGGGCCAGGGCCCTACATGTTTCTGCCGCTTGTCGGTCCGACGACGCTGCGCGATGTCATCGGGCTTGGGCTGGACCGTTTCCTGCTGCCGTTCGCGGTTGGCGGCCCGCTGCGCCATCCCGGGTATGTCTATGGCAGCTTCGTGATCCGCTCCCTTGACGAGCGCGTTATGAACGATGAATTGTTCAAGCGTATTCGCGAGGAATCAAATCCTTATGCGAGCTATCGCGAGCTTTATCTGAAGTCTAGGCAAGCCGAGATCGACGCGCTCAAGGGCAAGGCGGACTTCCAGAAGGAGGGGACCATCAAGCTGCCGGCGATCACGCCGACGACGCCCCCCGTCCTGCCGCCGGCGCCCCCGGAAGCCGCGCCGCAGACTGCCGCCACGCCAGCGCCGGTCTTCATTTCCGAACCTGTGGTGCAGCCTCTGCCGACCGGCGGCTGAACGCGTTCAGCTTTCCAGCAGAAGCGAGTAATCGCGCAGGACTTCCCAGGCCTTGTTGGGCGACATCATCAGCAGGTCTTCGGATTCGAGCCCTGCCAGCCGCCGGATCATCTGCGCGACGGTGGCGGCGTTGCCCGCGCTCATTCCATAAGTGGAGACCAGCACTTCGGGATTGTGCGACAGCGTGTTCTCGAACAGGAGGTCGACGTTCTGCGGCTGGAAGCCGAAGCCGAGGAACACCAGGCGCTTTGCGGCGGCAACTGCCACGCGGATCTCGCGCACGGCGGCCTTTTCGGTACTGCGCTCGTTGAGCGACTTCAGTTGCGCCGCGATCGCGTGGATGTTCCAGGGCTGCTCGGCGCCCCATTCCGCCTGCGGGGCGTCGCCGCGCTGCCACGGCAGCCTGCCGATGGCGCCGTGTGGATGGATCACGTGCAGCTTTTCGGCGATGACGCCCTGCGCTTCCTTTAGATCGATGCCGTAGGCCATGACCAGCGCGTAAGGCAGGAAGTGTTCGACCGAGCGGTCGTAGTTGAAGTTGACGATGGTGAGCTGTTCCAGCACCTGGCCGATGCGGCTGCGCGGGACGCCCGAGGTCAGCATCTGGCCAAGCTGGTACAGCCAGTATTCCGCGACCTTGCCCTGCAGGGGGAGTTCGCCTTCGAGGCGCGGGGCCTCGCGCAGGCTGGAACGCGCCTCCGCCTGGCCGATGAAATAGGTGACCGCGAGCTTCCCGCAGGCGACCACCAGCGGATCGTGATCGTACTGTTCCAGCACCGTGTCGACCGAGCGGCCGAGGCGGCAGGCGTTGCGCAGGCGTTCGGCCGCGACGGCGACCTCTTCCACCGGCTTTCCGGCGCGTTCGGCCAGCTTGTAGACGTTGCGGAGCAGGAGTTGTCCGTCGCGGGTGGACGTGTCTGAGGCAGTGCGCTTGAAATCGTAGCCCTGGATGATCCGGGCCAGGAGTTCCGCATTGGTGGGAAACTGCAGTTCGGCACTGGCCCCGGCGCCGACGATCAAGGTTGTCCGTGTTCGCAACATTCCCTTTGGCGATCCCCGCAGTCTGCCGCGACGCACGCGACCTTCGTGCCGAACGCCATGCGGGGATCATACCTAACATACCGTTTACGCTAAGTTCATTGCGTCCGGCGCCAGACTCGTGCCGGTGATCCACAAGCGAAGTCGCCAAGGCCATTGCGGCAAGGACAGGGGACCCCCATATCCGGGTCAAAGCGTCGGGCGGCGTGCCCGACAGGACGGAAACGAAGTGCCCATGAATCTCTATCCTCTGCTTCCCCTTCGCGACATCGTCGTGTTCCCCGGCATGGTCGTGCCTCTGTTCGTGGGGCGCGAGAAATCGGTGGCTGCGCTCGAGGCGGCGATGTCCGGCGACAAGGATATCTTCCTGCTCGCGCAGCTCGATCCAGGTTGCGACGACCCGGACCGCGACGATCTTTACGATACCGGCGTGATTGCCAGCGTCCTGCAATTGCTAAAGCTGCCCGACGGCACCGTGCGCGTGCTCGTGGAAGGGCGCGAGCGTGCGATGCTGGAAGGTCTGCGCGAGGAAACCACCGCGCAGGGCGCGATGCTGATTGCCCAGGTCGAGCCGATCGAGCCGGTGGTATCGCAAGGCACCGAAATTTCGGCGATGATGCGTTCGGTCGTCGATCAATTCGCCGAGTACGCCAAGCTTTCCAAGAAGCTGCCGCAGGATGCGGGTGGTCAGCTCGGTGATATCGAGGACGCTGGCAAGCTGGCGGATTCGGTCGCGGCGAACCTTGCCGCGAAGGTCGCCGACAAGCAGGCGGTGCTTTCCGAAAACGACCCCATGAAGCGGCTCGAGATGGTGCTTTCCTTCATGGAAGGCGAGCTTGGTGTGCTGCAGGTGGAGCGCAAGATCCGTGGCCGCGTGAAGCGTCAGATGGAGAAGACGCAGCGCGAGTACTACCTGAACGAGCAACTCAAGGCGATCCAGTCGGAGCTGGGCGGCGGCGACGGTGAGGAAGCCAACGAGATCGCCGAACTGCAGGAGAAGATCGACAAGCTCAAGCTGTCGAAGGAAGCGCGCGCCAAGGCGACGGCTGAGCTGAAGAAGCTCAAGACCATGCAGCCGATGAGCGCGGAGGCGACCGTCATCCGCAATTACCTCGACGTGCTGCTGGGCTTGCCGTGGGGCAAGCGCAGCAAGCTCAAGAAGGACATCCCGGCGGCGCAGGCCGTGCTCGATGCCGATCACTATGCGCTCGACAAGGTCAAGGACCGGATCGTCGAGTACCTGGCGGTGCAGGCCCGCACGAACAAGCTCAAGGGGCCGATCCTGTGCCTCGTCGGCCCTCCGGGCGTCGGCAAGACCAGCCTTGGCAAGTCCATCGCCAAGGCTACGGGGCGCCAATTCGTGCGCCAGTCTCTGGGCGGCGTGCGTGACGAGGCCGAGATCCGCGGGCATCGCCGCACCTACATCGGCTCGCTGCCGGGCAAGATCGTGACCAACCTCAAGAAGGCGGGTACGGCCAATCCCTTGTTCCTGCTGGATGAGATCGACAAGTTGGGCCAGGACTTCCGCGGCGATCCGGCTTCGGCACTGCTCGAGGTGCTGGACCCGGAACAGAACGCCAAGTTCCAGGACCATTACCTGGAGCTGGACATCGACCTGTCCGACGTGATGTTCGTGTGCACCGCGAACAGCCTCAACCTGCCTCAGCCTTTGCTTGACCGCATGGAGATCATCCGGCTCGAGGGCTATACCGAGGACGAGAAGGTCGAAATCGCCGAGCGTCATCTGGTGCGCAAGCAGGTGGAGGCACATGGCCTCAAGAAGGGTGAGTTCACCTTGACCCAGGAAGGCCTGCGCGATCTGATCCGCTATTACACCCGCGAGGCGGGCGTGCGTACGCTGGAGCGCGAGATCGCGCGGCTGGCGCGCAAGTCGCTGCGTCAGATTCTCGAGGGCAAGACCAAGAGCGTGACGATCACGTCGGACAACCTTTCCGACTTCGCCGGGGTCCGCAAGTTCCGGCATGGCGTTTCGGACGAGGAGAACCAGGTCGGCGCGGTCACGGGTCTCGCCTGGACGGAAGTCGGCGGCGAACTGCTGACGATCGAGAGCGTGACGGTGCCCGGCAAGGGCGCGGTCAAGACCACCGGCAAGCTGGGCGAGGTAATGAGCGAGAGCGTCCAGATGGCGTTCAGCTTCGTCAAGGCGCGCAGCCCTGCCTACGGCATCAAGCCTTCGATCTTCAATCGCAAGGACCTGCATATCCACCTGCCCGAAGGCGCGGTGCCCAAGGACGGACCAAGCGCCGGCATCGGCATGGTCACGGCAATGGTCTCGACGCTGACGGGCATTCCGGTGCGGGCGGACGTGGCCATGACCGGCGAAGTCACCTTGCGCGGTCGCGTGCTGGCGATCGGTGGCCTCAAGGAAAAGCTGCTGGCCGCGCTGCGCGGCGGCATCAAGACGGTGTTGATCCCGGAAGAGAACCGCAAGGACCTTGCCGAGATTCCGACCAACATCAAGGAAGGTCTCGAGATCGTGCCTGTGAGCCACGTGGACGAAGTGCTGGCGCGGGCGCTGGTCACGACGCCCGAGGCGATCGAGTGGACTGAAGCGGACGATCTGGCGACCCAGCCCGCCCCTACGGTCGCTGGCCCTGCGACCTCGCCGACGGCCCACTGAAAGGTTGATCGAGGGCCGCCTCGCGCAACGAAATTGCGCGGGGTGGCCCTCAGCTCGCCAAAGCCCCGAATTGTCGGGAATATTCCCGATTGTTCGTCGCATTTGCCTTTGACAGTCCGTTTTTTCTCGGCTTTCTTCCGCGCACCCGAAAGGCCACGCAATTCAGCTTTTCCCAAGAAATAGAACTAGGGGGTTCCGAGAATGAACAAGAACGATCTGATCGGCTCCGTCGCCGACGCGAGCGGACTGTCGAAGGGTGACGCGACCAAGGCCGTCGAGGCCGTCTTCGAATCGATCTCCGGCGCTCTCGCCAAGGGCGATGAAGTGCGTCTCGTTGGCTTCGGCACGTTCTCCGTCGCCAAGCGCAAGGCTTCGACCGGCCGCAACCCTCGGACCGGCGAACCCATGTCGATCAAGGCTTCGGCCCAGCCCAAGTTCAAGGCTGGCAAGGGCCTCAAGGACGCCGTCAACTGACGGACGGACCGCCCGACCAATGGTCGGGCGCATGCGATCGAAAGAAACCGCGCCAGCCCATCCGGGCGGCGCGGTTTTCTTTTTGCCGGGTGCCTGCGGCCGGGCAGGTGCGGGTTAACGGGTCAGGCGGACCAGGGCCGTCGGCGCTGTCGCGGTGCGGGCATTGATGATCCATTCGAGCTTGCGGCCGGTCGGCACGGCCAGCGGTCCCTCGTCGGTGTTGTTGGCGAGAATTTCGCCGTCGGTGACCAGAGTCAGCACGCCGTCGAGTACAGGCATGCCGTCCCCGCCGGCCTTCTCGCTCTTTTCGTCGGCAGCGGCCGTCGCCATGCCCATCCATGGCGAATTGGCCGCGCCCGAGGCAAAGGCCGGTGCTTCGACCCGCACGCTGCCGTCCGCGCGGCGGATCAGCGTGACGAAAGGCGTGATCATCGGCAGCTTCTCGATGGTCGGGAAAGTGAAGTCGTGGTCGAGACGCCCGGAGATCGCGTATTCCACCTCGAAGCGGCCATCACCCTTGTCGACGACCGACTTCCAGCCCTTCTGGCGGCGCAGCCGGTCTGCGAACTCCTGCGCGGCGCGCGGATCGGAGGGATCGATGCCGCCAAGCATGGCCTTCATCATCTGTTCGTCGGACTTCTTCTTTTCCTCCGCCGCGGCCTTGCTGGAGGCGACGTCCTCTTCCCACGACTTCTTCTGCGCGGCGAGTTCGTCCGAGGTGCATTCGCGTTCGTCGCCGGTCTCGTCGCTGTAGCAGGTCGACGGTTCGAACTGCGCGTCTGAGGATTTCCGGTTGCGCTCTTCCGCCGCCATCTTCGACAGGGCGAGCAGGTAGATCTCGCCCTTGTAGGAGAAGTCGAACGTGCCGTCCTTGCGCAAGGCGAGGTCGGACGCGAACCGGCCTGGAAGAACCATGCACCCGGCCAGGAGGAGAAGCCCTGCGACGACCGCCGCGATTGCACTCGATCGACGCATGTGCCCCTCCTGGTATCCCATCAGCCTTCGCGCGTTGCGACGGCGTAGAGCGCGATCGCCGCGGCGTTCGAGACGTTAAGGCTTTCGATGGCCGAGGCAATGGGTAGCCGCGCGATCGAATCGCAGTGCTGGGCGACGTTGTGGCGCAATCCTTCGCCTTCAGCGCCGAGCACGAGTGCCACAGGGCCCGAGGGCAGGGCGGCAGGGAACACGGCCTTGCCATCGCCATCGAGGCCGATGCGCCAGTAGCCTTCCTCGCTCATCCGCTCCAGCGCGCGTGACAGGTTCACGACGCGCACCCACGGCACGATCTCCAGCGCGCCCGACGCGGACTTGGCAAGGGTGCCCGATTCGGGTGGGGCGTGCCTGTCCTGTGTGACGAGCGCTGCGACGTCGAATGCGGCGCAGGATCGCAGGATCGCGCCGACGTTGTGCGGGTCGGTCACCGAATCGAGTACGACGATGGTGCGGCCTTCGGCTTCGTCCAGAACGTCGTCGAGGACCACGTCATCGAGCGGAGCGCAGTCGAGGACGAGGCCCTGGTGCGGGGCGTCCTTGGCAACGAGGCGTCCGAGATCGGCAGCCTGGGCGTATTCCACTGGAAGCGAAGCGGGCAGTTCGGCGTCGTGATCGTCGAGCATCGCCTGGATTGCTTCGCGCGTTCCCCACAGCTTCTTTGCATCGCGGTTGGGGTTGGTCAGCGCCGCCTCGACTGCATGGCGGCCCCACAGGCGGATGGCGCCCGCGCTTCCCCGGCCCGAACCGCGACCGCTGCGGTTGCGGCCGGCGCGGCCACGCAGGGCGCGGCCCTTGGGTTGATCGTCTTGACGGGGCATCTGGCACCTTTTCGTGAAAGCGTGGAAAAATTCGTGCCGCGCATGCCAGCCTACCCATTGACAGGCAAGTCATGCTTCGCCAAAGGGGCCGCCTCTCGGCCGGACGGTCTCTTCGGAGATCATCGAAATCGGTCTTCCCTCACGGGAAAACCGGCACCGGCAACACTGGTGTGGACAGGTGGCCGAGTGGTTAAAGGCAGCAGACTGTAAATCTGCCCGCGCAAGCGTACGCTAGTTCGAATCTAGCCCTGTCCACCACCAGCCTTCCCGCGAACGGCGCTTTTAAGCGCCCGGTTAAAAACCGTTGCACCGCAGGAAGCTATGCGCCAGTCATTGTGCATGACGACTATCCGTATACCGGTTTCCGGCGGGCTTCATATCGCAGCGGACGAGCTGGGCCCGCGCGGTGCGCCGACGGTGATCCTTGGGCACGGCGGGGGACAGACCCGGCATAGCTGGGACCGGGCAGGGCACGAACTGGCCGACGCCGGTTACCACGTGATCAACTATGACCTGCTTGGCCATGGCGATAGCTGCTGGGAGCCGGAAGGCGACTACTCGTACCAGCGCCGCGCGGCGGACCTTGCGGCGATCGTTCGCTACGCCGGACCTGTGTTCGCGTTCGTCGGCGCTTCGCTGGGGGGGCTGTCCTCGATGGCGGCGGCATGTCACGGGACAGTGCCCAAGGCGCTGGTGCTGGTCGATGTGGTGGCACGCCTTTCGGAGCAGGGGGTGGAGCGCATTGTCGGCTTCATGACGGCCAATCCGGACGGTTTCGCTTCACTCGAGGATGCGGCCGATGCGATCTCGGCCTACTATCCCGATCGCCCGCGCCCTTCACGGCTCGACGGACTGCGCAAGAACCTGCGCCTTGGAGATGACGGGCGGTTTCATTGGCATTGGGACCCCAAGTTCCTGACTGGCGGTCGCGATCACGGCTCTATCCCGGACATGCTGGATACCGCTGAATGGACCGCGCATGTGCCGACTCTGCTGGTGCGCGGCATGAAATCCGACATCGTGACCGACGAGGGCGTGTCCGACCTGTCGGCGCGGATCGACCGCCTGGAAGTGGCTGACATCGGCGGCGCGGGGCACATGGTTGCGGGCGACCGGAACGATCTGTTCAACGCGGCCGTCATCGAATTTCTGGAGCGGGTCATGCCCGCAACCGCGCCGAACCCCGCAGGATAGGCAGGATGTTTGCTTGTCGCGGCGCGAGCCAGCGCCTAGATGGGGCGAATGTCCGGAGAAATACTCGATAACCGCGGTCGCGGCACCGCCGGATGGTCATGGCCATCCATCCACCCCGAAGGCCGCAAGTTCGGCCTCATTGCCGCAGTGGCCAGCCTTGGCGCGGCGCTCATGGCGTGGGAGACCATCGCCTGGCCACTGGCGTTCCTCACGCTGGGCGTGCTGGCGTTCTTCCGTGATCCGGTTCGCGTCACGCCGCGTGACGACCGCTTCGTGGTGTCCCCTGCCGACGGCCTGATCACGTTGATCCAGAAGGTTCCGCCCCCGCGCGAACTTTGCGCCGATGACGGCAGCGGCGTGCGCGGCATGAACGATGCGCCGGTAACGCGCGTTTCGATCTTCATGTCGGTGTTCGACGTTCATATCAATCGCTCGCCCATCGCCGGAACGATTCGTCGCGTGGTCTATATCCCGGGCAAGTTCCTCAACGCCGATCTCGACAAGGCGAGCGAGGAAAACGAGCGCCAGCACTTCCTGGTTGAGCGCGCGGACGGCGTGCAGATCGGCTTCACCCAGATCGCAGGGCTGATTGCCCGCCGTATCGTGCCCTTCGTGAAGGGCGGCGACATCGTCGCGGTCGGCCAGCGCGTCGGCCTGATCCGCTTCGGCAGCCGGGTCGACGTCTATCTTCCGGCCGGAACGGAGCCGAAGGTGCTGATGGGGCAGAAGGTGATCGCGGGCGAGACGGTGCTTGCCGAAATCGGCGAGGCGCCGATGATCGAGGGTATCGGGCAGTGATTGCCCAGGGCGAACCCGAGGGCCCGCGCCGGGGTCGCCTTCCCGGGGGACTCACGCTGCGCGCGATGGCACCCAACGCCATCACCACGGCGGCCCTCTGTTCGGGCCTGACCGGCATCCGTTTTGCCGTAACCGCGGCTTCGGGCACCGACCCCGTGCTGGTTGCCGAAGACTGGCGGCGCGCGGTAGCGGCGGTCATCATCGCGGGCATGCTGGACGGCATCGACGGGCGCATAGCTCGCCTGCTAAAGGCGCAATCGCGTTTCGGCGCGGAACTCGACAGTCTGGCCGACAACGTCTCGTTCGGCGTAGCACCGGCGCTGATCCTGTTCCTGTGGTCTCTGCAGGAGGCGCCGCGCGTCGGCTGGTTTGCCGCACTTGCCGTAGCGATCGCATGTGCGCTGCGCCTTGCACGGTTCAACGCGCGGATCGATATTGAAGAGCAACCCCACAAGTCAGCCGGGTTCCTTACCGGCATTCCGGCGCCGGTCGGCGCAGGGCTTGCGTTCCTGCCGCTCTATCTGTGGTTCGCGACCGACAATCCCTGGTTCCGCCAGCCCATCGTCACGGGACCCTGGCTGGTGCTGATCGCGTTCCTGATGATCTCGAACATCGCAACGCTCAGCTGGACTTCGATGCGGCCGCGCCGAAACGTACGGCTTGAACTGATCCTGCTGGTGGGCCTGGTGATTGCGGCGTTGCTGACCGAACCCTGGCTGACGCTGGTGGGGATCTGCGTGGTTTACCTGCTGCTCATCCCGATGGGCGTGTATCGTTACGCAAAGGTCAGGCGGCAGCGCGCTGCCCACGCCCGAGCCGGGCAGCTTCCGACCGCTTGACCGCCCGGCGCGCGATCCGGCGAAGCTGGGGCGCGGCGAATGCGCGGGGCGCTTCGGCTTCGTGGCTGGTGATCCGCACGAGAAACTCGCGGTCCATCCGGAGCGAGCGCCGTTCTGCCAGCAGTGCCACGATCTGCGCCTTGCGGCCCTGCATCGTGAGGAAGCCTGCGGCCAATGCGAAAGTGGCAGCTGCGGCGAAGACCAGAGTGCAGAGCAGAGCGAGCATTTGGCGTTTCCTTGAGCTTTCGTTCCTCCGGCCCGGTCCCCCTACGGTTCCGATTGGCCTGTGGAAAACCTGTGGATTGCTGTATTGTTCCTGACTGGAGGCCGTTTGATTCGGCTATGGGATGAATGTTCCCTTTTTGTTCCGTTCCGTCAATCGGAAAATGCGACACGTCGTGCCCATGCGCCGGCAAGGCACCCGATGCTGTCCGACGCGGGCTGAATAAGGGGTGGATTTTCGCTCCGGCGTGATCTAAGGGCCGGCGCGTCGGAAGGACCCGCGGGCACGGTGCATGCGGGCGGTCCGGCAATCCACACGGGAAGCAAGTTCACCGGTGCCAGCAGCGGGATCTCCGCAGCGGTTCCAGCTTCCCGGAGGCGAAACCGGAAAGGAAATACCTATGGCGGCTCCTGTCGTCACGATGCATCAGCTTATCGAAGCCGGCGCGCACTTCGGCCACCAGACCCACCGCTGGAACCCGCGCATGAAGCCGTACATCTTCGGCGCCCGCAACGGCATCCACATCCTCGACCTGTCGCAGACCGTTCCGCTCATGGCGCGCGCGCTCGAGTTCATCTCGGCCACCGTCCAGGCTGGCGGCAAGGTCCTGTTCGTCGGCACCAAGCGCCAGGCGCAGGAGCCGATCGCCCAGGCTGCGCGCGCTTCGGGCCAGCACTATGTCAACCACCGCTGGCTGGGCGGCATGCTCACCAACTGGAAGACCATCTCGGGTTCGATCAAGCGTTTCAAGGCGCTGGAAGAGCAGCTCGCAGGTGACACCGCGGGCCTCACCAAGAAGGAAGTCCTCCAGCTCACGCGCGAGCGTGACAAGTTCGAGCTTTCGCTCGGCGGCATCCGCGACATGGGCGGCATCCCCGACGTGATGTTCGTGATCGACGCCAACAAGGAAGAGCTGGCGATCAAGGAAGCCAACGTCCTCGGCATCCCGGTCGTCGCAATCCTCGACTCGAACGTCTCGCCCGAAGGCATCGCGTTCCCGATCCCGGCGAACGACGACGCCAGCCGCGCGATCCGCCTCTACTGCGAAGCCGTTGCTGCTGCGGCTACCAAGGGTGGCCGCGACGCCGCTCTTGCTTCGGGTGCGGACCTCGGCGCCATGGCCGAGCCGCTTGCTGAAGAAGCTGCGGAAGTCTGATCCGGATCATCGCGTGACGGCCCTGGTCAAAAGGGCAGGGCCGTCACCGAATTGTCCCGGATGCGATTTACGGGCCGCGGCAATGCTGCGGCCTTCCCCGTTTTCAAGAATAAAGGATCAACGCAATGGCCTACACCGCCGCTGACGTGAAGAACCTGCGCGAGCGCACTGGCGCCGGCATGATGGACTGCAAGAAGGCCCTCGACGAAAGCGGTGGCGATTTCGAAGCCGCCGTTGACGCGCTGCGCGCCAAGGGTCTTGCCGCCGCCGCCAAGAAGTCGAGCCGCACCGCCGCCGAGGGCCTCGTCGGCGTCGCCGTCTCGGGCACCAAGGGCGTCGCGCTCGAAGTGAACTCGGAAACCGACTTCGTTGCCAAGAACGACCAGTTCCAGGATTTCGTGCGCAAGGCGACCGAAGTTGCGCTGAACACCGCTGCCGCCGATGTCGAGGCACTGAAGGCTGCCGCCTATCCGGACGGCGGCACGGTTGCCGACAAGCTGACCAACAACGTCGCCACCATCGGCGAAAACCAGCAGCTGCGTCGCATCAAGCACGTCGCCGTCTCGAACGGTATCGTGGTGCCCTACATGCACAACGCCGCCGCCACCAACCTCGGCAAGATCGGCGTGCTCGTCGCGCTCGAATCGGAAGCCGCGGCTGACAAGCTCGAGGCGCTCGGCAAGCAGATCGCGATGCACATCGCTGCTGCCTTCCCGCTGGCGCTGACCGCGGACGACCTCGACGCCGAACTGATCGCCCGCGAGCGCAAGATCGCGGCCGAGAAGGCGGCAGAGAGCGGCAAGCCTGCCGAAGTCCAGGCGAAGATGGTTGACGGCGCCGTCGCCAAGTACGCCAAGGAAAACGCGCTGCTTTCGCAGATCTTCGTGATGGACAACAAGTCGACCATTCAGCAGGTCGTCGACGCCGCCGGCAAGGAAGCCGGTGCGAAGATCGTACTCAAGGACTATGTCCGCTTCCAGCTCGGTGAAGGCATCGAGAAGGAAGAGACCGACTTCGCTGCCGAAGTGGCTGCTGCCGCCGGCATCAAGTAAGTCTGAAATCAACGATCCCCGCACGGGCGGGCTGGCGCTGCGCCGGCCCG
This sequence comes from Novosphingobium aromaticivorans DSM 12444, assembly GCF_000013325.1. Taxonomy (GTDB): domain Bacteria; phylum Pseudomonadota; class Alphaproteobacteria; order Sphingomonadales; family Sphingomonadaceae; genus Novosphingobium; species Novosphingobium aromaticivorans. The sequence goes on from NC_007794.1 coordinate 1,418,386, forward strand.
TCGGTGCGGGGATAGTTACGTCTGCGCCCTTGGCACCGCCCCTTACAGGGGTATAAGGGCGGCCAATTCCCTTCGGTCACGAGTACGTTCTTCCCATGAGCCTCCCTTCCTGCGTTCCCGGTTACAGGCGCATCCTCCTGAAGCTTTCGGGCGAAGTGCTGATGGGGGAACAGCAGTTCGGGATAGACACCGACTACGTCGCGCGGGTGGCCCAGGAAGTTAAGGATGCGCGCGATAGCGGGCTGGAAATCTGCCTCGTCATCGGCGGCGGCAACATCTTTCGCGGCATGGCGGGTGCGGCAAAGGGCATGGACCGTGCTCAGGCCGACTACATGGGCATGCTTGCCACGGTCATGAATGCGCTGGCGATGCAATCCGCTCTCGAGCAGCTTGGCGTCCCGACGCGGGTCCAGTCCGCGATCGAGATGGACAAGGTCTGCGAGCCGGTAATCCGCCGCCGTGCAGAGCGTCACCTCGAGAAGGGACGCATCGTGATCTTCGCCGCGGGCGTCGGCGCTCCCTATTTCACCACCGATTCCGGTGCCGCGCTGCGCGCCGCCGAGATGAAGTGCGACGCGCTGCTCAAGGGCACCAGCGTCGACGGGGTGTACAATGCCGACCCCAAGAAGGACCCGGCGGCAAAGCGTTACGAAACAGTCGATTACGACACTGTCCTGGCCGACAATCTGAAGGTCATGGATGCCAGCGCAGTTGCGCTGTGCCGTGACAACAACATTCCCATCGTCGTCTTCTCGATCCGCGAACGGGGCAATCTGGCCCGCGTACTTGCGGGTGAGGGGACGCAGACCACCGTGAAGAAGGAAGCCTGACATGGCCAAGTATGACAAGGCGGACCTCGAGCGCCGCATGAAGGGCGCCGTGGAATCGCTGAGGGGCGATCTTTCGGGCCTGCGCACCGGCCGCGCCAACACTGCGCTGCTCGATCCGATCGTGGTCGAAGTCTACGGCAGCCACATGCCGCTGGCCCAGGTGGCGACCGTCTCTGCTCCCGAGCCGCGTCTGCTTTCGGTGCAGGTGTGGGACAAGTCGAATGTGACCCCAGTTGAAAAGGCGATCCGCTCTGCGGGCCTCGGGCTCAACCCGATCAGCGACGGCAATACGCTGCGCCTGCCTATCCCCGACCTTACCGAAGAGCGCCGCAAGGAACTGGCCAAGCTTGCCAGCAAGTATGCCGAAAACGCCCGTATCGCGATCCGCAACGTGCGTCGTGATGGCATGGACGCGCTGAAGGCGGACGAGAGCAAGAAGGAAATCTCGGAAGACGAGCGCAAGCGCGCCGAGACCGATCTGCAGAAGCTGACCGACGATATCATCAAGCAGGCGGACGAAGCTGCCGCGGCCAAGGAGAAGGAAATCCTCGGCAAGTGACCGCAGTCCCCGCCTCGACCGGCGGCACCGCGCCGCATGGCGCGCGGCATGTTGCCATCATCATGGATGGCAATGGTCGCTGGGCGAAGAAGCGCATGATGCCGCGGGCCTTCGGGCACAAGCGCGGGGTCGATACTGTGCGCGAGATTGCCCGCGCTGCCCGCGACATGGGGCTCGAGGCGCTCACGCTCTACGCCTTCTCGTCGGAGAACTGGAAGCGGCCCGCCGACGAGATCGCGGACCTGATGGGGCTCTTGCGCACCTTCATCCGCAATGATCTGGACGAGTTCGTCGCGAACAATACTCGGCTACGCATCATCGGTGATTATCAGGCACTTGCCCCTGATATTGTCCAGATGATCGAGGATGCCATGGCGCGTACGGCGGGCAATACGGGCACGACCCTGGCCATTGCGCTCAATTATGGGTCGCAGCAGGAAATCGCCCGTGCCGCCGCTCGCGCGGCCGAGAAGGGTGCGATCACGCCCGAGGCGATCGAGGCCGAACTCGATACGGCCTGCCTGCCGCCTCTGGACCTGCTGATCCGGACCTCGGGAGAGATCCGCCTGTCGAACTTCCTGCTGTGGCAGGCGGCCTATGCCGAAATGTGGTTTACAGACGTGCTCTGGCCCGATTTCACTGCGGCCCACCTGCGCGACGCGCTTGACCAGTTCACATCGCGAGAGAGGCGCTTCGGTGGACGTTGAGCCGACCCTGACACCGCCGGGACCCGCTCCCGTGAAGAAATCGGACCTGCCCGTCCGCATCGTTTCTGCCGTGATCATGCTGGCGATCGCCGGAACCGCGCTTTGGTTCGGTGGCGTGGTGCTGGACCTTTTCGTGGCTGTCGTGGCGTTTGGCGTCTTCGTCGAATATGTGCGGCTGGCAAGCAAGTTTGCCGAGAACCCGGCGCGACTCGCATCGATGGTCATTTCCGGCGCAATCTACATCGGCTGGGGTGCGCTGGCTCTGGTCGTGATGCCCGAAGCGCTGCTGATCGCGACGATGGGCCTTGTGATCTGCACCGATACCGGGGCCTACTTCACCGGTCGTGCAATCGGCGGCCCGAAGATCGCTCCTAGGATCAGTCCTTCGAAGACATGGTCCGGGCTGGCCGGCGGCATGGCGGCGGCTGGCGTCTGGGCGGCGGTCGTAGTGCTGACGGCGGGCTACCTGCTTTCCGCCATCGGGCCAACCGGGCCAAGTCTTGGCGCCGCGATTGAGGTGGCAAACGTGGGCGTTGCCGCAATCGCCGGGGCGGTGCTGGCGGTTTTCGCGCAAGTGGGCGACTTCTTCGAATCCTGGCTCAAGCGCCGGGCTGGCGTGAAGGACTCCTCGCGCCTGATACCTGGCCACGGAGGCCTGTTCGACCGCGTTGACGGATTGCTCCCGGTTGCGATCATTGTCGGGACGTCATGGGCCGCCACGCAGGCTGGACTGTAAGCCGATGACGCGAACGATTTCCGTCCTTGGCGCGACCGGATCGATCGGAGCCTCGACGCTGGACCTGATCCGGCGCGAGCGCGACAAGTGGCGCGTAGTGGCGCTGACCGCGAACGGTAATGCGCGCGAACTGGCCGCGCTCGCCCGCGAGTTCGGGGCTGAGGTCGCGGTTGTTGCCGACGAGAGCGCGCTGGCGGCCTTGCGGGATGCGCTGGCTGGATCGGGCATCGAGGCGGCGGCTGGACCAGGCGCGTTGATCGATGCGGCTGCGCTTGGTGCGGAAGTGACTGTCGCCGCGATCGTCGGATGCGCCGGGCTCGCGCCGACCATGGCAGCCATCGAGCGCGGCGGGATCATCGCGCTGGCCAACAAGGAAGCGCTGGTTTCCGCTGGCGACGTCATGATGGCGGCGGTGGAGCGCCACGGCGCCACGCTGCTGCCGGTCGATTCGGAACACAACGCGATCTTCCAGTGCCTACAGGGTAACGACATCGCCCACGTTCGCGCGATCACGCTCACGGCAAGCGGCGGTCCGTTCCGCGACTGGACGACCGAGCAGTTGCAGCGCGCCACGCCCGCCGAGGCGGTCAGGCATCCGAACTGGTCGATGGGCGCGAAGATCAGCGTCGATTCCGCAACGATGATGAACAAGGGGCTCGAGTTCATCGAGGCCTTCCACCTGTTCCCCGTCGGCGTGGAACGGCTGCGCATCATCGTGCATCCCCAGTCCATCGTGCATTCCATGGTCGAATACCGCGATGGTTCGACGCTGGCGCAACTCGGGCCTTCGGACATGCGCGTGCCGATCGCGTCGGCGCTTGCCTGGCCGGCCCGGATGGACACGCCTTGCGATCCGCTTGATCTTGCGACCATTGGGCAGCTGACCTTCCGTGCACCGGACGAGCAGCGGTTTCCCGCGACGCGGCTGGCACGCGAAGCCGTGATTGCGGGCGGTGCGGCGCCAGCCGTGCTGAACGCGGCGAACGAAATGGCGGTTGCGGCGTTCCTTGGCGGTCAGATTGGGTTCACCCGGATCGTGCAATGTTGCGAGGACGTGCTTGCGCACGGTCTTGCGCCTGCCCCGCGCAGTCTGGCCGAGGTTATCGCGGTCGATGCAGAGGCGCGGGCGCGGGCGCTCGAACTGATGGAGCCGGTGCGTTGACGAGTGCTTTGCGATGCAGATGATGGAAAGCCCCGGAATCCTCACGACCTTGCTGGCTTTCGTGCTCGTGCTGGGGCCGCTCGTCTTCATTCATGAGTTCGGGCATTATCTTGTCGGTCGCTGGTTCGGCGTGAAGGCGGATGTATTCTCCATCGGCTTCGGCAAGGAGATCGCGGGCTGGACCGACAAGCGCGGCACGCGCTGGAAGCTCTCCGCGCTGCCGCTGGGCGGATATGTGCAGTTCGCGGGCGACATGAACCCGGCCAGCCAGCCAAGCCCTGAATGGCTCTCGCTGCCCGCCGAGGAGCGCAATCGCACGTTTCCGGCGAAGCCCCTGTGGCAACGCTCGCTGATCGTGCTGGCGGGACCGGTCACCAATCTCCTGTTCGCGGTTCTCATCCTTGCAGGCTTCACCCTTGGCTACGGCAAGGTCGTGGTCCCGCCCGTTGTGGGCGAGATCCAGGGCGGTTCGGCAGCGGATCGCGCGGGCGTGGAACTCGGCGACAGGATCGTGTCGATCCGCGGCAAGGCCGTGGATTCGTTCCTCGACGTGCGGCTCGAAGTGGGCCAGAATCCGGGTGAGCCACTGGACCTCGTCGTGCTGCGCGACGGCCGCCAGGTCGAGATCGCCGCAAGCGCCGCGGTCAAGATGGAGAGCGACCGGTTCGGCAACACCCAGAAGATCGGGTTCCTCGGTATCGGCCCGAAGTCTTACGAGATCGTGCGCGTAGGTCCGGTGGAAGCACTTGCCGAGGGCGTGATGCAGACGGGCGGGATCATCCGCATGATGGTCAACGGCATCGGCCAGATCATCACCGGCAAGCGCGAGGTCAAGGAACTGGGCGGCCCGATCAAGATCGCCAAGTATTCCGGCGAACAACTCGTTTCGGGATGGCAGGCTTTCGTCGGTTTTGTCGCGTTGATCTCGATTAACTTGGGGTTCATTAACCTGCTGCCAATTCCTGTCCTCGACGGAGGTCACCTTGCTTTCTACGCGGCTGAAGCGATCCGCAGGAAGCCGGTGGGCCAGCGCGGGCAGGAATGGGCGTTCCGCACGGGCCTGGCCTTCGTCATGGCGCTGATGCTGTTTGTCACGATCAACGACGTGGCATCCCTGAAGATCTTCGGGGGCTAAGGTCGGTTGGAGGGTACGTTTTCGAATTCTGCGCGCCCGGTGCGGTGGGCGCAGGCTGAGCCGGCTGGGGACGGGGCCGGGCATCCACAGAATGTCTTTCCACAGAAATGCGGGGCAATGTTTGCTTGATTGGCCTTGTACCATCGGGCACATGGCAGCACTGCTTGCCGCGGTCGGACACTCCTCGGGGGCGTCCAGCCGCCACTATATACGGGATGGCGCTTGGTGATGATCGGACGTAACGCGGTACGTAACTTGCAGGCTCCGGGCCTGGGCGCGTTCCTGCTGGCGACAACCGCGTTGGCCGTGGTTCCTTCCCTGGCGATGGCCCAGGCAGGCGGTCCTCCGCCGCGTGGCGCACCGCCGCCGGGCGGCATGCGGGGCGAGCCGCCCGTGGCTCCGCCCGAAGCGCGCGCTGTCGAGCCGGGTCCTGCCGCACCCGAAGGCACTCCCGCCGAGCAGATCATCAAGTCGGTCACCGTGCAGGGATCGCAGCGTCTCGAGCCGGATACCATCCTGTCCTATATCCGTCTGCGTCCGGGCCAGGCCTATTCTCAGGCTGCCGCCGACCAGGCGCTGAAGGATCTCTACGCGACCGAGCTTTTCGCCGACGTCTCGATCCGCAACAACAGCGGCGACGTTGTCGTGCAGGTCAAGGAAAACCCGGTCATCAACCGCATCATCCTTGAAGGCAACAAGCGCCTCAAGGAAGACAAGATCCTGCCCGAGATCAAGCTCGCGGCGCGCCAGATCTTCACGCGTTCGAAGGTCCGCGCAGACGTTGCGCGCATCATCGAGTTGTACAAGCGCCAGGGGCGCTTCGCCGCGACGGTCGAGCCCAAGATGGTCATGCTCGACCAGAATCGCGTCGACATCGTGTTCGAGATCAGCGAGGGGCCGAAGTCCAAGGTTCGCCAGATCAACATCATCGGCAACGAGAAGTTCTCCGACAGCGAGCTTCGCGGCGAGATGGTGACCAAGCAGGCGCGCTTCTTCCGGCTGTTCTCCAGCGGTACCAGCTACGACCCGGACCGCCTCGCTTTCGACCAGCAGAAGCTGCGTCAGTTCTACCTGACCGAAGGCTATGCCGATTTTCGTGTCGTCTCGGCCGTGGCCGAACTCACGCCCGACAAGCGCGACTTCATCATCACCTATGTGGTCGAGGAAGGCGAACGCTACAAATTCGGCGACGTGAAGGTCGACAGCCAGATTCGCGACTTCGACAGCGAAGCGCTGGCCAAGCGCCTGCCGATGAAGGCGGGCGACTGGTACAACGCAAAGATGGTCGAGGACCAGGTCGACGCACTCACCGAGACGGCGGGCGCGTTCGGCTATGCCTTTGCCGACGTGCGGCCCGACTTCTCGCGCAACAAGGACGACCTGACGATGTCGGTCAACTTCCGCATCGCGGAAGCGCCACGCGTCTATGTCGAGCGTGTCGACGTCAACGGCAACACGCTGACCCAGGACAAGGTCGTCCGCCGCG